>CAZGHI010000007.1:2903-52270 GCA_964525565.1 uncultured Hyphomicrobiales bacterium
TTATGGCAGTTCGACGAAGAGTGTAACGTAACCGTACGGATCGGTGTGTATATCGCGGCAGCGTTCCTCGATCCGAATGCGGAATTTGCTTTATTCGATACGTCGGACCTTAGACTTGTCTGTTGGAAGTAATCGTGATTAATCCTGTTCACAATTGTAATCACCACCCGCAATGATCATAGGCATCGGAACAGACATTGTTGATGTACCTCGCATTCAACACTCATATCAGGAATATGGAAGCCGTTTTCTGAATCGGATTTATACTGAAACAGAAATTGAATATTGCGAACACTTTGGAGAAACGCGGTTCTTGCATTACGCAGCACGATTTGCTGCGAAAGAGGCATTCAGCAAAGCCATTGGAACGGGCATGCGTAACGGTATGGCATTCAAGCTCGTTGGCATACGTAACGACCCGTCAGGAATGCCCCGCATTGAATTATTCGGCCCAATGAAAGAACAGTGGGAACACTGCATTATACATGTAACGCTTAGCCATACGTTGGCAGTTGGACTGGCAGTAGTTGTAATTGAACGCCCTAACCTCTAACCCTCAATGCATTGGTGACTTCATGCTTCCGTCTATCTATCGTCCGTCGCAGGTTTTTACGTTGGGTATTCTTGGCGGAGGCCAGCTTGCCAAGATGACTGCACAGGCGGCGCAGCGCATGGGGCTGCGAATAGCTGTAATTGAGAACGGCGAAGAATCACCTGCTGGCCAGATTACAAAACTGGATTTTCCGGGAGGTTGGGATTCGCCGAATCAGTTGCAGGGTTTTGTTGATGTTAGCGACATCATCACACTTGAGAATGAATTCATAGCCCCTTCGATACTCGAGCGCATCGGCGAGCAGCGGCTTGTATATCCAACGGCAGCAACCATGTCTCTGGTGCAGGACAAGCTCCGGCAGAAACAAACCTTTTCGGCTGTTGGGATTCCTACGCCACACTTTGCTGAAATCACCACCAAGCAAGATCTCTTTGACTTTGGAGATCGGTTCGGTTATCCCTTTGTTGCTAAAACCCGAACGCATGGTTACGACGGATATGGTAATGCCACCATACAACGCGATACGGAGATAGACATGGTATGGCGCAGATTCATGGAAGGTGAACAGCCGCGTCCGCTTCTTGCCGAAAGCTTCGTAACCTTTTCGAAGGAACTGGCAGTGATGGTGGCTCGCAACAAACGAGGCGAAAGTGTTGTGTATCCTTGTGTTCAAACCATACAACAGGGGCACATTTGTGTAACCGTACTGGCTCCTGCTCCCATCGACGAGGTGCTGCACGTTCGCGCACAGGAATTAGCGTTGCTATGCGTGGAATCAATACAGGGTATCGGGGTGTTTGGTGTGGAGATGTTTCTAACCACAGACAACGAGATTGTATTTAATGAGATTGCGCCACGGCCCCACAACAGCGGTCACTACACCATTGAGGCATGTTATGCAAGCCAGTTTGAAAACCATGTACGAGCAGTTACCAACATGCCGCTAGGCAGTGCCGAAATGCGTGTGCCGGCTGCGGCAATGATTAATCTACTTGGAGAACGCACAGGCAGTGGAATCCCGGACAGCGTAGTTGAAATGCTTAAGGTTAACGACGTGGCGCTGCATCTGTACGGAAAAAAAGATGTGCGCATGGGAAGAAAAATGGGTCACCTAACCGCAACCGGAAACACCGTAAACGAAGCCTTTGCCAAAGCCAACCGTGCACTTGAACGGTTTGTGTGGTAGGTTCTACCGTCTGTTAACTCGTGTGGTGAGAACAACGCCAAACACAAAGAAAACGATGTTTCCCATCCACATAGCGAGCAAGGGATCCACGTGACCACGGTCGGCAAGTTTTTCACCACCCATGAGTGCCATCCAATACGCCACATAGCATAGCAGCGAGATGGCAGCAGAGAGACCGAAGTTTCCGCCTCTGGTTAGAATTCCGAGTGGACATCCAACGAGCACGAATAGGAAGCAGGCAAACGGTATCGCATACTTTTTATGAATTTCTACCGAGTATCTGTTTACTGTTTCTTGTTCTGCCCACCAGCGATTACATTCTCCCTCTATGGTCATACGTGTTGTGCTAACAAATGCCGCAGCTCTCATCAGGGATTCCGAGCGCGAGGTATGCTCACTGATTTCGGGCGTAACATTCACCAACTGTGCATCCCACAACGAATCCAGTTTACTTCGTGCAACGGCAATGGCGCTGTCGGAACGGCGAACAATGTCTGCCATATCGCTTATACGCATTTCGCGCTCGCCGCGCGATGAGCCGCTCACATCAGACCGTTCCAGGAAGAATCGTTCGGCAGGCATCGCCATTTGATGATGTGAAAACTGTACAATACGGTAGTCTGTGGGTTTGTTTGGAAAGCTCTGGTGAACTTCGCCATTGTAAAGGTCTAACACGAGTTTGGTAAGAGATGGCGAAAACTGAAGCTTGCCGGTGTCGGCGCTAACAACGTTCAATCTGTCGCCTCGTGAATAATCGTAGATAGTTACGCCTAGCATCGTGCCGCTGGTATCCATACCACGCGCCAGGATGGTAAAGCCATCGATTTCTGTGCTGTACTTACCGGCCTCGATAGCAAAGGTTGGCTTCAGTCGTTGAATGTCGCGCATCATTATGCTCAGCCTATGGTTCGAGTCGGGAAGAACCCAATCGGTAAACCAAAAAGTAAAAAACCATAGAATGCTGCCAAACACAAGAACGGGAACCATCATCTTTAACAGCCCCATACCACTTGCCTTCATCACCGTTACCTCGTGAGTGCTGCTCAGCGAACCAAAGGCCATGAGAGTTGAAAACAGAACGCCGATGGGAACAGCAAGAACAAGAATCCAGGCAATGTTCAATACAACGAACTCAAGTATGGTTGCTGCGTCGAGTCCCTTACTTGTAAGGTCACCCAGGAAGCGCATCAGAAACTGTGTAAGGAACAGAAATACAATGAGCGTTGTTCCAAATACAAAGGGTCCTACATGGGCCTTAACGATATACTTCCAGAGTATCATACAACTGGCGCTACTGATCAGGCCCCTTATCGCCCAATTTTTTTTGACACTCAGCGATGTACAACCGCAAACGTTCTTCTTGCTCTGGATTCTTGGGTGTAATTGCTTTCAGCATCACTAGTGCGAGCGCAAAGTTTCCCTGTTTCATGTGTATTGTGGCAAGTGTTTCCGTGTACACTGTTGATGCCGGTTGTGGTTCCGGCGCGGATACTGCCGTTTGCGGAGCATCGGTTGGCTCCATACGAACCTTACTGATGCGCATGGCAAGTTTTTCAAGGGAAGCAGGAGACTTGTTGCCCGGCGTACCGGGCTTGGGAGCATGGAATGTGCGGAACTCCGGAGGTTCAGGAAGGACGTGTATTGAGCGTCCACCGCGCCGTGTAGCAGCTTCAAATCGAAGCGATGTGTACTCAAGACCCGGGATGAGTCGCATGGCCGTACTGCGAATCAGGCGCGCATCAGTAGCAGGCGGAGCCAATTCAATCATGCGAAGCGGATAAGAGTCGTGCTGACGTTCCACGAGCTGGTCTTCTGTTGCCGATGGCACTTCACTATGGACGTAGTCAGACTCAGGTAGCGGCTCCAACGTGACGGTGGATTGCTGTTCGGGTATCTCCAAAGGCATAGGCTCGGGAGATGGTAACGGCGGGGTTATCTGCAAAGCCGCTTCCGTTTCAGCCGTTGTTATAGCGAGAAGCATATCGGCAACAACCAAACGGTTAGGGAAACGCCGGTCTGCTTCAGAAAGGATGATGCGTGCCGAATCGGTATAACCTAGCTTAAGGTAACTGTTGGCAAGCACAATGTAGCCGCCGATGTAGCTTGGATAACAACGTACACCTTCGGAAGCAAGTTCTAAGGCTTGCTCGCACAAATCAGCCTGGAGCTGTTCGAGAACAGTACCGGCAAACGTGGGGGCCACCGATGGAGCGGTAAGCATGGTGGCATTACCTCGTTCGTTCAACGGCGATCGCCGAATAAACGAAGCAACATAAGGAACAGGTTGATGAAGTTGAGATACAGCGACAAGGCACCAACGATGGCACGTTTCGAAGCAAGTGCATCACCCGAATACATGACAATGGCTTGTTCCTTGATTCGCTGCATGTCGTAAGCAGTAAGTCCGGTAAAAATCAGAACTCCCAATACGCTAAATGCCCAGGTGAGTGCCGGACTTTGCAAAAACCAGTTCACCGCCATCGTAATGAGCAGTCCAATCAAACCCATGAACAAGAAGGAACCAAATCCTGACAGGTCGCGCTTTGTAGTGTAACCATACACAGCAGCAGCAGCATACATACCTGCAGCAATGAAGAACACCTGAAAAACACTGCCGAGTTCATAAACGAGAAAGATGCTCGAAAACGCCAGCCCATTAACAATGGAATACGCTATAAACAAGCCGGCAGCAGTGCTTGGCTTCATGCTATCAACACGAGAAGCCAAAACCCACACCATAATCAGTGGAGAAAAGAGTATAACCCACTGCAGCGGCGTTCCGAAGATGGCTTCAAGAATAGCTGGTGTACTTGCAACAATCCAGCTTGTGAGGGCAGTAGTTAACAATCCTCCAACCATCCACGCATATACACGCTGTACGTACGTGCGTAGAGAGTCGGCATCTACAGCAGATGCGAATTGGCGGTTTACGGTGCTGAAGGTACTCATCAACAAATCTCCTTGGAATCACGATGGACGTTCCACAACAAACTTAGCAAACTCAATTAACGCTGTTTTGTATGTGGAAGGTGGAAACACGTCTAATAGACGAACAGCGGCCTCTTGTAATTGATGTGCCTTCTCCTGAGCTCGCTCCACACCCCTGTAGGTGTTTACAAATCGCATTATAGACAGTATTTCCTTCGAGTTTGGTTTCCTTGATTTTACCGTTTTTATGGCTGACTTTGACTCCGACGGTGGTGCAGACTCGCATGCGTAAATCAACGGTAGCGTAATCTTTTGTTCCGAAAGATCGTTGCCCACCGGTTTGCCCAAGATGGCACTCCTGCTGGTGTAGTCCAAAACATCGTCCCGAATTTGAAATGCCAGTCCAATCAACTCACCAAACTCACGTAAGGCAGCACAGTGTTCGGGTTGTGCATGTGCACTAATGGCCCCAATCTCACAACACGTAGATATCAGCGACGCTGTTTTGTCCGAGATTATCCGAAAGTAGGTGGCTTCGTCAATCGAACGTTGCCGACTTTTCTGAATCTGAAGAAGCTCTCCTTCACTCATTCGCCGAACAGCCTCGGATGTTACGCGCAAGAAATCGTATTCGTTGTTATGGACGGCCATCAGTAAGCCACGCGACAAAAGGTAATCGCCGATCAATACGGCAATCTTATTCTTCCACACTGCGTTGATGCTGGCCATTCCCCTACGCTCCATACTCTGGTCCACAACATCATCATGTACCAACGTTGCCGTATGAAGCAGCTCCACCATGGCAGCGCCAACCATAGAGCGCTGGTTAATAGCACCGGCTACGCCGGCAGAAAGAAAGACCAATGCCGGTCGTGCACGTTTTCCCCGCTGACGCAAAATGTAGCGAATAACCGTATCAAGCAGAGCTGTTTGCGACTTTAGCTGACTGCGCATAAACGAGTCGAGTTTTTCCAGCTCTGGCGCAACCGGCTCGCTAATCTCTTTAATTGTGCCAACAGGCATTACGTAGCCTCGCTTTCACGCTTGCGGAAATTGAAACGAGCGATAAAAACGCTGATCTCGTACAAGATGTACAACGGAATAGCTACCATCAATTGCGTAATAGGGTCTGGTGTGGGTGTGATGATTGCAGCAACAATAAGTATTCCTACAATGGCATGCCTCCGGTATTTGACCATCAGTTTGTCAGAAAGCAGTCCAACCCTAGAAAGAACCCACGTAACCATGGGCAGTTCAAAAATGAGACCGGATGCAAGCATCATATTAACGAAAAACGAAAAGTAGTAGCTGGTGGCTATGTTGTCGTTAATGTTCGGATTCCTTACTACACCAATGTAGTCCATCATTCCCGGTATGAGATAGAAGTATCCAAAGGCAATACCCGCAAGGAAGCAAAACGTTGTAAGCCCTGTTACCCAACGAGCCCACTTGCGCTCGTGAGCATACAAACCCGGCGAAACAAACCCCCATACTTGCCATGCGATAAACGGAAATGCAAGAACAATGCCCGAGAAAAAGATAATCTTAAACAAGAGAAAGGCTTGTCCAAACGGTTCCAGATTCTGCAGCGTTAGGCCAGCACGCACAGCCGGACCAAGGAGCACCTCGTTCATTATCCAGTCGCGGAAGTAAGCCGCTACCGCTGTTCCAGCTATCGTCCACGCCAATGCCTTGAATATCCGCGACCGAAGTTCCTCAAGGTGGTCGAGGAAACTCATCTCATCGTTGGCTTCCGCTTCCGAGGTTTCACTCATAGTTTGTAATGCGAAGATACGGTGATCTTCATTCGCGAAACGATAAAAACAACGGGCATCAGCAATGCACAAATCACCAAGTACTATTGCTTGGAGTACGTTATCGCATTCCTCAAAAATCCAAGAAAAAAATCTGCACACCAACCAACTATTTTGTTTGGAGCAGAGGTACTGTATCATTCAAATTTGCACCCCGCAAAATCTACTGTACGCATGAACACTGATGTGAGTAGTACGAAGAAAAACTTTTGAGAAGGAGGAATGCTTGGGTGGAAAAATCTGATACGTTAAACTTGTTCTCTTCAACTTCTGTGGCCGTTCAAACTCCGGCAGCACAATCAATGGCACGTACCGCACAGAGCGGCGGATCTTCGGATGCCGAGACCCTTTGGGCTCGGTGCCTGGACATCATTCGCGACAACGTGTCGGAGCAGGTTTACATTACCTGGTTCGAACAGATGCGCCCAAGCAGTTGGGATGGTATAACGCTAACGATTGATCTGCCAAGCAACTTCTTTTATGAGTGGCTCGAAGAACACTATGCACAGCTCATCCAGAAAACAATACAAAAGGTGTTGGGAGGAAAGGCAAAGCTTCGCTATCGCGTTGTTGTTGAAGGGGGCTCAGACGAACCATCGAATACCATCATCTTGCCGGCAGGCCGTGGTCCACAGCAACCTTCGCTTCCGTTCGATACGCCAAAAACACCGTCAGCAACAGTAGCGGTTCCAAGTACTCCGGCAGTCCACTACCAATCGTACTTTAATCCACGACACACATTCGAAAATTTTATCCGTGGAGAAAGCAATCAACTGGCTATCTCTGCTGCAATGGCTGTTGCCGATAACCCCGGCGGCACTCGGTTTAATCCTCTCGTTATCTATGGTCCAACAGGGCTAGGGAAAACACACCTTGTACAAGCAATCGGAAACCGTGTTTTGCAACGGAACCGATCGGCAAGAGTGCTCTACACAAACAGCGAAAAGTTCACGATGGAGTATATCAATGCCATCCAGACAAACCGTGTGTCGGACTTTACATCGTTTTATCGTGGCGTTGATGTTTTGATTGTTGACGACATTCAATTCCTGGGTGGCAAAGAAACACAGGACCAGTTTTTCCATACGTTTAATGCACTACTGTCTGTTGGCAAGCAAGTTGTGCTTACCTCGGACAAGCAACCAAAGGACCTTGCAGATGTAGATGAACGCTTGATTTCGCGGTTTGTATGGGGGCTGTCGGCCGACATTCAACCACCGGATTTCGAAACACGCATGGCTATCCTCCAGCAGAAGGCTCAGGAAGAAGGCGTAGATCTGCCAGGCGATATAATGGAATACATAGCGCGTAACGTTACCAGCAGTGTTCGCGAAATCGAAGGTTGCCTGATCTCTATCCTAGCCAAGGTTTCCCTCGACAACCGTCCGCTAAACCTCGATCTGGTTAAAGATGTTGTTCGAAGCGTTACCACCTCGCCAGCCTCCCGTCAGATTAGCATCGAACAGATCCGACAGGAAGTAGCGGCATACTATAAACTGCCGGTTGAAATGCTCTCTGCTAAAACGCGAAAGCATGAGATTGTTCTTGCCAGACAGATGTGCATGTACTTGGTGAAGACGTTAACGCAAACATCCTTGAAGAGTATAGGTCTGCACTTTGGCGGACGCGACCACACCACAGTTCTTCATAGCTGCCAGCAAATCGCAAACTATATTGACACGGATCGTAAAATCCGTCAGGATGTGGAGTATCTGAAAAAAGCACTCCGCGCCTAAGGTGTATAGTGTACCGCGTGCATTGTTGCGGTGTGTTCTACATCCCAGCAAGCATCAAGAATCGTGCATACTCTTCCTGCGTAAGCGGAACAACACTTAGCCGTCCGATACGCACCAGGAGTGAGTTGCAGAGAATATCATCAGCCTTAATGCTGTCAAGCGATACAGGCTTTTTCAATGCTTTTCCAGCTTTCAGGTCAACACATACCCAGGCGTCGTTATCTGCGGTTGGGTCAGGATATGCCTCTTTGACCACCGTTGCTAATCCAACGGCACACCGCTCATCACCGGTGTGATAGACGATTGCTGTATCCCCTTTTTTCATGGATTGCAGGTGGTTTCGTGCTGCATAGTTGCGTACGCCGTCCCACGCAGTTGTTTTCTCTGCAGTAAGCTGTTCAAATGAATACACATCAGGCTCGGTTTTCACTAACCAGTATTGCATGCTTCTATCCTACTTAACGTGAACAATCACTCGGAACGTGCTGGGAGAGTGCGGCCCCGTATGCCGAATGGTGTAATCCAGATAGTTTACGCTATCGGTAAAATGCTTAGCGTTAATTGCCAAATAGATTTTGCCCGCGAGGGTGTCGTATGCAATCGGACGTTGCACAGAAGCGGTAGCACAGCGGCACGATCCTTCGATGCCAGTAACCTGAATGGTATCACCGGTAATGCTGGTAAAGTGAATCATCGCCTGAACGTATCCTGTGCTGTCGCGATGTACATCAAGCACCGGCGGGAAGAACAATACATCGTTATGAGCAGTACCGGCGCTGCTTATGCCAATCAAAAGAAACGAAGCGATTATGTAATACATCATACGTTTTCGCGTGGAACCCTACCTTTCAGCAAGCTGCATGAAAATGTCGGTGAAATCATAAAAACCCTTGCGATGATGAATCCATCGTGCTGCCCGCAAAGCGCCAGACGCAAAGCCTGACCTGTTTCGTGCATCATGTGTAAGGTCTATCCTGTCGAATTCACCATCTATCGTTATGGTATGCCTTCCAGCAATATTGCCACCACGTGTAGATGTAACATGAAGTAACTGTGAGTCAATGGCCCCGTGTTGTGTTTCGGTGATTAGTCCGGTTTTCCGTTCAACCTCGTCTAAGAGAATAGTTCCCAGAGTGAGGGCCGTTCCACTGGGACTATCTTTCTTCCGTGCATGATGCCATTCGTGAATCATAACATCGTATTCCGGTTGGGCATTCAGTAACACACCGGCCGCGCGTGCCAACCGAAAGAACATTTGCATACCAACCGAAAAATTCGAACCAAATACGCAACCAATGTTGCTCTGCTGAACCACCGATCGAACGTGTTCAAACTGCGAATTCCAACCGGTGGTGCCAATCACAAGCCCCTTTCCCATCTCTGCTATAATTTCTACGGTATGTGGCACAGCCTCGGCAACCGTAAAGTCTATAGCAACGTCCCATTGGTTATTTCCGCTCGAGGTGAGCGGCGCATCCACGTCGTACACGGCAACCACCTCGCATGCATGAGTTGGTGCCAGGCGTTCGATTTCCTTTCCCATGGACCCGTATCCGACCAGAGCAATTCTTGTCATGTCGCCTCCAAAAGCACGCCTTCGTGTAGTGTTTGTACCTTGGCAGAAGGAAAGATGTCCATCCATTCCAGCCGGTGACTTGTTACGATGAGGCCCATATTTTTTTCAACACGATTCTGTATTCGGCGAATAACACTTAATCGTGTCTCTTCGTCGAGCATACTCAATGGTTCGTCAGCCAGAAGAACGGTAGGCTCCATAGCAAAAGCACGGGCCAGCGATACTAACTGACGTTCTCCGCCGGAAAGTTGGTGAGGGTATAACTCCCGACAATGGCTAACGTTCAGCTCGGCCAGTAGTTCTAGTGTTTGCTTCAGCGCCTGAGCCTTGAGAAAACCACGTGCCGCAAGAACCATCTGAATGTTCTGCGAAACGGTAAACGCTTGTACCAACTCCGCAAACTGGTGTACTACTCCTAGCTGCGAGCGAAGAGTACGCAACCCTTTCGATCGCATAGCGGTAGTTGCTATTCCATTTACCCGCACCGTGCCAGTTGTTGGGAACATGTTACCCCACAGCAATTGTAAAATAGTTGACTTACCTGATCCGGTGGGCCCTCGGAGAATAAGAATTTCTGGACTTGTGTACGACAGGTTTACCCGAGAAAGAGCCGGGATTCCACCAAACGAAACAGTAACATCGGTAAGATCGAAGGTCATAACATCAACGAAAAGTTCTAAAGATGTTCCGGCGCGCGATTACTCATCAGGATTGCAAGGGGAACAGTAATGGGAAACTTTTCCATGATAACCTTTAGAATAGCCATGATGGGCACCGACAGTACCATGCCTACGATTCCCCACATCCAGCCCCAGAAGAAAAGTGAAAACAGCACAACAACCGGCGACAGATCCAGACTCTGACCCATAGCACGGGGTTCTAACACGTTACCAACAATATTCTGCACAACCACAAGGATGCCAACAACAAAGAGTGCAATGCCAATGTTTTCAAACTGAACCATGGCAATGAAACCAGGTATAACGGTGGTGATAAACGAACCTATGTTTGGCAAATAGGCAAAGAAAAAAGTTAGCATTGCAATAACCGGAGCGAAATCCACGCCGAATATCCATAGCACGGTGTACATCACCAGAGCATTGAGAATGTTAAATAGTGTTTTCACTCGCAGGTATCGGAGAACTTTAGCATTCACAGCTTGATAGATGCCGATCATGTGACTGCTCTGTACACTTGCTTGTGCTGCTTGCAACTTCTTCGGAAACTCGCTAGAGCCAAGTATCAAGAACACTAAATACAGCATCATCAGCACACCGTCGGAAATGATACCCACTGCCGACCCCAGCCAACCGGAGATAAGCTGTATGCCAGCATCAGCCGTAGATGCCGCCTGAAGTTTGCGAAGAACTTCTACCCCGCCCGGAACGGACGAAATAGCTTGCTCCGTGGTGCTCAACATCTTTTGAAACTTTTCCGAGTACACAGGCGCTTTCTCTATTGCACTGTCCACTCCCAGTGATACAATGGAGCTGATCCCCCAAATTGCTGAACCAACAAGACAGATTACAGCGATCAGACCCAACCAGGACGGACCACCTCGCTTACGAATGCCGTCAATGATCGGTCGGAATAGAATTGATAAAAACACAGCCAGCACAAATGGAAGTACAATATCACGTAGCACGTAAAGCACCGCTGCCGAAATGATAACGGAAATAACGAGCAGACTGATACTAGACTTGGCTTCACCTGCTTTCATATGGCAATTTACCCAACAACACTGGCTATTTTCGCCGTTCCGATTCACTATACAGCGGAACTATGAACAAGCCAATTTCTGATTTTATTGAACAAAACTTCTTGCACTTTAATGCAGCAGCATTAGTAGATGCAGCAAAGGCGTACGTTGCCCATCTGAACGATGGCGGCAAAATGATGATCACTTTGGCCGGTGCGATGAGCACGGCAGAACTTGGAAAAACGCTTGCCGAGATGATTCGCCAGGACAAAGTACAGATAATCTCATGTACAGGGGCAAACCTTGAAGAAGATATCATGAATCTTGTTGCCCATTCACATTACAAGCGTGTTCCACACTATCGCGATCTCTCGCCACAAGATGAATGGGAACTTCTCGAAGGCGGATTTAACCGCGTTACGGACACCTGCATTCCTGAAGAAGAGGCCTTTCGAAGAATTCAAAAGCATATTTATAAGCAGTGGAAAGGGGCTCAGGATGCCGGCGATCGCGCATTCCCACACGAGTTCATGTATCGTATGTTGCTCAGCGGAGAAATGGAACAGTACTATGAAATCGATCCAAAGAATAGCTGGATGGTTGCCGCTGCAGAAAAGAATCTTCCAATAATTGTTCCCGGGTGGGAAGACAGTACTATGGGCAACATCTTTGCTTCGTACTGCATAAAGGGCGAGCTTAACCCGTCAACTATGAAGAGCGGTATTGAATACATGGTTTGGCTTTCAGACTGGTACCGAAAAAACTCTGCCGGCAAGGGCGTTGGCTTCTTCCAAATTGGTGGTGGTATTGCCGGCGACTTCCCAATCTGTGTTGTTCCCATGATGTATCAAGATCTGGGATGGCACGATGTTCCATTCTGGTCATACTTCTGTCAGATTTCCGACTCAACAACGTCGTATGGATCGTACTCAGGTGCTGTTCCCAACGAAAAAATCACGTGGGGCAAATTGGGTATAGACACGCCCAAGTTTGTTGTAGAGTCCGATGCCACCATTGTTGCACCGTTGATGTTTGCATGGATATTGGGAATGTAATACCCACGGTTGCGTTGCTAAGGAATTACAACTGCACGTTTATTGTCGTGTTCAACAAAGTACAATCCTGGTGGTATGGCATGCAAGGGCAGACTAACTGTAGGAGCATCTGCTACCCATTCAGATACAATACTGCCGGTAATGTTGATTATCCGAATTGGTTGTCCTAAACTGCAATGATGGATGCGGACCACATCCCCAACTCTTTCGATGGTGAGAGAGTGCACATCACGCGTGGCTACGCTGGCAGGTGTGCGACCAAGAACAACGTCAACATATACCGGTAAATGGTCGGAAACACATACCAGTGCCTCGGCAAGCTCTGCTGAGACTGCTTTGTTAGGTGGTTCATTGAGGGGACTGTTTAAGCGCGACGTGGAGTCGTTACCAAATGCAGTATAGGATCCCGGTACAAGCCAAGGGGCCAATTGCTCCGAAACAAAAATGTAGTCAAACCGATCGTCTAAACCACCGGTGGATCCCACAACACACCCTTGCGCATTGGTCATTCGTGTGCTCTGGGTGTACCAACCGGCAAAGAGAGATGCATCGCGCTGCCACTCAGTGCCTAGTGGGTCAACAAAGCGCCTACCAACCGTAGGTGAAACGAGTTGCTGATACGCTGCCTCGGACGGTGAATACACGTTAAAATCTCCACAGGCGATAACATAATCCTGATTTGTAACGGCCAACTGTAAGGCTGCAATTTCCCGCGATCGTTGGGCCGCTGCCGAAGCATCGTTGTTAGCCTTTAAATGCAGTGAGTATATAACGAGAGTGTCAGGGAGCCGATCAGATTCGGGGTTTATTTGCAGAGTGTATTCTGCGATGTTTCGCAGTTCGGTTGAAATCACGCGCTGCGATAAAAAGGTAAACATGTTCTGATTGTACAGTAACTGGTTGTCGGTGTCCCGACCGTCAATAAATGGAGTTGCGGCAAAGGGTGCGTACGTTAGAATGTTAGTAACAAAGTGTGGTCCCATGGTAGCATTTATTACCTCGGAGCACACCAGCAAATCCGGACGGATGGCATCCAAAATGCGCTTGAACGCGTCAGTTCGACCTCCGTCGTTGCTCAGGCTGTAATTCAAGATGTTGTATGCACAAATCCTAACGGTATCGGCAGCGTGGGCAAAACCTACGCACAGTACTGCTAGAATGGTGGTGGCTACAATCGTTCTGCTATTCGGCCAACCAGAGGTGTTCGCAGACCTTTTCATGCGGCAAAGCTAGCAGAACACGGCTCATCATCTTGTTTGTAAGTCCACAAAATCGTACAACAGCAAATGATGCAGTGGATTGAACTGGTAGTGCGAATTCGGCATTGAGTTGTGGAACACAACTCGTGCATATGCTACATGCCTTCAATATTATCAACACGGTTTTGGATTTTTAATTCGTGCGATTCCACAGCAAACACCCTTATGATATGGCATGGCAGGCATCCTCGTTAAAATTTTTGAGTATTGTAAATGTGATTCGAACTGCTCTGTATCTATGCCGTTGTTATATGCAGCAGACTCAGAGTTGCCACGATCGCAGAAGTTTGCACTAACCAGCTAGTATTCACCGCCGATTTTTCGTGATTGGGGAATACCCGGAATTGCCGGCAGCTTGGTTGGCTTTCTAACATTCACTGCCGTGTCAGTTAGCGCCTCCATAAAGGCGATCAAGTCTGCGTAATCCTGTTCTGTGAAGTGTAGTCGGTCTGATGCAAGTGTTTGGTGCGTAGGATTTGTGCCAATGCCCAAGCCCCCTCCCAGATCGTAAAACTTCAGAACATCGTTGAGTGTTGGATACGCTCCATTATGCATATACGGGGCGGTGAGCGCAACATTGCGAATGGTGGGCGTTTTAAACGAGTGCCGGTATATCTCTGCTCCGTCGCGCAGGGCACCGCCAAAACGTCCTACATCAGGATCGAGGATAGCATGTGATGTGTCAACAGACATAGGAACACCTAGAACCTCGCTTTCTGATTCGGTGAAGGCCGGAGGAACATAGCCAGCGAAGGTTGGTGCAAAGTGACATGTTCCGCAGGCAGCACGGCCCATGAATGTGTTGAATCCCCGCCGCACGGCTGGATTGAGCTGAATATTCTCTCCCCGCAAATACCGGTCAACCGGACTATTGAAGCCGACGAGCGTTCCACATACGCTGTAATGGCCAGGGAGATATTGGCAGGTGTTATGGGTGCATCTTCGTTGAACACGGTACGAAACCGAGTTTCGTATTCCTCTGAAGTTCGCAACCTGGCAACGGCCTCAAGAAGACTAAACCCGAACTCTTTTGGATCGTGCACTACATGGTCTATTACTTCGCTCAGCCGTTCTGCACGCAGGTCATAAAAAAAACGTCGGGCAAACACGGCATTCAGTAATGTTGGTGCATTTCGGGTAACGGTTCCGTTACCATCTCGTGCCAAACTCTTCGCCCGACCATCGGTAAAGGCAAGCTCAGGCATGTGACATGATGCGCAGGAACGATTGACATCTGCGGACAGTACAGGGTCAAAAAACAAGAGTGCGCCTAGTTCAATTAGATCCGGTGTTACGCTGTTTTTGTACAGGCCAGTCCACATATATGGATTTAAAACATTATTATCGAACAAGTACTGTCCTCGCGGATTGAGGGGTACATCGCTACTGTGAACTTCATCGGCATGTTCAATTTCGAGCGCATCCTGCACACGAAGCGTTAATCCGTACAGTGGGTTCAAGACGTTTCTGATGATTTCCATTCGGTCCAGCTCATCAGGAGAGTTCACGTTGTTAAGCATCGTTACGCCCCGTGATAACACTGCAGATACTGTGTCGGCCAAGGGGCTGTGGTTGCGCTGGCTGAGCGGTTCTTGAAATCCTTCAAGAATGAATCCTATTGTGGACAGTGCAGTGGCTTCGTCGCAGAAGGTAACATTGCCGGAGGGTCTGTCGAAGCCGCTAAGACCAAGCGCTGTTATTCTCATGATTCCTGACCGGCAAGCTTCGATTTGCATGCGTTCGGACCAGCGCATGCTGCGCAGTACACTACACATCTCGGCAGTACCCGTACGCAGTGAACGAAGTAGTTCAACGATACGTTCTTTCTCAGTAAGAACTACTGAGTCCGATTCAGCGAGAATCTCATCGAGAACCTGTAGGCCAACAGGTTGCAACTCTTCAATAAACTGTGATTTTTGATCGAGCCGAGGAAGAGGGGCGCCATTGATAAACCAGGTTACGTGAGTGGGATCTGCATATTCAGCCAGCGGTTCGATGGTTTTCCATCGAATGCGAACATGTGCATAGTGCTCTCGTAAAGCGCCAGCCTGATTCGAAGTGGAGAGAGCAATTGCAGCTTGAAGCATGTCCTCGATGGAAACACTAAGATCTGTGCCGGACCGAACAATGAACTGGTGTATGCGAAGGTGGCGTGGTTGCGTGTGTTTCCACGCGGTAAGGCATAGACCTACGATAAGAGAGTACCCCAGACAAGCAATAAATGAGCGCATGGTTGGTGGCTTTCAGTACGTGTTCTAGTAAACACCAAGGGACCAGTCGTTAGAACAGACTGGTCCCTTCTGTATAGATGACTATCTCGAAGCGTTAACGCTGCAGAACTATTTGCTGGGTTTTACCGCTCGCTGTCATTAAATAGTACACACCGCCTGGAAGATCAGCAATGTTCATCGTGTTTGCCTCGCGAACAACGCGTACACGTTCACCTGCGGCATTATACAGTGCAGCATCGGTGTACTCTGAAAATACAAGTGCACCCGATGTAGGATTAGGGAACACGCGAATTCCGGAGGGATCCTTTGCGTCATCTTCAGCAATGTTGGACACAAGCTGCTTTAATCCTGTAATTGCGAACGTCAGTGAGTTTTTTGCTGCCGGGTCCGTAATCTCGGCCGAAATTGGGTGTTGAGAGTTAATCAGCACCGTATTCCCGTCATCGAGACTTACAAATCCGGTTATTTCGGTACCATATGGAGAAATTGCCAGGCGATACAGATTGCTTAACGTTGGTTCCTTAGACATATCTAAGAGAAATGCCTCGCAATTTGTGCCGCGAAGCCCTGTATTCGGCATTCTTCCCATGTTAACACCGTTCAGGTCTTCTTCAATAACCATAAAGGTTTTGCCATTTACATGCAGGAAACCCAATCCATCCGGGTTAGAAAGGTGTATGTCGGGATATACACCAGGCGATGCCTGAGCATCGGTAAGCTCTGGTCCTCCTTCAAGGAAGGAACGTATTGAATTGTCTGTAGGATCGAAAACGAGAACCCGACCGTAGAAGTCCTTCATATCGGAACCTTCAACATCCCACCCGTTTGCGGCAGCACGATCTGTTGTGTGTTTTGGCAATTGCCAGCCAGCAGCACGGGCACTCTTATATGCAGACCCCGGACGATCGATGCCTGTTTCTGTGATGTATAGTTTGCCGTCGGTTTTGTTAAACGCACCCCATTCAAGTCGTGAGAACCCAGTAATGCCTTGCGTTGCCGCCCAAGTGTGGGGTGCAGACAGTATGTCCCAGTTGGTTGCGGGATCGTTTGGTACCTGCACCCACGTACCGGTGAATGCGTTTGGATTTTGTTTGTAGAAGTATAATTTACCTTTAGTGAAATCCCCTGGTTCATCCGCAACGAATTTGGATAGAAGCGACCGACCGCCGGCACCATCTTCGAAGAGATACACCGTTTTTATGTCCTCCATAACAACGCCCCCTTCAAAGCCTTGGCGACCCCAATTGTACTGCTTGCGAACAGCCTTTGCTGTTTTCGGGTCAATTTCAACCATCCAGTTCAGGTTTTGGTAACGTGGAATTCGCTTGCCATCCAGCCCCGGAAAACCTCAAGGTTGTTTTGAACCAATCACAAAATCTGTTGTGTCGCGAAACTGATTGCCGTTTCCATAGATTCCTTTGTTACTGGTTTGATACCATTCTTCAGCTGTCCAAACCCGACCGCCCTGCGACATGCCTCCGCAGTTCATTCCTGTTTCGCCAACGGTGTTAACAAAGTCCACGTTGAAGAACTTACCGGTACGTCCATCCGGAAGAGTCTGGTCGAGAACTTCAAGTGTACCGTCGGCTTTTTTACCAAGCTTGAACATCGTCATACCGCCACCGTCGCCCACGGCATCATTTGCCTCCATCATTTCGTGGTTAACGATGATGTAGCCAAGTGATGCGCCGGTTGGATCGGCAGCATATCCGATATAGTCGTGCCACTGCTTAGCTGCCGTTTTTCCGTTTGGCCTACCATTGGCATCTACGGTTTGAACTGAGTCAACACCACCAACGAAAATGTTTTGATACTTCAATGGTGATGGGGGAACTACGACCCGTCCCTGCAAGTACGGAATCATGGTTATTGGTTCAATCTTCACGGGGAAGTTTTGTGCTGTGAGGGTAACGGCACAGCCCAGCGAGAGCGCGAGAAGCAGTTGCTTCATGGCTAATCCTGAAAGTGGTGAATGAGGTGTATTTGATCGGTGAAAGAAGGCAGATGCTCAAGTGTCTGCCTAACGCCGAAGCGAAACTATTGGCAGTGTATTATCGGAGTTTTTTGGTTCTATTAAGCAATGAATACGATTGTGTTGTGCGGGTGATTTTCGCAGGCTTGTCTTTAACTACCGTATGAATCAGCCAACGATCGTGAGGATATTTGTACATGATAACCGATCGGCAGGTGCTGCGATTCTGGATTCCGCTGAGCAGCACGTGGCTAATGATGGCTGCGGAAGGACCGGTGTTGGCGGCAGTTGTGGCTCGGTTAGACGAAAAGGTGCTAAACCTGGCCGCTTATGGTATTGCCAGCGCAGTGGCCATGCTCATCGAATCGCCGGTGATAGGATTGCTTAGTGCAGTTGTTGCCCTTGTTCGCGACAAGGAGTCGGCAAAACGCATGTTTCGATTCATGGTGCAGTTGAATCTGCTTGTAACGGCAGTAATGGTTATTGCTGTGATTCCACCTGTTTTCGATGTTGTTGCGCACGATGTGATTCAGCTACCGGCAAATGTTGCATGGAGGGTATATGTGGGTTTGGTGTGCATGATACCGTGGCCTGCTGCCATTGGTGTTCGCAGGTATTATCAGGGACTTCTCATACGCGCCGGCCGAACCAGAAGCGTAGCATTGGGTACCGTAATTCGTCTTGTGAGTATGGCAACGTCTGCCTTTGCACTGGCGGCAATAGGTGTAGAGGGGGTTATCGTTGGTTGTGTTGGCCTCACGATTGGTGTTGTAAACGAAGCCGTTGCTATCTGGTGGCTAACAACGCGCGTTACCACCCCCGATGAACTCACGTTGGCCTCTACGGTGGAGCCCCTTACATCGAATCGAATTCGCAGGTTTTACACACCGCTGGCGCTTACGTCGATGGTGAATTTCTTTGCCACACCATTGTTAAGCTTCCTGGTAATTCGTTTGCCTGATTCCGTTGCCTCACTTGCAGTGATACCTGTTATCAGCGCACTCTTGTTTGTGTTTCGCAGCTTTGGCTTCTCGTACCAAGAGGTTGGCATTGCATTGTTGGGTCCGTCTGAGCAGTCATATCGCGCCGTCCGGCGCGTAGCGCAACGTATTGTTCTTGGAACAACGATAGCAATGGGAATTATCGTGGGCACTCCTCTGCTTGAGATTGTGTATCGTACAGTCTTCGAGTTGCAGGATCAGCTAGTACAGCTCGCCACAGCTCCCACCCGAGTTTTAATGGTAGTACCTCTTACCGCTGCTTTATATTCACTGCAGCGCGCCGTCATGATTGTTGCACATCGTACCATTCATGTAACGGCAAGCATGCTAATCGAAGTCGGAACGATGGCTTTAGTAATGGTAGTGTTCATCTGGAATGGCACGCTAAATGGAGCTTTGGCTTCAGGAATCGCAATTGCAGTTGGCAGTGTATTCTCGTTTGCGTATGCAGGGTTGATTTCGCGCTCCATTCTGCGTCAGTGGCCAGACCCCTGACACCTATCTTTGTGGTACATGAAAACGCTACTTGAGGTTCAAAACCTTACAACGCAGTTTACCTCCGACAACGCACTCATAACAGCGGTGAACAACGTTAGCTTCACCGTTAGCAAAGGGCGTACGCTGGGCATTGTTGGCGAGTCTGGTTCCGGGAAGTCTGTAACCAGCTTGAGTGTGATGCGGCTGATTCAAACGCCGCCGGGGCGTATCAGCGCGGGGAAGGCACTCTTTCACGAAGCCGATGGGTCCGTTACCGATTTGCTAGCGCTGCCTGAAGACAAGATGAGGCAGTACCGCGGGAATCGGATTGCTATGATCTTTCAGGAGCCAATGACATCGCTCAACCCGGTGTTTACCTGCGGCGATCAAATTGTTGAAGCCATTCGACTTCACAAAAAAGTGGATAAAGCAACAGCTTATCAGCAAGCGTTGGAATTGCTGCACGAGGTGCAGTTGCCGCGATCGGAACACATGATGCGATCGTATCCGCACCAGCTATCCGGAGGGCAAAAACAGCGGGTGATGATTGCCATGGCCATGTGCTGCAATCCCGATTTGCTAATCGCCGACGAGCCAACAACAGCTCTCGATGTAACGGTGCAGGCTACCATTCTGGATTTGATGAGGCGTTTGCAGCGATCGCACAACATGAGTATGATGTTTATCACGCATGACCTCGGCGTGATTGCAGAGATTGCAGACGATGTGATTGTGATGTATAAGGGCCGGATTGTGGAGTATGGCAGTGTCGAGAACATCTTTGCAAGTCCACAGCATCCTTACACAAAAGGATTATTGGCATGCAGACCACGCTTAGATACGAAGCTGAAAGTGTTCATGGATGAAGACGAACACGGAATCATCACCGAGCGTATGCATGACAACCCTGATGCTGTTATTCACCGTCTTGCATTTTCTGATGGAGAAATTGCAGAACGCAATGCCACATTCGAGTCGGCACCCAAGGTATTAGATGTAGATAACCTGCAGGTACACTTTCCGATACGCTCTGGTCTATTTGGCAGAACACAGGGTGTGGTGAGGGCAGTTGATGGTGTGTCGTTTTATGTACGCCCGGGCGAAACTCTCGGGTTGGTGGGCGAAAGCGGCTGTGGCAAAACAACAACGGGTCGTGCCATACTTCGTCTGGTAGAGCCAACAGGCGGTACGGTTGTCTTTGAAGGAAAGAATGTTCAAACGCTGAATCAATCAGAGCTGAAGGTGCTCCGTCGGGACTTCCAAATCATTTTTCAGGATCCATACTCATCGCTAAACCCTAGGTTAAGCGTAGGAAGTGCACTTACGGAGGTTCTCAAGGTACATGGTCTTGGCGAGAACGATGCAGACAGGCGGGAACAAGTGCTATATCTGTTGGACAAGGTAAACCTGCTTCCACGGCATTATAACAACTACCCACACGAATTCTCTGGTGGACAGCGACAACGTATATGCATTGCGCGTGCATTGGCTTTGAAACCGAAGTTGCTGATTTGCGATGAAAGTGTGAGTGCTCTGGATGTTTCCGTTCAGGCACAGGTACTAAACCTTCTTGTTTCGTTGCGTGAAGAGTTTAAGCTTACCTACATTTTCATCTCGCACGATTTGAGTGTTGTTAAGTTCATCAGCGATCGGATTGCAGTGATGAATGCCGGTAGGATTGTGGAAATGGGAACTGCTCAGGACGTGTATGCCAACCCTGCCAACAGCTATACACGTGGACTGATTGAGGCAATTCCACGGGGTACACTTGACGAGATCCGACGTCGGCAAGCTGAACGAAACGCCGCATAACCATGATTACCATTCGCAGTCTTAAGAAGTCGTTTGGTTCGCGTTCAGTTTTGAAGGACGTCTCGTTAGAAGTTCAATCCGGCAGCACAACATGCATTATCGGAAGGTCTGGGTGCGGTAAAAGTGTTCTGCTCAAGCACATCGTTGGTCTTCTGCGTGCCGATGCCGGAGAAGTTGAGATAGATGGAAAACAAGTCCAGAACCTCGATAAGAAGAATCTCATGGAGCTGCGCAGCAAAATCGGTTATGTTTTTCAGGGTGCAGCACTGTTTGACTCGCTTACTGTAGTGGACAATGTTGTAATTGGAATGATAGAACGTGGCGAGCGTAACTCGTCGGTATTAAACAACGAGGCGTGCAGAGTGCTAAGTGCCGTTGGGCTGTTACCACCGTTGCATGAGCGCGGAACAAGTACCTACGAAAGAGAATATGCATCGCTAAGCAGCAAGAAACCTTCCGATCTTTCCGGAGGAATGCGCAAACGTGTTGGTGTTGCACGCGCATTAGTGGGAAAGCCAGACTACATTTTGTACGACGAACCCACCACCGGTCTGGATCCGGTAACATCACAACAGATAGACGACCTTATTGGCCAACTAGCAAGAGAGCTACAGGTAACATCCGTTGTTATTACACACGACATGTTCAGCGTATTTAATGTTGCCAACAGAGTGGCCATGATACACGATGGGGTTGTTTGGTTCGAAGGAACGGTGAGTGAGTTGCGGGCATGTAACGATGCCGAAGTACAGGATTTTCTCAGCCGGTACGTTGCTGAAGGTTTTTAATAGTGTAACGAATACCGAACCTGTTCGTCTTTGCTCGCTCTCTATGCACACAGTTATACGCACATCGCTCTTTGTAATCGCTGTTGCGATTTTTGTTCTGCTACCGTCAGTTCCTCTGAAGGCTCAGTTTAGTCTTGCTCCTATTGCCTACCCCACTGGTTTGGCCTTAGATGTTGCAGGGTTTCCAACGTTAAAAGCCCAGGTTCGTGCCACATATAAGGGACAGCCTGTGGTACTTGGGGCAAATACCACGTTAATTGTTGAAACGAACGTAGCGACTCCGGCAGCATCCGTAACGCATACCGGCAATGGTGTTCACATTATCGAGTGGACGGCACTGAGGTTTGATGCTGTGAATGTGCGGATTATGTCCAGCTATGAGGGTGAAACGTCGGTAGTCACCTTAACATCAGCACTGGACAGACTTAAAGGAGCTACTGTTGTTGTACGTGACAGTACAAGTCGTAACCTACCGCGCTTCGTGGATTTTGGCCGCGTTCCTGCAGGTCACTCCGATACAATGAAGCTCAAGATTGTTGCAACCGAAGCAGCTGTGGATACGCGAAATCCGCCGCAGGAACGGCAGATTCGTATTGAATCAATAACCACAACGAATCCTGCCTTCACCGTACTCTGGAAAGGATCGTTTAGCTCCGGACCGCTACCAACAAATGTGATCTCTCCACTTGAATACCGTGTGGACTTAGTATTTGAGCCAACCAATACCGACCCGATCAGCGATGTCCTTACGGTAACCTATGAAGGTGGTATGAAAACAACGGTAATGATTGTGGCAAACCCACCATCGTATCCGCGCCGTACCATTCTGAACCTGATTTCTCCCAATGGAGGCGAGCGTTTTGCTCCCTGCCAAGTGATTCCGATTCGTTGGACGGGTATGGTACCGGGCTTTAAGGCACACCTCGAGTACTCTTCAGATAATGGAAAGACGTGGTCCGCCATTGATAGCACTATGGACAGCACCCTTTTATGGAGGGTACCGGAGGAGTTTACAGAGCAGGCACGCATACGGGTATATCAGAAATTCGAAGCAACAGGCTCACAATGGCTTCAGGGCCCGGTTGAGTCGTGCATTGCAACAGCATACAATGCTAATGGACGCTACCTGCTGTCCGCCTATCAAAACGGAGAAATCGTAGAGTGGGATGTTTCAACGGGACTTCAAACAGGATCCTACCTCATTCCCAATGCACAGTCGGCACCGCCATCAGCGCTTGCCTACGTTGGGTCCAGCCGATCGTTTGTTGTTGTGCAGACGTCATCCGGTAGTGGAGGAGGAGCCATTCATCTGATGAATAGTGGAACAGCCGCCCCAGTTGCAAGTCAGACGCTTCCACCTGATATTCAAGTACGTGGTGTTGCAACAAATCTGTCAGGGAATACGGCCTTTATCTTACCACGATTTGGTGCCAGGATACCTCGGTACAACATTCCTGATTTAACCAGTGCTCAGCCCATTATCCTTGGATCAACAGCGGCTACAACATCAGTAAACGGTTCTCGGCTGGTTGTTGCACTGGCTAATGGGGAGATTGTGCAGTACTCCACAGAGACAGGTGCAGAGCTGGCACGATCACAAACGCACATTCCGGAGTCGCTGGGCCCGTATGCACACGTTGTTGCATCATCGTTGGATGGTAGGTTAGTGGCACTAGGCTGTGCACGCTACGATGGATCATTGAATGCGCCAAAGGAGCAACGTACATTTATGTATGACATGACGATGAACAGGATCGTGAAGATCCTGCATCGTGAAGGATCGAATCCGGTAAACTTAACCTTTAGTCCAAGCGGTGCATACCTTGGACTTGGATATGAGTTTAACCCGCAGTTTGTTGTGTACGACATGCTCACCGGAAAAGTGCTGCCTCCCACAGGATCGGCCGCTGGCCACAGTAACCGTTTAACCTCAATTACATTTAGTCCGGACGGCTCCACGGTGATTACCAGCAGCACCGATAAGCGCGACAATCTCTTACTGCGCAGAGTTAGTGTTCCGGAGGCCGATACGTCGGATGCAGTCTTTGCAATACGACCGATTGGAATAACGGTGACCACCATTACACTAAACCCACAGTATATCGGAACCAGTGCAGATACCGTTGTCACCTCGCATGCCTGTAACACAGGTGATGTGCTAGCTGTTTTCGAGAGCGCACGACTCACGCATGGTACATGGCTTCGGTTTGCAACGCCCATTCAGAACGATACGGTTGCACCCGGCGAATGCTTGAAGCTGCATCTTGCAACAATGGTCCGCGATACCGGCTTGTTGGTTGATACCGTGGAAGCAACTTCGTGTGGAACGACTATTCGGATTCCTATTCAAGTGTATGTTACCGACAGAAACCTTGCCCTTCTCATTCAAGCTGAAGATTTCGGAGATCTATGCGTTGGAAGTAAGCGTTTACGCCGTCTTGCCGTACTTAGAAACAACGATCCCATCAGCGTAACGATCAATGCTGTATATGTTGAAGGGGGCTTGCTTGCGCAGTTTAGAATTGCAGAAATCATTACGAATCGTACTTTGGATCCGGGCGCAACACTTGAAGTATCGGTGGAGTTTGTACCGAAACGGTATGGACTGGACACTGGAGTAGTTACCGTACAGTATGCCGGTCAAGACGCTGTTACCCGAAAGATAATCGTGCTTGGACGAGGCAGTGGCGCCGACCTGCAAGTATCACACCCAACATTACCGTTTATTCCGGAGATCACAGAGCGCGAGGTTACCATTCGCAATAATTCGGATAATGCGGTAAAAATTGACTCTGCTACTGTTACTGCCGGTGAACCATTCGTTATACTTACCCCATTGCCACTTTCGATACAGCCACGTGATTCAGTTACAATGCGTATAGCGTACGTCGGCGGACCGATCGGAAATCAGGCATCCGTTTCGCTGCACTTGCAACCATGCCCTTCGCAAACCACAATTGCACTCACGGCCTATGCCGGCGAGGCTACACTTTCCGTCCCCGGACTAACAAGCGATCCACGGAACGACACGCTATCTATTCCCATTGTTGCTTCGGTTACAGAAGCTGTGGCCTACAATGGCATGCGGTTTCTTGAGGGTGTAGTACGTATCCATCCCCGACTCTATCTGGCGAAGGAGATTGTTAGTACATTGGGTAAAGCAGAAATACTCTCGCAAAGTATTGTCCAAGATGTAAGAGAAATACGATTTCGGGTTGAAGGTTCCTTTACGGGAATACAGGAGGTGGCTCGATTAATCGGTTATGCAGGAATGGCTGAAACCGATGAAACTGATATTGTGTTCGATACAGCGGCATCAGGTTTTGGTTCATCGGTGGCTATGAATTATCGGTCCGGCCACCTGCGGATTGTCCATCCTGATCCAAATCGCAGGATTATCCGCACGCCATCTACAATACAGTCGTTGGTGGTTTCCCCGAACCCGGCAACAGAACAGGTAGTGCTGCAACTGCAAGCAACGCAGTCAGGAGAGGCCCGCGTTGAATTTGTAGATCAGTCCGGCACAGTAGTTCTCGGAACGATGTTGGTTGTTATTCCTACCAATCAACCTATTCACATTCCGTTTTCTGTTCGCGATCTCCCCACCGGAGTGTACTCCGTGCTCGTGTCTATCGACTCCCAAGTTTTTCGAGTACCCCTGGTGGTGGTGCGATAGATGACAAGCACGTGGTACACCTTAACATCATTATGGGTTCAGGTAACGATGTTGGTCGTGACATCGGTGGTTTCTGCCCAGGACTCTACGTTGTCACGTCCAAGCAGGTACTCAGTAACAGGTATGGTTGCAGGAGGGCTGGCGTTACACTCAACGGACTTTGTAGAACTGCCAACGTTACCAAACTGTTGTGTACCATATACCGGAGGGGCTTCGCCGGACGCTTCGATTGCGATTGGACTTGACTATGTTAGTGGGCTATCGCTCTTTAATCGGGATGTGCACGTTGGTGTACATGCCGGCATGCGATTGCTGCCGGCTACACTAGTGGAGCAAGAACATGTGGGAAATATCATTAGTGGCAGCACGGTAACCGACGGAACAGTTGAGCATGAGCTGAGCTTGCGATACACAGCAATAGTCATTGAACCGTACCTTACGCTGCCAATGCCCGTGAAGGATTTTTCGCTTGGTATCGGTATTCCGATTGGTATTCCGCTCTCCGCACATCTGGATCAGCAACAGAATCTTCTCACACCGTCGGATCCGCAATACACGTTTGAGAATGGGGAACGAGCCCGAGCGAAGATGTCGAGTTCTCTTCCGAATGCTGCAGTCCCGCAGTTAAATCTGCAACTGCGTATCCGATATACGGTTGGGCTTTTTGATAACGTTTCCATAAGCCCCTTTATAGCATATCAACATGCACTTAACAGCATTACTTCGGCAGCACCGTGGTTGATAAATTCGGTAAATACTGGTGTTCAGGTTGCATACCACATCCCACTACCGTTGCCCCCCCCTATTATTGCACCACCACCACCACCACCACCGGTGCGACATGTACTTGCAAGTTCAGTTCACATCGTGCCCAAAACGCTCGGAGCAACTACTGTAAACGATACTGTTTTTGCACCTGTTTTGTACGAGCACATTACAGACACTGTTGTTGCTGTTCTTCCGACATTGTTGTTTGAATACAACAGCACGGAGCCCATTGGTGGTGATACAGAGCGAGTTCTGTTTGCACAGGCAATCCAGCAAAGTATGGTTGATTTCAGCGATCAACGTGAGCGCGTGATCATCCGGGGGTCGGCATCGTTCAACGAAGACCCTCGACTGGCTCGTGAACGCGTTTCAGCCTTGTTGCAACTAGTGAAGGTGGACCAAAATCTTGTAACAATCGAGCTGGTGCACCGCGACAGCACAGTTCGCCCGGAACTTGCCGAAGAAGGAAGGAGCGTAACTGTTCAGCTAGGCGAACGTCCGCGGATGTTGCGGAGATATGCCGAACGTAAAAGTGTGCAAACAAGGTCCGTCGAACTTTCCGCACTACACACATTAACGTGCGAAAACGCACCGTGCACCACATCGGTAACCGTGCAGGGTGCACATTGTGCCGTTACGGAAACCAGTAGTCCTGTGATACCGGTTATTGTGGGCGTACCTGTTGATGATTCAACGTCAGTGTCAGAACCGCTGGAAGTTGTAGTACAGTTGACTACCCGCGATGCAGGTGGAGCTCAGACAAGTGCAGAGGCTGCAGTGGTTGTTGTACGAACAGTAGCCGAAGTACAACGAGAAACAGTTGTAATAAACCCTGATGGCACAAAACAAAGTGGCGAAGTGTTGCTTTGTTTGTTTGAATATGGTTCCGACAAGTTTTCTGTGGTTGACAATGAAGCGTTGGATGCTGTACGCACAGCTCTGCGCAGTGGGAAGAGCATCACTGTTGTTGCCGGCACTGACGACTTGGGAACACCCGAATACAATGCACAATTGCGCAGAAAGCGGGCCGATGCTGCCATCCGATTAATAGGGCCATTGGCAACAGGGTCTGCCATCGAAGCTAAGCAGCATACGGCAGGCGCTGCTCATGCCCCACTGACGCGTATTGCACAGCGTGGTGTTTGGATTCGATTTTGAACCGTAACGCAAGGGCATCGTTATGAAGCGAAGTGATTTTTATCTCGACCCTGAAGTCGTGTTTTTAAACCACGGTTCGTTTGGAGCATGTCCGCAAATACTCATGGCTGAACAACAGCGCTGGCAACGAATTCTGGAAACCGAGCCGGTTGCGTTTTTCCATGCATTACCGCAACGGATGAAAGCAGCCCGACAGGCGCTTGCAAGTTTTGTGGGCGCTAAGGCTTCTGATCTGGTGTTTGTACAGAATAGTACCTATGGAGCAAACGTTATGGCATACGCCATGGCGCGCTACTTGAATCCCGGTGACGAAGTGTTGATCCCTGACCACGAGTATGGAGCTTGCCGCAGGGCATTTGAGTTCCACCTTCGGGGTACGGGAATCTCGATAGGTGCATGTTCGATTCCTCTGCCGGTGCCACCGGATGACCATGTTGCCGATATCGTGATCCAAGCCATTACCCCGCGAACACGAGCCATTTTTATCAGTCATATCACCTCGCCAACAGCCTGCCTTTTACCGATTGAGAGAATAGGCCGCGAAGCACAGTCGCGAGGAATTCTGATGTTGGTGGATGGAGCACATGCACCCGGTCATATTCCTGTGAACCTAAGCGTACTTCCCGCCGATATGTACACAGCCAACTGTCATAAATGGATGTGCTTGCCAAAAGGGTCGGGTTTCCTTTGGGTGAGTCCGGCCATGCAGAAGATTACTCCACCGTTGGTGGCAAGCTGGGGGAACACATGGCTCTCGGAGGGAGATGGTGAGTTTATTGACGAACACGAGTACATTGGTACCCGTGACCCATCTACTTTTTTAACGATACATGAAGCCTTGCGGTGGATGGAAGGCGAAGACTGGTGGGGAATGGTAGAACATGCTCATGCACTGGTAAAGCGTGGAATGCAAGAACTCACGAGCATTCCAACAGTTCGGCCTGTGTCTGCCGATTGGCCAAACCACAAGTTGATGATGGGTGCGGTATTATTACCTGATGGAATGGTCGCATCCGACGTACAGCGCTTATTCCTTCGTGATGACGCTCTGCAGATGAGTTGTATGGAACGGCTGGCGCATACAGTTCTGCGCTTTAGCGTACATGGTTACACAACGCCGGATGAGGTTCAGGTAATGATAAACGCTGTGCAAGCTTTGCTGGCGCAGCGGTAAGCACTAATTATTAGATTCCAAATGCTGATGTTCATGCTTTTGCGGGACATTTTTTACTTCCCGAATTTTTGCAATAAACTGCTCCATGAACTCAAGCGAATCCGGTAGATTCAAACTAAGCTGAGCTCCTCCATTGATTTCTAGATCAACATAAATCTCATTATCATGATATTTATACTCAACATTGATGTCGTGAATGTCTGAGAACGGAACGTTATGCTTGCCAAAATGGAAAATTTTCATGGCGAACTCCGTTAAAGTTGTGAGTAGTATGAATTGAAGTACAATGTACACCGAATCATTCATCAGACAAAACGCGGAAACACACTTTTTTCATCGCCGGCCTATTCTGTTCCGAACATCCTGTCACCCGCATCGCCCAACCCCGGAACAATAAATCCAACGCTATTCAGATGACTGTCGATAGCAGCAACAACAATGTTGGCATGCGGATGCGACTCGGCAACTGCGTTAAGTCCTTCCGGTGCGGCAATCACACTTGCTGAACACATACGTGAGAAGCCCGCCTCCTGCAATTTGTGCATGGTGGCTACCATGCTACCACCGGTGGCAAGCATAGGGTCGAGAACAATGGCCGTTGTTTGTTCGGTTGGTTTAGGTAAGCGGGAATAATATTCGTATGGCAGCAATGTTTCTTCGTTACGGCGCAGTCCCTCAAACCCAACGGAAGCCTCAGGCAGAATTTCAAGGAAGGCGTTCAACAGTCCTAGACCCGCCCGTAGCACAGGTACCAGAACTACATTACCTGCTATCCGACGTGCCTCGGTTGTGGCAAGAGGTGTTTCCACCGTTCCATGTTGTTCCGGCAGATGTTTTGAGACCTCAACGGCAAGGTGCAACCCGATTCTGTGAATTGCTTGTCTAAATCTCTGAACTCCGGTGGTACTGTCACGAATAATGGTTAGTTCATGGCTGATACCTGTTCCACCAAGAGTGTGAATCATAAGGGGGCTTTGGTTAAAAGGGCAAATAATACACTAAGGTAAATCTGGGAATTGAATATATCGAGTTTACATCTGCCAAATCAACGGACTCAACTGTTGGCATTGCGCTGTTCTTATACGTTTCTCCGGTAACGGGGTCGGAATAAACGCGAACAACTCTGTCGAGGTCGGTACCTAGAAGGAAATTGTATCGAACGTTGAACATTGGGTAAAAAAGCCCAATTGATGTTGGGATATTCATGCCGATTCCAATACCAGCATTCAGTCCGTACTTTGCTCGCACGATGGTTCCATCGTTGATATTTGCGTAGGAAAGTCCTAGCTGTGGCAGAAAGTTTACCTTGCTGTACGGGTTAAGACTGTAGAGTGCAGAGATCTCACCAACCCATGTGGTTATGGGGTCCAACCCAAAGTCCTGGGCCGGTTTCGAATTTTGGGAGTACACTATAGTAGCCTCCAAAACAAGGTGCGTGGTTACACCATACGTTATTGAACCACCAAAGGCCAACAAGCCATCGAACGAAGCAGTCTTTTGTGGGCCTGCTTCCCTTTCATAGTAACTCCACCGAGAGGGGTCTGTCGGTAGCGCAGTACTCGTCATCTCCCATCGTTGTAAGTACTGCTGTAGTTCGATAACGGTGAGTGATCCTAAAGACAAGCCAACGCCAATTTTCCGAGGTTTAATCCACTTTTCCCAGGCGACACTGTCGGCAAAGTAGTTGTCGAGGGCCAATTCCCAGTCGCGATCGTCGGGGTAATCTTCGTCGCGCGGTGGTTTCGGCTGAGCGTTGGCAGCACACACAACAACGGCGAGTGTAAGTGCCAGTTTAAAAAAGGTTTGTGCGGTTGTTGTTGTTAGGTCGATAATACGTTGCATGGTTGTTCCTCTGATCTCTGCAATTCTTTCGGCAACAAACTGCACTAGGGCTGGTTCATTGCGTTTCCCCCGATGAGGTTCAGGCGTAATGTATGGCGAATCAGTCTCAATCATAAATCTGTCGTCAGGCACTGTGGTCACAACGTCGTGTAACGTCGAACGTTTGAATGTGATATTGCCGGTAAACGAAACCAACATACCTGCATTCAGCGCTCTCTTTAGGGTGTCAGTCCCGCTTGAGAAGCAATGTAGCACTCCACGAAGCGTACCATCCTGTTCTTCTTCGATAATGGTTAACACGTCGTTATCTGCTTCGCGGTTATGAACGATGATTGGCAGGTTCACGCGTTTAGCAATTCGGATTTGCTCTCTAAACCAAAGCTGCTGTACGTTTTTGGGCGCAAAATCATAGTAATAGTCAAGCCCGATTTCTCCAATGGCAACAACCTTTTTGGCAGTAGCTTCCAACTCGACTGCGTAGAGTTCATTCAGGTCCAGGTTTGCTACGTGGTGTGGATGAACACCAACACCACGAGAGAGTCCGTCGTTAGCTGAAACGATTTCCGCTAGATGCTGTCGCCTTGCGGGTTCGATGTCCGGAACTACTATATGCCGAACTCCTGCATCCCACGCGCGCTGAAGTACTTCTGCACGATCGGCCTCGAATGCTTTTACGTCAATATGAGCATGGGAATCAATTCGAGGCTGCGTAGCCATGAAATCATGAATCTGCTGTATCTGTCTCGCATGACGAACGTTGCTCCATACCTTGCGGATAACTCCCTTAGGGTCTATCAGATATGATGTGCGCACAATTCCCATGTATTCGCGGCCATAGAGTTTTTTAAGCTTCCACACATCATATAGGTCTATGATTTTGCGGTGTGGATCGGCTAGAAGCGTAAAGTTCAGATTGTATTTGGCCTTAAACGCATTGTGCGACTCTACGCTGTCCGGACTAACACCAATAACCTGTATTCCAAGATCCGTAAGTACGCTCATGCTGTCGCGAAATGAACATGCCTGAGCCGTGCACGTTGGCGTATCGTCTTCAGGATAAAAGTAAAGAAGAACCCACCGCCCCTTACAATCCTTCAGCGATAAACGTCCACCAGTATCTGTGTTTGCCGTGAATGCGGGTGCCCGTGTACCTTCGAGAAGTGCCATACAAAACATGAATAATCAAGTGAATGGCAAAGGTACGGCATGGAGGAGAAGCGGGTTGCCTAAACATCAATGCGGCGAGCCTGAAACAACTCTATCAACGCTTGTTCTACTGGGGTGGGCACGTCTTCAACAATGTGGGTATCGTTGGCCGGTATCCTCTGTTCACCTTTTGGGGATAAACCATCGGATGGAACTTCATGTGCACTCACAGACATCACCTGAACACCCACCGGTGTGCCAAAGATAGTCAGCAGGTGTTCTTTTAGTTCTGGTAGTTTATCTGCCACCCGGTGGGCGATAACATTGGCTGTAGGCAGTAACAGCAACCCTACATCCGAAAAGTCCACGCCTAACAATCCTTGCTTTATGGACGACCGTATAAACGCCAGGTGCTCCGGAAGTGCATCGAGCACGTCTGGCCAGCGCAGAGCAAGATCCAGTTTCGATAATGAGTTAACCGGCTTGCTCATCTCTCGTAGTTTTTTGCTGAAGGGAGTAGCTCGCTGCAGCTCAACTGTATTGGCATTGGAACGTTGCTGTTGCTTGGGTTGTCGTGCTTCAAGGGTATTTCGTGGACCGATCTTAAGGGCTACGGGTACTCCGCCAACCGGGGAGGGCACAGAGCCAGCACCAAGTCGGGCCAGCAGTTCGCCCAGATCAACACTAGACTCCATTGAAGCTAGTTTGACAAGGGTAAACTCAAATCGAATTCTCGGTTGTGGCGGGTTTTGTCGCAATTGAGCTTCCCCGGCAGACAGTACAGCTAACAGGCGAACAAGATCAGTTGAGGTATAGTGCGACGCCTCTGCAGTGTACCGTTCGCGCGTAGCCTGAGCCCCTTCTATGAGTGCGTCCGATCCTGTGGCAACAACGGTGAGCAGGTTGCGGTAATGTTCCAAGAGTCCAACCAGACACTCTTGAACATCGTATCCTCGCTGAACAACTTGCTGAGCGAGCATAAGAATACGTCCAACATTCCTCTCACGAGCAGCCACGCTTACGTCGAAAAAGAAGTCTGCATCAATTAAATGAAGGGCATTGGAAACATCTGCTATCGTGATGGTGTTGCCACAGAATGCAACAACCTGGTCGAAGATGCTCTGGGCATCACGCATAGAACCGTCGGACTTGCGAGCGATGGCATGTAGCGACGGCTCGTCTATTTGAATCTTGTCTGCAGAAGCAATGGTAGCCAGGTGCGCAACTGTTGCCTGAACCTCCATGCGATGAAAGTCAAAACGCTGGCACCTGCTTAGAATGGTTGCGGGAACCTTGTGAATTTCCGTTGTTGCGAAGATGAATACCAGGTGGGGAGGTGGTTCTTCGAGGGTTTTCAGTAAAGCATTAAAAGCTGCTGTTGACAGCATGTGAACTTCGTCAATGATGTACATCTTGTATGACCCGGCAACCGGGGCATATCGGGCATTATCGCGTAGTTTTCGTACATCATCAACACTGTTGTTCGAGGCACCGTCGATTTCAATAACATCAACACTGCGACTGTTCAACACGTCGCGACAAGCATCACATTCGTTGCATGGTTCGGCATTAACAGGTTGCACGCAATTGAGTGCACGGGCCAGAATACGAGCGCATGTTGTTTTGCCAACACCTCGTGGTCCGGTAAAAAGATAGGCGTGGTGCACTCTCCCGGTGGATAAGGCATTCCGTAGTGTAGTTGTAACATGCTCCTGCCCAACCACGTCAGAGAATCGCAAAGGTCGCCACTTTCTGGCAGTAACAACAAAATTTTGATCCGGTATCATAGTAGATTACAACCTAGTATAGTATGGTAGTTGAGAAACTCATGAGAAATACGTGTATGCCCCTCCTGGGCTTAGTCTTTATTGTGCTTGCCTCGAATGGCATGGCTGCAGTAACAGATTCCATCACTGTTATTTCTGACAATGGTATCGATGTTGTTGCTGGCCACGTTCGAGTGATCTTTCGCAATCCGTTTTTTCGTGATTCAGACATTCCACCAGGTTTTGCTCTACGCCATCGTTTTCTAAAACCAGAGCAAACTTTGCTAATAAATGCCGATCCCACTGTTCAGCAGTTGAATAAACCGCGAATGCAAACAGAACTTCGGCTTCTTTCCTGTGCTGTTCTGCGGTACGAAACCAATGAACATCCGTCGCTTGTATCACGTAGGCTACGCAAAGATCCGAATATCGTATGGGCCGAACCATGGTATGTGATGCATACCCAGCATACACCCAACGATGCTTTGTTTGGACAGCAGTTGGCGCTGAATGTTCTCGGAATGCAAGAAGCATGGAATATATCCAAAGGCAACAAAGATGTGGTCGTTGCCATTATTGACAACGGTGTGGATCAAACACATGAAGATTTGCAGCCCATGTTATGGACAAATACTTCCGAAATCCCAAACAACGGCCTGGACGATGACGGCAACGGCGTTGTTGATGACTACCGGGGGTGTAACCTTACGTGGAATCTTGATGGAACAGAAGCTGGAAATACCTTTAATAGCGGAGCCGGCGGTCACGGAACGAATGTGGCCGGCATCTCCAGCGCAGCAACCAACAACGGACTTGGCATTGCAGGTATTGCATACAACTGTTTAATGTTTCCGATTAAGACATCGCTAAAGAATACGGGTGCCATCCTGTTTGGAACCGAAGCACTCCTGTATGCGGCTCAGATGGGTTTTCGTGTTGCTAATTGTTCATGGGGGACTTCATCTTCAGCAGGCAGCTATAAACCTTACTCATTTGTTGACCAGTACATCATTGACTACTGTATTGCCAGAGGAATGGTTGTTACCGCTGCTGCAGGTAACCATGGTAATGGTGTAGGGGGCTCGGGTTGGCGCGAGCTGAACTATCCCGCAGCATACGACGGGGTGATAGGAACCGGAGAAACAACTACTTCCGATAAGGTCACAGCTACCAGCGGATTGGCAGGGAATGCATGGATAATGGCGCCGGGCAACAGTGCTACAACTACCACGTCGTCGGGGGGCTACACATCGTCCAATATTCAAGGTAGCTCGTTTGCCGCTCCAATGTCGGCAGGAGCGGCTGCGTTACTATGTGCACATCGGCCAAATCTTACTCCCAGGCAGATTGCGGCAGTGCTCCGTTCAACGGGAACGGATATTACCGATAATAATCCGTCAGTAGCCAAGTATCTGCCACGCAGATTAAACGTGGCTAAGGCATTGCAGGTAGATCCGACGTCGATTCCCGGGCTTCGCATTAAACAACTGGTAGTCCGGAATACACGTGGAGAGATGATTACTCGGTATGGATCGGGGGATACAGTGATGGTGTGGTTTCGTATTGTGAACGAACTTGGAGGAAGCGAACCATATACCTTCACAGCATCGGTCCTTGATCCAGCCGGTTGGTTAGTAGCCCTGCAAAGTGCAACCATTCAGCACGGCACAATTTCAAGCGGTGCGGAAGTTGAGGTTGGACCGTGGACGGCAATCATCCACCAGATGCGCACGCAGCCGGTTGCCGTAGCATTAGACTACGTGTCGGGAGATCATTACGATAGGCTGTTTGCATACCTGTACCCAGGCTCGGTAATGGCGACATTCGCAAACAATGCACTGTCGTTCTCCATTGGCGATAATGGCATGTTTGCATACGCTTCAACCTTCTCCAATAACACCATGGCGGAAGGTACCGGCGTTGGGTGGCTGCCCTTTGCTCAAGATCTGGCTTGGGTAAGTGGTTTGCTGTTCACAGAAAACAACGCTAGAGCGCTTAAAGCCTTCAATAACCAAACAGACATTAGCGACTTTTCACCTGAGAAACGTTTTGTTTCGCCGGATGAACGTAGAGGCGTGTGCACCGATGTCAATGCAGGCAACCGTACGATTGGGGTGCGTGTTAAGCAACACTGCACTTTTCCGACTGCCGATGGTGCCAGTGCAGTGATTGCTATAGAAATTGAGAATATCTCGAATGAAACACTCACTGATCCAAGCATCGGCTATCTCTTTGACTGGGACGTTGGCCCGAGCGGCGTTAACAATACGGTGCGCGAAGCTCCGGAAGCATTGCCGGTATCGTTTCGTGAAATGGGTTCAGCGTTAATGTTCCAGCGGGAGTCGTTCCCGATTGTTGTAGTGTGCGCAGCGGTGAGCAATGAGCTGAATATACAGCCACAGGCTGCAGGTATGATGATGTCGGATATCGTTGCCGATGCCGACCAGCTCACCGATGCCGATGTGATTAAACTTCTCAACTCAGGTACTTCTGTGATGACCACTGCTTCCGGTGACGCCTGCGGTGTTGTTGGGATGAAATTCTCCGGTTCATTGCCACCTGGCGCATCAAAACGATGCATGATTGTGTTTGGCGTTGGCCCTACGCCAGAAGCCGCAGCAGCCGTGGTTAGGCAAAGCATTGAAACTCCCAATAGTGTAGGTAATCTTCAGTTACGGCCGGTTCACCTGTACCCCAACCCTGCAACCCATCAATTACAGTACACTGTCCCGGAAGGTGCATATCGAAGTACAATAACCGATGTTCTTGGCAATTGCGTTTGGCAGCAGCAAAGTACAGTCGGAGAGATAGACCATATTGTAGATCTGAGTAACCTGGCACCGGGTAGGTACATGCTCAGGGCCTACGCCGATACGTTCGTATATCAATCTTCCTTTGTTGTTATTCGATGAAAAACCTTCAGTGGTTGATGATTGGCTTGCTCGGAGCTGCGATCCATGTGGCTGCTCAGACGGTTCTTCCACCCATACCAGGACTGCGATCTGATCCTGTTGTTGCAGGCAGACTTAAAGTGCGTCTTACTCGGGATGTTCCACCGGAGCTGCATGCGTGGATATTGAAATCTGCCGGATTAGAGATCCTGTATGCCGTCTTGCCACCGGAGCATACGGTATATCGTACGCAACCCGACCCGCAGCCACTAGAGCGCAGCACACTTGAGATGCTCGAAGAGCAACTTACCCGTTCGTATGTGTGTGCGTATTCCGATTCAATTATTCCTGAAAAAAAAATTCGTCAGCTTGGTGAATTATGTAGTTTTATTGACTGTTGCAGTCCAGTGTACGTTGGCACCCTCACTGCAGAACCCAACGATCCGAAGGTAGTTGAACAACTGATGCTATCAACCATTCGGGCATTCGACGCATGGGATGTTGAAAGGGGCTCGGCATCGGTGCTCATTGGAATCAGTGATAGCGGCGTGTTGCAAGACCATGAAGACTTAGCAGACGCATTATTTGTGAATGTGGACGAGATACCGGACAATGGTATTGACGATGATGGAAACGGCTATGTAGATGATTATCGTGGTTACAATTTCTGCACTGCCGATGATGGAACGCCACCTGGGAACACATTTAACAAGAATGAAGGGCATGGAACAGGTGTTGCAGGAATCTGTGGTGCTACTGTAAACAATGCCGTTGGCATTGCCGGCGTTGCCAACGCATGTAAGATGGTCCCTCTCAAAACCATGCCCGACAATTCCGGGGGAATCATCTATGGTTACGAATCGTTGATGTACTGTGCTGTGAACAACATTCAGGTAGTGAACTGCTCATGGGGATCGAATAGCAAATCATGCATAGACGAGAACATCGTTGCATATACGATAGCTCGCGGAACAGCCATTGTTGCGGCTGCCGGTAACCACGGAACCTCAGCCCCTTTCTATCCCGGTTCGTATCCTGGCGTACTTAATGTAGGTGTAACGGATCCTGACGATAATGTTATCGCAATGTCTGCTTACGGGCCAACAGTCGACGTGATGGCTCCCGGACAGTTTACGGTAACCACATCAAACGATGGAACATACGGTTCGTTCTGTTGTACATCCGGTTCAAGTCCAATAGCAGCGGCTGTTGTGGGACTTGTTCGATCGAAATATCCTGAACTGTCGCCCTTGCAGGCATGCGCCCTAGTCCGGGAATCGGCAACGCCAGCGCCGTGGAAAACCATTCACGGACAGTCTCCGGTTGATTTGCTACCGTTCGGACGTTTGAATGCGTTGCAGGCAGTAACGTATTCGCCGGACAGTATGCCATCGGTGGAATGGGATAGTGTGCATGTGATACCACGATCACAAGATGTACGATGGGGAGTTGGTGATACCATTGATCTGACTCTGTATGGAACGAATATCCTTGCCGATTGGCAGGTTGAAGAGGTGCGTGATCTTCGTGTAGTAGGGAGCCAACCGCTCGCAGTCCGTTTACTCAGTAGCCAACCTGTTGTACTGCAGCAACGTCTTACACCAGGAGCTCAAGTTGTGGTACAGGGTGTAGCCTGCGAGGTGCTTCGTGAAACCGATTCCACGGTACATGTTGTAGGCACGTTGGTGGGTCGGACAGGTGGAGGCCAGCAGCATCTACGAAATATTCAAGTGGCTGTAATTCCTTCTCCATCGTTCAGAACATTGTCGAATGCAAGCATTACAACATCAGTAGGTGACCGTGCCAGAATCGGGAATACAGATATCCAGAGAAGTCAAGGAGCTGGTTTTACCTATCGGCAGTACTGCGGCCAGCTCTATGAATGTGGTCTCATGGTAACAGCTAACGGCAAGGTTGTTGATGCAATTCGGGGAACTCGAACAGTTAACAATCACTTTCGGCCGGTGAAACCATTTGATGATCCGGAGCCAACCACATGTGTGGTGAACGATGCTGATGCACCGGACTCTGCACGCATAGGGATTCAGGTGGAGTTAAATGTAACGCTCGATAGTGGTGGACAGGGTATTCTAATCGTGGATGGAACATTAACAAACATCGGTGCAGAGGTATTGCACAATGTTGCCATTGGATGGTTCCAGGATTGGGATCTAGGCAGTAATCCGGGACACAACTCAGCAAGACAACAGCGAACAGACTTTGGCAACACAGTGTATTTGCATAGTGATGTTCAGAACCAGCCGCGAATGTACAGTTATGCCGAGAGCAGGCACAGCGACGCAGTGGCCGTTGCGTGTGCAATGGATAATGCAACCACATACCGAGAGTTTTCGCACGACAGAAAACGAAGGTTGTTGCTTGGGGAAGAAAGCAGTGGAGTGTTTACCAGTAGAGATGTTGCATGTGTTACGGGAGTGCATTTTCAAAGCCCCTTACACAGCGGTGCTGTACGAACATTCCGTCAGGTTTTTCTATTAGACACCTCTGATCGTTCATTCCAACAACTGTCGGCCATAGCATCATCGGTACCACACCGTGCAGATACGCTGTTCGTAGCGTCAGAGGGCAGCATGGGTGAGCCATACCCACAACCGTCATGGCATAGCGTATCGGTACCCGTTTCATTTACGGGCAGTGGACGCGCAGACGTATATCTGTGCGACATGCAAGGCAGATGCACAAAGAACTTTTCGTTGGCATATTCCGGACCGAGCGTTATCACTATTGATGTAAGTGATGTAGCTACTGGAATGTACCAGATGATTGTTGTTCACGGAAGCCGTGCAGAGACTCAGCCGATACTGGTGCTGCGCTAATGAAAAGGTGCCATGCTGAAGGCAGCTATCTTTGCCGAATGGTATTGGTAGATGTTAACAGCGGGGTAGGCACGATCACGATGAACCGACCGGACAAGCGCAATGCGCTTAGTCCCGAAATGGTTTCCGGTCTTGATGCAGCATTGAGCGAGTGTACGCTTAATTCGGCTGTAAAAGTGATTGTTCTCAGAGGTAACGGCCCGGCATTTTGTGCGGGAGCAGATCTGGACTACCTATCAAAGATGTCTGTGCAAGGGGCTTTGGAGAACCTAGACGACAGCATGCGATTGATGCGCGTAATGAAGAGCTTGTATGAATGTCCTAAGCCCGTTATTGCTGCTGTACATGGACCTGCGATTGCGGGTGGGTGTGGTCTTGCTACCGTTTGTGACATTGTCATAGCCGCGCAAGAATCGGCTCGGTTTGGGTATAGCGAGGTAGGCATTGGATTCATTCCGGCAATCGTCATGGTCTTTTTAATTCGAAAGGTTGGCGATACACAAGCACGCAGACTGGTGTTAACTGCAGAAACGATTGATGCAACAGAAGCACGGAATATCGGGCTGATTACAAAGGTTGTGCCTGATCACGATTTAGAAGCTGAAACGCAACGATTAGCCGGTATCCTACAAAAAAACAGCTCCAGTGCAATGGCACTAAGTAAGTCTATGCTTGCGTCTCTACATGGGATGAGTTTGGATGCCGGTCTGGTTTACGCTGCTACAACAAATGCATTTGCAAGGTCAACCGACGACTGCAAAGACGGTGTTCACGCGTTTCTGACAAAGAACAGAAAATCATGATTAACAGGAGAATGTATAGTCCTATGCGGTATCTCATAAATGTATTTCTGGTGGTGTTTTGTACTGCAACTCTACATAGCCAGCAAGCTGCAACAACAAGAGTTGAGGGAACCATCACAGATCCGGTAACAAAAAAGCCGGTTGGTTGTGCAATGAGTTTTGTTGGTCCGTCCGGCAAAAAAACGTCCATTAAGTCGAGCGAAACCGATGGATCCTATCTGGCAGTTCTTAACGAAGCCGGCGAGCATAAGATACTCATAGCAGGTTATAACGTTTATCGTGCACAGTTCTCCATCACGATTCCGCATAGCACCAACTTTCAGGAGTTGAAAAAGGATTTCCAGGTGCGTGCCTTAACCAAAGGTGATGTTGTTACAGAAGTGCGTGGTTTTGAGCTTAACAGTAGTACGCTCTCCGGCGATGGAAAAAGCGCACTTGCAGCATTGAAAGAAACATTAGCCGCTAACCAGCAGATGAACGTCATTGTATCAGTTTTGCCAGACCAGGACAGACAAGCGCTAACACGTTTCGAGATTCAGCAGAAATATCAGAAGGATTCACTGAACTGGGTGAAGGCGTACCAGGCCTGGGAAAAGAAAAACAAGAAAGCCAAGGTGAAAACCGATCCGCCGGTACAGCCAACGATGCCTGCCGACCCGGAAGACCCCAACAAAACCCTTGTGGATGAGCGCATTGCTGTAGTTGCATCGCAATTGGCAGATGTAAAGCATGGAGATTTGCGCATATCGATACAGCCGGCAGCCCTACCGCCGAGTGCCAAGTATGTGCCCCCAGCGCCGACACCGGAAGTGGCGGTGAAGAAAGGAAAACCCGCCGCACCCAAAAAACAGGCAGCCCCCACGTTACCAGTTTCGCAGCATGCAACGCTTATTGTGAAGGTTGGTGAGGTGAAACGATTGTTTGATTGATCGGTAGTGAGACAACGTGGGTGTTGAAATCTTACCGATGCAGTCAGCGCCATAGAACAGGTATATTTCGATTCGAGATAGACTTCGAGGTAACAGAAGTACGGTCTGTACGTCGTAAGAGCAAACAACTCACACCCAACCGAAAGCACTATCATGGACGGCAACTTTTCCAACAGGGTTCACGAAGTGATCAGGCTTAGCCGCGAAGAAGCATTGCGCCTGGGTCATGACTACATCGGCACCGAACACCTCCTGTTGGGCATCATACGCGAGGGCGAAGGCATCGGAGTGAAGATTCTTCGGGGACTTGGCGTGGACCTGAGCAAACTCAAGCGCGCCATCGAGGACACCGTACGATCGATGAGCGGACCTCTTACCATTGGAAATATTCCACTAACGAAGCAGGCCGAAAAGGTACTTAAAATTACCTATCTGGAGGCAAAACTTTATAAGAGTGATGTGATTGGCACAGAACATTTGCTGCTTTCACTCTTGCGTGACGAAGACAATATTGCAGCACAGATACTAACACAGTTTGCTGTTAACTATGATGCCGTTCGAAAAGAGTTGGATGCTTACCTCAGTGGCAAACCAAGCACCACCACCAATAAGCCAGAGAGGCCGGCACGATCGAAGACAACCGTGGAAAGGGTGAAAACGCCAGTTCTTGACAACTTCGGCAGAGATTTAACCAAGCTGGCCGTAGAAGATAAGCTGGATCCCGTCATTGGTCGCGAAAAGGAAATCGAGCGTGTAGCACAAGTTCTTTCGAGACGCAAAAAGAATAACCCGGTGCTCATCGGTGAACCCGGGGTTGGTAAGACGGCCATTGTAGAAGGCCTTGCTCTGAGGATTGTAGACAGAAAAGTTTCACGGGTGCTGTTTGATAAGCGCATCGTAACCCTGGACCTGGCTGCGCTGGTAGCCGGAACGAAGTATCGCGGACAGTTCGAAGAACGAATGAAGGCCGTGATGAACGAACTGGAAAAAGCAAAGGACGTAATCTTATTTATAGACGAATTGCACACAATAGTTGGTGCGGGTGGTGCATCCGGGTCGCTGGATGCATCGAATATGTTTAAGCCGGCCCTGGCGCGCGGCGACATCCAGTGCATTGGTGCAACAACACTAGATGAGTACCGCCAATACATCGAAAAAGATGGTGCACTTGACCGCAGATTCCAAAAAATACTTGTAGATCCGCCGTCAGCAGAAGAAGCCGTACAAATATTGATGAATGTGCGGGATCGGTATGAGAAACATCATGGCGTGCGATATAACGATGCTGCCGTGCGCTCGTGTGTGGTAATGGCAGATCGCTACATCACAGACCGTTTTCTTCCGGATAAAGCGCTTGACGTTATGGACGAAGCAGGTGCGAGGGTACATCTCTCGCACATCTCTGTGCCCAAAGAAGTACTTGAATTGGAAGAGAAGATAGAACAGGTCCGACAAGAGAAAAACATGGTTGTTAAGTCGCAAAACTTCGAGGAAGCAGCCAGGCTTCGTGATTTGGAGAAGCGATATCAGGCAGAACTAGAAGCAGCAAAGGAACATTGGGAGCAAAGCGGAACAACAGTCATACACGACGTGACTGAAGATGATATCGCAGACGTGATTGCAATGATGACCGGTATCCCCGTGAACCGGATTGCAGAGAGTGAAAGCAGCAAACTGCTCAAGATGGCCGAAGAGCTGAAGCGAAAGGTTATCGGACAGGAAGAAGCTGTTGATCACCTGGCGAAAGCCATACGAAGAGCGCGGGCCGGGGTGAGAGACCCGTCCCGGCCGGTTGGCGCGTGTATGTTCCTCGGCCCTACCGGCGTTGGCAAAACCGAACTGGCTAAAGCGCTGGCACGCTACATGTTCGACTCCGAAGATGCACTCATTCGTGTTGACATGAGCGAGTACATGGAAAAATTCAGCGTTTCCAGACTGGTAGGCGCTCCTCCTGGTTATGTGGGTTACGAAGAAGGCGGACAGCTTACCGAAAAAGTCCGTCGTAAGCCATATAGCATCGTATTACTTGATGAGATCGAAAAGGCACATCCCGATGTGTTCAACATTCTGTTACAGGTTTTTGACGATGGACAACTGACCGATGGGCTTGGCAGGCGCGTAGATTTCAAGAACACCATCATTATCATGACCAGTAATGTTGGTATGAGGGATGTGAAAGCCGGCGGACGTATCGGATTTTCTACTGATGAGGTTTCGGACTCCTATGAAAATGTGAAAAGCACAATTGAAGAAACGATGAAACGGCTGTTTAATCCGGAATTCTTAAATCGGATTGACGAGTATGTGATTTTCCGTTCGCTTCGGCGAGAGCACATGATCGAGATCATAGATCTGCAGCTTCACGATCTATACAAACGTTTGCTGGAGCGCGGCATTCAACTTGAGCTAGCCAAAACAGCAAAAGAATTTCTTGCTGATCATGGCTTCGACGAGAAATATGGAGCGAGACCACTTCGCCGGACATTGCAGAGGTACATTGAAGATCCGCTTGCCGAAGACTTACTCAAAGGCACGTATGCTGAGGGAACGGTTATTAAGGTCCGTTTGGACAAGAAGAGTGGTCAGTTGACCTTCACACACACAAAGCCAAAACAGGATGCAGGTGAAGAGCACCCCGAAGAAGCTGAGAAGCACGAAGAATAATTCTGGGTACCCTCAATAACTACTGAACTCAGCCTTAAACAGCCCCTTCCCTACACATGACCGCACAGCTTGTCTTTACAGTGATTCGGATCCTGCCGGCAATCATGCTGGCAGGGTCCGATATGGTTTTAGCTACGCCTTCCGACACCACGTTACCGGAACCTCCGCTTGGGTTTGTGTGGCAAAGAATGCCGGAGTTGAAGGCGGCATTTCTTGCTCCAAAAGGTTGGCATGTGAAGAAGCGGCAAACCGATGGCACAGATGCGATGTTCATTACACTGGAAGACATTGAGGTGGAAGGTATGTTTCGAACCGGCTTCTCGATGAATGCGGTACCGCAGATATCGGTTAAAACGAAGATGTGGGCAAAACAATATGCCCGCATGTTTCATGAAACCATAAAAAACGATTCTAGTGTTACGGTTCGCTCAGAATGGGAAAATCCGCAGGGCCCATTCATGGTGTACGGGTTGCAGTTCACCAAAAACGTTTCGAATTCCGACAGCATAGTTGTACACCAGCTTGTAATTGCGAACGAGAAAACGGACAGGATGTATCTTATCATGTTCGAAAGTCCTGCTGACCTATGGGATGCAGCATGGCGCATAGGTGATGTTATCATGAACAGATTCATACTCGATGAAAGCATTTGAGTACGTTATTGCATACATACAACAACACCGCGACGTGTATGGTAATATTGAATGGGCTACGCTTCCGGAATGGACAAGCCACATGGAGTCAGCACTTCAATCTCAGAATCCGGAGGGTGATCTGTTAACACCCGGAACGAAGGCCGATGAACGAGACTGGACTACAACGGAAAATCTGGCTGACCTTAATGGCGCGATTTGCACGTGCATGAAATGTCCGCTGGGAGCTACTCGTACGTCATTTGTATTTGGAAGCGGCAATGAAAGTGCAGAGGTGATGGTTGTTGGCGAAGCACCCGGAGCCGATGAAGATGCTCAGGGCTTACCATTCGTAGGGCGCGCAGGACAGTTGCTGACGAAGATCTTGGAGAGCATTCAGTTGCAGCGCAGCGACGTGTACATCTGCAACATTCTCAAGTGCAGACCTCCAAACAATCGAAAGCCAACACCGCAGGAAACGGATTCATGCGAACCCTACCTCTGGAAACAAATTGAACTTGTTCAACCACGCTACATACTAGCACTGGGATTAACAGCAGCTCATACCTTGCTGAAGACAAAACATAGCATGAGTGCGCTTCGAGGAACTGTGCACGACTACCACGGCATAGGTACTGTTGTTACCTATCATCCCGCCGCTCTTCTGCGTAACCCTGCCTGGAAAAAAGAAACATGGGAAGATGTTAAGTTTCTCCGATCACTTCTTGACCAAACCATTCAATGAAAATAGCAGTACTGCTTGGCGGCCATAGCCCTGAACGCAATATCTCTTTACTCAGCGGACGTGCAGTGATAAAAGCTCTGCGTGAGAACGGACACATCGTTACACCCGTTGATCCCGCTCTTGGAATTCTTTCTGATGAGTACATAGCCAATGCAACGGCTGCGCCCCTTACGCGCGAAGAACTTGCTTCATACAGCATAAGCTCGATAGTAAAGCTTCCAGACATAAAGGAGATTCGCGAAGCCGACATTGTCTTTACAGTTCTGCATGGCAAGTATGGTGAGGATGGGTATGTTCAATCCATTCTTGATTTGCATGGCATTCGTTATACAGGCAGCGGAATGACGGCAAGTGCCGTTGCCATGGATAAAACGCTGAGTAAAATGCTGTTTCAGGTGGGAGGAATACCAACACCTCAGTGGGTAACGGTAACTCCCAATCAGGCTCGGGATTTGGGAGTACTTGCCGAAGTGCGCCGTGAATTGCCGGGAAGTGTCGTTGTGAAACCAAATGATCAAGGCTCTACGGTTGGAATGACGATTGTCCATAGCGGAGACCTTGACGATATCAGCAGAGCCATCGAACTGGCAGGCGAGTATTCAAGCACCGTTCTCATAGAAGCCTACATTGCCGGTCGTGAACTCACCGTAGCAGTACTTGGTAACGAGGCGCTACCTGTTATTGAAATCGAAACCCACGATGGATACTACGACTACCAGCATAAGTACACTAAAGGGCAAACCGACTACCATTGTCCGGCCGATATTTCCGAAGAAGTTCGCGACCATGTGATGAACCTTGCTGTTGCAGCTCACCAAATTATTGGCTGTACAGCAGTAAGCCGTGTGGACTTTCGATTAAACGAAGACAACATTCCTGTATGCCTTGAGTTGAACACCTCACCGGGTTTTACTGAACTAAGTCTTGTACCGATGGCTGCACGAGCAGCCGGTGTGGAGTTTGGTGCATTGTGCGAAGAGATCATTCACTTGAGTACTGAGGTACGCTCGTGAGAACGATACAGCTTACAGGTATTGGGAATGCCTTGGTTGATGTGGAGTTCAATGTTTCCGAAGCCGAACTGGCTTCGTTTGGTGTAACCAAAGGGGCTATGACTCTTACCGAACCACAACGTCAGGCCGAGATTCTGTCGGCATTGTCGGTACAACCCGTACATCAGAGCTCAGGGGGCTCAGTAGCAAACTCATTGATTGCTTTTGCCCAGTTTGGCGGATCTGCATGCTTTTTGTCGGTAGTTGGCAACGACAACATGGGTTCGTTCTATACATCGGAATTCTCCGACCTGAACATCAAACTTGTTGCTGATGCCCTTCCTGGTTTACCAACCGGATCGTGTATAGTTCTGATAACACCTGATGGAGAACGAACACTCAACACAACTCTCGGCGCGAACGTAACATATGGGCGTCACGCGCTCGACGAACAAGTTCTTCGCAACAGCGAATGGCTTCTTCTTGAAGGATACAAGCTTACCGAAGAGAGCGGCGCCGAAGCGCTCGAGGTTGCAGCGTTTACAGCAAAACGCAACAACCGGCACGTAGCGATAAGCTGCAGTGATGGGTTTATCGTGAACGTATTCTCCGATCGCTTGAATGCATTGCTGCAGTATGCCGATATGATATTCTGTAACGAAGTGGAAGCATGTGCCCTTGTAGGTGAAGAAAATGCCAATGAAGCATTTCGGTCTCTGAAGAGCAGGTTCCGTGGAGTAGCCCTTACACGTGGAACTAACGGATCACTGGTACACTGGTATGGTAAAGATGCGGTTATTCCTGCCTTTGCTGTTGACACCATTGACACAACTGGTGCTGGCGATATGTACGCCGGGGCTTTCCTGTATGCGGTTTTGCATGGCCATTCCGTTGAACATGCAGGCCGCTTAGCTTCGTACAGCAGCGCCCAAGTTGTCAAACAATTCGGTGCCCGGTTGAGAACCAGCCACATTGAGGTACGTGATACCGTCCTCCAACATGCACCAACGACCATCACATCATAGCAAAGTCTAACCCCCTCCATGTTTTTCAAAGCACCATTGTTTGCGTTTGTACTGTTACTGATTCTAACACAGAAACCGGTTCTCGCACAGGGGGGAATGAGCTTCGACGAGCTAACGGGAAAGCTGAGCGTGTACTTCGCAGATGAGCTGCTGGCTGACCTGCCAAAGAGTTTGCCACGCGGAATACCGTATCGCATATGGGGATGGGATGTTGGCGATTTCACTGGAGATGGTTACAACGATCTTGCTCTAAGTATTTACATCAGCACGTCCAGAAAACGCGAATGTCAGGTTTATCTCTTTGGGGATATAGACGGGTATTTGGTGAATGTAGCAACGTATGCTGTTCCGTTCATAGAGTTGCCACTGGAGGTTGGAGTCGTAATTAAAGATACTACCTGCTACATTGCCCGTAAACGCAGAGACGAAGACTGGAGTGTAAAAGGTTACCGTTTCTACCAAGGAAGTATCATACTTGTTGATGAGTTTAGAAGTAACAAAGTTTTATCGTTTGATCATGAGACGTACAGGAATTATCGTACGCTAGAAACCAGAGAAACGTTTGCGGACAGGAATGGAAAGACGGTGTATGACAATCAATACATAACTATTCCATGTTACGACAGAATGCGCCAGTTGTATGCCGGGACAACAGGAGAAGCTCACGTTTGGTCAATCCGCAACGTTCGTAGTGGTTCGTTTTGGTGGAAAGGGGAGACCGATGCCTCGTTCCGTGCCCGACTGGTTTACGATGCAAACTATGTGTATGTACGGGTAACCGTAATAGACAGCAACGTTGTAACGGGTTGGTGCGATACCTGCGCAGCCGACCGGCTAGAGGTGTGGTTTGAGACCAACATGCCGGACGAGTGTTTATCGCGAACAATTGAGCGTATAGACAAAAAGGGCATTGTTCCCAGAAAGACGGCTTCATCAGGTATCTATGGTTTTGTTGTTACCATTGGAGATTTTGAAGACAAGCGGCCAAGTGTACGTTTGAAAACCACTGATGACGTTTTCAGTGAAAGCGCCGACCTTGTTTCTGACGTTCGCGTTGTTACCGCTCAGCATGTTAACGGTTACACGGTAAAGCTTAGAATACCTTTGGAACTCTTGGGCTTCGCTCAACCACCCGTTCAGGGTGCCGACGATTCAGAGATTGGCTGTACCATAATGGTTGTGGATGTGGACAACGATTTTCGTCCGGAAGAAACCACCATTATTGCTAGCAGCTCCTTAGAGTATATGAATCCAAGCACTTACGGGGGCTTACGCTTTATTCCAGCGGAAAAAATCTATGGCGAGGCGACCAATTTTTACGTTGATGCTGTAATTGCCAATCTTCGCGAATTGGGTTTTTAACCATGCCCACCTAATTTTGCGCGCCTTTTAGACTTGTACCGCTACATGCAACACAATGAAGAGGATCCATCAAAACGTCGGGCAGCAATTGTTCAGCAACTTGCACCCTACATGGCTCTGGGTTCTCAACTGGCAGCGTCGGTTCTAGTGCTTGGGGGCATTGGCTGGCTTACCGACCGGACCTACGGAACAGAGCCATTGGGTATTGTTGTGGGCCTGTGTGTTGGATGCGTAGTTGGTTTTGTTCAGTTTTTACGATCGGTTCAGCAGTTGCTGAGCAAGGAACAGCAGAAGAAAAAATAAGAAAGGTGTGTAGGTGGACGGAAAGGAGTCGCTTGTATCTGCCGGAACCGCATTTGGCATTAGTGTGCTCAATGCGGTTGTTGGTATTCTGGTGGCTCGGTGGGCTTTTGGTAAGGAGTTGAACGTATTCCTTGCTTTGGTCTTTGGTTCGTTTGGCGTGCGAGCCTTGCTTGTTATCGTGGCTATTTGGATCTGCATGGGTCCGTTGAACATGGAGCAGGTGTCGTTTGCCTTAACGTTCGCGGTTGCCAGCATCATTTTTCTGATGGGAGAGATCTTTTTTTTTCATCAATGGTTCGAAAAACGCAAAAGAAAGGTCCGCCCACCGGTATCTGACCTGTTAAAAAAAAACGGTCGTAACAATTTCGTCATCTCCCGAATAGCAGTAGGTACATGAGCCAGGATACAACACATCAGTCTGAGTCAGCAGCCTCCCATACAAATGCCGGTAGCAACCATGCGCAACAAGGCGTTGGTCATAATGCTGTTGGCCAGGGCACCGAAATACCGGGGTCAGAAGCAATCATGCATCTCATTGGTGAACTGGGAGACCATCACGAAGTAAAC
>CAZGHI010000007.1:52282-58593 GCA_964525565.1 uncultured Hyphomicrobiales bacterium
TTCTGCCGGTGATACTTGTTGACAACGGGGTGCATGTCTATGCAAACCCATCGAGTATGGAGCAGGCAGGGTTGTACACAATGCACGAAGGTCACCCGGTGCGGAAGTCCGATGGCGGGCATCCGATGCTTGACCTGTCGGTTACAAACTTTGTGGTGTATGAGTGGCTGATGATGGCTCTGTTAACGATTGTTTTCATCGGTGTCGGCAGACGATATAAAAACCAACCGAAGGCCGAGCCACGAGGACTACAAAATGTTGTGGAGGCTCTTGTGGTTTATGTGCGTGACCAAATTGTTCGCCCGAATGTGGGAACCGACAACCGTACAACCAGACTAATGCCGTACATCCTTGGGCTGTTTTTCTTTATCCTTTCTCTCAACTTGTTTGGATTATTGCCGGGGAATCACGCGGCAACCGGTGCACTTGGGCTTACTTCTGCACTGGCCCTCACGTCGTTTATTGTTGTAAACTATGTAGCAATTAAAGATGCCGGCATAGGAGCGTGGGCGCATCACCTGTTGGGTGGGGCACCGTGGTACATGGCATTTATCATGGTTCCTATCGAAGTGATTTCGCTGTTTACCAAGCCATTTGCCTTGATGATCCGGTTGTTTGCGAACATGACGGCAGGACACATTGTGCTCCTTTCGTTGATCGGATTAATCTTCTTTTTTGAGTCGTACGCGGTTGCCCCAATTAGTGTGGCTTTTTCCGTGTTCATTTACATGCTCGAACTTCTCGTTGCCTTTTTACAGGCCTACATTTTTGCAATGCTAACGTCCGTGTTTATCGGACTGGCCTTGGGCGATCACGTAACGCACGACAATCACACAGCACATCCACATTAATTCATTCGGAGAACAACATGGACGCAGTAGCATTTGCCTGGCTTTCCGCCGGATTGGGAGTAGGCGTAACGGTATTTGGTGTAGGCACCGGTATCGGACGTCTAGCTGCAGCAGCACTTGAGGCCAGCAGCCGTCAACCGGAAAATGCCGGCGACATACGGACAACAATGATTATCGGTGCCGCTCTTATCGAGGGTGTTGCACTGCTTGCAGGCGTTATCTGTATTCTGCTCGCCCTTAAAACGGCGTAATGTTCTGAATCCCGCAGTTGCGGGATCAGATTCGGCATGTGTGCATTGCCACGTACCGAATTTGAATCAGATTTTTTAATGGTGCAAATCACTTGTATTCTTCATCATGCCAGACTTTCTCAAACTTGAACCCGGACTGCTCTTTTGGAGCTTGGTGAACTTTAGCATCTTCGTTTTCATCATTGCCCGCTTTTTGTGGAAACCAATGATGAATGGCCTTGCATCGCGTGAGCAAGCCATAAAAGACAACATTGCCGGAGCCGAATTGGCTAACGCCGAGGCTCAGGAAGTGCTGCGTCAGGCAAAAGAGCGAATTGCAAATGCCCAGACCGAGATGGTGCAAATCATCCGTGATGGGAAGCAACAGGCAGAGGGAATCATCCGAAAGGCGGCAGAAGAGGCTGATGCGGTAAAGCATCAGAGACTGGCCGAAGCGCAACGGGAAATTCAGCGGCAGAAAGAAGAAGCCATAGCTGAGTTACGAGCTGAAACGGCACAGCTTGTTGTTCAAGCTACTGAAAAATTGCTCGGACGGGTAATTCAAAATGCAGACCATGAACGTATGGCTGCAGAATATGTTAAGGACATTGCAAAGAACTAAGCTATGTCCACAAAATCAATATCAACCAGGTATGCTCATGCGCTGCACCTGGAAGCTCAGCACCTGAAGCAGGAAGTAGCGGTAGCAAAGGATTTAATCTACATTCAAGACGTTGTAGCGGCATCACCAGAATTGCGTATGCTCCTCCGAAGCCCCATAATCGAGGGGTGGCGCAAGAAGAAAGTCCTCCGCGAGGTCTTTAGCGGTAAGGTCTCCGATCTTACCCTTGCGTTTGTGGATCTCGTTGTAGAAAAGGGTCGGGAAAAATTCTTTCGAGAGATCTCACAGAGCTACCAGGAAATGCTGGATCGGCAGAACAATGTTTTGCGTGTGCATGTAAGGAGTGCATCGCAGCTACCTGACTCAATACAGAAGAATCTGGAACAGACGCTGAGTACAAAAACCGGTAAGACAATCCGTGCCACATACTCTACCGACGAATCGCTCATTGGCGGGCTTACGGTAACCATTGGTGATACCGTTATGGATGGCTCGCTGCGCTATCGGCTGAATGAACTTCGAAACAGACTCGCTCACAACTGATAATATGTTAAGGAACACCAATGGCTGAAGTACGACCCGATGAGATCAGCGCAATTCTCCGGCGCCAACTGTCAGGTTACGAAAACGAAACCGATGTTTACGAAGTAGGAACCGTGCTCCAGGTGGGCGATGGTGTGGCCCGCGTGTATGGCTTAACCAAGGTTATGGTCTCGGAACTGGTGGAATTCCCCAACGATGTCTTTGGGATGGTGCTAAACCTGGAAGAAGACAACGTGGGTGTTGTGCTCTTTGGAGACGATTCGCAGGTGAAGGAAGGCGATCAAGCCCGACGAACCGGACGTATTGCATCGGTTCCCGTGGGTGAAGCGCTTATTGGAAGAGTCGTTAACCCACTTGGGATTCCTCTCGACGGAAAGGGGCCAGTTAAAACGGATACCATGCTACCCATAGAGCGCAAAGCGCTGGGCGTTATTGACCGTCAGCCCGTTACAGAACCTCTGCAAACGGGCATCAAGGCAATCGACGCACTTATTCCTATAGGGCGTGGACAACGAGAACTTATCATTGGCGATCGGCAAACCGGAAAAACGGTTGTTGCTATTGACACGATCATCAATCAGAAGTACACGCACACACCGGAAGCCGCCGAACGCGGTATCAAACCTGTGTACTGCATTTATGTTGCCATCGGTCAAAAAGGCTCTACCGTTGCTAACGTTCTTGCAACACTCGAGCAACATGGCGCTATGGAGTACACAACCATCGTAACCGCCTCTGCTTCCGATCCTGCGCCACTTCAGTTCATTGCCCCCTACTGCGGATGCTCAATGGGCGAGTACTACCGCGATAGTGGTCGTCATGCCCTGGTGATTTACGATGACCTATCGAAACAGGCTGCCGCCTACCGTCAGGTTTCTCTCCTGCTTCGCAGACCACCCGGACGCGAGGCGTATCCTGGCGATGTTTTTTACTTGCATAGTCGCTTGCTCGAACGCGCTGCAAAGCTTCACGATAGATTGGGAGGGGGCTCACTAACGGCGCTCCCCATCATTGAAACACAGGCCGGCGACGTTTCGGCGTACATCCCAACCAATGTGATTTCGATTACCGATGGCCAGATCTACCTAGAACCAAATTTATTTAACGCTGGTATTCGTCCGGCTCTCAACATTGGCATCTCGGTTTCGCGCGTAGGCGGAAATGCACAGATCAAAGCCATTAGGAAGGTGGCCGGCCCTCTCAAACTTGAGCTTGCACAGTTCCGCGCTCTGGAAGCATTCGCCAAGTTTGGTTCAGATCTTGACAAGAGCACGCAACAGCAACTTCGTCGGGGTGCACGTTTGATGGAAATCATGAAGCAACGACAATACCAACCCGTTGCCGTCGAAGATCAGGTGGTTTCGATTTATGCTGCTACCAAAGGTCTGATGGATGAGCTTGCTGTTGAAGATGTAAAGAGGTTCGAAACGGAAATGCTGGAATATATTCATACCAGTCACCCAGGTATTATCGAAGGACTGTCGAAGCAAAAAGCTCTCACTGACGAAATTGTCGCTTCACTCGATGCGGCTCTGGCGTCGTTCATGGAACACTTTATGGCAACTGCATAGTTGCACAGTGATACTCATGATTATTCTTACCGGAGGTGCGGGTTTTATCGGGAGTTGCATTCTAGCCGGCTTGAACAAGCAAGGGCATACCGATGTGCTTGTTGTGGACTCGCTGAGATCTGGCAATAAGTGGAAGAATATCTCCGGCTCGAAGTATCGTGACATCATAAATAAAGATGTGTTCAGACAGTTAATGAAAACATCCTCGTTTGATACGGTTGATGCTGTTATTCATATGGGTGCATGTTCTTCTACTACCTCAACGAACAACGACTACCTCTACGATAACAACTTTAGATTTTCCGTAGAGGTTGCCGAGTTTGCCTTCCAGCATAATGCACGCTTTATTTATGCAAGCTCTGCTGCTACATATGGCAGCGGACAAAACGGGTTCGACGATTCTCTGCGTAACCTTCAGCCCCTTAACATGTATGGTTACTCCAAGCATCTGTTCGACGAATGGATTCGGGATAACAACTACGATGTTCGATGTGTTGGGCTGAAATTCTTTAATGTGTACGGCCCCAACGAATACCACAAGGGTGATCAAGCCAGTATGGTATGGAAATCCTTCGTTCAGGCCAAACAAAGCGGCACAATAAAGTTGTTTGCATCGAACACAGTAGGCATTGGAAACGGCGAGCAGACCCGTGACTTTGTATATGTTTTTGATGTTGTGCGTTTAACGCTACAACTCATTGATCGAGGCGACATTAATGGCATCTATAACCTGGGAACAGGTGTTGCCAATACCTGGAATGCATTGGCGCAAGCTGTAAGCCAAGCCATAGGAAGCAAAGTCACTATTGAATATATCCCGATGCCGGAAGCGCTGAGTGGTCAGTATCAGAATCACACGCAAGCCAATATGATGCGACTGCACGATGCACTACCAGGTTTGCACTTCACATCGCTTGAAGACGGGGTCACCGACTACGTACAGAATTATCTCGAGCAACCGTGGCCGTACGAGCCACAGCCAGTAAGAACACGGGAACACAGTTAACACCAGACAGCACGGAATTATGGCAACCTTACGAGAAACCAAGAATAGAATTGTTGCAGTTCGTAACACATCGAAGATTACGCAGGCGATGCGCATGGTTGCTGCCGCGAAACTTCGTAGAGCACAAGATGCCATAACTGCCGCGCGACCCTTTGCGCACCAACTGGAAAAAATTCTACGTAACCTGGCATCGGCGGAAACCGACTTTGTGCATCCCTTCTTCGAGACGCGGAAAACTGTTCAGAACATCGTTCTCGGCGTCTTATCGTCAGACCGCGGTCTGTGCGGAGCATTTAACGCAAACCTGTTCCGTGCTGTACGGAACAGAGTGTTGCAATTACAGAGCGAACACCCTCATGCGGTAATCCACATTATTGCTATCGGCAGAAAAGCAGTAGCTCAGTATAATAAGTCAGAGTTCGAAGTTCTGGCCCGATATCCGGAGGCCTTTTTCAGGTTAGACTACAGTACGGCAACATCAATTGCTGAGCAGGCATCAGATGCGTTTCTTTCGCACAGAGCCGATCACATAGAGCTTATGTACAATGAGTTTGTTAGCGTTATTAAGCAAGAAATTCGTGTGCTGCCTTTGTTGCCTATTGTTCCCGTAGAAGAAACGTCGGTGCACAGCGGAACGGCAGTGGACTACATCTTTGAGCCATCCCGTACAGATATTATGGAAGCAATTCTGCCAAAGTATTTGAACACTCAGGTGTGGCGGGCACTGTTGGATTCAAATGCATCTGAGCAGGCAGCGCGTATGGTGGCCATGGAGAATGCCACAACCAATGCAAAGGAATTGATAAGTTCCCTACAGCTTGTGTACAACAGAGAACGTCAGGCGGCTATTACCAAGGAAATGCTTGAGATTGTCGGCGGAGCGGAAGCTCTGGCAGCAAGCTAATGTTCTTCACTGTTCGCGCCCTGATTTTATCGGCAGTAACAGTACTTCTGCTTTCGTTACTGTACAATGCCGACCTTGGCGACTTGAATGTGTATTCAAAGGCCTATCAGGCTCGCATTGGTTTCTATGCTGACCGTATTGATTCGCTCACGAGAATCCGATCATGGAAGCAGCGGATGTTACTTCGGCATGTGGCGAATGCGCATATACCACAGTGGATTGCCGAAAACCGACGTCCAACGGACACGATACTCCTCCCCCCCGCTTCCTATGCACAGAAGTATATCAAGGCCGATGTTGTTTGGACAGATCCGCGGATTTTTACGTATATGGCTGGATTTCAGCCGATAGTGGCCTGGACCGACACTGTTCGAAGGAGAAGCGCAAATACGTTCATTGCTCTAGAGCCAATGGCGATAACGCTGGCCAGGCCAAACGGATCGGTAAATATTGACTCATTATTGCAGGAATACGAACGTTCCGAACAGGAATCGCAGCGTCTGCGTGGGGGGGGGCGATGCCCGTCTTCGTGGTGGTTCTCGTACTACAGATTCTTGCCGGAACGGGTGTTTTGGCTTCGACCG
>CAZGHI010000007.1:58652-74674 GCA_964525565.1 uncultured Hyphomicrobiales bacterium
CCGTGCTCTTTTTCTGCATTGATCTATTGCACCTTGGATTCAGCGTTACTACACTTCTTACAACAGCAGTGTTTGGTGTTGTTCTTACACATTTACGGATGGGCTACATTCAGCAGTGGTACCGGTGGCTGTTTTCGGATGTTCGTTTTACGCTGTCCATGTACGATGTTGTCACGCTATCCTACGCACTTTCTACAGCATACTACGTCGTATGGGCAACGTGGTACTGGCCGGTTACGCCGTTTGATGCAATGGCAGGTATAGATCTTGTTGCGCGAGAGGCAGTTCAGGAGGGAACGATAGCGAATCGCGTATTCCATGATGCATCGCTACGGGGCTACCTAAGCAACCAACCATTCTATGCGCCGTTTGCGATGCTGTTGCAGGTGATGTACAGACTCATGGGATTTATGTACGGTCAGATTTGGCTTGGCATTGTGGCAATTTCAGCCTCGTGGATGTTTTGGGCTGCCATGCGACAGGTAGTGCACCGTTTTGTTGCAAACACGCTGTGGGTGCTGCTAATCCTAACTCCGGAACTGCTTGGTTACACATATCTGCTGCAAACAGACTACCTCAATGCGGCATACTTTGCCTCGGGTGTGATACTCCTTTATCTCACTTTCGACAAAGGGTTGGCTTCTGGATACTGGCCAGCAGCACTTCTCTTTGCTGGTGCCTGTTGGTCGCGCACGGAAACAATCATGCTGGTTGGCATAGGTATGGTGTTCACTACTCTTTTGTGGAAGTCAGAAGTACTAAAAGGAAGAAAGCGAAATGTTCTTCTTGGCACACTTGCAGCATCTGCCATCGTGTTTCTTGCCTGGAACCTTGTATATCTGCAGTGGTATCTACCCGTACGCCCGGATACTATGAAGGAGCTTGTTGGTTTTTCTATCAGCCGTTTTGCTGAGGTGTCAGTTCAGTTTGTGGCAAACGTTCTTGCTGACTACGCTCTGTGGGCGCTTACGTTTATCTTGTTTATTGCCGCGCTTATTTGGAATGTTGTTAGTGCACGAACGCCAGGTTCGTCTTTATTGCTCGTGTGGATTGGTGCTGTACTTGTTGGATTGGTACTCGTGGGCACAATATTTTCTGCCGCTGTAGTAGAGCAAACACTTCGGCGAGGTGTGTTTAAGCTTGTGCCTCTAGCCTTTTTGTATGTTGCATCATCACCAACGGTTGTTGCTTTGGGCAACCGCATCAAGGCGTGGGAAGAACGAAGATGATGGGCGAAAAACTTCTTTACATTCTTGGATCGGCAATTGCAACGCTTGGCATACTGTGGTGTGCCAGTGCATTCGTGTCTCGTTTATTTGTACGCCGCTATATAAATCGTTTGCTTCATACTATTGGTAAACAACAGCTTCCGAACTTCAGTGCAGAACTGGCTGAGCACTTGCCGGTCGCAATTCAGCGGTACATGAACTATGCACTTAAAGAAGGACAACCGAATATCCGCTACGCCATACTGAAGCAGCGAGCACGATTCCGCCATGGTGCCCATCGTCCGTGGATGGATGTACGTGCAACGGAATACCTTTCGGGTATGGAACCTGGTTTCGTGTGGGATGCAGTATTGAAGCATCATCCATTGTGGTGGCGAACGGCTAAACTTGGATACATTCAAGGTCAGGGTAGAGGACATATCAAGTTATTCGGTGCTGTAACCTTAGAAGAGTTCTCTGGTCCGGAAACAAGCACTTCTATGTTGTTTCGGTTTTTAAGCGAACTGGTTTGGCTACCAACAGGATTGTTGCCGACACGAACGCTGCGATGGGAACATGTTAACAACAACACAGCGAAGGCACGTATAACCGATGGTACTGTAAGCGTTGAGGCGCTGTTTCATGTAAATGCCACCGGACAGGTAGAAAGTATAACCACCGAGAGCAAGTATCGAGATACCAAAAGTGGTTTTGAACCCACAAAGTTTACCCTAAAGTGCAGAAACTACGCCGAGATAGAAGGTGTGATGATTCCCCTGGAGGTTGACTTTGTGTGGAATTTACCTGATGGCGACCTTGAATATGGTCAGTTCAGAATTACGGACGTAACCTTCTATTACTCATAACTGCTTTTTTGGTGATGTTCTCATAGCTATGAAAACAGAGCCTTGGGTACTTCGATAAGTTTTTGAAGAGTTGTGGTGCGTGCACGACGCAGGAATACATTGTAGTCCTGGCGTTCAATTACGCGTAGAATTTTGCGATAGTTTCTGCTCATCAACCGTACCGTAACTCGTGAATCCGCAGAGAGTAAAGGTATTCCGGCGTCAGCATTCGAATAATAGGTATCGGCTAACGCAATCATATCTTTTATTAATTCACGCATGTTCGTGGTAAAAACGTTGTGCAGAATGTTCGTCTCAGGAACCCTGTATTTATGAAGAAACTCCTGTGGAATGTAGATGCGGTTTCTTTGAGCATCCTCCTTAACGTCGCGAAGGATGTTGGTGAGTTGCATAGCAATACCAAGATCAACGGCCGAGCGTAAGGCGCTGGAGTCTGAGTAACCGAAGATTTCGCTTGTCATAAGTCCAACAACCGATGCAACTTTATAACAGTATTCTCTAAGATGCTCAAACGTGTCGAATCGTGAAACCACTGTGTCCATTAAGACACCGGAGATCAGCTCTTCAGGAAGACGACGTGGAATGTGGTACCGCGAGAGCACATCCTCCCATGCTCGCAGCACGTAGTGCGACTCGGACGACTGATTAGGTATTACGTTGTTCGAGTATAACGAGGCAACATCCGAGTGCCATTGGTTAACTAATTGAACGGCATCGGAAACCGTAAGCCCCTTTTCCTCGATTCCGACATCGACAATATCGTCAACATACCTACAAAACGCATACACGGCATAACATGCATTACGCTTTTCCTTCGGAAGGAAGTGAGAAGCAAAGTAAAACGTTTTTGCATGTTTATAGGTGATCCGTTTACATGCATCGAAGGCGGCTACGTACAACTGTTCCATCTTAAGTGCACGAATGTACTAGCTTTGGCTACAGACAATGAAACAAAAAAACTTCTATCGTTGCTCATCATGTGGTTACATTACTACAAAGTGGATGGGGCGTTGTCCACAGTGTGGAACATGGGAAAGTCTGATCGAGGAACGTGCCGAACAGAGAGCTTCAGGGCCTGCGGCTAGAGAGAGTAAAAATAACGCACCATTGTTGTTGGGTTCTGTGAGCAGCTCAGATGCACACAGACTGCCGACGACGATTGCGGAGTTCGATCGTGTACTGGGCGGTGGATTAGTACACGGTAGTATCATTTTGATTGGCGGCGATCCGGGAATGGGTAAAAGCACCTTGCTGTTGCAAGCATGTGCTGCCATCGGACAAAACGGGGATCAGGTTCTGTATGTTACAGGTGAAGAAAGCTTACAACAGATAAGAGAGAGGGCAGACCGTCTTGAGCTGCAGCCGGATGTTATTCACGTTGCCAGTGAAACCAGTGCAGAAGCCATAGCCTCCATGGTGGTTGCTATGAAGCCGGCACTTGCCATTGTGGACTCCATACAAACGCTGACCACGGATATGCTGGAAAGTACAGCCGGCACTGTTGCGCAGGTGCGGGAGTGTGCTGCCCTTTTGGCAAAAGTTGCAAAGGGAACGGGAGTACCGGTGATCCTTATTGGTCATGTTACGAAGGATGGTTACCTCGCCGGACCAAAGGTGCTAGAGCACATCGTTGATGCCGTACTACAGTTTGAAGGCGATGGAACGTATTCATACAGAGTGCTTCGATCGTTGAAGAATCGTTACGGTTCAACCAATGAAATTGGTCTCTTTGAAATGACAGGCAAGGGCATGCGTGAAGTGTTCAATCCCAGTGACGTGCTCATGTCCGGCGCCCACTCCGATCAGCCCGGAACGGCAGTTTCTGCAGTAATGGAAGGCACGCGTCCACTGCTCATTGAAGTCCAGGCCCTGGTCGCCCCATCCGGCTACGCGAATCCACAACGAGTTACCACTGGTTACGATGGCAGAAGGCTTCAGTTGCTGCTGGCGGTTTTGGAACGTCGGGGGGGGGTGAGCGTCCGACAAAGTGATGTATTTGTAAATGTTACCGGTGGCATCACCATACAGGATCCTGCATTAGATCTTGCCGTTGCCATGGCAATTGCCTCGAGTACAACCGATGTAGCATTGCCCGGTAAAACAGCTTTCATCGGAGAGATCGGACTAACGGGCGAGATACGTCGTGTTGGTCAAATGGATCAACGAGTTAACGAAGCGCTTCGACTAGGGGTAGAAACCGTGTTCGTGCCGGAGTCCGATAAATATCACCTGCAAAACGTTGTGCAAGTTGCACGTCTGCACGATGTTATAAGTAGATTCCGTTAGTTTATACGGGAACACAAACTGTTAAAGGCAGTATAAGGAGCACTTGGAGTGGGGAAAACGGCATCAATGATATCCGACGAAGAGCTACTACGCAGACATCTGAGTGGGGAACACTCGTGTTTGACAGAGCTGATGCGAAGGCATAAGGATTCATTGTTGAATTTTATTTACCGGTTTTTGGGTAACTATGACGACGCTGTTGATGTTGCCCAGGAGACTTTTATCAGAGTGCATCGTTTCGGTCACACCTTCCAAGGCGAGGTACGGTTCTCTACGTGGTTGTACTCCATAGCGGCCAACCTATCGCGACCTGAACTCAAAAAAAAAAAAAAAAAGTTCGGTACCTCACTAGCGTCGGTTTTTGGCGGAGTGAATGATGAAGATTCATGGGACATTCCGGACGAAACCTATCGGCCTGATGAGAGAGTAGATTCTTCTCGGATAGCACAGGAAGTTCAGAAGGCGCTGATGGCAGTGCAGCCAACATTTCGGGAAGTGGTAATCATGCGCGACATCCAGCACCTCTCGTACGACGAGATTGCTGCCATCACAGGTTTGGAACTGGGTACCGTGAAAAGTCGTATAAACCGTGGTCGGGCGCAGTTACAGCAGCGCCTCAGCAATTTGTACAATGAACTGTTCGGCGAACCGGAGGCGACAGAATGAAACGACACTTAGACCCAATTCGGTCGCCCGATGATTTTGAATTGGCAGTAGCCACGAGGGTTCTTCTAGCGCAGTTACCACAAGCAACCGCACCGGCGGACTTTATTGAAAACGTCGAATCCACTATTCATAAGAACGGCTTTCGCTGGTTGTATGTGGGAATTGCAATCGTTATCTCGTGTTTGGCAACATGGTGGATTTTACAAAACCAGTCGGTAAAGGTAGTATTCGTACCCGATGTACGATCCACGCCCGTAGATCTGTACAATATTCCGCCTGTTCCTGCTACGGAATATTCAGCACCCGCGCCAGTGCCATCGGTAAAAAAGCGAAGCCGCAGGCCTCGGGTAATAGCTGGAGAGTAGGTATTCCGTAAATTGGCGGTGCAGCACTAGCTATCCAACCGCATGTTCGAAAAGGAACTTGAGCGCGCCAGGAAGTCGTTAAAACAACAATTGGTGCCCTCGACATCGTATCTCGCATTCTCCTCTATTGTAGGAAATGGAGCCTTGCACCCCGCTTATCGCACCTATTTCGGAGCGGAGGTGGCATGGTGGGTGTACGAAGAGCGGGCCTTGCGCAGTTCTAACTCACGATTCGACACAGACGACGTTCAGTACAAGGAAGTTTTTTCTCGCCTTGACGAAGTTTATCTGCGGACGGCCCGGTTCGATCATGAGGAGTTGACGGCTACAATAGATGCAGCTACCAAGGTGCGGTTAAATTACTTGTGCAGGCCGAGAACAACCCTAAAGTGGTTCGTTTATCGGGGTGAACCCACCAAACCATTACACGAGGTGGTTTTGCGGCTGAGCTACTTTCACGATTATCCGTATCTAACGGACGGAATACGAGCTTGGGCATCGGCCCGCGGAGCGGATGGCAGCCCGATGCTCGAGATACTCTCCATTGTTGAGTTTGAACGCATCGTTGAAAAGGTTGACAATGATGCAATACTCGACCTGTCGCAGCAGGAATTTGTGCGTTTGCTCGAGCCCCTTTATGAATATTTTGCTGAAACCAATCCGGAAACTCCGCCGGAGAGTGTTCCCACCGAGGCAGTCATCATTTTTCTTGACGATAAAGGGGCTGTGCCCATTTCGCAAGAACTGGAACGACTGCTGTATAGAGAGCAGCTTAAGTGGCTAACCCGAACGAAGTTTCTGGAAGTTGTTGACACCGTAATCGAAGACATTGAACGCCAAACGTCGGCACCAACGTTCAGTAGCAGCGAGAACACTATTATCGAACAGCCAGATCTGCCCGATACCGGGGTACAGCTCTTAAAGGAAGAACTAGGCATACGGCTGCAAAAATTCCAAACCGGTGCTGAAGCCTCTCAGCAGAAGAAATTTTTGGAAGTGTTGTTTGGCAGCAATTTGGAGCGCATGGACAGCGTTGTGTCTGAGATACTAGAGGCATCTACATGGCGTGAAGCGGCATCCCGCATAGATCTGTGGTATGCCCGAGCAGGTGTAGACCCGAATACGGCCGTTGCCATGGAGTTTGCCCATGCACTGAATCAGGTGTATCGGTGACGTTCATTGACACCGCAACGATTCACGTTGCAGCAGGAAACGGCGGCAAAGGACACATAAGTTTTCGTCGGGAAAAGTTTGTGCCGCTTGGAGGTCCAGATGGTGGCAACGGAGGCAATGGCGGCAATGTTATTCTAACAGCTAATCGGCAGTTAGGAACGCTGCTGGATTTTACCTACCGACGAAAGTACAAGGCCGAAGACGGTGCCGATGGTTCGCGTAGCCGCTGTACAGGAAAGAGTGGAAGCGACATTGTACTAAAAGTACCCTGTGGAACTGTTGTTCGCGACGCGCAAACAGGTGAGATACTGGCTGACCTTTCGCAGGACGGGCAGCAGTGCGTTGTTGCTATGGGCGGACGTGGAGGGCGTGGAAATAGCGAGTTTGCCACAGCAGTGAACCAAGCACCACGGTATGCGGAACCCGGCACACCGGGTGAAGAGCGCGGATTAACCTTGGAGTTAAAACTTCTTGCCGATGTTGGACTGGTTGGTTTTCCGAATGTAGGCAAGAGCACCCTTATTAGCGTTATCTCCGCAGCGCGACCAAAAATTGCAGACTACCACTTTACCACACTCGTACCTAACCTGGGTGTTGTCGGATTAGGTGAAGGGCGGTCGTTTACCGTTGCCGACATACCCGGACTCATCGAAGGTGCACACCAAGGTAAGGGGCTTGGGCATCAGTTTCTGCGTCATATTGAGCGCACAAGTGTTCTCGTGTACCTTGTTGACGCTCTCAGTGACGACGTTGAGACCGACCTAACGGTACTGCGAAATGAGCTGGCATTGTATTCGCCGCAAATGGAATTAAAGCCTTCGATTGTAGTTGTTAGCAGGGCAGACATGTTAACCGAAATGCAACGGCAAGAGCTGGAACAAAAAGAGATTATCGTACGTCGGAAGGCGCGGTTCATCTCGGCAGTTACGAGAGAAGGAATCAAGGATTTGCTGGAAGAGCTTTGGGAATATGTACTTGCAGAGCGGATCAGTAATGACGAGATGAAAGCTGGATTGTGAATTTTGGCACAATCATTGAGACATGGTTGCCGGATGTGAGGGTCTTTACGCGCAAGTCCTGTAATTACAGGCAAGTAAAGGACCCTGACGGTGTGACCTGTGAAGGGACTTTCACAGGGGATTGTTTATCGTTTAGGCAAAAAATGTTCATGAGTAAACAGGAGAACATAGGAGAGTGCGAAAAAAAGTTTGCCACAATTAGCCATTGTGACCAACTCTTTTTTGGCCTGTTCGAAGCCACTCGGTATTTTAGCGGCGCTTTAGCGTCACCGCTCGCTCGGTCGGGGGGTGGTGTGCGCCGTTCCTTTGTCATGGAACGGGGATTAAACCATATATGATGCACAGTTACACTTGGGCCGGATTAGGGGGACCTGATCCACGCAAAAACCAGAAGAAAACCAGGCGCCAACGGCGCCTCTCGGCGTTTTCAGTTCTGCGTTCGGCCACTCAAAATGCGTTAACAACCAGTATCAATCATTACACTTCTTCGGAGGATCGTATGAACTCCTTTGGTTCCGCGACACATGGGGCGCAGCGGCGTTCTGGGCTCGTGGCACTGACGTTCCTTCTAGCACTTTTGCTGGGAGCCGTCACACCACCGAGTTTGTGGTCGCAGATCACCCTGACGACCTCATTACCATCACCACAGTGTTTTGGGACGTCGTTTGACCTACAGTCAACCGTCACGAACAAGTTGGTACCACAACCAACGGCACCTGTTGCAGGTGTTTGGGCAGCCATGCTTGCCCAGAATGCGGGTGGTGTTGGCAATGGGCCGGTAAACAACCTGGCATTGGGCGATGATGCCTTGTCGGGTGAACAAAACCCGCAGCAAGTTGGAGGTGGAGACTTCTACTTCAGCTTCTATGGCGAGCTTATGAACCTTACGAACGACGGTTTCTACGTCGGATCTAACGGGTTTATTACGTTCCTAGCGGGAGTTAATGCCGGTATTATCCCCGCCAACGTACCAAACGTTGCGGCACCAAACAAGACGATTCTTATAGCCAATGTTGACCTTGATCCCGACAACGGAGCAGGTGGCGACATTTGGTGGCAGGTTCAGGAGGATGCTAACGGTAACTACCTCGTTATCACGTTTGAGAACGTTCCGTTCGTGGACCCGTTCGGTGCAAACGTAGTTAACATGCAGCTCATCCTTTATGAGGATGGGTATGCTGGTACACCGAGCCGAATCGAATGGCGTTTAGACGACATCCCGCAGCCGGGAGGTTTTTACGCCGTCATGGCTGGGTATGAAAACGAGTGTGGTACTGCAGGTGATGCCGTGTATCAGAATGCACTCGCTGCATATGCGGCAGTGAACGACGAACTATACACTTCAGATCCAGATCTTGCAGGCCCACCATATGCTCATGTTTCGGTAACCTTTTATGACGGTGCGACACCTATTAGCCCTGCTATCGCAGCCGTTCCCAACCCACCGATTACACCAACGTCGAACATAAACTATACGGTACCACCGGCATTCAGAGGTGTTGGTACGCATAACTACTCTGCGGTTGTTACCTATACATTTAATGGATGTGAAACATCGCAAGCAACTTCGAACGTAGAAGTATTTGACGTTGTGGCAAACCCCACACCACAAGCTATTAATAACCCACCAGCTCCACGATGCGGCGATGCCACCGGTGTTGCAAGCGTTGGAGCGCCAGTAGCAGGAAATACCTACACGTGGTCAGCTTCCCCAGGTGGTGCGGTAGCATCGTTTACGCCAAACGGAACGAATGCCGCAAGCACAACAACCATTGCCTATAATAACGCATCGCTGTCCGCGACTGGTACGAGTGTAACTCTAACAGTTGTAGAGGCGCTGTCAGTTGCTCCTTTCTGTACAACTACAAATACCGGTGTTGCATATGTAGTATATCGTACGCCCGGTATTGAAACCGCCCCAACAATTACTGGCCCTGGTGTAAATACGGCAGTCGAACAGGTTGGCAATCCATGTGCTGGTTCATCGGCAGTATATACGCATGCCCTTGGTTCCGGAACAGGCGTCGGTAGCACATACTATCGATGGGTTTTAACCGGTGCGCCAGCAGGAACAACTGTTAACGGTAATGCTGTTTCAGGTGGTACAGTCACTGTAACAACATCGGCTAATAACGTTACCATCGCTTGGCCGGCATCAACAACAGCATATTCGGCTAACCTAACAGTACAGTTGTCAAACGGAACGGGAGGTACGTTAGGATCTCCGGGATCAAATCGTTCCTGTGCCGGACCAACATCTGTCTCGCACACATTACAAGTGAATGGCAAGCCTGCTGTTGCAACTGTTGTTCAAGCTCCGGCTGGCACAGTTTGCCAGCTTGACAATAAGGCGTATTCCGTTCCCAATACACCTGGCTCAACATACACCTGGTCAATCACACCGGGAACCTCGGGTGTAAACTGGAATGCGACCATCCCTGCACCACCAAACAACAACACAATCACAGTGGACTGGTTGTTAACAGGAACCTATACTGTTAACGTAACTGAGACCACTGCAGGTGGTTGCATTACAGTGCACACGGGAATAAGTGTAACAGTCAATGCAATTCCCAATCCAACATGGCTGTTGAATCCAGCTCTTGGGTGTACTTATATCGGTGGGCCAATCGAAAATGGTCGAGCCTTACACGAGTACACGTACAGAATCCTTGGAGTTTCTGGACGGAACTATAATTTCACGGTAACAAACGGTATCTTCACGAATACCAGCACATCAAACTGGAATGTGAATGGTGCCGGTGCTAACCTCGATGCTATTGTTCGTTGGTCAACACCGGGTGTAAATACGGTTTCGGTTACAGAAACTATTATTGCAACAGGTTGTGCCCGTACAATTACTCAGAACGTTACAGTTACGGAATCCCCTACTCCAAAAACAATAACAGGGCCTGGGTACTTCACGCCAATAGGCGGTAATCCATGCGCAGGTACAGGAATACATACCTATCAAATCAGTGGTCCATGGCCTAATGGAAATACATGGGCTGTGACAATACCTGCAGGTGGAAACGGTGTTATTAGTACACCTCTTAACCTCGCAACCGGACAATTTGGCATCACTTGGAATGCAGGTGTTACCACAGGTAGAATTCGTATCGTTGAGACGAATCCGGCGGCTCCGGGATGCCCAACAGAGCGTGAGTATCCTATTACAATCAACCCACAGCCTGCAGGCAGCATTTCGATGTCGCCATTGCAAGTATGTGATGGTGCTACATCAACGGCAACGTTCAATGCAACGCCGGGCACCGTGCTTCCGGGTGCAACGTATCTGTGGTCTTCAACGGATCTTGGTGCAGACCCCGGTGTAACCATAATCGGTCTGGCAACAAACCCAACGGCTACATACTTTGCTACGAACACAACGGCTGCAGTATATAATGCAAACATTAATGTTACTGTAACCAACCCTGGTGTAGGTGGCTGCGCCGTTACATTCAACACAACACTTGCCATCGTTCCAAATCCAATAACTGCAGCACCGACAATACCTACTCCAATTTGTGTTGGTGGTAATTACACGTTAACGGGCAACGCATCTGCCTACCCGGGTGGTGGCGTTACACGTACGTGGAACTTTACACTTACACCGGTAGGTGCGTACACAGGTTCGGCTGTTCTTAACTCTGGATCAATTGTCTCGAACGCGGCTACAGCAAACTGGAACGTAACCATCGGCGACTCATCTCTTGCTGATGTTCTTGCGGCCGGCACATTCAACTTAACGTACACGGTAACCGATGTGCTGGGAGCAGCTTCGTGCTCCGACACAGACACATACGGTACATACAACGTATTGTCACGTCCCGTTCGCCCGCAAGTTGATTTCCCAGACCCACAAACAGTTTGCGATGGTAATTACCCACAGGTATATACCATTACGAACTATAATGCCCTGCTAACCTATACTGTTGGTCCGGCTACAAGCGCTGGCATCACGTATGTGTTTGCACCACCAACGTTAACAATCACAGACTGGGGCGTTCCTGGTGCGAAGCAATTCGAAATCATTGCTACAGATGCGTCGCCATGCGGACGTTCGCAAATCTGGGATATTAACGTTGTTGACATTCCTGTTAATCCACAGCCCGCTCCGGTAATCACGAATGCAACGCAAGATGAAGTATGCGTTGACTCGATGTACTTTGATAACATGTTGGTTGTAGGTCCTCTTGCAGATGACCCAACTCGTATTATCACATACTCGGCTCCGGCACCGTTGGCCAACCACTGGTATCAATGGTATGTAACCAATGGATTCATCGTTTACGGTTCCCCAGGTTCATATACCAGTGTTGGGCAAAACACGGTTGCTACACTCAACGAGACATCGGCACAGGTTGTTTGGACTGGACCAACACCGGGTAAGGTTAAGTACCTTGTGTTTACTAGCGACCCAAACAGTCCCCCGCCGGCACCATGTTTCGCTACATCAATTGAGCCAACAATCAACCTGCCACAGGTTCCAACGGCTCCGCTAACATTCACAACAACATCATCAGCGCCTGGTAATAAAATTTGCGAAGGAGAGACCGTTGACCTGATTCTATCCAGCAGTGAAATTGGCCTGCACTATCGTGTAGAAGAATGGAATGGTTCAACATGGGTTAACACCGGAGTAACACCAGTTGCTGGTACGGGTGCTGCATTAAACATCACGGTTCCGGCTTCGGTTCTCACCTACATACCGAACCCAACGCCGATCACAGATCATGTATTTCGGATTACGGCTCGCGATCAGTCGTTCACTCCAGACATCAACGGTCCATGTGAATGGTTGCGCACAGCTACCGACGTTATCACAATCCATGTTTACGATACACCGAACGACATTCCAGTAGTCAATACTACACCACTCACCTGTGAAGGGGATGACGTTGTTCTGGAGATCGGAACAGTTGGTCAGCCATCACAAACGCACGTGATGTATGAAGTATGGCGTCGGCAGATCTTCCCAGTTGTTGGTGCTTGGGTATATACGAACATATCCGGAATGGGTAACGGCGGAATGCTTACTCTTACCGATGATATGAACGTACCGGCACCGGGTACAGGGGGACCACTGCTCGCTGTTGATAACTACGAGTATGAAATCCGTGCCTATATTCCACCGGCACCATGGTTGCCACCTGCAAGTGGGTGCCCGGCAACAATGACAGATCATCCAACAGCTCGCATATTCGAGTACCCAACAGATCCAACGGTATCATTTGTACCGAATCCAATCTGCTGGGAAGAAGAAATCACCGTTAACCTTGCAAACACGCAAGCTGGCGTTGAGTACGAAGTAAACGTTGGTGGTAGCTTCCTATCACCACAAGTAGTTCTGCAAGGCACAGGTGGCGCAGTTTCTACAACATTCAACGTTGTACTCATTCAGCCTACAAACCCTGTAAACTTTGCAATCGTAAACAACGTGCAAGTAGAGGCACGTTTAGTACAGAATGGAACGTACACACGTCCAATTCCTCCGTCTGCATGCCCTGTTCAGTACGGAACAGTAAACTATACTGTATATGAAAAACCAGTTGCAGTAGTTAACGGCCCAACCAATTCATGTGGACCATCTACTGCTACGTACACTGCAGACCCAGTGACACCTGCACCGCCAATGTACTTTGACTGGTTGATCACAACAGTGCCACCAGCAGGAACAACACCAACGTTTGCAAATAACAGTGGCGTGAGTGGTACAGTTAATCCATTCGTAGTAAACTGGGGTGTTCATCTCTTGAATTGCGATGGAACGTACAATCCGCTTCCACAAACAATCCGCATGATTGCTACGAATTCATGGGGTTGTACAGACACAGCATTCTTCGATGTAACCATTGAGCCAACGGTGGCAGACGCTACCATTGATGGCCCGACACAGTCGTGTATCTACGGTGGATTCGAAGAGCATCTCGACACGTTCACCGTTGAACGTCCTGCACCATGTGTATTCCCTGCAGGTACACAGTTCCTCTGGACAATGCCTACCGGTACCGTAAGTGGTGCAATTCGCAGTGGTCAGTTTACTCCTGGCATTGTTGCCGAATGGTACACAACAGGCGGCACCAACATTGGCACCGTACAAGTTGATGTCACATTGCCTCCATCACATGGTGGTTGCACAACAACCATTCTCCATAATGTTGTTGTATATCCGCTACCAGTACCGGTTATCAATGGACCAACAACGGTTTGCCAAAACGACCAGAACCGAATCTATACTGCCGACAACTATCCATCTGACACCTACAAGTGGCAGGTAATCGGCGGTACAATCGACGGTGGAATGGGCAACGGTGTTGTTGGTGATACAGCATGGCGTAATGGAGTAGGACTCAACACTATTTCCGTTGACTTCCTTGATGAGCCGAACCCGAATGCATTCATTCGCCTAACGCAAGTTTCCAGCGTAGGTTGTATGAACGTAACCAACTTCTTTGTTGTAGTAAACCCAACTCCGGTACCAGTTATCAATGGTCCTGAAAAAGTTTGCGACAATTCAGTTGTTACGTACAGCACTGCAGATAATTCACCAAACAATACCTATCAGTGGACCGTTCTGGCGGGTGGTAATGCTACCATCCAGTCTGGTGCAAACCAGGCAACGGTAACAGTATTGACAGGTGATATCACGAATGGAACCAGTTTCACACTGGAACTAACCGAAACAGTGCTTGCAACAAACTGCACTAAGACGGTTAACAAGGTTCTTCAGGTTGTTCAAAAACCAGAACCAGTCATCATTCGAGTTGCTCCGGCAGGAGGAACCGTTGGTGGTGCCTGCCTTGGTCAAACAGTTACGTACAGCAACAGTGATCCGGTTGCACCAAACCCGAGCTACTCATACAAATGGGTGGTAACAAATGGAACGATCTCTGGTTCGGATGAAGCCGCCAGCATTCAGGTAACGTGGAACACCGTTGGTGTTGGTACAATAACGCTGAATAAATGGCACACAGGCAGCCAGTGCACAACAACCGTAACGCAAAACGTAAACGTTGTTAATGCACCAGCTCCTACGATCAGTGGGCCGACCGAGGTATGTGGACTAAGCGAGCACACCTACTCGACACCATTTGTAGCGGGCAATACATACTCATGGAGTATAAGCGGTAATGGAACCTTTACGGCTGGCCAGCTTACAAATGCAGCAACCGTTGAGTTTGTTAATACCACTCCAACATCATCGCTTGGAGCAACAATCTCTGTAACGGAAACAAATACGGCAAGTGGTTGCTCCGCAGTCGCAACATTGAACGTAACCATTCGCCATCAACCAGTTGTTACCGCAATCAATCGTATTGCTCCTGCAGGTGCAGCCAATCAGGCTTGCAATAACAGCACAATCACATATGGCGTATCTACATACACAACCGGTATGGGTTACACATTCGATTGGTCTGTAACAGGTGGAACAATTGTATCCGGAGCTGGTACACAAACCATACAAGTTCAGTGGGTAAATGTAGGCACTCAGACAATCACCGTAACGGTTACAAACCCAACCGGAAATTGTGATGCCACACAAACACTGAATGTTGGTGTTACATATCAACCAGTACCGGCAATTACCGGTAACACAATGCCTTGTACGGAAGATGAAGAAACCTACTCCACACCAGCAGTTGCCGGAAGCACGTATGCATGGTCGCTGCCATCTGGAGGTGGAAACATTCTTTCGGGCACAACTTCCAACACATTTACCGTTCAATGGACATTGCAAGGTCCACGTACTGTTCAGGTTATAGAAACCAATGGCAACTGTACTGCAACGGCAACCTTGAGTGTGATGGTTGGAAAGACACCTACAAGTACGGTTATCAATCGGGTTGCGCCAGCTCCTACAACAGCAGTTGCTGTAGCTTGTGTAAATCAGGTTATTACATATGCCACAGTAAACAATGCAGGCAATACATATGCTTGGACAGTTACTGGCGGAAACTTTGTGGGTGGTATCAACAACACCTTCTCTGTACAAGTAGAGTGGACTACTATTGGTGCACAGACACTTACAGTTAAGGAAACAACTGCCGGCACAAACTGTTCGAAGACAGTTTCACAGGTTGTGAATGTTGAAGATCAGCCAAACCCAACAATTGCAGGTCCTACACCGGTATGTACCGAAGACGTATCCACATACAGTGTAACTGCAGTGGCCGGTCATTCATACAACTGGTCTATCAGCGGTGGTGGAACGATTCTATCGTCCACAAATTCCAGCACACTAACGGTTGAATGGAATACCCCTGGCGTATGGACAGTAAACATCACACAGGAAAACGCAACTGGAAATTGCACGGCAACCGCTGCACTTTCGGTTACCGTTGACCAAACGCCTACACAAACTGAAATCAACGGCGATGCAACTGTATGCTATGGCAGCACAGAGAATTATAACGTTGCTAATGTGGCCGGCCAATC
>CAZGHI010000007.1:74684-78364 GCA_964525565.1 uncultured Hyphomicrobiales bacterium
ATGTATGGACAGTAACCGGTGGCAATATTATCAGCGGTGCTGGAACAAACAGCATTAACGTACAGTGGACAGCCATAGGCAATCAGACAGTGAAGGTTGTAATTGGCACCATTGGAACGAATTGCGAAGTAACACTGACCAAGAATGTATCGGTTGAAGACATGCCAGCACCGTCCATATCTGGACCAGCGATGGTATGTACCGACGACATTTCGAACTACAGTGTAAATCCAGTTGCTGGTCACACGTACGCATGGTCTATTTCCGGCGGTGGCACCGTGATGAGTGGAACAAACTCACACAATTTCGCCGTACAGTGGACAACAGCCGGAACACACACAGTTACGGTTGTACAAACCAACGGTACCGGAAACTGCTCGGCTACAGCTACACTTAGTGTAGTTGTTGATCAGACACCATTGCAAACCGAGATCGTTGGACCGGCTACCGTTTGCCAAGGAAGTACAGAAACGTATGCTGTTAAGAATCTTCCAGGTCAGACATACGACTGGACAGTAGTTGGTGGAATCATTGTTAGTGGTGCAGGAACGAGTACCATTGATGTTCAGTGGACAGTTCTTGGGTCACAGCAAGTAGAGGTTACGATTTCAACTGTTGGTTCGAACTGCGAGAAGACACTCACGCTGAACGTAACAGTAGAAGATCAACCAAATCCATCAATCGCAGGTCCGACGATAGTCTGTACAGAAGATGTATCTACTTATTCTGTAACTGCAGTAAGTGGCCACACATACATGTGGTCGCTGGGCAGCGGAGGCAATGTGATGTCGGCTACAAACACAGCAACATTTACTGTTGAGTGGACAACAGCCGGAACACATACTATTAAGATGACTCAGTGGAACAGTACAGGCAACTGTTATGCTACAACGATGGTTGACGTTACCGTACACCAAACACCAGTACAAACAACGATTGCCGGAAATGAAACCGTATGTAATGGTGCAATTGAACCATACAGCGTTACGGCAATCGGCGGTCAGTCGTACGTTTGGACTGTAACAGGTGGTACTATCGTTGGCGGTGCGGGAACCAATGCCATCAACGTCCAATGGACGGCAATTGGTGCTCAAACCGTAACGGTGAACATCAAGACTAACGGTACAAACTGCGAAGTAACACTCACCAAGAATGTAACGGTTGAATTCCAGCCAGCACCTTCTATTAGTGGTGATGCCAACGTATGTACCGACACCGAAGAAACCTACACAACCCCTGCAAATGCAGGCAGCACATATTCGTGGACTGTAACAGGTGGTGTATTTACTTCGGGATCCACATCCAACACCGTTGTTGTAAAGTGGACAACAGCAGGAACTCAAACAATTACGGTAACTGAGAAGAACGCCTCGGGCAATTGCCAAGCAACAGCTTCTCTCTCCGTTGTTGTTTCTCCGAAGCCATCTACAACAACGATAACTCGGGTTTCACCGGCAGGTCCAGTTGACAAGGCCTGTGAAACAGATGTGATCACATATAGCACTCCATTCAATGCAACCAGCTCTTATGAGTGGACGGTAACTGGTGGTTCGATCGTAGGATCCAGCACCAGCAACACAGTTGTTATTCAATGGACAATGCTTGGTGTTCAAACCCTGAAGGTCGTTGAAACAACAACAGGTACGGACTGCAAGACTGAAAAGACACAGAATGTAACTGTAACGTATAAGCCTACACCAAACATCAACGGCGCCAATGTAGCATGTATCAACAAAGACCATGTGTACATGACGCCATACGTTGCTGGTAGCTCTTACACGTGGAGTATCACACCATCGAATGCATTTGCACCGATAGTAGGATATCCAAACTCCAACTCTATTCAGATCAAGTGGATCCAGCCAGGTCTGCACACAGTATCGGTAACAGAAACCAATATCTCAGGTGGCTGTTCTACAACTGCTACGATGCAGGTTCAGGTTAACGAAAAACCAACACCGTTTATCAGCTCAACAACTGGTTACGGCAACCCGTCGGGTCGCAGACCAGGTATCGTTTGCAACTTCAGTACACATACCTACACAACATTCGCAACACCTGGTAACACCTTCATCTGGACGGTAACTGGTGGAACGATCATCTCCGGTCAGTACACCAATACTGTGCAGGTAACATGGGGTCCATCGGGAGTAGGTACACTGGCAGTTGAAGAAACGATCCCAGGTTCAGATTGTATCACGACTGACACAGACACCTTCGATATTCGTCCGACACCGTCGCCTCTCATCTCGGGTAACGTAAATCCATGCGGTGCATCAACACAGACATACAGCACACCATTTGTAGTTGGTAATAGCTATCAATGGACAGTAGTAGGTGGCACCATCATCAATGGTCAGGGTACAAACACGATCACTGTATCATGGTCGAACCCAGCATGGCCAAACGTTATCAACGGAACGGTGTCTGTAACGGAATGGGTAACCGACGTACTGCCAAGCATGAGTTGCATTAACTCAACAACGGCAAACATCACGGTTCGCCCGAACCCACCAGTACCGTCTATTACCGGTCCGGGTGTTGTATGCGCTACCAACCTTTCGAATACACCTGTTACCGACAACACTGTTGTGTACTCCACAACGGTTCCAACAACAGGTATTCTACAAGGCTCTGTATCGTATGCTTGGACGGTATCAAGCAATGGTACGATTGTTAGCTCCGCTACATCAACAAGTGTTAGCGTTCGTTGGACGAACAATACAAGCGTGCCAACAACAGGAACGGTTACGATCACTCAAACATCGTCGTTCGGTTGCACAAGCACAGCTTCGTTGAATGTTACAATCAACCCGCTACCAACACCGAGCATCTCGGGTCCTGGATCGGTTTGCTTGAATAGCATTCACTCGTACACAACGCCAGGAATGGCCGGTAACACTTACACATGGACAGTATTTGGCGGCAACATCATCCGTTCTGGTCAAGGCACACCAAACATTACAGTTGAATGGACTGTGCCGGGAACACACACACTTCGCGTAAGTGAAACGAATGCTTACGGATGTACTGTTCTTAACGACCGTACGATTGTTGTAAACCAGCTACCAAACGTAACCATCACTGCATCTGGACCAACAACATTCTGTCAGGGTGGTGACGTAACTCTGTCCGCACCAATCGGCTTCGCATCGTATGTGTGGAGTACCGGTGAAACCTCGCGCAGCATTGTTGTTCGCACGTCGGGTACATATTCGGTAACAGTAACAGATGAGAATGGATGCTCGAATACATCCAACTCAATAACTGTTAACGTATTCCCGAGCTCGCTACCAATTATCACGGTTAGCGGTCCAACAACCTTCTGCGAAGGTGGTAGTGTAACGCTTACAGCGCCTTCAGGATTCAATGCATACCTGTGGTCAAACGGTGCTACAACACAAAGTATCACAGTTTCCACAGCAGGTGTGTACACAGTAACTGTATCTGATGGAAATGGATGTACCGGAACTTCAACAGAAGTTGTAGTCTTCGTTAATCCGAAGCCAACACCAGTGCTCACAGTTGTTGGTACAACAACGATCTGTTCTGGCGATAGTGTTGAAGTACGTGCTCCAGCCGGTTACACCTCCTACACATGGCGTTCGTCGTCCAATACCAATTACGGTACTGGCCGCTCGATCTCTGCATCGGGTGCCTGCAAGGCGGCGCAAGCGATC
>CAZGHI010000008.1:0-13382 GCA_964525565.1 uncultured Hyphomicrobiales bacterium
CACACTGCTGAGCGCCTCCTGTACCGACAGCACCACAACACATTGGTCTTGGACAACACCACGTACTCCCAAGACTTCGGCATGGTCCTTTTTACCAAAGATTACAATCTGGTATCCCTGATCCCAAAACTTTCGCACGCGCTCTTGTAGCTTCGTTACCACCGGACAGGTGGCATCAATCAACTCAATTCCATACTTCCATGCCATGCGATAGGTTTCGGGTGGTTCCCCGTGCGCTCGAATGATTACGCGCGCTCCGGAGTGTGCAATCCTCGGAAAATCTTCAATGGATATTGTGGTCAGCCCCTTTGCAGACAACCGCTCAACTTCGCGCGGGTTGTGTATAATATGTCCCAGAACATACACATTCCGATTGGTTGGCGACTGTTCAAGACTATGTTCTGCTATCTGAACAGTTCTAACAACGCCCCAGCAGAATCCGCTTTGTTTATCTATGGTAACTGTCATTCTGGTGAAAGACGATTGAAAAAGTGCTGTGATGTACGTTACAGGTTCAGATACTTCTCTACAAGATTGGCTGTTCGTTGGTATTCGCGTACCATTTTTAGAATTGCTTGCACCTGTCCTTCTATAGTTAGGTGTGTGGTATCCAGCACGATAGCGCCTTCTGGTTGAATTAGTGGACTCTCCAGGCGTTCGCTATCCTTGCGGTCGCGTTCAGCGATCTGATTGCGCAGAGCCTCCATGGTGGTTTCAATCCCTAATGCCTTTAGGTCTGCATATCGTCTGCGGGTTCTCTCCTCGATGTCGGCAACGAGGAAAACCTTCACCTGTGCATTCGGGAAAACTACGCTTCCAATGTCGCGGCCGTCCATAACAATCCCGCCATGCAGTCCCATTTCACGCTGCCGCTGAACAAGGTTGCGGCGCACAGCCTGGTTAGAGCTTACCTCGCTAACGAGACTCGTTACCTTCGGATCACGAATTGCTTCGGTAACATCTTCCCCATTCAAAAAGGTACGCTGACCACTAACTGACGGCTGCAATTCAATGATAAGCTTATGACACAGTGCACCAAGTTCGTCGGATACTGTGGAGACACCGGCGCGAATGGCAGCCAATGTAACGGCTCGGTACATCGCACCGGAGTCAATGTACGTATAACCAAGTGCCTCGGCAACTTTTCGTGCCGTAGTTGTTTTGCCGGCTCCGGCCGGCCCATCAATGGTGATCACGATTGGTGCACTCATTCCACAAAGATAGTGGAGTTTGAAAGGCTAATTTTGCACACCGCATCCGAAACCGTGATACCTTTGCCACCGTGAATTCCCTGCTGTCTTTTGCTTCTGTCTCGCACACCTATCCGAATGGCTTTACCGCCCTTCGGAACATAACGCTTAACATTCCCGCAGGCGAGTTTGTTGTCGTGATTGGATTATCGGGAAGTGGCAAGAGCACGTTGATGCGGTGCATGAACAGATTAGTTGAACCTGAAAGTGGTCAGCTACTGTTCAACGGAAACGATATTACGCACATTAGTGGTGCTGCTCTTCGCCAACATCGTTCAAAGATTGGCATGATATTTCAGCATTTTAACCTGATTGATCGCCATACTGTTCTGCAGAACGTGCTCTATGGAGCCCTTGGCTCCATGTCATCTGCAGCGGCAATCAGCGGACGTTTTAGCAACGAGCAGCGTGAACGTGCATTAGACATGCTGGGTCGTGTGGGAATCCGAGATAAAGCTGACAACCGTGCGGATGCACTTTCGGGCGGACAGAAGCAGCGCGTGGCAATAGCGCGTGCTCTTATGCAGCGGCCGCAACTTATTCTGGCAGACGAACCTGTAGCCTCGCTTGATCCTGCTACAGCCCATACCGTAATGGACCATTTGGAAGTAATCAACAAGGAATTAGGAACAACTGTTGTGTGCAACCTTCACTTCTTGTCGTTGGTTCGGCGCTACGCTTCAAAGGTTGTTGCCCTCCGAGCCGGGGAAGTAGTTTTTGAAGGTCATCCCGACGATATCACTGAAGAATGGTTTCGTGAGATTTATGGTGCCGAAGCGGAGATGGTTTAGTGAAGTCAACACCAACAACTCCATTTGGCGCACTCTTGCTTGATTTTCTCACGGGAGCATACATAGCCTCGTGTATAGTGTTCGTGATTCTGCCCGAGCTATTCGCATTTGAGGCCAGGTGGGGATTAACTACAATCGCCATTCTTGTTGCTGCGAGCGTTATTACCACTGCACTCTCCATTACCGGCATGGCTTCGCTGGGGCGTTTTTTCCTGACTGGTTCCCTTCCTGAATCCGCTCTTGGAAAGAAACTCACCCAGAACATCGGCTGGCTTACCTTATCGTGCAGCATCGTTGCAGGCTGGATTATCACCGATGTGCAACCACTGGAGTTTTTTTCCGGTCAGGGACTGGCCGGAGCCGGACGAATCTTTGGTGCTTTGCTAACGCCGAACTTCGATATCATTGTTGAGGCCTTGAGCGCAATGGTAGTAACCATTTACACTGCATTCCTGGCTACTATCGTTGCTGTACCCATTTCCTTTGTTATTGCATTTCCTGCAGCACGCAATGTGATGAATAATTCACCGCTGGAAAGAGTCATTTACAGCATCCTTCGGGCATTTCTTAACATCACTCGATCCATGGAGCCGATTATTTGGGCCATTATTTTCAGTGTATGGGTTGGAATCGGTCCGTTCGCAGGAATGCTGGCATTAGTGGTTCATACCATTGCTTCATTGGCTAAATTGTACTCCGAACAGATTGAAGGCGTTGCTGACGGTCCGATCGAAGCCATTGAAGCAACGGGTGCAACAAGGCTTCAGGTATTGTGGTTTGCTGTAGTTCCGCAATGTGTATTGCCCTTCTTGTCGTTCACAATTTACCGATGGGATATCAATGTGCGTATGGCTACAATCATTGGTTTTGTTGGTGGTGGCGGCATCGGCACATTACTCACACAGTACCAGGGACTGGCACGCTATCAGGAAGTTGGTACGCTGGTGATTATTATTACTGCTGTTGTATGGCTACTCGACGTTATTAGCGCCAGAATTCGCGCAGTTTTAAAGTAGATTTTTATTGCATTACTGTTGACTAGGAGGAACGTGCTCAGACATCCAGCCGACAAACGAACAGTCCTCTACATTCTCCTCACCACGGGTTTATTTGCCTACCAGTGGCTTCAGACTGAGTTTAATCCATGGTTATGGTGTGTTTACTTGTACTTTTCTGTAGCAGTTACAGTAATAGCCCACAACCACAATCACCTTCCGGTGTTCAGACCTCGGTGGATGAATATTCTTATGGACTACTGGCTAACCGTGTTCTATGGCTTTCCTGCGTTTGCATGGATTCCGACTCATAACCTGAATCATCATGTGCTCAACAATAAAGAGGGTGACTACACACTCACATATCGGCTTACGGAACAGAATCATTTGTTAATGCTTTTGCTGTACCCCGCCATGAGCAGTTACTTTCAGCAAACACCCATTCGAGACTACCTGAGAAAACTGTGGCGCGGCGATCGGAAAAAATTCTGGCTTGCCTTCGGACAGTACATTTTCCTGGCTGCGTGGGCTGTGTTCTGGCTGATATTGGATTGGCAGAAGTTTATTCTCTACGTGCTCATTCCCACTCAGTTTGGGTTATTTAGTGTTTTGGTCTTCAATTACCTGCAACATGTTCACGCCGATGAAGAAAGCGACTATAACCATTCACGTAACTTCCTGGGTTGGACTAATCCATTGCTTTTTAACAACGGCTACCACACCGTACACCACCTTCGGGCAGGCACACACTGGAGTGAGACGCCGGCAAAACATAAAGAAATTGAACACCTTATCGATGCCGGTTTAATCGAAAAGTCGCTTATCTGGTATTTACTCCGTACATACCTTCTCGCTCCGTTCATTCCCCGCTATCGCTCTCACAGTATGCGCCTCGATAGATTACAACGTTCTGGGTCTGGCAGCAGGTGAGCCGAATTTCTCTGAATATTCGTACAACTCGTACCGCGGCAGCCATGAAGCAGTACATTGTAGATGAGTTGTTATCACGGCCGGATGTGGGAGGCCTACTACCGGAAACACGCTGGGAACACGACATTCTCCACGCATCAGGTCCATTAGGTACCGGAACAGTTCATGTTACCGACTTCCATGTAACAGTAGCAATCGAGCTTTCACCGGCTGGCGCTTTAGCAAAGACACTTGTGGAAAACAAACTCATCAAGGCGCTTTCACAATCGTAGGGTGTGCCTGCATTGTTGATAACTCATGCACGGAACCTCTTTTATTCCCAGGTACCGTCTGCTAACTTTCCTGAGATCTGTGTGAGTCATTATCAGGGAATGCCCATAAGATCTCTACAATCTTGTCGCACGATGTTCTGCGTTGCCGTACTCAACAGTGTATTACTTTTTCGTTTACTGTAACCTGACCAGGTACTACCGTGTTTGTTCATCTTCATAACCATACCCACTATTCGCTTCTGGATGCTGTACCATCTCCAAAGCAGCTCATCAAAGCTGCCGTTAGCGATGGCCAAACCGCACTTGCCATTACCGACCATGGAGTAATGTTTGGCTGCTTTGAATTTTACAGAGAAGCAAAGAAGGCAGGCATTAAACCCATTGTTGGTGTTGAAGCCTATGTAGCAATTCGAAAACATACCGACCGTGAGCGGATTGAGACTCATGGCAAACAGCGCAACTACTACCATCTTGTTCTGCTTGCAAAGAATGAAACGGGTTACAAGAATCTTCTCAAGCTGACCAGTATCGGGCACGCAAAGGGGTTTTATTACAAACCGCGCATTGATATGGACCTTTTGCGGGAGCACCACGAAGGGTTGATAGCTACGTCGGCATGCTTGGCAGGACCCATTAACGCACCTATGCTAGCCGGCGACATGGATCTGGCAAAAGCAAATGCCATAACGCTAAAAGAAATTTTCGGTAACGACTTTTACGTCGAGCTTCAAGATCACGGACTACCACAAGACAAGGTTGTGCTTGAACATGCTCCGCGACTGGCACGCGAGCTGGGGATCAAGATTGTGGTTACAAACGATGCCCACTACGTTTCAAAGGAACATGCTGTAGCGCACAATGTTTTACTGCATGTAACACGCGATGCTCAGTTCGTGAAGGAAACAGGGTTCGACGTTAAACGCGACCTGCGGTATCGCGTACCGGAAATGTACCTTAAAACGCAGGCACAGATGAAAGACCTGTTCAAATCGTTTCCCGACGGAATCGAAAACACGGTCGAGGTTTCGGAGAAAATAAACCTCTCGATTCCAACCGCTCTTCAGATGCCGCAGTTCCCTATTCCACCGGAAAGCTCGGCACAAACGCTGGAAGACTACTTAGAAGAGCTTACGATGAAAGGGCTCGAAGAACGCTATCCGGTTCTTACGTCGGAGATCCTGGACCGCGCACACTTCGAACTCTCCGTTATCCGACGCATGGGCTATGCCGGATACTTCCTAATCGTGGAAGATTTCATTCGTGCTGCCCGCACCATGGGCATTCGCGTTGGACCGGGTCGAGGTTCGGCTGCTGGATCGATTGTAGCCTATGCACTGCGTATCACTAACCTGGACCCTCTACAGTACGGATTGCTGTTTGAACGCTTTCTGAATCCCGACCGAATATCCATGCCGGATATTGACGTGGATTTCTCAGATGATAAGCGTGAGAGAGTGATCGAATATGTTAAACAAAAGTATGGTTCTGAATCAGTAGCGCAGATTATTACCTTCGGCTCGTTAAGCGCCCGAGCCGTTCTCAAAGATGTTGGACGTGTGCTCGGTATTGATCTCAATACTATCAATGCAATAACAGAAAAAATCCCGGTTATCCTGGGTAAGGTGACTCCTCTGTCAGAAGCCCTTGAATTACCTGAACTGCGATGGTTAAAGAATACCGACGATCAGAAACTCAAGGATCTCATTGAGTATAGCCTGGTACTCGAAGGTACCATGCGGAACAGCTCCACTCATGCTGCAGGCGTGGTTATCGCTCCCGGACCGGTCTCCGATTATGTGCCCGTCTATCAAACTCCAACCACGGAACCGGCAACTCAGTACAACATGAAGGACCTTGAAGAAGCCGGCTTGCTGAAGATGGACTTCTTAGGTCTGCGCACACTTAGCATTATTGACAATACACTTGAACAAATCAAACGGCGACATGGTATCGAGATTGACATTGATGCCATCCCGTTCACCGACCCGGAAGTTTTTGCCATGTTCGGTAAGGGACAAACCACGGCTGTGTTCCAGTTTGAATCCGAACCAATGCAGGATGCATTGAGGAAACTTCAGCCGCAATCAATCGACGATTTGATTGCCATGAACGCCCTCTATCGGCCAGGTCCAATGGATAATATCCCCGAGTTCATTGAACGTAGGCATGGTCGGAAAACCAATGAATACCTGCACCCACTGATGAAGCCTGTGCTCGAAAAAACGTATGGCATCATCGTCTATCAGGAGCAGGTAATGCAACTTGTACAATCGCTGGCCGGGTTTAGCCTGGCGCAAGCCGACCTGATGCGTCGCGCCATGGGTAAAAAAGATCCTAAACTCATGGCCGAACAACGCGAGTTATTTGTAAAAGGGGCTCAGGCACACGCCAACATTGAAGCACCGCTGGCAGCTCAAATTTTCGACTTGATACAAAAATTTGCCAATTATGGATTTAATAAAAGCCACAGTGCAGCCTATGCCTACCTGGCATACCAAACAGCTTGGCTAAAGACGCACTACCCGGGTGAATTTCTGGCCGCAAACATGACCGCTGAGCTAGGCGATCAGGAGAAAATTGTTCAGCTTATCGAAGAGGCCCGACGCTATGGCATTACCGTACTACCGCCGGACGTAAACCGCTCAACGGCTACCTTTGTTGCCGATGATACCGTTATATACTTCGGTATGGCCGCCATTAAAACGGTTGGTGTGGGCGCTGTAGATGCCATCGTATCGGCACGCGCCCAAGCCCCCTTCACATCCATCTTCGACTTTGCCGCCAGAATAGACCCCAAGGTTTGTAATAAGAGGATACTCGAAGCGCTGGTATGCTCCGGTGCCTTCGACTCCATGCGCAACGGACACCGAGCTCAACTCTATGCTGCCATAGAGCCGGCCTTGGAGTATGCCCGTAAAGTAAACGCCGGCGCAAATCACAGCATGGACTCACTCTTTGGTTCGACCGAAGCCATTAAACATGTAGAACCAACACTGCCCGAAGTGCAGCAATGGGCTGAGCGCGAGCGCCTTCACAGGGAAAGGGAATACCTAAATTTCTATGTGAGTGGGCACCCCCTGCAAGCACATACCGTTGCTGTTCAATCGTTTTCACGATTAAATCTGTCACACCCCGATCCCGACAAAAATGGCAAAACCGTTACGCTCTGTGGTCTCATCGTTGACGTACGAACACGACTCGACAAGAAAGAAAACACATACGCTGTGGTGCGTGTTGAACAGTTTTCCGGTTCGTGCGAGGTTTTAATATGGAGCGACGCTTTCACCAGGTTCAAGAACATACTTGTGCCCGATACAGTAGCAGTGTTCACGGGTAAAGTTGAAGTTTCCGGAACAACCGTAAAAATGTTTGCTGATACAGTGTACACGCTGCAACAGGCATATGCTCAACTTGCAAAAGGTTATCATTTACGCATCGATCCATCGCGAGTTAATGTTGAGCAGTTAAAGGAAATACGACAGCATTGCAATACCGACGGTGCGGAAAGTCGGATAACGTTTACTGTTCAAACGCCGGAACGCACTGTTCAGTACGATACCATGATCAAGATCAGGCAATCGGCAGAAACCGAAGCTATTCTGTGTAAGATCCTCGGAGAACATAATGTCCGATTACTTGTGGAGTAGCCGGTGATTGCATTTCTGGGAATATTTGTCATTATCGGCATCGCATATCTATGGTCTGCAAACCGCCAAGCTATTGCCTGGCGTACGGTTGTTCTGGGAATTGGAATGCAAGCAGTTGTTGGTTTCGTGGCATTAGTGTTTCCATACGGGCTGGAACTGCTGAAGATTTTCGGAGATGGCATTCGTTGGATTATTGGATTTGCCCGTAATGGTGCAGAGTTCGTGTTTGGTAAGCTAGCCTCTCCCGAAGCAGCAGATCTTTTTGGGTTTCAGCTTGCGCTCACGATTATTCCTGTTCTCATCTTTCTTGGCAGTATATCTTCAGTCCTGATTCATTGGGGAATTTTACAGCGTATTATACATGCAATAGCATGGCTCATGCAGAGAACGATGAAGACTACGGCTATCGAAACGCTGAGTGCCGCAGCAAATGTCTTTTTGGGTCAGATCGAAGCGCCTCTGCTGGTGCGCAGGTACCTTCCAAGGGCAACAAAATCCGAATTGTTTGCTCTTATGGTTGGTGGCTTTGCAACAATTGCAGGCAGCATGCTTGGCGTGTATGTTTCTATGGGACTGCCTGCCGACATACTCATTATTTCCGGACTGATGGCTGCACCCGGAGGGTTGGCAATGGCAAAGCTGGCTATGCCTGCCTCTACTGTTTCTGTGGAAACCGACATTGAAACCGCCAACAACGATGAGCACACCACGGAAAATGTGATGGATGCTGTTGCTCGTGGTGCATGGGACGGATTTAAAGTGAGCGTGAATGTTGTTGTTGTCTTACTGGCATTCAAAGCATTCATTACGATGATTGATGCCGGCCTGGCCTGGAGTTCAATGCATTGTGCGGAATTTGGTTGGACGTGGTTTCCAGCCTCAGTGGATCAGATTCTTGGAGTGCTGTTTACGCCATTTGCATGGTTACTGAACATTCCTGGTTCGGAAGTGAGTCGTGTGGCTACATTGCTGGGTGTGAAACTCAGCCAAACAGAGTTCCTTGCCTATGACAAACTCGCTGTTCTGATGAATGCAGGACTACTCTCGGAACGGACCGTAACAATAACGACGGTAGCTCTCTGTGGCTTTGCCAATGTTATGAGTATAGGCATTCAAATTGGTGGTCTGGGTATGATGGTTCCCGACCGACGAACAGAAATCGCGTCTATCGCATTCAAAGCAATGTGTATTGGCGCGCTTACCAACCTGCTCACTGCGTGCTTCGTCTCTCTATACATTTAACGTTTATGTTTACGCAAGCGATTCAGAATGAGGTTCTGTAGTTCATCCCGGAATCGCGCTTCGAAAACGACATACGCAGCGTATTGCTTAGGGGTGAGAACAGCACGAGCTTCATCGAAACGAGCATCAATGGATTTCCCCATGTTGCGGATAGCTTGACGTAACTCCTCAACCACCGGAGCAAGCTCTGCATCGGTACTTCCCTTATCAATCATTGCTTGTAATTCTTTCGATCGGCGATCTATGTCCTTCCGCAACATCTCATGATTCTTTTGATGTTTATTGTAAACTGCAAAAAATTTCTCAACCTGATCGTCGTTCAGATTTAATACATCAAGTAATTTAATTTTTCGCATTTCCTCAATGCGCTGATGCATTTTAGCGGGGTTTGGATCTGGCTGACTCAATGCTACATGGTGAATCAGAAGAAACGCAAACATCATTGTTGTAAACAGTTGGATACGACACATCTGCATCGTCATATTACATCTCCTTTGTTAGAATTTCTAAATCAGTGTCCGTGAGAACAACAGTGGAAGATGATGTGCTATTGAGAAGTGCCTCAACGAGATACTCAGCGGCGATATCATCAAGCATGTCTTGCGTAACCGGGGCTGACTCTTCCAGTCCGGAAGTGTTGGCAAGTTGATCGCGTTGTTGAACATGCATTGTTATCACTACCATAAGAACACCACATGCTGCGACCACTGCCGAGAGTAGAAGTGCCCGATAACCGTGCACGTGTTGTTCACCGTGTGCTAGTTGCTTGTGAACATCAACGCTAAGATTCTGTGTAGCGCTGATAAGATGTTCGGTGTATGATTGCTTTAGCGAGGCAGACACGTTGATGTTGAAAGGTTCGTTACTTGCCCGCTGCCTTTTATTTCTGTGCTTTGTCATTATTGTGAATCCACCGAGAATAATATTCAGTTCCTTGTAACAACTGAGCAATTTTTTTCACTGCCCAGTGGTAGTTAGCTTTTTGTGCCCCGACTGATGTTCCCAATTGAGAACTAATTTCTTCGAATGTCAGGTCTTCGAAGTGTCGCATCATAAACGTTTCCCGCTGTTTTGGCGGAAGCTTTCGTAACACCTTTCGAAAGAACAACTCAAACTCGTTATTAGCTGTGGATTCAAAAGGTGAAAGGTGCTGAGACACAACTTCACGTTCACCGTCGCCCGATCCGAAGGGCAGGTACTGAATCCAACGACGACGGTTGTACATTGTTATAGCCGTGTTGCGTGCAATTCGGCTAACCCAAGTACTCAAACTGGACTCGCCTCGGAACGTGTTCAGACTGGCTATGGCTTTTATCAATACGTCCTGCGTACAATCTCGTGCATCTTCCGGACTGTCTAGAAAACGTAGTGCAATAGCGTAAACCTGTTTCTGGTGTTGGCGAACAAATGCTGTTATTGCCTGGTCGCGATTGCCGGCACGGTACTCGTCCAGAATGATGGTATCGGCATCAGGGTGTGTTGCCATGGAATACATATTCAACCGATCCGAAGAATCAAAACATGGCACTGTCTCGTTGTACAGCGTAATGGTTTAATTGCAGTACTACACACGAACATGTCTCCAGAAGTCTGCACGATGGACTACCAGAGCTATACAGGCAAAGATTGTGTACCCTATAACGAGTCCCGTCCACACACCTTGTGAACCCAATGAAAATGTTTTCGACAATAGATAGCACAATGGAAGCTGAATCAGCAATAAACTTCCACCTGTAATCGCCATGCTTACGTACGCTGCTCCAGCGCCGCTTATTGCTCGCACTGTGACTAAGCCAATGGCAAATGCAGCATATCCAACCACTGTTGTTCGCAAATACTTCATTGCTTCCGTTATTGTGTCGGGTGATTGTGTGTAAAGCTCCACGAACCACTTACCACAAATCCAAATCACAACACCTAACACACTCATAAGAATTGCCATTTGTTTAACTGCCGACTTATGGTATGCAGCAACACGGTTGAGCTTACCGGCACCAAGGTTTTGTCCGGTGGCAACTTCAACAGCAACTCCCATGGCAAAAACGCTCATAAAGACGAACATGTCAACATTTAATCCTAGCGTATATGCCGCTGTTACCGATGTACCAAAGCCCCCTACCATCACGAAAATTATCGCTCGGTTAACACTCACGCTTAACATTTGGAGTGCGCTGGGAAGACCGAGTTGAACAACTTTCTTCAGAAGGTGGAAATCCGGACGATAACCGGTAAAGACGAGGTGGACTGATGTTCTGCCGCTACTTACAACCCACAACGCGAAGACTGCTCCGGAAATCTGAGCTGTGGCTGTTGCTAGTCCTGCACCGGCAAGCTCTAAACGTGGGAATGGTCCGATACCAAAAATCAGGAATGGGGCTAGGATTGCATTCAGCATTGTAGTTGCAATGAGTACCACCATGGGAAAAACGGGGTTACCGGTGCTACGAACGATGGAAAAAATCTGAAAGTTTACAAGGTTAGCCGCAAATCCCAGATACAAGGTTCCCATGTACTGTAGCGCCAGTGATGCCACTGCCGGCTGCATGTTCATGATATCGGGGATGATTGGCATGGCCAGATATACAGCCAGAGTCACGATAAGAGACAGACCGGCAATGCCAACAATTCCTTGTGATGCAGTTTTATCTGCACCCTGCCGGTCGCCTTCTCCAAACCTGCGTGCAACGATAATACCTGTACCAACGGCCAGTCCACTAACAAGCGTAAACAGAAAGAAACTCACCTGATCGCTTGTTCCAATTGCAGCAATAGCCTCATCACCCAGTCGGGAGGCATAGTACCTGTCTATCAACGAATACAACATATTCACCAGAAAGCTAAGCGCCATCGGAATGGCGAAGAGTCGCAACGAACTATCAATCGGTGAATGCAGAAGGTCGGTTTGCTTCTTCATTGTTAAATGAACTTTACACTTGCCTGTGGTACATTACGCAGTTTTCATCATGGCTATTTTCGTGCCGATAACATGCTCTTCTCTACCTTTTTGTTGCTGCTCCTTGCTGTTTACGCAGCCAGAGTTGCCTTTTTTGTTTCCGGATTATTTCGTGAACGAAGCCGGTGGACATCATCAGAAGATGAACCGTTTGTTAGCGTAATCGTACCGGCACGCAACGAAGAGTCGAACATAGAACGCTGCCTATCGGCACTCGCTGCCTCAGACTACCCCAAACATCGGCATGAAGTCATCGTTGTGAACGATCGGAGTACGGATGGCACCACTGCACTTTTGAATGCGCTAGCAGAGAACCACAACAACCTTACGATACTGCACAAAACCTCCGAAGAACGTGGCACAAACCTACGCGGCAAAGCAGGAGCTTTACAGTACGGCATTGAACATGCAAAAGGCGAAATCATCCTGATGACGGACGCCGACTGTGCTGTAAGCCCAACATGGCTCAGGGCAATGGCAAGTCAGTTCCGTGATCCTGCCATTGGATTGGTAAGCGGGATCACATCCGTAGCAGGAAACACGTTTTTTCAGTGGGCACAGGATGTTGAATGGACGTACACACAATCCATGGCTTCTGGGGCTGTTGGACATGGATTTCCTCTGGGTTGCTTCGGTAACAACATGGCCGTCCGAAAGGACGTTTTCGATGCGCTTGGAGGATACCGTTCCATACACTTCAGCGTTACGGAGGATATGGCGCTACAACTCGCAGTCCACAATGCCGGATATGGCATTCGCTACGCAGTCCATCCGAGTATTCATGTGGAAACACTACCCTGTACCAGCTTCAAGGAATATGTGAAGCAACGTCACCGCTGGGTTCGTGGCGGTACTGCCCTTGGTATCCGAGCTGCCATCTTCACCGCTACAAGCATCGCTTTGTGGTTGGGAATTGCACTGTCGGCAGGTGCTGGAATGTGGTTGCACTTTTGGTCGTTTATTGTTCTGCGACTTGTAGCTGACAGCGGTTTGGTGTTCACCGCAGCCCTGTTGATTAATCGAAAGCGATTACTGCCAATGATCCTTCCGGCCATGACACTCCTTATGATCACAGAGCTCTCGTTACCACTACTCGCAACACGAAAAAAAGTGGTTTGGAAGAATCAGGTGTTCCGTGGGTGAGGTATGCTGCACAGTCCCGCTGCCATTGCGGCAAGTTCTAATAATGTGTACGACGGCACAGGACCATTCTTAGCAATGGCATAACTGCATAGTGTGTTGGTTGTTATGATGGCTTGGATGGCATCCCAATGTGTATCAGCAAACACAGACTCTAACGCT
>CAZGHI010000008.1:13418-14024 GCA_964525565.1 uncultured Hyphomicrobiales bacterium
CAACAGTATTCCGTAGAAGAGAAATGAACGCCCCTAACCAAGCCGTGTAAAACATTGGCAAGAGGTTCCGTTTCATGAAGCTTTGATTGTGAACAACCTTCGTACACCAGCACATCCCATGGTAACTGTTGTATTGAAATGTTGGGTAGCACAAACATCAGAAGCCATTGCACAGGTGTTAGAACAACAATATCGGTTGCGTCAACCACACTGTTTAATGCCGCTGCACACGTCCCTGTATCCGTCAGAACGTGTGTGATCGCTCCGCGTCCTGTTCGCGCTATCTCCTGAAGTACAGTGTTCCGAACATGCGCTGCCGCCGTCTGATAACCTTGACTTTCGAACGGTTGGCCACAACACATGGAATGATAATGTTCCGGTACCACTAAATCCACACCGGCTGCATGCGCTAATGCCAGTACAAGCGACTCTTGTGAAGATCTCCACCGCTGCGGGCACGACGGAATAAAGATAATCTGTGAGGCAGACGAACGTATCGGTTTCGGTGAAGCAGACGGTGGTTTCAAACCTTTAAAAGCAAATCGGGCAGCAACCTTCATGGTTCTCGAAAAAAGTCCGTAGTGCCGGGCTGCTAGGTTGCTTAAC
>CAZGHI010000008.1:14046-20492 GCA_964525565.1 uncultured Hyphomicrobiales bacterium
TCCGATCTCAATCGTTTTACAAGTTTGCCCGTATTGATTCCAACCGGGCACACCTGCTCGCACATTCCATCAACCGCACACGATGTTATACTGAAGTAGCCTTCTGCTCGTTCAAGTTCGCGTTGCACACGCAAGTCTTGCGCCAATGCCCGTTCTCTGCGCAGTACAATGCGCTGGCGGGGTGTAAGCGTAACTGAACGAGTAGGACATACATGCTCACAGAATCCACACTCTATGCACGCATCGACTTCTGCATCAATAGTAGGCATGGACTTGATGTTCTGAATGTGAAGCTTGCTGTTGGTGCTCAGGATAACATCAGGATTCAGGATACCTGAGGGATCGAGAAGATTCTTCACCCTCCACATCAGATTCACAACGTCGTCTCCCCATTCCGTCCGAAGAAATGGTGCCATGTTCCTGCCCGTTCCATGTTCCGCCTTGAGCGATCCGTTGTACGAGCCTACGACAATGTTGGCAATGTCATTCATGAATGCATCGTACTGCAACAGATGTTGGTCTGTGTGAAACTGTTGATTCAGTACGAAGTGAATGTTTCCATCTTTAGCATGACCGAAGATAATAGCACGATGATATCCATGTTTCCGAAACAGTGCTTGAACATCGGTTACAAGACCCGACAAATACTGTGGAGGTACTGCCACATCTTCGTTAATCATTGTTGCACCGCTCTGGCGCTGTGCTCCAATGCTCGGCATCAAACCTTTTCGAAGTCTCCATAGCAGAGCCTGCTCTTTTGGATGCTGTTCCCACGGAAAACGACGATCCGGTTCTGTGTCTTGAAACTCAACCAGGAGCGCCGTTGAGTGAGGTGCGTGAAAACGATAGCGTTCCGGTGTTGATGGTAGTTGAGCAAACGAGACTAGCGACGCATTGTCCATTAACTCTACTGCTGCGGCTCCTGCTTCACTCCAGCGAAGTGCTTCATAACAAGCTTCTTCCACAGAATCGTACACAAACAACTGGGTGTATCTTTCCCTTGGCTCCGGTATTGTTCTTAATGTAACCGAATTGATAAATCCGAGAGTACCTTCACTGCCAACCATGAGCCGTGCAATAATTCGTGATGCTTCAGATTCATCGAGAAATGCATTGAGAGAATACCCCATGGTATTCTTGATGCGATACTTTGTTCTGAGTTTGTGAGCTAGCGTTGCATCATTTCGGATGGTATCGCGAAGGGTGAGCAATTCTGTGTAAATGTGTGGAGCATCACTTCTGAGTCGTTCTTCAGCATCGGTGCGTGATGTTGTAACCTGAATTCCTGTAGGCAGGAGAACATCTATCTCTTCAAGAGTGTTATACGAGTTCTGTTTTGTTCCGCAACACATTCCTGATGCGTTGTTTGCTACGATTCCACCAATCATCGCTGCATTGATTGATGCAGGGTCCGGTCCGATTTTTTTGCCAAACCGGCGGAGTATGCCATTTGCTCTTCCACCTGTAATACCGGGTCCAAGTCGAATTCGCTCTCCGTTGTCCATGACCTGATAGTGGTCCCACCCTCTGCTTACATCCATAAGGATGTCATCGGTCACTGCCTGACCGCTCAAACTTGTTCCTGCTGCTCTGAACGTAATATGTCGGTTTGCTGTGCTACACCACGCAAAAAGATTCCGAACATCATCAAGGTTGCGCGGACGCACTACCATCTGCGGTACAAGGCGGTATAATGATGCATCTCTACAAAGTGTGAGTCGGTCAATCCACTTTGTTGAGCAGCAGTCGTGCGGCAGAGGTAATGAGGGTTCAGGTACCACAAGTGCAAACTTGCATTACACCTGTAATACTCCGGTGCGGAAGTCAGGAATTGTTCCAACGTGTGATGCAACGGCAATGCCACGGGAAATTACATCGCGGGTATCAGTCGGAGCAATGATACCGTCAATCCATAACTGTGAAGCTGCATACAGTGGCGTTGTTGTGGCATCATAATGGGCCTGAATCTCCTCGAGCATCTTCTTTTGTTTGTCGGGAGTAATAGTCTCACCCTGTTTCTCAAGCGCTGCTAGTTTAATTGTTAAAAGGGTTTTTGCAGCTTGTGCCCCTCCCATAACTGCAATTTGGGCGCTTGGCCAGGCATACATAAATCGCGGGTCGTATGCGCGGCCGCACATAGCATAATTTCCTGCTCCATACGAGTTCCCAACTACAATGGTGAACTTGGGTACCGTACTGTTGGCAACCACATTCACCAATTTGGCGCCGTCCTTTATAATACCTCCCTGTTCCGCACGCGTGCCCACGATAAACCCTGTAACGTCTTGCAGAAAAACTAGTGGTATGCCCCGCTGATTACAGTTCATGATAAAGCGGGCTGCTTTATCGGCAGAATCACTATAAATCACACCACCAACCTGCATCTCGCCACCGCCCGACCGTACTACTTCCCGGTTGTTGGCAACAATGCCAACAGCCCACCCGTCAATTCTACCGTACCCACATAAGATGGTTTTACCGTAGTCAGGCTTGTACTCGTCGAACTCACTTGCATCGAGCAAACGCGCCAGTATCTGACGCATACTATATGGCTTTGCCCTGTCTGCCGGAAGAATACCCCACAGCTCTTCGGGATCGTATGCAGGGGGCTGTGGTTGTGTCCGCGAAAAAATGTCTTTCCGACCTTTCAACGGCGAGAATTTCTCTATTAGCGACCTGATGGCTTCAATTGCTTCTTCGTCGGATTCCACCTTAACATCAACAACTCCGCTCACCGACGTATGCATGGTAGCCCCCCCCAGGGGCTCAATGCCGGTGCGTTCGCCAATGGCAGCCTCCACAAGGGCCGGACCTGCAAGAAAGACCGAACCGGTACCATTAACAATAAGCGCTTCGTCGCACATAATCGGCAGATAAGCACCACCGGCCACACATGGACCCATAATGGCAGCAATCTGAGGAATCCCGAGAGCGCTCATTTGTGCATTGTTGCGAAACTGGCGTCCAAAATGCTCTTTGTCGGGAAAAATCTGGTCTTGCATTGGCAGATAAACACCTGCAGAATCAACCAGGTACACAATGGGCAGGTGATTTTCCAGTGCTATTTCCTGAGCACGCAAATTCTTTTTTGCCGTAAGCGGAAACCACGCTCCGGCTTTCACGGTCGCGTCGTTGGCAACAATCATACATTCGCGATTATGTATGATGCCAATGCCTGCAACAACTCCTGCGCTGGCACAGCCCCCTTCCTCCTCATACATACCTTCGGCGGCAAAGAGGCCCACCTCTAAAAAGTTAGTCGCATCATCGGTTAACAGGGCTATCCGTTCACGGGCTGTGAGCTTGCCTTTCGCTTTGTGCCGTTCAATGGCTTTAACACCGCCACCGAGTTTAATACGTTCTGCTACTGCTTGCACCACCCGATACTTCTGCCTGTTTACGTCGGCATTGGTCTCAAAGGTGAGATCGGCTGGCACAGGCGTACCGATGGTAATCGCCATGGGGAGTGTTTAGTTACCTTGTTCAGGAGTTCCCGGCTGATCTGGCTGCGGAGCTGCGGACGGCGGATTCGGGATGGCGTTTGTTGGGATGGACCTGCCGGACGTTACTGGTGCATTTGCCTCTTCATCCGATGGGAGAAAAAGCTTATTCACGGCGATAGCAATCAGGATGATTGCCGTGATAAGTCCAATAGTAATATTCTGGAGAATATTCCGGCCTGCCCGCACGCCCAGGATATTGTTGAGTTGTCCGCCAAGACCTCCCATTCCGGAAATCATCTCGGCCTTCCCGGGCTGAATGAGAACAACCATAATGAGTAAGAGCGATGCAAACATCGCTAAGAGAATAAGTACTGTAGCCATAGTATTCAAAAATACGGTATTTGTGGCTTAGCACAACGCTATGGACATTTATATCCCACGCACTTTGGCGTTTTTACATCCATCGAATGGAGTCCAAACCATCCTAAAAAGGTGTCATACCTGTGTTCATTGGACTTGTAGTAGTCGTTCATTTCCTTTTTGTTCCCATATGAATACAACCACCACAGATATTCTTTCAGCCAACCTGCTGCTAACAACGTTGCATGATAGTTGAGTACGTCATTCGGATACTTTTCCAAATAACCGGCTTCTTTCCAAGCTCGAATAAACAGTAAACGAAGCTCAACGAGTTGGGCAACGGAAAGCAGCGACGTGTCGGGCTTGTGATTACTCTTTGGCAAAGCTGCTAAAGACGTAGCCACAGTGTACTCAAAGGCCGTTGGGAAATTCATCACCGTTGGGCCCAAGGATGAAGGTTGCTCAAGAAGGGCTTCGGAAGCAAGATTTATTGGGTCCTCGCTGCCCCGACGAATACCACGTTGCCATATCTGGAACAGCATTTCGCTGATCTCGGCCGTACGTTGTGTGCTGCTCTCAATGTTCAGGAAGAGTTCACCGTACAACATAGCCCAGAATCGGTGTGGTGTGAAAGCAAACGTTTTGCAAATAGTATAGTAGGTGCTGGCATATGATGGCTCTGCCCTCGTACCTCGTACCCACCAGTCCAGTGCATCGTCAGGCTTTCTGTTCATCATTGCAATATTCCCTAACTCAAGGTGCAGCCTACCGCTATTAGGCCATGATGCAAGTCCCTGATGATAGATGGTGGCAGCCTTATCCAGGCTGTCGAGGTGCACGTAGCAATTGCCCAACAGTTGGTAACCACGATCAAAAAGCGAACGATCCGTATAAATTGCTTCTAGTGCTGTTTGTGCGTCGTGATACTTTTCAGCCATCATTAAGCAAATTGCTCGCTCATATTTGTACGGCGTATAGTCCGGCACCGATTGGATTACCCTATCCCAAACTCGGATGGCTTGCTCAGGCATGTTCCGATCCATCAGCCCGATTGCTTCCTGAACGCTTTTTTGCAGTGCGGCTGAGTCGGTTGCAGTTTGAGCAAACAATGTTGCTACCGAAGTCGTCATTATCAAAACAACTACTATGAACTTTATCACACTTCTCCTGATTACTTCTTGCACATCGTTGTGGCGGTGGCTGACGATTTTCCTGGTGATACAGTGCGCTGCGGCATGTTCTACTCAGCCTCCTGTAAACAGAAAGCTGTCGGATGATTTTTCGCAACCCTCGTTACTCTGGAAAATAACATCTTCGTCGGGAGCGGAAAGTTTCATTTTTGGAACCATCCACTTAGCCGATAGTTCAGTATTCTGGCAGCGCGACACTGTACTCACGCTTTTGCGCAGCTCCAAAGCTTTCTACGCAGAAATACATCTCGATTCAGCATTCTCGGGTTTAAAGCCAACAGCCATGCTCTTACCAGTCGGTACCTCGCTTGCTGATTTTTTTACAGCAGAAGAGTTGGCAGAGATCCGGGCTGTGTTGAAAGACCGCCTGGGACCAATGGCCTCCATGGCTGAACAGATGAAGCCGGCTGCGATTATCGGATTGTTGATGTTGGACTCGGTAGAAAAAACTGCTCCAATGAGCATTGACGAGTTTTTGTGGAAACAGGCAGCAGCAGGTGGCTGCACCATGGGTGGTTTAGAACGCATCTCTGAGCAGCTTTCATTATTGGACAGTCTCCCGCCACATGTTCTCCTACAGGTCGTTCGATCGTCAGAGCAAGACACCATGTTACCAAAACTCGTTCGTGCATACGCAAGCGAAGATCTACCAACAATTGTTCGCCTGGTTGATAGTGTGAGTGTGTTAGAATCGTTCATGTTAAGCTTGAACGACGATAGAAATACAAGAATGGCTCGTCGCATGCAACCAGCCCTAAACCAAGGTGGCGCATTTTTCGCTGTAGGGGCGGCACATCTGGGTGGAAAACAAGGAATACTTGCTGCACTCCAAGATTTGGGCTACTCAGTAGTACCCGTTTGGGGAGGGAGACGTAGGCAGTGGTTGACAAACTGAAAAGGGGGCTATGGGCAGCGTGCTCATCACTGAACAAACGGGCATGCTACATGTGCACCACTCTCTTTTACCGTAAGATCGGGAGTAATCTCTGCGCATTCTGAGCGCGCAATTGGGCATCGTGTGCGAAAACCACAGCCCGATGGCTTATTAAGCGGTGTAGGAATATCACCTTGTAATATGATGCGCTGCTTATTCACGCGTGTTGGATCTGGTTCCGGTACAGCGCTGATAAGCGATTTTGTGTACGGATGCGTTGGGTTGAAGTACACCTGGTCGGCAGTTCCAATCTCTACAATGTTACCAAGGTACATCACGGCAATGCGTTGTGAAATATGGTAAACAACGCTAAGATCATGGGCAATGAACAGGTACGAGAGACCAAACTCGCTGCGCAAATCGTCCATGAGGTTTATCACCTGCGCCTGAACCGACACATCGAGAGCCGAAACAGGCTCGTCGCAAACAATAAGGTCAGGGTTAGTTGCTAATGCTCTGGCAATGCCGATGCGCTGACGTTGTCCGCCACTAAATTCATGCGGATAGCGTGCTGCATAT
>CAZGHI010000008.1:20527-23986 GCA_964525565.1 uncultured Hyphomicrobiales bacterium
AGTCCAACACGTATCAAGAGTTCTCGTACCCTATCGTCGATTTCGGATTTACTCAACGAACGCATGTGTATTTCTAGCGGTTCACCCACGATCTGACGCACGGAAAGGCGTTGGTTGAGTGACGAGTAAGGATCCTGAAAGATCATTTGCACAGCCCTGCGATACGGCATCATGGCTTTCTTGGACAGATGCAGTAAATCAGCCGATCTTCCATCTTTGCTTGTGTACGTTACCATACCGGACAAATGAACATCCGGCGTAACATGTTTGAGAACGTTCACAATAGCCCGACCAACGGTGGTTTTTCCGCAGCCAGACTCTCCAACAAGTCCCAGCGTCTCACCATGATTCATGGAGAATGAAACTCCATCAACAGCCTTCACTTCTGCGACCTTACGTTGCAGAATACCACCATATACAGGAAAGTGAACATGAAGATTGTTCACGTCTAGAACTGTATTTCCGGTTTGAGCAGGATGTGTTGTGGTCACGGATGTGTTCCTTCATGAACGAGATGACATCGAACCCAGTGGTTGGGCGCCGTTTCCACCAGCGGGGGTTCCACCGTGTTGCAGATATCGAGCTTCACTTCACAGCGGGTACAGAACTTGCACCCCACCGGAAGGTTCATAATGCTTGGTACGTTACCGGGAATTGCCTTCAACTTCTCACGCTGACTCCGGTCTCGTTCAGGTCTGGGAATTGACTCAAGCAAGCCCTTCGTATATGGGTGCAGCGGATTAGCAAATAAATCGCGGACATCGGCGACCTCCTGAATCTTACCACCGTACATAACGATTACACGCTGACACATTTCTGCCACTACTGCTAAATCGTGCGTGATAAGTACAATGGCTGCTTCTTCTCGTTTTTGCTTTAGCTCCAGCATGAGCTCGAGTATCTGAGCCTGTATCGTAACATCCAAGGCCGTGGTTGGTTCGTCGGCTATGAGCAGCGATGGGTTACATGCCAGAGCGATAGCAATCATCGCTCGCTGCCTCATGCCGCCGGAAAATTGGTGGGGGTAGTCGTGAATGCGCTTATCAGGATCGGGAATACCTACGAGGCGTAACATTTCAATGGCACGCTGTTCGGCTTCTTTTTCCGATACCGTCAAATGAGTTTGAATCACCTCGGCAATCTGCATACCCACCGTGAAAACCGGATTCAAACTTGTCATAGGTTCCTGGAATATCATGGCGATTTCTCGTCCACGAATCGAATACATCTCTTCGTACGGCATCGTCACGATGTTGCGTCCCTTGAAGAGAATTTCACCTCCAACAATCCTTCCTGGCGGATCCGGGATGAGCTTCATCAAGGAAAGAGCTGTCACACTCTTGCCGGAGCCTGATTCACCAACAATACCAAGTACCTCTCCGGTGTAAATGGTAAAGGAGACACCATCAACTGCCTTCGCCCACGTACCTTCAATATTGAAGTGCGTTTGGAGATTCCTAACCTCAACGAGTGGCGTACGGGACATCAGCGTAACCGTGAAAAAACTTTAGGATCGAATGCTTCGCGAATTCCTTCGCCAATGAACACTACAAGTGTAAGCGTAACGAACATGGCCGACATTGGCACCACAACAAGCCAGTACTTGGAAATGTTGGCAAGGCCAACACTAATCATTTGCCCCCATGAAGGGGTGGGAGGTCGTAAACCGAACCCCAGGAAGTCAAGGCTAACCAGTGCACCGATACCCGAAACAATAGCAAACGGGAAAAAGGTAATCAGAGGAACTAGCGAATTCGGTAGGATATGCTTTACGATTATGGATCGTGTCGGCACTCCAATGGAAACAGCCGCTGCTACATAATCTCGCGAGCGCTCCCGATAAAACTGCGCACGCATCTGCACTGCCGGCCCTAGCCATGCAAAAACAGAGATCATGAACACCAGCAACAGGAAATTCGGCTCTACGATACTAACAATGATTATGATAACAAAGAGGAATGGAATTGCCGACCATATCTCCATAAATCGCTGAGTAAGAATGTCGAATAATCCACCAAAGTATCCCATGGCCGCACCGATGGGCACACCAATCAGGTACTCAATAAGCGCAATGAGCAGTGCAAACGATATGGAAACCTGAAACCCATATGCCATGCGAGCCAATACGTCGCGGCCCCGATCATCTGTACCAAGAATGCGCACCAAACCAGAACCATCGGTTGTAAATGGCTCAACGAACTTGTCGTTACCGGCAACGGTGATGTCTTCGATGGGACTAAACGGGTACAGAGGCATCATGATCCAGTTTTCGCTGTTTGCATTCTGCCACTTTGCCTGTAACGAGCGGTAATCTGCCTCGCTCTCCACACCGGTTTCGCCAAAGGTTGCCGCACTGTAAAAACTTGATGGAGCAACCAATCCAATAACGGGAAGAGAGTTCAACAGATCAAGAGCAGCCGGTGAGTATAGCTTTCCTTCGTACGAAACAAGTAAAGCCTTGTTATTCATTAGTACCGGCAACAAGAACGAAACAAGGTATAGCGTAATTAGGATAAGAAAAGACCAGTAACCGCGACGCATGTTCTTGAACTTGCGCCAACGGCGTTGATTTATGGAAAGATGCTCTGAGGATACGTGTTTTGCCATGATCGTTATGAAAATCGAATGCGTGGATCAACCATAGCAAGGAGAAAATCGGAAATGATACTTCCGATAATGGTAATCATTATTGAGAGCACCGTATAGGCAAAGAAGACATTAGAGTCGCGAAACAATATGGCTTCAAAGGAGAGCCGTCCAATGCCTTCGATGTTAAAAGCAACCTCTATTAAATAGTTTCCGGCAAGAAAGATCCCGATGATTCCACCTATCGAGGCTACCAAAGGAATTATGCTATTGCGCATTGCATGCAGCCAAACAACGCGGTCTTCCCGCAGACCCTTGGCGTATGCCGTTCGAATAAAATCCTGCCCCAGCGTATCAAGAAGTGAGTTCTTCATGAGCATCGTAAGCGTAGCAAAGCCATGAAGTGTATAGGCAATTGTTGGCAAAACAAAATACCATGCACGGTCCGCAATCTTCTCGATAAACGTTAGCTGATCGTAGTCAGGCGATTGAAACCCGCCTGTAGGGAAAATAGACCAAAAACTCCCCCCCCCAAAAAGAACAAGAAGTGTTGCGCCAACAGCAAATGCCGGTAAAGAGTACGCTAAGAATACAATACTCGATGTAGTTGCGTCGAATGCCGATCCATGCCGTAGTGCTTTTTGAACACCCAAATAAAAACTAATGGCATACGAGATAATGAAGCCAATAAGACCGAACTGTAATGATACATGAAGTCTATCAGTTATTAACTCCGAAACGGGTTTCCGAAACTGATACGAGTTGCCAAAGTCAAACGTAAGAATGCCTGAAAGCTTTCGTTGATACACCCAAACACTCTCTTCCTTGCTGGAAGGGTCAACAAACCAATCAGAAAGCGCTTTCGTTGTGTCT
>CAZGHI010000008.1:24015-46315 GCA_964525565.1 uncultured Hyphomicrobiales bacterium
CGTCCGCTGCATTCTTTTTTACAAGGACGCGTTTTCCATTCCCGACGTTTCGGATCTTGCCCAGTTCCGCGAGATAATCATTCACAGGCCTCGGCATAAGACCCAACCATATTAAGTACCGCTGCCAAATGGGTTTGTCAACCTGATAGTAACGCTGAAGGGCCTCCAGTTGTGATGCCGGTAACGACATTCCTTCTGTTCCAAGGGCTGACCCCCCCCCCTCCGCGCCTTGTCCCTTTCGCAAGGCATTCAGTTGCTGCTCGTATGCTCCACCCGGTGCAAACTGCACGATGAAGAATACAACCATTGTTGCACCAATGAAGGTTGGAACAGCAAGGAGAACCCGACGAACAAAGTACTGGAACATGGTCTTGAATTACACTCTTCTACTTACCGGAAAAGGTATTCCAATATTGGATCTCGCGAATAGACTTATCTCCGCCAAGATCTTTCTTCTGTGCAATTGCTTCCTTCAGTGCTGCCGCCTTATCCGCATCATACCACCAGGTTGTTGCTATAGTGCCATACAGGTAGCTGAGCTGGGCAAAGCGTGGAAGGGCGTACTCGGGATACCCAAACTTATCCCAGTAAGCAAAACGTATTCCTTTGGGGTTCCACCAAAAACTCGACATGTATTCGTTATATGCAATTCCGTCTATCTCTTGTATGATCTCTACTTGCCGACTTACGGAAAATGTAGAATCGTACTCCTCAAGAAGTTGATCCACCCGAGCGTTCTTAAAGCCCTGGATGTTGTTGTTGTCTGACTTATCTGCCAGCTTACTTGAAAGTGATGTTTCCGGGTTTGGCGTAATTAAACCTGAGTAGCCATATTGGAAAATCTGGAAATTCCTATCGTCAACTGCCTTTAGCATGGAATTCCAGTCCATGAATTTTATGCGCAGGTCAACACCAATTTTTCGTAATTCTTGTTGATATGGTGTCAACCAGCGCTCACTATCCTTGGTTATGGGGAGTTCGATTACAAAAGGTTGGCCATTCTTTACAAGAATGCCTTCACTATTCCTTGATGTCCACCCAGCTTCGGCAAGCAATGCCGCTGCCGCCTTTGGATCGAATGTAACTGGCTTGTTGTTCGGATTGGCGTAAACCGTATTGGGGTAATAGGTGTTGTAGGTTGTGTATTCGTTGTACAACAACTTGTCAACCAGCGTTTCCCTGGGATATGCCATGATAAACGCTTTCCGAACACGGATGTCGTTAAACGGTGGTTTACGCATATTAAAGGTTAGCCCCATGGTTCCCATTGGACCGTTCGTATGTACACGCATTCTGCGAATCCAACCGTTGCGAAGAGCATCATAACTAGTGTCGTTCACCAGCCACTCTGTACTCAGCATGCTATAGCGGAATAAGTCCACTTCACCTGTTTTAAACTTTTCATACATCAAACTCATATTGTCTTTAACAACCACAAAGTTGATGTAGTCAAAGTTCGCTGTGTATTTAGCCGTTGGATAGTTAGCCGCCCAGTAGTCTGGTCTTCTCGTGCATCGCCACGACGCTCCGGCTTTAATGTCTTTCTCCAGGATGATGTAGGGACCTGACCCCGCAGGCATTGTGAAGTTATACTTCTCTAAAAACTCGGTGCCGGTAAGAGACCCGATTTCGTGGGCCGGCATAATGTGCAAAGCCGCACCAAAGTAGAGCAGGTTCCGAAAGTTCACTGTCTTCGCCTTCACCTCCACGATGTACTTGCTCTTTGCCACGGGCTGCTCAAATTTCCCATACACAAGCTGCGCCGATGGCTCAAGGATAGACGGATCCATCATGAGATTCCATGTAGCAACAACGTCTTCGGCTGTCACCGGCTTTCCGTCGCTAAAGCGGGCGTTAGGGTCAATACGGAATGTAAAGGTTTTCTTGTCTTCTCCAATCTTCCAATGTGATGCCAGCGAAGGCATGTACTCGCGAGTTATTGGATGCGTTCCGAGAAGCGTCTCATAGACGATTGCTTTCATCTCAAAAATGGTTGTTATACTCGAGCCCTGTCCTTCAGGACGGAACGTATTGGGAAATTGCGATTCTGCAAAGGTAATTTCCCCCCCCTTCGTGGCACGTGCATCACCAAAGTATTTGAGATCATCACCTTCCGCGATGTTGGTTACAAACCCCATGTTAGCGGCAATCTTCTCAAATCCGGCGCCTCCGAGACTATCCGGCACGCTTGGATCTGCCCCGGGCGGCGTGTCGTACTTTTTCCACGTAATCTTGATATCTGAAACGGTTGATCGTTCTTTTCTTCCGCATCCGGAGAGCATAATCGTTGCTACAATAGCCACACTAATCATTCCGATCGAAACCTGCAGAATGGACCGCTTCATGAAGACTCCTCAAGTGAAAATCATTTCGGGGCGCAATATTAGCGAATCAATATACATATCTTGGCAGCTATGCGTGTGATTTTACCATCAGATCTGTCTCATCGTGACCGTCACCAACTGCTTCTTGGTGGCGTTGCTCCTCGTCCCATTGCGTTAGTTGCCACAATCAGTGCAGAAGGTACTGTTAACCTGGCGCCATTTTCATTTTTTAATGCTTTTGCGTCAAACCCTCCGATTGTTGCCATTGGCCCTGCCATTGCAGCCAAGACCAAACTTCCGAAAGACACATACCTAAACATTCTCGCCACAGAGCAGTGTACGATAAGTATTGTAACCTACTCAATGGTGCATAAGACTAATCTTACGTCAGCCCCTTACCCCGCCTTCGTCAATGAATTCGATAAAGCCGGATTTACGCCATCTCCTTCCACACGTATTCGTCCACCGTGGGTTGCAGAGAGTCCATATGCGCTTGAATGTATTCTCATGCAGAATATCGAACTTCGGCGCGATATTGGTGGAAACGGTAATCTCATGCTCCTGGAGGTAGTGGCATTTCATGTTTCGGATAGTGTGTGGACTGACGGACGCATAGATCCACGGAAAATGGATGCGGTTGCTCGTATGGGAGGTGCATGGTACACCCGTACACGCGACGTGTTCTCTGCACAGCAACCTCAGCACCTTCCAATTGGAATTGATTCGTTGCCGGACAACATCAAACGGAGTGTAATACTTACCGGTAACGACCTAGCCCAGCTTGCCTATGTGGCAGAGCTGCCGGACCGCGATCCTTCGTTCCCTGTTTTTCATGAAGACTTCAAAGCCGATCATCTCGATGTAGAGCTATCAAACAACAATCCGGAGGGTGCTTTGTACGTTGCCATGAACAACAACCTGCTCCACGATGAGAACCTTCTTCATTCTATTGCCCAGCTCTTTATTCATGCTGGGCGAATACACGAAGCATGGCAAACACTACTGCTCGGTAATCGTTAAGAAGAAGCCTCCTCTGGTTCGATGGTGCATAGGCGGACGCCTTTTTCTACGGCTTGCCCTTCATGAGCACTAACCTCGCGAACAACACCGGCAAGCGGTGCAAGAATTGAGTTTTCCATTTTCATCGCCTCGAGCATGAACAATGGATCGCCTTTACGAACGGTAGCGCCATCTGCAATGAGAATGGATTTCAGTAAACCGGGCATCGGCGCCTGCACACGAACGGAACGAGACCGCATACCCGCAGAATTTTTCAGGATGGAAAAGAGTTCTTGATGTTCGGCCAACAGCACTCGTGCCGAATATGTATATCCAAGCACAGAGATTGTTGCCGTGTTCATGCCATCCGTGCGGATCTGTACAGGAATGTTGTTTCCATTCACCGTTGCTATGTATTCATGCAATACAGTCGTTGATTGCAGGTGGACTTCGCAATTGCTGCCCACACACATCTCTGCGTCCACCTCGATATAATCTACGTGGCTGCTATCAGCAAGTTGAACGGCGTACAGTTTTCCCATACCGCAAAATAACTCTACCGTGCTGTACACGTAAGCAGGTAAAGACGGCCGCCCACAACTCCAATGGCTTTAAATGAATTGTCTCTTCTGTCGAACACTGCTCTGCCCATCTGATCACACATTCTCCCCATCACAACAGTGTTGGCTTCAACGTGAACAACAACCAGAGTGGTTGAACTGCACCATGCTACTGTTTCGCCGTCTGTGCTCACAGCTAAGCGTTCCGTGAGTGGTACTCCTGCCTTAATTAAATACCGCTTTCCGTTTAGTACGACAAAGTCTCCATTGTCCCGACTTGTATAAGCCATGAATGCGCCATTATGAGAAAAAACGGGTGGGCCGGCCACAACACCTCGCGGGTACATCGCTGCATTGAAACCAACAACCTGACTGCCCATATAGGTTGTTCGATATGCAACGAGAGCATCAAATGGGCTTAGCGTTAACTCGGGGTCTGCCTGTGCAATAACGGGGCTTTCCCATGGTGCGGTGAAATCATCGGAATACACATATGTTCTCATTTGTGAAGTTGCGTCAGTTGCTTGCCACGCCGCAATGGTACCAAATGGATTTAACTGAAGCGATGAAACCGACCGTGCGTTGGTGACTAGTTCCCTACTGCCGAGCATTACAGCAACAACACCGCCAGTTCGAAGACTGTACAGGCAATCACCGGTTGCCCATACTCCGGCTAACACAATGTTTTCACCACGAGCAATCTCCTTACCATTCATCATTAAAAAATCTTGTCCGGCTCTTCGTTCCAGCCATGCTACGGCAAAGCCCTGTGGGTCAAAGCGCAAACCGTGTGCTTGATACCCTGTTACATACGTACGTTCACCATTTGTTATTCGCCGGTTTGCACCTTCAACTTCTACCCACCACAATTCGTAGGACTGCGACGGAAAACCAATCGCTTCGATTGGAAGCGGATTGTGGGTGACACCGTTGGGCCGAATCACTACTGCAACATTTGATCGAACCCCACGCGCAGCCCATGTGCTGCCATCATAACTAAAAATAGGTTTTGTTAGGGAATCGAAACTTCCATATTCCTTTCCGTCAACGATGAGCTGACGGAACTGGTCGTATGGCTGCGTGATTGCCCACCAATGCCCGGTTGTATCGATATCAAAGTCTATTACCTTGGCTACATTGTCCAGGATCAACGCATCGGAGCATTGGGCTTGCATGACCGTTGTGGCAGAAACAACGAAGACAACAACAATTGCTATAGTACGTACCATCGTTCTTCCGTTGCAATTGCGGAAAGTGGAACATCTGTTTCGTCAACAGGGATTACCGGGCATTTCTGACATTCGAAGGCAATTCCGAGCCGGAATGCTGTTGTTTGCGATAAAAATCGGTCGTAGTACCCCCGACCGTATCCTAGACGGTTACACATGGAGTCGAAAGCAACTACGGGCACAATCACGACATCTGATTCCATAAAGGATGATGCCGGTACAGCCTTTGTTCGATCTACCGGAACGGCAATCCCGAATTCTCCACTTTCCCATTGTGTATCTCGTGTAACATGCACATGAAACAGGCGGTGTTCGGAGCCAGTTACAGGAACGAAGACATCCTTTCCGGTACTCCATGCATACTCCATGAGCATGGAGGTAGGTACCTCATCCTCTGTTGCATGATATACATGAACCCTTTTCGCAAGCTGAAATGCCGGATGCTTATGGGCGCGTTCAAAGATGACCATGCTTGCATGTGCTCTCTGTTCAACCGTAATGCTCTTTCGGGTTTGTAGAGCAGTTTTTCGAAGTTCAGCTTTCGTCACGGTTTCGTCTCCAGAGCGTAAGAATATCCGGTACAATCACGGCTGTAAGCAGAATACATGCTCCGGCCCCCTGTCTCCACGTCCATACCTCGTATCCCGTTCCCAGTGCGACGACACTTGCAAACAGAGGTTCCATGGAGAAAATAACTCCTGCGCGTACGGGGTGCGTATGTCGCTGAACACGTGTTTGCAACCAGGTGGTAATCACTGTAGCAAACAAGCCGCAATACAGCAGAGCAGCAATTAATGGTGTGGTGACGTTCACAGTAATCTGATCCCGTTCCAGTAGGAGTACAAACATTCCGGCAACCGCCGTAGTAACGAGGAATTGAAGCAATACAAGAAGGTTGCGATGCTCATCTGTGACTCCCGGTTTGCTTGTGACTTCGTCGAGTGCAACGATGTATCCGGCCCAACCAATAGCGCTAAGAAGCGTAAGTCCATCGCCAAGAAGGAAACCAAATCGTTCTGGTTCAATAAAAACATAGAGTCCAAGAAGAACAGCAACGGTACTGATAAGATTAAGCAGGGTCACCGATTGTTTACGAACAATGAGGTACACAAACGGAACAAATACAACGGTAGTGCCGGTAATGAAAGCAGAGGATGTGGCCGTTGTCTCAGATAACCCAATACTCTGCAGCACGAATCCGATGCCAAACAGAAAGCCAAGGACAAGCCCATCTTTCGCTAGCTGCCTGTTAAGCAGCCGAAGCGATCTCCCCCACAACAAAAGACCGAAGAGACTGGCAAGTGCAAATCGGGCAACAACGAAACCAGATGGAGAAATCCATTCTAGTGCAGATTTCACAAGCACAAACGTGCCAGACCACAAGGCAGTCACGAGCACTAACAACAATTCCGCCCGTAATGTGGTCACATGTATTCTGGCAATAAACTGTAGAAACGAATTGCAGCTTCGATGCCCTTGTGGAAATTATCCAAATGGAAGTGTTCGTTTGGAGAATGGAGATTTTCCGTACTAAGCCCAAAACCCATCAATACCACGGGAATGTTGAGCATCGAGGTAAATAGTTCGACAACCGGAATCGAACCGCCTTCACGCTGAAAAACACACTGCTTTCCAAAGGTTTGTTCCAATGCCGTAGCGGCAGCCCGTGTGGCCGGATTATCTCGGTCAACAACAACCGGGTTTGCACCGTGAAGATCTGTTACCTGCACCTTCACTCCCGGTGGTGTTACAGACTGAACATGCTTCCGCAATAATTCCACAATCTGTTCGGCGCTCTGGTCAGGTACCAGTCGCATGCTCACCTTGGCCATTGCTCTCGAGGGTAGAACTGTTTTTGCACCATCGGATTGATAACCACCGCCAATTCCGTTTACATCAAGCGTTGGACGAATCCATAGCTTCTCCAATGCCGTATATCCTTCCTCGCCTCCAAGGGACGGAACATCTACGTCTCTCATAATTCGATCTTCCTGCGAACCAAGTGCTGCCATTTCTTGCCGCTCTTGATCTGACACTGAACGAACTGCATCGTAGAAGCCGGGAATAGCGATACGACCATCACTGTGATGCATCGAAGCGATGATCGTACATAATGCATTAAGCGGATTAACTACTGGACCGCCATATGCACCACTATGCAAATCGCGGTTTGGTCCCTGAACGTCAATTTGTACATAGGCTAAGCCACGGAGTCCGAGCACTAAACTTGGCTGGCCAGGTGCAAACATTGCCGTATCACTAACTACAACGGCATCACAGCGAAGTTTATCGGCGTTTTGTTTTACGAAGGGGGCGAGATGAGTACTTCCAACCTCTTCTTCTCCTTCTATCAGCAGCTTGATGTTCACCGGTAATGGACCCGATGCCAGCAAGGTCTGAATGGCTTTCAGGTGAACAAACACCTGTCCCTTGTCGTCTGTAGCTCCACGGGCAAATACCTTTCCATCTTTTACGACTGGATCGAATGGATCGTTCGTCCACAATTCCAGCGGATCTACGGGCTGAACATCGTAGTGTCCGTAGAACAAGATGGTTGGGGCATTCTCTCTATCGGCACGGTGTTCAGCATACACGATAGGATGCCCTGCAGTTTCGATGATTTCGGCAGTGGCAACACCAATTTGTAGGATGTGATCTCGTAGCCATTGTGCACATTGCCGTACATGAGAACGGTGTTTATCCGATGTGCTGATTGATGGAATGGAAAGAAAGCTCAACAACTCTCTTTCGTGTTGTTCGGCATTCTGCATTGCCGTTTGTAAAGCCTGCGTTGAATCCATTGATATAGTGCTGGTTAGTAAGAAAGCGGTGTAAGATACGCGTTGTACTTGCTATCGTACATGGAAAGGGCGATGTTTGTGGAATATCGTTGTATCGAAAACGACCGGAGGAATACCGAGGGCGTGGATTCAGAGCTCATACTACATCTGTCTTATCTGCTGTTGGTAGCAGCATCTCTGGTTCGTTCAATCCTCCCGCTCAGAGTGTTTGCAGCAGGTTCGGGAGTAGCTGCAGTTGCATACGACTGGCATATTGATCAAATGTCCATGGCATTATGGGAGGGGGCTTTTGCCGTAATCAACATGGTTCAAATAGGAATCTTGATTTACGAACGTCGAAGGGCGAGACTTACCAACGAAGAAGAGGCACTCCGGCAACGCATGTTCGGACACCTTAGCGTGGTGGATTTCCACCGGCTCATCAGAACAGGAACCTGGGTTTCTACAAACGAAGGTGAGACGCTCACCACACAGGGACAACCAGTTTCGCGTATTGTACTGCTAACAGATGGTGCCACATCGGTTGACGTTGACGGACGAATAGTAGCCTACTGCAGACAGGGTGATTTCATTGGAGAAATGGCTTTTGTTTCCGGAAATGCCGCTTCTGCCACTGTCCGAACCATCGCAGCCACCAGATATCTTATGTGGAGATTTGCAGACTTAAAGCATTTGCTACAAAAACATCCTGAAATCAGCACGGCTCTTCAGTCAGTTTTTAACCGGAATTTAATTGATAAATTGTCACGTGACGGAACGCAGGAATCCGAGAATCAACAGTTAGCCACATAACGACAGTTACCACCGATAGTAGCCAACAAATGAAGATCGTAGAACTTGACGGACCCCTACAACTCACAAACGACGGCCAACTTGAGATCGTTTTCCTCGGTACCGGAACAGCATTTTCGCGCTCGCTGTACCAGACCAACTTTGTGCTGATCAAGGGCGATACACACATCCTTGTAGATTTTGGGATGACGGGACCTCAGGCCCTGGCTGAGGTTGGCCGAACTGCCGAAGACATTTCGGTAATCTTACCCACGCATTCACATGCAGATCACATTGGAGGTATCGAATACCTAACTCTGCGCAACAGGTATATCGGCATTCCATCGGGCAGAGAAAAGCTCACGATGATTACATCACCTGAGTACAGTAAGGTATTGTGGGAACAAAGCCTTAGAGGAGGTCTAGAATACAACGAACTCAACCCGGAAGGGCGTAGGTTGGGGTTCGACGACTTTTTTAACGTGCATTTCGTTGACAAGGTGCCAAACAGTTCAGGGCGAACATTATATCAAACTGAATTTCGCGGCATACACCTAGAGCTTTTTCAAACGAACCACATACCCGGCGAGGCAGAGTCAGCAGCCGATGCCTTTATTACGTATGGATTGTTGGTTGATCAGCGGTTGTTTATTTCAGGCGACACTAAATTCGACCCTGGGTTAATCGAAGCCTACGCTAATACCTCCGAAGTTTTCTTTCATGATGCCAGTCTTACTAAAAACGCTGTGCACGCATCGTTCACGGAACTACGAGCATTGCCGGAGGATATTCGACGCCGAATGTACCTTATGCATTATCAAGATGATGCAACACACGATGATGCAATTGATTTTGCCGGCCTTGCCATGCGCAGAATGCGGTACATTTTTGAATGATATAGGGAACTACAATTGCATGGATTCGGTGTAGATGTCTTCGTACATTGGCACTACCAGGTTAATATCAAACTTCTCCGTTGCTCGAGTACGCGCCGCAACCCGAAATGCATCCAGTTTCTTTTTGTTCTTGAACAATTCAACACAGTACCGAGCCATCCGATCAACATCGCCTAATTCTGCCAGGTATCCACACTCGCCGTGTTGAACCACCTCGCCAATACCTCCGATATTCGTAGCAATAACGGGAACCCCACATGCCATTGCTTCCAGAGCAGACAACCCGAAACTTTCCTGTTGCGATGGAAGAAGAAAAATGTCAGCCGTACTCAATATTTCCGGAAGAGCATGCTGCTTACCAAGAAAAAGCACATGCTCCCAAACGCCTAGCTCTCTGCACAGACGTTCTGCATCGCTTCGCTCCGGTCCATCACCCACAAAGACTAATCGTGCATTCACCGACTTCCGAACCTCTGCCAAAACACGAACACAGTCTTGCACGCGCTTAACAGGACGGAAATTGGAGACATGAATCATTACAAATTCGCCATCGCGCTTAATCTGGCGTTCCAATTCTCCACACGGTGTGTACTTGTAGGCTTCCGTATCTACAAAGTTTGGGATCACTCGTATGGCTAGCCCGGAGCCAAAACTTTGTAGGGTGCGCTCTGCAAGGTATCCGGAAACGGCTGTTACCAGGTGACTTTTTTCCAGGGAGAACCGCACCAACGGATGAAAGGTAGGTTCCAGGCCAACCAAGGTTATGTCTGTGCCATGTAGCGTGGTAATTAGCTTGAAAGGTCGGCTTTCTCGGAGAATCTCTGCTGCTAGGTAGCCGCTGATTGCATGAGGGATGGCATAGTGAACGTGTACAACATCGAGAGCTTCATATTTTGCAACATCCACAATTTTCCCTGCTAACGCCAACGTGTACAGATTAAACTCAAGCAATGGATAGGTTGGTGACTCTACTTCATGATAGAAGATATTTTCGTGAAACCGATCCAGGCGCATTGGCTGCGCATAGGTAATAAAATGGACCTGGTGGCCGCGGCCAGCTAGGCTTAGCCCAAGTTCTGTTGCGAGTACACCACTGCCGCCGTAGGTTGGGTAGCAAACCATTCCAATTTTCACTAACAGCCCCCTTTCATTTTGAGTAATGACCTCTTCCCCGCAATCGTATGAACAGGTACAGACGATTCACAGCGATTCTTCATTCACCCATGAAGTAAAACGTTCGTTGTTTGTTGCATTACTTAGCCCTGTGCAAAACAAAAACGAGGCCCTGGGAGTTCTTGAACGCTGTCGCAAAGAACACCGGGAAGCAGCGCACCACTGTTATGCTTGGCGTTTGGGACTGCATGGACTGGACTACAGGATGAGTGACGACGGAGAGCCGTCAGGAACTGCAGGAAAGCCGATGTTGTTCACTTTGCAACGATCGCGACTGGTAAATGTTGTGGTTGTAGTAGCGCGGTATTTCGGAGGTGTGAAACTTGGTACCGGACCACTGGCTCGGGCATACGCCGAAGCCGTTTCCGGAGCAATCGCACAAGCTTCAGTAATGCCGGTTGTTCCGCGTGAAGAGCTCGCAGTACATTGCATCTATGATGATGTCTCACGTATCATCCAACTCTTAGACGAGGTTGATGCGAGCTACCAGCCAATTTATGGCGATGCTGTACTCTTTGAAGTATCGGTACCGCTAAGTAAAAAAGATTACCTTCTTGAGCAACTCACCGTCAGAACAAATGCCCGAGCTGGTTTCTCAAAAATCGCCACCCAGGGAGAAGAGATAAATCGGCGCCGACATTGAGCCGTTAGCTTCATGGCGCCAAGCAATATCGAACCTTAGCGGCAGGCCGAGAGCAAGAGAACGAACGCCGAATCCAGTGCTGTATATGATTGGGTCGGTAGCTATAATTCGTGCGTTGTTTACTGAAGCACCGGGTATTCCATTGTTATCCCATGCACCGCCCGCATCGAAGAAAACTTGCCCTTGCAAGCCTTGAAAGAGCGACGGCAGTGGTCCGGCTTGGAATGCAAATAGCAACGGAAATCGCAACTCAGCATTTGCAACAAAGTACCGGGAGCCGTTGCGCTCATTCAGTGCATACCCCCTGATTGGCCACCCCGGCCGCGTAAAAGCAAAGTCTTCTGGATTCTGAAATGGCCATCCTGCAGTTCCGATGAAACGATTAAACCAATTGTCCAGACCCCCGATGAAGAATTTCTGTGGATCTCTGCCAACACTTATACCCCCATTACCTCGCAATGCCAAGCAATAACTGCCTCCCAAGTGCACGTACTCACGGAGATCTGCTCGAAACGTTCCAAAGGCAAGTCCGTTGGCACCGATAGGCGGCGATCCTTCAACGGTAAGGTTCATACGTCTGCCCTTTATTGGCGCCCAAAACCCCCAAACAGCATCATCCACTACGTACGACAACGTTGGAACTGCAACGAAACGATTTAAACTAGGCTGACGCGGATCGTCTATGTTTTCTCTGGCCATTGCCTGCAGTTGCATGCCAAAGTCAATTCGAGAATATCGGGAGAATGGTAACGAGGCCCAGCCTGCCCCGCCATACGTTCGGAAACGACTGAAATACAAGTATGGCCCCTGAGCCACGTACGAATACCCTGCGTTGTGGAAGGCAGCAAAACTCAAATCCACGACCATGGGTTTATAGTTATACTGGAGAAAGAAATTACTGTTCTCAAGGTCTAAGAAGAGGTTTACCATAAGGTAAATTTCATGATCACCGAGAACGTCTGTAAAGAGCATCTGCGCAGTGCCCTGGGCTCCAAACCAATTGCTATAACCAGCCTGTCCGGTAACCACATCCGGACTGAAAGCAACTTTATAGTCCTTAGGGTTAAAATCCACTTGTGCTTCTCCTGTCTTGGCTGCCTGGTTGGGATCCACCGCGCTAACTTCTTCATTCGGAGGAACCATCGCTGTTCTTCCGAACTCAACATCGAACGTTCCATAGCTAAAATCAATTTCGTCCGAGTTCGATGATATCTTATCCATGATGGACGAAAGTGAATTCCGTTCTTCTATTTCCTGTTGCCTGAATCGTGTTGAAGGTAAGGTGTCTCTGACAGCGAGATCGAACGGATACTTAACCATGAATAGGTCGTAACCCACTCGGTTCTGGGATGAGAATACCAGTTTCGTTCCATCCTTACTCAGCGAGATCTGACTAACCTCCTGAAGCGAATTCGATCGCGCTTTTTTTTCACGCGTTGCGAGGTTTAGTTCCCAGAGATTCGATATGCCGTTATAATCTGCTGTATATAGAATCGATTTGTTGTCTGGCGCAACCACCACTGAATATTTACCAACAAGCGGATCGCTTGTTATGCGGGTAATTTCACGAGTTTCTACGTTAAGTGCGTATATATCACGCTGTCGAACATCGTGATTCCACATCTCGAAATTTTCTGCCGATTCTGTACCGGCAGTAAATCGTCCACGATCAGATAAGAAATAAATCGTGGAGCCGTCGGGAGACCATGCCGGTTCAAAGTCCGAGAAAATGTCGTTTGTGAGCTGAATAAGCTGTTTCGTTACACGGTTATACACAAAAATGTCGTTCTGAACATTCTGCCATGTTGCGTCGAAAGCAATCCTCTCACCATCCGGCGACCAGCTTACACCTCCCATAGTGTTAAAACCTAATCGGATGATTTCGTAGTCACCGGTTTCTGCATTTACAATGTAGAGAGCATCTTCATCTCTTGACTTTGCTCCTACAGCCAGACTCGTTCCATCCGGACTCCAGGATATGCCGGGTGTGAGAAAGTTCAGTTCTTCAAAATCTGTAGCTCTTGCCGATCCAGCAACTTTCCAAATCTTTTTGGTGCGTAAGTCCATTACAAATAAACCGAACAGTCCGTCACCCCGGTCGCTGATGAATGCGACTCGTTCACCATCGGGTGATATAGCCGGAGAAGTATTGTAAAAGTTATCTTCTTTTTGATGATTGGTAAGCCTACTTGCCCAGTCCTCCACATACTCGTAACGATCAACATCGGGGAAATAAAACTTCTTTGTGTCTTTAGCCCACTGCTCTGACATTTCATTAAAGCTGAGACCAAACGAAGCGAGAAAGGTCTGATTTACATCACCGTTGGTTCGAAATCGGTTTAGAACTTCACCAACTTTGCCTGCACCGTACTTCTGGGCTACGTAGCTCCAAAAGGCTTGGCCACCGCGATAGGCAAAGTAGCCGTTGAGTTGGTGGAGGCCTTTCAGATACTCGCTTACAGCAACGTCACGCATAAACTGGTCGGTTTTTACATCCAGGCCACCAACGCTGCTGTACTCAGCGAAGCCTTCGTTCATCCACAGTGGCAGAATAGCACGTGCAGTATTACTGATCAATGTCTGGATTGATCCACCGTAGAACATATCGTTCAGCACAGCGTGCACTAACTCGTGGTGAATTACATGAGCGAACTTGGCATAGTCGCCTTCAAAGGGTATCACAATGCGGTTTTTAAACAGTTCAGTAACGCCCCCTATCCCCTCTGACATGAATTCGTCAATTACATTGGTTTGCTGGAACTGGTTGTGTGAACTGTAAACAATAAAAACAATGCGTTTGGTGATAGAATACGACAGCGTTGACTCGATGATTCGAAGGGCTTTCTCTGCTTGTTTTGCAGTGAACTTTGCTGTGTAATCACCACCCTGATGATAGTACACATCGAAATTTTCTGATTGTATGTACTTCCACTCGAAACGCTGGTACTGGACCTTATTCTTGCCAAAAGGAAGACTACCGGAAAACTGTGCCCATGTTGAAACGGTGCACAGTCCCAATGCCATCAGTAGTACGATTGTAGTGCAATGTAGCTTCGAGGTTTTTAGCATGCCGTTGCTAGACGTTTCGATCACCATTCCGGTTACTTGTTAACCCTGTCGGGGATGTTGGCGACGACCTTTCTTCTGATGCTGCAGAAGTGCCACCGCCCTTTCGGCTGCGCGTTGTTCTGCTTCTTTCTTATTCCGGCCGGTTCCAGTTCCATACATGTCATCACCAATATACACGTTAACCGTGAAGACCTTGTCGTGATCTGGACCTTCTTCGTTGGCAACCTCGTAGCGGGGTGTACCTTTACCCTGTCCTTGCACCGTTTCTAACAAGATACTTTTAAAATTGGTGTCGTGGATAAGGCTTTCATTAACCATAATTGGCAGCATCTTCTCTATTACAAACCTCCGCGCCTCATCAAAACCCTGGTCCAGGTAGATTGCCGCAATCAAGGCTTCGAGAGCATCGGCAAGTAAGCCATCATTCCCCTTTTCAAGGGACTGACGGGCGCTGTAGCTTAGAAAAATGTATTCATCCAACTGCAGAGCGCGGGCACAGATTGCCAGCGACTTTTTATTTACGAGCCACGACCGCATTTTGGTCAGCTCGCCTTCAAGCACCTGCTTATGGTTGTAAAACAGATACTCAGCAGTTACCAAACCAAGAATGGCATCGCCTAGAAACTCCAGACGTTCGTTCGAACGGTTCCCTTTTTCGTTTACTACCTGCAGGTATGACCGATGTGTAAGCGCTTGCTCATACAGCGCCCGAAGGTCGATCTGCATTCCCAGAAGCTTTGAAAGCCCTTGTGTTTTCTCGTCTGAAAGTAAGTTCAGCGATGGGAACAACTCGCGAAGTTCCTGCTGCTCGCCGGTAGTTCTCTGTCCGGTTAGTCTAAGGAGATTATCGTATAAGTTGCGGACGAGGTCGCGCACATCAACCCTTTAAAGTGCACCTATGCGTCATTCTTCAAAGACCTTAAAACAGAGGGTAGCATTGTGCCCACCAAATCCGAACGTGTTGCTCAGTGCTGCCCGGATTGTTCGTGGCTTCGGCACGTTTGCTACGTAGTCAAGGTCGCACTCGGGGTCCGGCGTTATCTGGTTGATCGTAGGCGGAGCTACTTGGTTGTGTATGGCAAGTGTTGTTGCAATGGCCTCAATGGCACCGGCTGCTCCGAGCAGATGACCGGTCATTGATTTCGTTGACGAAACACTAAGGCGATATGCATGGTCACCAAAAACCGTTTTAACGGCTGCCGTCTCGCTCCTATCGTTAATGTGAGTCGAGGTGCCATGAGCATTGATGTAATCAATGTCGGTAAGGTTTAATCCGGCATCTTCAACGGCCAACCTCATTGAGCGAACGGCACCTTCTCCACCCGGTGCAGGCTGTGTTATGTGAAAGGCATCATCAGTTAAACCCAGCCCAACAATCTCCGCATAAATCCGCGCACCCCGATTCATAGCATGTTCAAGCGTTTCCAGAACAAGAATTCCCCCTCCTTCCCCCATAACAAACCCGTCGCGATCTAAATCGAACGGACGGCTTGCCGTAAGGGGATCGTCGTTTCTTGTAGAGAGTGCCTTCATCGAGTTAAATCCACCGATACCCATCGGACAGATGACCGCCTCGGAACCACCTGCCAGCATGACATCAGCCATCCCGCGCTGCATAAGCATGAAGGCATCTCCGATGGCATGCGACGATGTGGCACAGGCAGAAACAGTGGCGTAATTCGGACCTTTCAGGCCATAACGAATTGCTATATGGCCAGCGGCGATATCCGAGATTAACATGGGGACAAAGAACGGCGAAATACGATCTGGTTTACCACCCCGCTCATAGAGGTTCTGTTGCTGATGATGGTACGTCCACATTCCGCCAATGCCAGACCCAAAAACAACACCCGACCGCTCGCTATTGAGCGCATCGGTATTTATTCCTGCATCGTCCATTGCCATCACAGCTGCCGACATAGCAAACTGCGTGAACAGGTCCATTCTTTGAACCTCTTTTCTCGATACATGCAGAAGCGGATCATATTCCTTCACTTCGCAAGCAAATCGAGTATCAAATTCCGATGCATCAAAACGGGTTATTGGTGCAGCACCGCTAACTCCATTCAGCATGGCATTCCAAAATTCGGACACCGTATTGCCAATGGGAGTTACTGCACCAATACCGGTTATAACTACACGCGGACGCAGATGTGGTTTCTCAGACAAGCGCGTCAGGCTTTCTTTGATTCGATGTAGGTAATAGCATCACCAACGGTTTGGATTTTCTCGGCATCCGAGTCATCAATGGTTAGGTCGAATGCCTTTTCGAATTCCATAATTAACTCAACGGTATCAAGAGAGTCGGCGTTGAGATCATTGGTGAACGATGCTGCTGGCGTAACCTTGGATGCCTCTACGCCAAGCTTGTTAACAATTATATCTGTGACCTGTTGTGCCACTGTGGACATACGTAGCCCTTACAAAAAATGGTTAGTTACATTCTTACATTACCAGTCCGCCATCTACATTTAACACCTGACCGGTGATATATGCTGATGATTCTCCAAGCAAAAATGAAACGACACAGGCAATATCTTGGGTTGTGGCAGGCCTCTTGAGCGGGATAGACTCGTAATAGGCTGCCTTTTGTTCTTCCGAGAGTTTGTCCGTCATTTCAGTTTCCACGAATCCTGGAGCAAGGCAATTTACTAAAACGTTACGACTCGCCAGCTCGCGTGCCAGCGATCGGGTTAGGCCCACCAGCCCTGCTTTTGATGCGCTATAGTTTACCTGGCCTGCATTTCCGGCCAATCCAACAATGCTGCCAACGTTCACAATGCGACCGTTTTTCTGGCGTACCATCACTTTCGCGGCTGCCCGGCAAACGAAAAAAGCACCGGTGAGATTTGTAGAGAGAACATCAGACCAGTCTTTTGTTTGCATACGCAAAATGAGTCCATCCCGCGTAATACCGGCATTGTTCACCACTCCATGTAATGCACCGTGCTGCTGCACTATGGTGTCCACCAGCGTATTCACGGCTTCTTCGTCCGCAACATTAACCTTATGAAAGTGAACGTTCCCACCCGCTTGATGAATCTCGGCTGTAATAGCAGTTGCACGATCTGATCCGCTATTGTACGTGGCGTGAACATGCGCCCCTTCCGAACAAAGGTGCCGTACAATACCTTCTCCTATGCCCCTCGACCCACCGGTTACGAGAACAACTTTGCCGCTGTGATTTTCCATCGGTTACGTGCCTGTGATGTTTTGAATGTATCGCTCGCAATCTTCACGTTTATCCAGACCTTCCGTGGTAACATCCGCCAAGGTCCTCTTCACCAATCCCTGCAGAACTGCCTGTGGCCCAACTTCAATGTAGTGTTTTATGCCCGCACTATGCATTGACCGCAATGTTTGTGTCCATTGTACGGGACTCGTCATCTGTTCGATAGCGGCATTTTGTAACGTCTGCACGTTGGTTGCCGCCTCGCCCGAAACATTCAGGTACACGGGCTTCGTTGGTTGTTTGAACGGTGTAGCCAGAACAGCGCTCTGCCATTCTTCGCGCACATCTGCGAGAAGGGGGCTATGGAAGGCCCCGCTCACATTTAACTCTTTCACCATCCGTGCACCATGTTGCTTAAACACTTCAACCGACGACCGTACAAGCTCGGCTGACCCGGAAACCACAACTTGTCCGGGCGCATTAAAATTCGCAGCAACAATTACGGGACCACCTGGAACAGACAGAGAGCGACAAATCTCTTGAACAACATCATCACCTAACCCTACCACTGCGGCCATTGTACCAGGATTCTGTTGTCCGGACCGAAGCATGAGTTCACCACGTGTGCGCACTAACGATAGTCCCTCGGCAAATCCTATCACACCGGCAGCATGGAGCGCTGTAAACTCCCCGAGCGAATGGCCGGCAACAGCGTGAACATGTTGTTCAACACCTGTAATGGCAAGCACCATACATTCGTGCAGATACAGAGCGGGTTGCGTGTTATGGGTAAGCTGGAGGCGTTCAACAGGCCCTTCCGCCATTAGCTCGAGCAGGTCAAACTGCAAAATGTCTTTTGCTTCTTCGGCCAGCAAACGCGCTTTGGGATAAGCCTTGGCAATATCGGCAGCCATTCCAACGTATTGTGAACCTTGTCCGGAGAATATGGCAGCAATCATGATGTACTCTCCGAAATGCTCCAGCGAACAAGGATGCTTCCCCAAGTGTAACCCGCGCCAAATGACGATAGTACCAGCAGATCTCCGCGTTTTACCTTGTTGCTTTGGTGAAGCTCTGACAGGCAAATTGGGATTGTGCCTGCAGTGGTATTTCCATACCGCTCGATATTAATCATCACCTTCTCCGGCTGCAGGCCCATTCTCTTCGCCGTAGCATCAATAATGCGAAGATTTGCTTGATGTGGAACAAGCCATGCAACATCTGCGCCTGTAAGACCATTGCGTTCGAGGATTTCGTAACTCACGTCAGCCATTCCAACAACTGCAGATTTAAACACCGTTTGGCCTTCCTGGTACACAAAGTGCTCACGATTAGCAACAGTTTCCGCCGTAGGCGGCCGCATACTTCCACCGGCTTTCTGGTGTAGATACTGTTCACCGTTCCCATCCATGCGCAGAATGTGGTCCAGAATACCGTAGTCGGCATCAGACGATGGTTCAATCAAAACTGCACCTGCACCATCACCAAAGAGAACGGCAGTAGACCGGTCTTCAAAATCCAGAATGGCGCTCATTTTGTCGCCACTACATAACAGAACATTGCGAACAGCACCGCTCTCCACAAGTTTGGATGCCGTAACAAGTGCATAAAGAAATCCAGAGCAAGCGGCTGCAAGGTCAAAACCCCATGCATTGGTAGCGCCCAACTTACGCTGCACTATAGCGGCTGTGGACGGAAAAATCCTGTCTGCTGTTACGGTAGCCACAATGATGCAGTCAACGTCGGCAGCTGTAATTCCGCGTTGCTGTAGGCATCGCTGTGCTGCAGGCACCAACATTTCGCTCACACCACCTTCCTTCAGGAAGCGCCGCTCGCGTATTCCCGTTCTGGTTTGTATCCATTCGTCGGTGGTATCAATCCGCTGTTCAAACCAGTGATTGTCGTACACATCCTCAGGAACGAAGTGTGCCACTGCTGAAATTGTAGCTCGCATCATTCGGTTGTTCCTTTCTGAGCATCAGCTTCAAGTGCATTCCGAATCGAGCCGTTTACATCGTGGTGAACAACTTCGGCAGCCCGCAGAATCATGTTTTTGATAGCAATCGGTGAGGATGAGCCATGACCAATAATCACTACCCCATTAATTCCCAGCAATGGTACTCCTCCATATTCCTGATAGTCCATATCTGCAAAGATTGTTTTCAGTATCGGCCGAAACATACCAATCAGGAGCTTTTGCGGCAGTCCTTTGGAGGCATACATGGCAAAGCGATGCTTTAAAAATCCGAGTACGCTTTCGGCAAACTTTAAAACGATGTTTCCTTCGAATCCATCGCAAACAACTACGTTTACAGAGCCCCTTAGTATATCTCTGCCTTCAACATTCCCAACAAAATAAATTGGGGCAGATGATAACAACCCGTGCGCTTCACGAATAACTTCTGTACCTTTTTCTGGTTCCTCGCCAACATTGAGCAAACCAACTGTGGGATTTGGTACTCCGAGCATAAGCCGAGTGTATTCGCTTCCCATAATCGCATAGTCGCGAAGAAAACGTGGTTTGCTATCCACATTGGCTCCAACATCAACAACAAGAGTGGGAACGCCGGAAGACGTAGGGAAGAACGAACCAATTGTTGGACGACTTACGCCTGGAATACGGCCGCACATCATTGTTGCCGTGGCCATCACAGCTCCTGTGTTGCCAGCAGAAACAAAGGCATCGGCATGCCCCTCTTGCAGAAGTTGCAACCCAACATAGAGCGACGATTCTTTACGGGACTTAATAATTGTTGAAGGCTCATCTGCCATACCTATCACGTCGGCCGCATGCACAACGTACATGCCTTGCGTGATATCCGTTGGCAACATGCTCTGTATCGACTCAGACTTGCCAACGAGAATTATCTCAAGGTTTTTCAGAGAACTTCTGAGTGCGAGGAGTGCACCCTGGACTTCATGGGTAGGCGCATTGTCGCCACCCATGGCATCGACGGCAACACGTATCGTACCACTAGACTTCTTCGGAAGTTCGCTGGCATTCACCGGGTTTCCTTCCCTCTGATTGCCAAGAGGAGACCTAATCTACGTTAAGGATTTTCCGGCCGTTGTAGTATCCACATGTATGACACACAACATGGGGTTGTTTCGATGATCCACAGTTTGGACACGAAGAAACGGTGGGCGCTGACGCCTTATAGTGTGTTCTACGCTTTGCACCGCGAGTTTTTGAATGTCGTCGTTTTGGGTTAGGCATTATATCTCCTTCATTTCGAACGCTCAGAAATTTTTCGTAACGGCTCCCACCTCTCATCAACTTCGTTATTGTACGACGGTAGTGGAGCAATGTCCGTTAACGGTACGTCTTGATACTTTGGCGAAACACGTTTCATCGGAAGAGCAACTGCAAGATCCTGACGGACATCGTCGGAAAGATCAATCTCTGTCGCCTCTTCTCTGATGCCACGAACTTCATCTGGTTCTACTTCTGTATTAAGCTGACGATGGTAGAGATCGGAATCCAAAGCAAACGATAAATCGCTCTGCACAATTATCTTCTCTTGATAAGGCTCCAGAGACCGATCGCACACCAAATCGGCATTTGCTTCTACAGTGTACGAAACATGAATTTTTCGACCCTGCCGTACCGCTACTCCAGTGATAGAAATCTCGGACTGATACTCCGGAACAATCCCATCTATGGCTGAGGCCGGCACAGACATCGAAAATTCGCGTTGACCACTTGTGAAACCAACGAGTGATACCGCAATGTTTGCCTTTGGGTGCTTGTTCCGTTCCACAAGACTACAAATATACGGGATAATAGCGAATTACGGCTTAAGCTATTGAATCCAAATGCATTAGCATCCAAGCGCCTTAAGGTTCTTTTTGGCTGTTTCATTCGAGGCATCTACTTTTAGCACCTCTTTATACCATTTGCACGCACTCTCAGCATTGCTTTGCCCTTGATACCCAAAGGCAAGATATAGCATCAACCACTGATTCTTAGGGTCTAACTCAAGTCCAGACCGACATCGTTCAACAATGGAAGCATAATCCTTACTTCCGAGGTCCATGCCATTGAGTTTGAGAATCGCCTGCACTGCGGCTTGTTTTTCCTGGGGCGATGCAGTGTTTTGCGAACCTAGCGCAACAACCTGTCCGTACAACGCCCTTGCCTTAACGTCGTTCCCTGCAGCAGCATAGGTTTCTGCCAGCCGGTTCATGGTATATGTACTCGATTCCTTTTGCAAGGATTGTTCGTAGTACACGATGGCACTGTCCAAGACACTATCTGCATAGAAGTTGTTTGCTATAAATAAATAAATTTTTCCGTCCAAAGAGTCGGAGCAATGGCGAAGACGCGCTTGTAGTGTTTTGGACGACAATGCGGTAAGTCCTTTGCCCGACAATAGCAGGCCGAATCGAAACATAAACATGCAGTTCGACGGGTCACGCTCTGCTGCTTCGGTCATCACTGTTATGGCGCGTGCTGTATCTCCCGACATCACAAGCGCCGTCCCAAAGTACCACACATCTATTGGATCCCAACTTCGCGACGACTGGTCAACCTGATAGGCAATGTCATAAGCCTGTGCAGCAGCCTTCCATTGTCTGGTTAAAACGTTACACTTACCCATCATTAGCTGCGCATCATTCCGTAGCGAGTCAATCCGTGCAGATGCCTCGGTGAGATAGGTGT
>CAZGHI010000008.1:46325-54305 GCA_964525565.1 uncultured Hyphomicrobiales bacterium
GGCCGAGTCGCAGATTTGTAGTTCAAAAAATGACTTCCCCAGGTACCATGTTGCTATGGGATTCCCTGTTCCGGCTGGACGTAACTCTCGATATCGCTGGAGTGCTCCGATGGATTCTTTATACTTTTTTGCTAAATAAAAGATTTTGCCCTGTTCAAACCATGCCCGTGCATTACGTGGATCCAATTGGCCTACCTTATTCCACTCCAACAGTGAGCGCTTGAAGAGTTCATTGCCTAATTCACTATCGGTTTCCTTGTTTGCCATTTTCCAGTACACTTCGGCTAAAGCAAAGTGTGCCATCACATTGTTTGGATCAAGCTCAATTGTTTTCTCTAAATTGTCTTTAGCCAGCTCATACACAGGCTGTGGCTTATACTTGGCGTAGAGGACGCCGAGTGCCATATATGCATCTGCACTCGACGGGAAGTTTTTCTTTGCTGTCGTAGCAACAAGTTCTGCCGCTGCAATCGAGTCCGATTCCACCAGTGCGTTTACCAGAACCAGTGATGTTCGAACGTCTGCAGATTTCTTCATCACTTTCCTTAATATCCGAACAGCATCCTGTGGGCGGCCTATACGAATCAGTGCTGTTGCATACGCCTGCACATATTCCGGTGTTGACTCATCATACTCATATAGTCGTTCTCCATACAACACCGCCGTATCCAACAGCTCTAACTCTGTATAAATCCTCACGCCCAATGCCAGGACGGCCTCATTTTTTGGTTTATCTCGAATGGCCTTCCGAATGTGTTCAACAGCTTCCAGGTAGTCTGAATTGTCGGCAGCCTGCTTTGCCATGTCGTAATGATTCTGGGCTACTACCAATATCGCCCCACAGCAGAATGCGCATACAAATACACTGAGTCTTTTGGTCATGTACTTAATCTTCGGTTTTGAGAACAATTTTTGCATAGCCTGGCTCGATACCTGCATCAAAGAACGTCCGCTGCGCTTTTCCATCACGCGCAATGAACATCATAAATCCACTTGGCAGGCTGTACTGGTGAGCGCGATCACGAAGCACAATGTAGATGGGGACGGGAAAGGGGTAAAAACCTTGCACAAGGTTGGCCGCGTGTACAACGCGAGGATGATGATAGACGCCTAATGAATCCGTCCAACTTAATCGCAGCATCTTCACCGAAGTGTCGTTGCGCACTTCAGACATATATCCAATGCCGATATAACCGGCGTGAGAGCGCACTGCAGCGCGTACAGAATCTCTGGTTCTAAGCGTTCGTACGGCATCTTTAGAAGGTTGCTGTCCACGAAGAACAACGTTTACTACATTCCCATACACCGAAGATGCTGAACCCGGAACCAGAGCGTACGGAACGGATTTGAGCTTTGGATATGATGTCATCGGGAACGTTTGTCCACCCAACCACGAACGTATATGGTCAGAATGCATCGTATCGTATGGAAACTGTTTGCTGGCATAAAACACGAGTGCGTCCCTAGCAATAAGTGAACGAAGGTATCCCTCCGCACCCTTCGTTTCCAATACGTACGCTGCCTCGTCAGGGAGCCAATCGCGAGCAATAACAATGCCGCGTGCCTGGTGCCGCAGTAGTTCGAACGTGGCTGCATCCGCCAACGTCGGAAGAAGCGTGACGTTTGCATCGGGATGAACACTATCGTAGATTCTTTTAGCAGGTGCCAAAAGATCTATGATCTCTTGATCACAGAGGATTTCGGCTGTGCCCGAGAGCGCAGTTTCTTGTGGCTCTCCGGTTTGTTGCTTCTGCGTACATCCAACACTAAGAAGCAAAAGAAGTATAAAGGGGCTAAGGTATCTCATTGGCTTTTGTTACGGCTTCGAGCAGCACGGTAAAGAAGCAAACGAAGAACTCCGAAAAGTGCTACCACAACTCCAAAAACTTCACGAAATGGCGAGGGTGCGTTTTGCGCTGGCCAAACGCCCAGAGCAATTATGATTCCCGCCACAATAAGAGCAATTCTTATTAGCACGTTAAGAACGTGCATAGTCTATCGAAGTTTAAAGACGATTGGAATACGTACCCACATTCGAACAGGCGTTCCATTCTGAATAGCAGGCGTGAACACGGTTTCTCGAACTGCGTTAACAGCTTCTTTGTTCAGCACTTCATTGTCTGTTTCAATAACCTGAACTTTTTCCACTTTACCATCTTTACCAATCAAAGCACCAACCAACACTTGTCCCTCGATACCGTTACGTCGCGCAATATCAGGGTACTTTACCCGACGTTGTAAACCAGGATAGTCGAAGTCGGCCTCTTTTTCTACTGCGATAAACTCATCAATGTCCGGCTCTGTCTCACGGGTCTCGATGTTCAGACCACCAACACTTTCGCCGATGTTACTTGCAAACCCGCCAAAATCAGTTCCGTCACCACCCACAGCAGAGGCACGACTCATCTCTTCAATATTCGCAAAGTCCTTTAAGTCTTCTGCCAAAAGTGCATCCGGTACGGCAACAGGCATACCTGCTCGGGCTGCAGGCCCACTTACAGGCGGAACTGCCGTTGGTGGTGGGGGTGGTGGCAACTCTTGGTTATCGGTTGGTGGCGGTGCCAACATATCCAGGCTTACCTTAGCCAATCGTACCTTAACGATGTTCGGAGAAGGAAAGATAACTTCAGCAAGAATCCTGTAGGTAAACGACAAAAGAGCTAAGAGAAGCAATATTGCCATCGTGAAATAGAAGGCACGGCGGGTGTTTTCTTGAATAACTCTTTTAAGCTCAGCAGCACCGAACTCAATGAGTTTACCCGTTTGTTGTATTGCTGCTGTTGTCATATGCCACTCAACTCCTTCACATCTTCTGGGGTATAGGGCGATACTGTGAATTTTCGTTTGCGTTCATCAATACCATTCCGTTTTAGCCCCTCGATTATAAGTGGTTCTGCCTGATTCAGCAGGTCAAGTACCTCAACAGCAATTCCGTAGGGTGCATTATCAGAGGTCTTCAATGTAACGATACAGCGATTCTTAAGCTCGATGTTTTGATCAACGACAACCTTCAGCAAATCTTTTGGGTTTTTAACAGACACCGGTTCGTCTTTGCCTGAATTGTAGAAGATCTTACCATCGTCACGAATACGTATGGTAAACAATTCAGACTCGCGTACCTCTATCGGAATATCAACTTCCGGAGGAACACTCATCTCCATTGTTTGCGGTGTAATCATGGATGTTGTGAGCATGAAAAACGTGAGCAACAGAAAGGTAATGTCCACAAGTGGAGTCATATCCATTCGGAAGCCAACACGCTTCTTCATCTTGCGCTTACTCGATTTGCCTCGTTTCTGTTTCTGGCCTCCGCCAAGTGCTTCACCGCCGCCAGCCATGTTTGTTCTCCTGTATTACGTTGCACCACCACATGGAAGATGTGTTTACCACGTGTATGGTTACAGTGTTACTGTCGTTTGTCGGTTACGAATCTGAATGTTGTAATACGCTTCTTCCGCATTTCGTTAATTGCTTTATCCACCCACCAATAGCGTATGCGTTTGTCGGCATCAACTGCGAACAGTGCGTTTTGATTAATAATCCTGGCCTGTTCTACAATTTTCCCCAGCCAGTTTGTATCAGAAATCTTGAAGTTGGCTGTTTTCGTGGTTGCATTTGGATATCCGGCATCCACCATCTTCGCAGCTAATGTTACCACATCCTGTTCATTAAGCATGGACAAGTACCACGCAGTGTCACGAACCACTGTGTCGATACCAATCTTAATAAGCACCAGATCCTTTTCAGGCAGTTTTGCCGTATCTGCCTGTGTGGTTGGCCTCTTTATTTCAAATTTCTGTTGATTCTCGGCTTCACTGCGGAATTTGGCAGTGAACATAAAGAAGGTGAGCAAAAGAAAAGTAATGTCCACGAGCGGTGTCATGTCCATCACAAAGCCGAGACGTTTTTTCTTGAGTTTTGACATGAGAACAGCTTCCTTATGGATTACGCCTTGCCACCGACGCGAACACCAAGGGTTTGCATCAGATCGAGAATGGCCTCATCCATTTGGTATGTGAAGTTGTCAACAACTGTTGTGAACATGTTATAGGCTACAATCGAAATAATCGCTGCAAGAAGTCCGCCTGCTGTATTGTAGAGAGCCTCAGAAATACCAATGGACAGTTGCTGGGCGCTTACCGTTCCACCAGCACCGAGTGCAGCGAAGGCGCGAATCATCCCAACCGTTGTACCCAGAAGGCCAATCATGGTTGAGATGGAGGCTACCGTTGAAAGAATTACAAGGTTCTTCTCAAGAAGCGGCGTCTCAAGGTTCATATTCTCATCAATCACGCGCTGTACTTCTGCCAGTTTCTGCTCTGCATTTAACGATGCATCTCCCTCTACCGTAGTAAAGCGGTGCAATGCTTCGCGGAGCACGTTTGCAAGACTCCCACGCTGTTCATCACATGCCTTAATGGCTGCACTGAAATCGCCTTTTTGAACGGATGCTACAACCTTCTTAGCAAAGGCTTCCATGTCTTCTTTGCCTTTAGCCTTGTTAATTGAGAGGTACCGTTCAACGGCATATGTAATAGCCAAAAGCACACAGGCAATGAGTAAACCTACCAACGGTCCGCCGGTGTATATCATCCCCAACGGATTCTGTGGGTTATGATGATCTACAATACCCGTTTTTGGATCCGTGAAATTCCCATCTGCGCCCAGCACTAAGTAGAAGAACAGGTATGCTGCTACTAAGCACAAAGCAATGATGATAAGGTTGGTGAGGTTCTTCATGCGACACCCTAGTTTGTAAAATGTGGTTTTCTGTTAGTCTGTAATTGTCGGTTTCAAAAATGTCGTCGTAAAAAAGAGGCCCGAAACTACAAAAAAGTAGTGGCTGGTAAGGCACATTGTGGTAGTACTGTTACGGCTTTATAACGTTGTCTCGCCCGTTCTGCGGATCACGACAACCCTTTCAATACCCCCTAAATCCTTAAATATTGTGCAATCCCAGTCTTGGGTGAAACTCTGCACTATGCTGTCCGCTTGCCCCCATCCAGATTCAAGTATGATAACTCCCTCGGGATGTAAAAGCCCATCAGCAACTTCGGCAAGCCTTCTGTAAAATGTAAGTCCGTCGGCATCATCCGTGAGTGCTCCGTGCGGCTCGTAGTCGCGAACTCCAGGTTCCAGGGCCGACACCTCGTTCTGTGGTATGTACGGCGGGTTCATGGTAATAAGGTCGTACGATCCTGTAATATTCATTGAAATGAAGTCGTGCACAACAAAGTCAACACGGTCAGCAACTCCAAAACGAGTTGCGTTTTCCTGTGCCACACGTATAGCCTGAACACTTTTGTCCGTTGCAACCCATTGGGTCTCGGGAACATGCACTCCAACGGCAATTGGTATGCAACCACTTCCTGTTCCTATATCCAAACACCGAAGGCGAACACCTTTGTTATCTGAAGTTTCGTTTTTCTTAGTGTTTGCCACCATCTTACGTGCAATTTCTATCGCATAGTCAACCAGCAGCTCGGTTTCCTGTCTGGGGATTAATACATCCGGTGTCACGCTAAACTGCATACTGTAGAAGTCTGCAATACCAGTAATATACTGCAAGGGTTCGTGGTGTGCCTTTCGAACTACGTACCCGCGAAGCTGAGCTCGTTCAGCTAATGTGAGTGGCCTATCGAACTCGGCATACAATCGAATGCGAGTGGTACCCAGAACATAACACAATAGAAGTTCCATGGTTAGCCGCGGGCTTTCCACCTGTTTACTGGTAAAGTATTCGGTGCCCCATCGTATTACATCAAGGACCGTCCAAATCTTGTCGGGGTGATTTTTTGACTTCACAACCAATTCTTACGGCTGTTCACTCTGAGCATAATGATCCTGCAACGATGTGCACGTTAACTCCTGGCTTCGGAGGGCACTGATTCCATGCAGCGAGGCTTCGGCGGCAGCGAGCGTAGTAAAGAACGGAACTTTATAGCGCATGGCCGTCCTCCCCATTATTGCTTCGTCGTAACGTGCACTTTCACCGAGTGGTGTGTTAATCACCAATTGAACATCACCATTGGCAATCTGATCTATAATGCTGGGGCGGCCTTCGTAATGCTTCAGAACCAACTGGGCCTGCACACCATGCTTACCAAGGAAATCTGCCGTACCACGCGTAGCTAAGATGGTGAAGCCAAGGTTTGCATAGCCCCTTGCCAATTCAACTGAGCGTTCTGTTTTATCGAATGTGCTTAACGAGATAAAAACGTTTCCATTCGTTGGCAGAACATTTCCCGAGGAAATGTGACTTTTAATGATAGCCCTACCAAAGGTGGAGTCCATTCCCATCACTTCTCCGGTTGAACGCATTTCCGGACCGAGGAAAACACTTGCATGTGGAAATTTTGTGAACGGGAACACAGATTCTTTAATTGCTACCCGACCGGGTGGCAGTGAAAAGTCTGCTACATTCATATCGCTGAGACGTTCCCCCACCATTACACGTGTTGCAATTTGAGCCAGCCGTACACCTGTTGCTTTCGACACAAATGGTACTGTTCGAGAGGCACGCGGATTTACCTCGAGTACATACACCGACTGGCCTTGAACGGCAAATTGCAAATTGAGCAATCCCACTACGTTTAGCTCCGAAGCCAGGTTTTTGGCATGTGTTACCATGGTAGTTAGCAGCTCCGGTGTGATGTCGTATGGCGGTAGCACGCACGACGAATCACCGCTATGTACTCCTGCTTCCTCGATGTGTTGTAAAACTCCTCCGATTATTGTTGTTGATCCATCGGAGACGGCATCAACATCAAACTCACTGGCATTCTCCAAGAAATGGTCAATCAGAACGGGCTTGCCGGGATTCTGCATGATTGCTGTTGCCATATACGTTCGGAGACTTTCTTCGCGAAAGCAGATCTGCATGGCCCTGCCACCAAGTACATACGAAGGCCGGACAAGAACTGGATATCCAATTCTTTGGGCAACAGCAACGGCTTCATCGGCTGAATGTGCCGTACCCCATGGCGGACAGGAAATATTCAGACGAGCCAGCAGATCACCAAAGCGCTTCCTGTCTTCTGCCAAATCAATGCCGTCGGGCGATGTTCCAATCAACGGTACGCCGGCATCTGCAAGCCGCTGCGCTAATTTCAGCGGTGTTTGGCCGCCGAAGGTTACGATTACTCCTTCCGGTTTTTCTGTTGCTATCACGTTCATCACATCCTCGAACGTGAGCGGCTCAAAGTATAATCTGCTTGTTGTATCGTAATCTGTTGAAACCGTTTCGGGATTGCAGTTGATCATGATTGCCTCGTAGCCGAGGCTCCTAAGTGCGAATACTCCTTGAACACAACAGTAATCGAATTCTATTCCCTGGCCGATTCTGTTCGGGCCACTGCCGAGGATGATAACCTTCTTTTCATCCGATCGAACTGATTCATTTTCCTGCTCATAGGTACTGTAGAAGTATGGTGTTTCAGACTCAAACTCCGCTGCACATGTATCAACTGTTTTATATACGGGAACGATATTGTGTTTGGTTCTGAAGGCTGCTATGGTTGCTTCGGACAGACCCAGAAGAACAGCTAACTGCACATCGCTGAATCCCAAACGCTTAAGGTGGCGCATGTAGGCCGGTGTGATTGCATTTGGAATGGTATTGCCGTCGCGCATTCCGCGAACGTGCAATGCTTCGCGTACAATTTCTCTACACTGATCAATGAACCATGGATCGTAGCCGGTTAAGGCATGTATTTCCGAAGTTTCCAAGCCAAATCGCAGAGCGTCGCATAAGTCGAAAATAGATTCGCTATGACGTGTGCGAAGCCGCTTTCGGAGGGACTCCAGATCATGGTCTGATAGCTGCTCCGTGGACACATAAGACGCATTGTCGAAACCAAACCCAAAGCGTCCCTGCTCTGTAGAGCGAAGGGCTTTCTGCAGTGCTTCCTTGAATGTCCGACCGAATGCCATCGCCTCGCCAACAGACTTCATCTGCACACCGAGGGTGGTATCTGATTC
>CAZGHI010000008.1:54315-62577 GCA_964525565.1 uncultured Hyphomicrobiales bacterium
ACTTCTCAAAATCCCACCGAGGGACCTTGACCACCACATAATCAATGGCCGGTTCAAAACAGGCCGGAGTCTTTTTCGTAATGTCGTTTACAATTTCGTCCAGTGTATATCCAACGGCAAGTTTTGCCGCAATCTTTGCAATGGGGAATCCTGTAGCCTTCGAAGCCAGTGCAGACGATCGAGACACCCGTGGGTTCATCTCAATCACCACCATACGATCGCTGTTCGGATCTACTGCAAACTGGATATTTGACCCGCCCGTTTCTACACCAATTTCTCGAATAATTGCTAGTGCAGCATCGCGCATCCTCTGGTAATCGCGGTCGGTAAGCGTTTGCGCCGGTGCTACAGTTATCGAGTCACCGGTATGCACACCCATCGGGTCAACATTCTCAATACTGCACACAATCACTACGTTGTCTTTAGAATCCCTCATCACCTCCAATTCGAATTCTTTCCACCCAATGATGCTCTCTTCAACCAGAACCCGGTGAACTGGACTGGCAACCAAACCGCTGCGGAGTAGTTCGCGGTATTCCTCCAAATTGTATGCTATGCCGCCGCCCGTGCCGCCAAGTGTAAAGGAGGGTCGGATGATGGCCGGAAAACCTACCAACTCTATCATTTTCGAACCATCCTCTTCGTTATGAACGAAGCCCCCTCTCGGCATATCCATGCCTATTTTCTGCATTGCCTTCATAAAGAGTTCGCGATCTTCAGCTTTATGGATCGACTCGATCTGCGAACCGATAAGCTCAACATTGTACGCTTTGAGGATTCCTTTTTCGTGCAGTGCAACGGCAGCATTGAGTGCAACCTGACCGCCCATTGTTGGAAGAATGGCTTGTGGACGTTCCTTGATGATGATTTGTTCTATGTACTCCGGAGTGATCGGTTCCACATAGGTAGCGTGAGCAATTTCCGGATCGGTCATGATTGTGGCAGGATTGCTGTTCACGAGAACTACACGATACCCCTCTTGTTTGAGCACCTTACAGGCTTGTGTACCGGAATAGTCAAACTCACAGGCTTGTCCGATTACGATGGGTCCTGACCCGATGATGAGGATTGTCTCTATATCAGTACGTTTTGGCATTACAGTGATTCCTGGTTAAAAAGCGTTGTGCGAAGAACTGCCATGCGAACTGCTACTCCGTGCGTTACCTGTCTGCGAATAAGCGACTGCTTTGCAGTGATTACCGATTTGTCAATTTCCACCCCTTCGTTTACGGGACCGGGGTGAATGATGTAGGCATGAGGAAACATCTCAGCACGTTCCTTCGTGAATGCAAACTGTGCACGATAGTGCTCTACGGATGGAATATTGGAGTCGCTTATGCGTTCCCTTTGAATTCTGAGCATACTCGCTACCGTGCACCACTGTAGCGCTTCGTTGATATGGTCAAATCGTGGCAGTGTAAATAAGGGATCGGTGCCATCTGGTGGCAAGAACGATGCCGGTGCACAAACAGCAAACTCAGCTCCAAGCCTCGACAGCAGTTCTACCTGGGATCGTGCTACACGCGAGTGCCGCACATCACCTATAAGAGCAATGCGAATGCCCTTAAGCGACGGCATCACTTCGAGCAATGTTGATGCATCTAACAGGGCCTGCGTCGGGTGAGATACCATGCCGGAACCTGCGTTAATAACCGGTACACTCATCCATTGTGCAATGTCTCGTGCAAACGTATCAGAAGAGTGCCGAACAACGATTGCATCGAACATCATCGCTTCAATTGTTGCAAGTGTTTCTTCTAACGACTCTCCTTTTTCAAGGCTTGAGCCTTGAGGCTGAAAGGTAACCGTTGATGCTCCCAAGCGATGAGCAGCAGTTTCGAATGATAGACGAGTGCGCGTGGATGGTTCGAAGAAAACAAGAGCTACATTCCGACCAATACAAACATTGCGTTGAATGTTTTCTCTTCCAAGGAATTGCAGGTTTGTCCGAGCTTCGGAAAGTATATCGCTTATGGTACGATCCGGCAGATCTGCGATAGAAACAACGTGCACTGGCATGAGGAACAAAACTACGGTAAAAAAAAAAGGCCCACATCTCTGTGGGCCTGAAGTACGCGAGCCGTCACTTCTTCTTCTTCGCTGCTGCTTTCTTTGGCGAAGCTGCTTTTTTCGGAGCAACCTTCTTTTCGCCATTCACGATGGCCTTAAGGTCTGCACCGGCGCTGAACTTTGCAACCTTACGTGCTGCAATCTTCTGTGGTTTGCCGGTTTGAGGGTTACGCCCCATCCGTGCAGCCCGCTTGCCTACTTTGAAGGAACCAAAACCAATCAGGGTTACGTCGTTCCCCTTGCCCATCTCGGCTTTGATCGCATTCAATGCACTGTTCAAAGCGGCATCAGCCTGGCTCTTATTTAGGCCAGCACCAGCAGCGATTGCCTCAATCAGCTCTGCTTTGTTCATGGATACCTCGTATGAGTATTGAAAAGGTGTTTGTTACACAACGAACATAGCCCATAACCATGCGGGTTAGCAAGGAACATTTTTCCACAACAACCCTATTTACGGGCTTTAGAGCCAGTTTCTTCACGGATTTATGCCGGAACCTGTCCACAACACGGCAATTACGTTCACTCCGTACACTGCTAATAACAATGCAGCTACTGTGTACCCGGCTGCTGCTACATCGTCAAGTATCACAGCCCAAGCTTCAGTGCGGTTGTTGATGGCGGAAAGGGGCCAAGGTTTCGCCACATCGAAAATTCGAAACAAAACAATGGCCAATACCATCCACCACTCACTGTCTTGAACAACGGGAAGCAGGCATACAATAAGCATTCCGATGGCCTCATCAATCACAACACGCTGTGGGTCTGTCCCCCACGATGCTTGTACTCGTGATATGCTCCATTGTGCAGCTACGGTGAGAACAGCAATCGAAATCACAATTGCTAGTGTGATGTGTTCCGAGGGTACCATAAGCCACACGAGGCCAGCAACAACTGCACTGCACCATGTGCCGGGGGCAATCGGAAGGTAGCCAACCCCAAAGAACGTAGATACGATTGCTGCCACTGAGTTAAACATTAGTGCTTCGACTGAAAAGATGACGGTATCGGATAATGTAGTCCAGGCCGGTAAAAAGAGTCCATAATGTTAAGAGCAACAGCAACCACCACACTGTTTTTGAATACAACAGAGAAAACACAGATGTATTGGTGTCGAGATACTTACTCGTAATTCCGAATCCCGGATCTATCGTTGCAAGCCAATACAGCATCAGTACACAAATGATAACAATCAACTGTAATCCCGTTTTAATCTTCGCGATCTTGGTGGTTACCACCTCCACACCCTTTGCTGTTCCAATGTTGCGCAGCACTGTTGTTCCAAAGTCACGGACAACAATAACGATCACCATCCACAATGGCATGATGCCGATGAGAAAGAAGGCCATGAATGCCGACGTTGTGAGAACTTTATCTGCAAGCGGATCAAGGTAGGCTCCTTGTTCAGAGACCTCGCCGTAGCGACGTGCAAAGTACCCATCGGCCCAGTCGGTAATTGCGGCTAAACCAAAGGTGATCACCGCAATGGTAACTGTGAGTGGTGTACCTGCTATCAGTAGCGAGAGAAAAATCGGTGCAAGAAACAGCCGTGAAACGGTAATGATATTTGCATACGTGAGCTTCATGCACCTTCGGCAGCATTGACGATTGCAAGGAATAATGCGGCATCCAACGAAGCACCACCTACCAAGGCACCATCAATGTTGGGCATCGAGAACAATGCAAGTGCATTGTCTGGTGTAACACTACCACCATAAATAATTGTTGGACTCAGGTTGAATGAACTCTCACAGTAGCCCCGAATAAAGGAGTGTACTTCTGCTGCTTGCTCGGGCGTTGCAGCTTTTCCCGTTCCAATAGCCCATACAGGCTCGTATGCCAGAATGCACGAGGCCAAGGTACCTGATCCGGCATGGTGCACAAACTCGCTGACTTGTTCTTCGATAACAGAAAATGTCCTTGATTGGCTTCGATCCTCTAATGTTTCGCCAACACACACAATCGGTGATATGCCGGCTTTCAGCGCAGCCATTGCCTTCGCTGCAATCACATTGTTCGATTCATGGAAATACTTTCGTCGCTCGCTATGTCCTACAATCACCCATCTGCACCCGACCTGAGCAATCATCGTTGCCGATACCTCTCCGGTGTATGCACCACGCGGCTCGTGGTAGCAGTTCTGCGCTCCCAGCCCCACAGAGGTTCCTGTTACTATGTTGCCAACGGCTTGCAGGAAAGGAAATGGCGGACAGATCACTACATCAACATGATTTTGCTTGCCATCCAACGAATCACCGCGACTACATCCACGCACAACGTCTGTTGCAAGCTGCAGGGAATCGTCCAACGTGCCATTCATCTTCCAGTTCCCCGCTATAAAAAACCGTTTCATTGCCTATAAATACCTCTGACTTGAAAAATTCTGTAGTTGGTAAGATGTTGGTCTGAAACGAAGCCAACCCCTTCAATAATTTCCGAGGGAGTCGTGATCTTAACGTACTCTGACGATGTTATTCGCTCCTTACTCTGGTCCCATACCAAGCGCGATGTTGTCAAACTCGTATTCGATGAGTCACTGTGTACATGAACATTGCCGATTGCCGTCATGTCTTTCGTCCGATCATCAATTATGGCACTGTCGGCTTTCAACCAGGCCGATGGTTCCCCGGTCACACGGCTATTGAAGGTTACGAATACACCATTGCCAAGCAATGTTTCCCGTTGGACTTCATCCACCTCTGCTCTTCCAGCCTTCAGAACTGCTCTTGTAAATGAACTGTCCGAAAATCGTACTATGATATCGTAACTAACGTGAAGTGGAACATGCAAGTATGGATCAATACTTGATTTCTGAAACTGCTGTTGATGGTTGCATGCCCACAAGGGCAGTATCAGGCCAACGGTCATCGTAAGTGCAGTAACGTTTTTCATCCGCGTGCATCCCAGATACGCAACAGCATACTTACAAACGACTCTACTGCCGACAGTGGCAGTTGAGTTGCAGCATCGCTAAGAGCGTGTTTGGGTTCCGGGTGGCATTCGAAGAAAACACCGTCAACGCCGGCTGCAACGGCAGCCCGGGCAAGTGCGGGTATGAACTCCGGTTTGCCGCCGCTTTGTACACCCGCGCTCGGTTGCTGTACACTGTGCGTTGCATCATAGATTACCGGCAAGCCTGATTCCTTCATTATGACAAAGCCACGCATGTCAACAACAAGATCATGGTAGCCAAACGTTGTTCCACGTTCCGTAAGCCACACATTGGAGTTACCTGCGTCGAGTACTTTCTGAGCTGCCTTCACAACATCTTCCGGCGCCATGAACTGGCCCTTCTTAATGTTCACCGTTTTACCCGTTCGTGCAGCAGCTTCCAGTAACGACGTCTGCCTACTTAGAAATGCGGGTATCTGTAAAACATCGCACACTTCGGCAGCCATTGCCGCTTCCGAATCTGCATGAATGTCGGTAAGCACGGGAAAACCAAATGTTGATTTAACATCCTGAAGCAGTGAAAGCGCTTCGAGGTCACCAATTCCCTGAAACGACCCCGAGCTGGTTCGGTTTGCCTTCCGGTATGAGGATTTAAAGACAACGGTCAACGGCAAACGCCGGGCAAGATCAGCTAAGGTTTCTGCAACAGTGAAGAGAACATCGCGTGATTCTACGACGCACGGACCGGCGATTATGAGAAGTCGGTTCTTGATTGATTGCATACGCGGCGCAAATTATCCATAATTTTCGCTGCAGCATTGTGGAATCTTTCGAGGAACTGTGACCTCCTTACCCGATCATGTACCGCCCCGACGCTCCACCCGGAAGCGTTCTCGCCAAGATGCCGACGTCCCGGAACCGTCTATAACAGCTACAGGTCCGGACCCTGTTGTCGTCCGACGAATTCGTATTGCCTCGGTACTTCTGGCGCTCTTTTCGGTGCTGATTCTTGTGGCACTTGCTTCGTATTCCACTCACGACGAGGCTAATGCGCAGCTTAGCATTCGCGATGTGTTCGGTGTTATCCGGGGCGACGATGAACTACGTGTACGATTTGAAACAACACAGAATCTGCTGGGTCTGCTTGGAGCCGTGATCAGCCATTGGATGTTTACTGCTACCATTGGAGTGTGGTCGGCTTGCATCCCGATACTTACATTGTTTTGGTCGTACGACCTGTTCCGGCACTTTCGCATTACACCGCTTGTTCAAAGGCGATCCATAGCTACACTCGTTGCCACCACCATTGTTTCGATGCTGTTTGGAACCATGCAGCTCGTTACGTGGATTCCTGACATTCCATCGTTCATGAGCGGAGCTGTCGGACAGTTTCTTGCCGGAATTCTCAGTCAATTCATCGGCATTGTTGGATCGTTAGCCGTGTGCTTTGTTTCGCTTGGCTTTGTGATCGTCTTCGGGTTTGACGTTCCTTTTTCAACCGTTACAAACACTGCTAAATCACTTCAGCAATTCATTCTGGCGGCTACACGAAACCAGCAACGCAGTGCTCACGCAACAACTAACGAAGCAACGCCAGCCGCTTCAGAGTCCTCGACTGTCGCTGACACGTCTTCAGAAGAGCAAGCAGACGATCGCTCGCCGAAGCACCTTTCACCAACCGTTACCATCCTGCGTTCTGGCCAGCATAAAGAGCAGAGTGCCGAGGATAAATCTGACGTGCAAAAGCCGGCAGTACGCGGCGCTCGTCTTGATTTAGCAGAAACGCAGCGGAGACGCATGGAGGAACAAACATCAAGGGATGTATTAAACCCACTCACAGTGAAAGGGCCAACCGACCCCGGTGATGTACCGGAGCTACCGCTGTTTCTTGACGATTCCGACGAAGACTCGGTAACCTCGGAACAACCTGACATCGCTTCTCCACTGGTGGTGCGAGTTGAATCCTCGGTGCAACCGGAACCGGAGGTACTTCTCTCGCACGTGACGTTGTACGACGAAGAGATCAGCTATAAACCGCCACCTTTATCTCTGCTCGTAGAAGGTTCGGATGAGATATCGGTGAATGACGATGAATTGAAATCCAATGCAAAGATTCTCCAGGACAAGCTCGAAACGTTTCGAATAAAAATTGAGAATCTTACTGTTCAACCGGGACCTGTGGTAACACAGTACGAATTCGTACCTGCAAGCGGCATCAAAGTCTCGCAGATTGACGCACTGGCAGACGATATTGCATTGGCTCTGAAAGCCCCGGCCGTTCGCATTCAGGCGCCGGTACCAGGTAAAGGAACCGTAGGGATTGAAATACCAAACCTTAAACCTTCGCTGGTACGCTTCAGTAGCATCATCCGAAGTCCGAAGTACCACAATCCCGACATAAAACTCCCCATCGCTCTCGGTAAAACAGCCATTGGAGAGGTGTACTGTGCCGACCTGACCAAAATGCCTCACCTTCTCATCGCAGGTGCCACGGGCAAGGGCAAGTCGGTAGGCATAAACACACTGATAGCCTCGCTGATTTTTCGAATGCACCCTCGCGATCTAAAGTTCGTGATCATCGACCCTAAGCGGGTGGAGATGAGTTTATACCGAGAACTGCGCAACCATTTCCTGGCTGTTTCACCCGACATAGACGAAACAATCATAACTGAGCCGGCAAATGCAGTTGTTGTGTTGAAGAATGTTGTCGAAGAAATGCAGATACGGTACAATGTGCTCGCCAATGCCGGCCAGCGCAACATCGCAGACTACAACCGCAAGGTGAAGGAAGGAAAGATTAAAGACAAGGATGGCTTTCAGCACAGACCCATGCCATACATCGTGGTTATCATTGACGAGTTAGCGGATTTGATGATGACAGCTGGTAAGGATGTCGAAGAGCCAATCGTTCGACTTGCTCAGCTAGCACGCGCAGTTGGCATCCATTGTGTGGTAGCAACGCAGCGTCCGTCCGTTGATGTTGTCACAGGTCTGATTAAAGCAAACTTCCCGGCACGCATTGCCTATCAGGTAAGTGCACGTGTTGACTCGCGAACAATTCTGGACACAAGCGGCGCTGAGCATTTGATTGGCAATGGAGACATGTTGTTCTCACCGGGGAACACGCCCAAGCCCCTTCGCATGCAAAATGCCTTTATCTCTACCGAAGAGGTGGAAGCAGTGTGTGAACACATCGGCAAACAAAAAGGTTATCGAACGCCGTATGTGTTGCCGTCAATACTGCAGAAGAAAAATGGTGGAGTTGCGGATGCTGGCGATCGCGATGCTCTGTTCGAAGATGCT
>CAZGHI010000008.1:62692-72868 GCA_964525565.1 uncultured Hyphomicrobiales bacterium
CCACCCGATGGAAGTAAAGGACGAGCCGTACTCCTGCAAAGCGAGAGCGAACTTGAGGCCTATCTGTAAATCTTGCAGTGCAACTGCTTCACGATACCCTACCTTTCCTACTGCTTTGTTCCGACACCTGGGTGGCGAGTATTGTATTTTTAAGGCTGTTTGCTTTCGATGATCTCACACGGACTGATTGTGTCACACCCAACAGAAGAACTCACAGCGATTCGCATTCGTGGAGCACGCGAACACAACCTCAAGAGTGTGTCGCTTGACATTCCACGTGATCAACTCGTTGTTATCACGGGTTTGAGTGGTAGTGGGAAGTCTTCGCTAGCTTTTGACACGATTTATGCCGAAGGCCAGCGCAGATATGTTGAGTGTATGAGCGCCTACGCGCGACAGTTTCTGGGCATCATGAAGAAGCCGGATGTTGACGTAATTGAAGGCCTATCCCCCGCCATCAGCATCGAACAAAAAAGTGTTGGCCATAATCCACGTTCTACTGTTGGAACGGTAACAGAGATTTACGATTATCTACGACTCCTGTTCGCCAGGGTCGGAACGCAATACTGTACAAACTGTGGAATTCCCGTTGAGCAGCGCACAACGGAGCAAATCCTTGATGCAGTGCTAGCGACATATTCGCAGCGGAAATGTCAGATACTCGCTCCGTTAGTTAAGGGACGCAAAGGGCATTACCGGGAGTTGTTCGACCAACTTCGCCGCCAAGGTTTTACAAAGGTTCGCGTGAACGCACAGTTACAGGACCTGGTTGAAGGAATGCAGTTGCCGCGGTATAAAACCCATGTTATCGAACTTGTTGTAGATCGGTTAGAGGTTGCGGAGCAGCACCGGAAACGTCTTGCAGAGAGCATTGAAACAGCACTTGCCCTTGGCGACGGCGGAATAACAATTCTCTACCAAGCCGCTGACATGTCGTGGTCTGAAGCGTACTTCAGTACCAGCTACTCATGCCCACAGTGTGGCAAGAGTTATGACACACCCTCGCCGAGCATGTTCTCCTTTAACTCTCCCTTTGGGGCATGTTCAACATGCAACGGGCTTGGTGTTCGAAGCGATTTTGACACAGCCCTGATGATACCGGATCCAAGTTTGTCCATCGCAGGTGGCGGCATAGGCCCGCTGGGAAAGCAGCGCGATACGTGGTTATGGAAGCAGGTGAGCGCGTATGCCGAGAGTGTAGGCCTCGACGTAAATACTCCAATCGGCGAGCTCGACGCTCAGAAACTCAATGTATTTATTCACGGTGGCGACCAGAAGCAGGTTAAGGTTAACTACGGACATCGGATTGTAAAACATACATTTCTTGGATTGATCCCAACGCTACGACATCAGTACGAACAAGCTTCTACGAGTAGTATGAGAAAGAACCTTGAGCAATACCTCAAGGTTGCAGACTGTGATGTATGTGGAGGTGCCCGTTTAAAGCCCGATCATGTGCACGTTCGAGTTGCTGGGTACAACATACAAGAATGTACTGCTCAAACTATTTCGGAGGCATTAGAGTGGTTTCGCCAACTACTTCCTCAGCTCACTCCCCGCCAATCCATTATCGCCACACCCATTGTAAAGGAGATCACCGAGCGTCTTACATTTCTTGATCACGTTGGACTTTCATACCTTACCCTGGCACGCAGCGCCAGAACGCTCAGCGGCGGAGAGAGTCAGAGAATTCGACTGGCATCACAGATCGGTAGTCAGCTTGTGGGTGTAACCTATGTACTCGACGAACCGAGTATTGGATTACACCAACACGATAATCAGAAACTTATTTCTTCGCTGAAGTCACTTCGGAATTTGGGCAACACAGTCATCGTGGTAGAGCATGATCGTGAGATGATTTCCGAAGCTGATTATGTAATAGACATCGGTCCGGGAGCCGGTGTTCGTGGTGGTGAAATTGTAGCACGCATTAAGAACGGACAGCCCATTAGCGATGAACACGCGGCTGCGGGATCAACGAACAGAAGCATTACGCTTGAATACTTGACCGGTGCACGACATATTCCTATTCCTACATCGTATAGACCTGGTAACGGCCAATATCTCAGATTACACGGGGCACGTGGCAACAACTTGAAAGATGTTAACCTTTTCCTTCCCCTTGGAACCTTTATCTGTGTAACCGGGATGAGTGGTAGCGGCAAGAGTACACTTATCAACCATACGCTTTATCCAATACTTGCACGACATTTTTCACATGCTGAAACCGTACCGCTACCATACACGCAAGTTGACGGACTAGAACATATCGACAAGGTGATCGAAATAGACCAATCGCCCATCGGTAGAACACCCCGTTCCAATCCAGCCACGTACACCGGATTGTTCACACATATCAGAGACTTCTTCACCATGCTTCCAGAGGCCCGCATACGTGGATACAAGAGCGGACGGTTTTCGTTTAATGTAGCTGGTGGCAGATGCGAGACATGTGAAGGGGCAGGTTTACGCAAAATTGAAATGAGCTTCTTGCCCGATGTTTACGTTAACTGTGAGGCTTGCAACGGTAAACGCTACAATGCTGAAACCTTGTCCGTGCACTATCGCGGAAAATCTATTGCCGACGTTCTCGACCTTACCGTTGAAGAAGCTCTGGAATTTTTTGCCGACATACCGAAGATTCGCACCCGGTTGGAAACACTAGTCAACGTCGGGCTCACGTATCTTCGTCTTGGGCAGCAGGCACCCACTTTATCAGGGGGCGAAGCACAACGAGTGAAGCTTGCTACTGAACTCTCGAAAACGAGCACCGGAAAAACACTGTACCTGTTGGACGAACCCACTACTGGCTTGCACTTCGAAGACATCCGCATCCTGTTATCAATGTTGGATGCACTCGTTGACAAAGGGAATACGGTAGTGGTTATCGAGCATAATCTGGACGTTATTGCACATGCAGACCACATCATTGACCTTGGTCCGGGCAGCGGAGCAGACGGAGGGCGCATCGTTGCCACAGGAACTCCGCAGCAGGTAGCCTCTGTTTCGGATTCCCTAACTGGATTTTACCTTAAAAGAGAATTTGCAGTAGCCCGTATATGAAGAAATCCATGGACGAGATACGGCTGAGAATCCTGCGCAACATTCAGTCGCTCAAAGGTGTGTCCTGCACCCCTGAGCAAATGCAACGCATTCGTCGGTACATCTCCGACCGTCCTGTGTCGGAAGAAAACTTTGTACACATCACGGCCGAGGCATTACGGATGGCAGGATTCGTTGCATCGGTTAAGATGGACAACGGGGTACCGAAACTTGTTGTTGGCGATACCATACAGGCGATTGCAATCGAGCCGCTGCATCATTCTACGAAAGTTCGCGTTTGGCCATACCTGAAGCGTATCCTCGGATCAGAGAAACGAGACATCTGGTATGTAGCCGTGTACGCCCTACTTAGCAGTTTACTTGGTCTCGCTGTTCCGCTGAGCTCTCAGGCTATTGTTAATGCCGTTGCACTTGGCGTTTTTAACCGTCAGCTCCTTGTACTGTGCTCAGTAGTATTAGTTGCACTACTAATCCTTGCCATCATTTCTGTTTTAGAACGTTTCGTTGTGGACCTTATACAGCGGAGACTATTCGTACGCACGGCATTCGATATTGTGTGGAGGCTCCCCTTACTGCAGCGAAATACGGAAGCCGATTCATATGCGCCGGAGTTGGTTAATCGGTTCTTCGATGTGATGACAGTGCAAAAATCCCTCGGCAAGTTTTTGCTTGAAGGGATCAATGCCATTCTGGTGCTTACAACAGGGCTAATACTCCTTGCAATCTACCATCCCGTATTCCTGATCTACGACGTCCTGTTTCTATTGTTCGTACCCATCCTCGTATTCGTTCTCGGACGCAATGCAGTTCCCACTGCCGTGCAGGTAAGCAAAAAGAAGTACCAAGCAGCAGCCTGGCTAGAAGATGTTGCCCGCACATACCTGGCTTTTAAAGTGATTGGTGCCAGTGGATATGCCTTCGATCGGATGGACGACATTGCTGGCAAGTACGTTACCGCCAAACATGCCCACTTCCGCATCGTGGCACGTCAGATTTTTGGGAGCTACATTTTTAAAGCCCTTGCCACCGTTGGCATTCTTGCCGTCGGAGGGGTTCTTGTTCTCGAACAGCAGATGTCGCTCGGACAACTCGTAGCGGCAGAAATCGTAATCATATTGATTATTGGTGCTATTGAGAAGCTCATCTTACAGTTTGATTCATACTACGAGCTCATGGCTGCGTTAGAAAAACTGTCGAATGTGATTGCTCAGCCAATAGAGGAAAACGGATCCATTGTATTGCCTGGATCCGGACCTGTGAGAGTTGAACTGGATCAGGTTAAACTGCACTTTGGCATTCCGCTCCTTCATGCCGTTTCTTTTTCGGTGGAACCAGCACAGCACGTTAGTCTTGTTGGGCGAAGCGGCGCAGGAAAAAGCACCGTACTACACCTCATTGCCGGATTGTTAAAACCGGAAGCCGGCACAGTGAAGGTGAACAATATAGACACACGTAACGCCGATCTAACGTCGTTGCGATCTCGCATCGGGATGGTTTTTCCGGAAGATCAGATTATAGAAGCCAGCATTCGCGACAACATCCTCATGGGACGCGAGTTGCCGGAAGAGCAGCTTCAATGGGCAATATCACTCATGCGTCTTGAAAACGACATCAACTCGTTGCCGCATGGACTTGCCACGGTAGTATCAAGCAGCGGACAGGAGTTGTCGTTCGGTATGCGCCGCCGCATACTTTTCGCGCGCATGATCGTACACAAGCCTGATCTGCTGCTCATTGACGAGGCTTTTGAGGGAATTGAAGACAGCACAAAGCTGGCCATTGTTGCAGATCTTTTTCAGTACAGAGGTTGGACGATTATCAACGTCTCGCACGACCCTGAAGTGATAAAACGAACGGATTTCGTCATGGTCTTGGTGAATGGTGCCATTGTAGAACAAGGCTCCCCTTCTGAACTTGCAAGTAAGCGTTCCACGCACTTCTGTGGGCTCTTCCCGGAGGCACCCGATGTTTTCTAAACAGAAAATGCAGGTAGGACAAGAATCTTGGCCGGATTTTGAATCCATTATACATCCCCTTCGGCGCACGGTTTTCGAACGCGTTCTAACGCCGAAGGTACATCGGACACTAACGTTTGGAATTCTGCTGCTCATCGTTATTGTGATGATTGTTTTTGCCGTGACTCCGTGGCAACAAAGCGTAGTGGGGTCGGGAGTGGTTACCGCTTTCGAACCGAGTGAGCGGCCACAAACACTAGAGAGCGCGATATCGGGGCGAATTGTTCGGTGGTATGTGAATGAAGGTGACCGCGTGCAGAAAGGTGACACTATCTGTGTTCTTGCTGATATCAACGTGAACTTCATGGACACCGAATTGCTCAAGCGAATGACCGCATTACGAGATCAAACCTTTGAAGCCCAGGAACGTGCCATCAACGTTGCCACGCAACGTCGCAAACAAAGCGAACAGCGGTACAACCAGGCCCAGGCACGATTTCAGAATGTTTTAGTCGAAACTGAAACTGCACACATCCGGTATCGCCGCGCTGACACACTTTTCCAGCAAAATTTGATCTCCCGCCGAGAGTTAGAAACAGCCCTTCTTGCGTTACAACGAGCGGTTGCAGACTCCGTAACTGCTGCCGCTGCAATCAATGCCGCATTGCAAGATGTTGATGCTTTCCGTGCGGAAGAGGAGCGCATCATCAGTCAGGCCGTTGTTGCCATGCAAGATGCTGACGTGCGCCTAGCAAACGCACAAGGTAGAATTGGAGCCGGAACCGTTATATCGCCAATTGACGGATTTGTGGTGCGCATCAGCAAGGTGGGCGCCGGACAAATGGTGAAGGAAGGAGAACAACTTGCCGTTGTTGTACCAGCCACACTCGACCAGGCCGCAGAAATTTATGTGAGCAGCATGGATGCAGCTCTCATTGAACCCGGACGCACAGTGTCGTTGCAATTCTCCGGTTTTCCTGCCTTCCAGTTTTCAGGGTGGCAGAACATTGCTATAGGCATTTTCCATGGCATTGTGAAAGTAATTGATGCCGTTGATGATGGATCGGGGAGATTTCGCGTATTGGTTGTTCCGGATACAACACGAAAACCATGGCCGGAATCACGATTCCTCCGTCCGGGTACGGCTGTCTCAGGCTGGGTCTTGCTGAACGAAGTCCCCCTTGGATACGAACTGTGGCGTCAGTTCATGGGCTTCCCTCCCGAATTTTCGGTAAACACCAACATGCGGATAGGCAAGGCTGTTCCGACAAAACCTACCGACAGTAAGAATGGGAAGGGGGCTAGGAGCGAATGACGGTAGGTGCGCGTCTTGTTGTCTGCTGGTTGTGTGTTATTCCGGTTGCCGCAGCCAGTCAAACTCTAGACTTACAGCAATACCTTCAACTGGTAGAGGCAGCCAATCCGTCTATCCGTAGTGCTCAGTACGAAACCGAATTAGCTCAGGCAGAAATCCTTTCGGCAGTTGGCAGATTCGACCCGTTACTCAACATGGGCATTACGTATGAAGACAAAAACGGCGCTGATAAGCTGAATTTTTTTGACGGAAGTCTCGAACTGCCGCTAAACATGCTGTTTGGTCCCAGCATTAAAGCCGGGTACCGACGCGGAATTGGTACAAATGCAAACCCTGAGTCGGTAACAACGCTCCCGGGAGAAGCAACACTTGGAGTTTCTCTACCCCTATTTCAGGGAATCTTTACGGACCGAAGAAGAAATCAACTCCAGAAAGCTCTCGTGAGGCCAGATGCAGCGCAAGCGCAATTTCGGATTGACAGGAATACGACGCTACGAAACGCTGCTATGTCGTATTGGATCTGGGCAGAGGCCGAAGCCGAAGTATCTGTTGCAGACAGCGTACTCACACTTGCTGTGCAACGCTTATTGCAAATTCGGCGACGGGTAGAAGCGGGCGAACAAGCAGGGATTGACACGGTTGAGCTCCGTCAGGAGGTGCTTCGTCGCGAAGGTCAGCGGCTGTTGGCTCTTCGAGCTGCTGAACAAGCTCGGGTGAATGCAGGAGTATTTCTCTGGAGAACCGATGGAACGCCATTAGAGATAACAGCAAACCCGAGCCCCTTACCCAAACAGCGAACTGTGGTGTATTCCGCCACGCAGTCGGCAGAACTCGCCCTAACGAACAGACCAGAGGTACAGCGAATGGACGCACTACAGCGCATGGCTCGCTTAGACAGCTCTCTGGCTCAGGAATTTCTCAGGCCGTTTGTAAAGGTGGATGCTGCCCTCGCTGCATATGATGTATCCCGACCAGGAACCTTAGATTACAAAATTGGACTAACCGTTCAGCAGCCGCTGCTATTTCGAACAGCATCCGGAGATGCTGAAGCAGCGAATATCGTTGTACAGAGGGCAGATTTATCGCGCAGTTTGGTTGAACGCATTGTTATTGCAGATGCACAAAATGCCGTGATTGCTGCCGAACGTGCACAGCAGAGGCTTGAAGTTGCTCAGCAAGAAGTGCAACTTGCCGGTGAAATGGTGCAAGCAGAAAGGCAGCGACTAGATGCCGGCGATAGCAACCTCTTGGCATTGAATCTTCGAGAGCGATTTCTTGCTGAGGCTCTGTTGCGATTGGTACAAGCACAGGGCGATGCTGCACGAGCAGAGATTCAACTGCTCTGGGCTACAGGAACCATCTAGATCGGTATCTTTGTGGCTCTGTTAAACCTTTAACGCTAAACTTCGGCATGAACATTCTTGTATGCATTTCTTATGTGCCCGATACAACCACCAAGGTGGTTGTGAATCAGGACGGCAAATCACTTAACCCACAGGGAGTAAAATTCATCCTGAATCCATACGATGAGTTTGCAATAGAAGAGGCGCTTCGGCAGAAAGAACATCATGGTGGAACCGTTACTGCTGTAACCGTTGGTAGTGCTGCTGCCAAAGAAATTCTGCAACGTGCTCTTGCTATGGGAGCAGATGCAGCCATATTAGTGAACGACAGCCTCACGGCAGACTCTTTTACGGTAGCCGACAGTATAGCAACGCTTGCAAAGGAAACAAACCCTGACCTGATCATCTTTGGTCGGCAAAGCATTGATTACGATTCATTCGTTGTTCCAGGCATGGTTGCCGAGTTGCTTGAAGTGCCGAATATCTCCATGGTTTCTTCGCTGTCTATCAATGGCACCACGGTAACTGCCGAGCGCGACATTGAAGGTGGAAAGGAACTGGTTGAGTGTACTCTTCCTTGCGTCCTGAGTGCACAAAAAGGATTAAACGATCCACGATATCCGAAGCTTCCAGACATTATGAAGGCCAAGAACAAACCGATTGCAGAGCGCACGGCATCTACAGAGCAACCGCGCGTGGAGGTACTTCATATGTCGTTACCCGACAGTCGTCGGTTGCACAAGATTCTCGGTGATTCAGACGCCGACATATCTGAGCTGGTTCGGTTGTTACACGAAGAGGCAAAGGTGATTTGATGATACTTTTTTTGGAACCGTCCGGACAGGGACTGAAGCGTACATCGTATGAACTGATAACTGCAGCTAAGAGCAGAAGTAACGGCAAGCCGATTTGCGGGGTAATCGTTCAGGCAACGCCTGAGCACGTTGCTACTGCTGGTGACTACGGCTTAGATGAATGCATAATCGTATCAGGAAGTGCTGTTGTTCCGTTTGCAAATGCTCGCCTAGCGATGGTAATAGCCTCTATTGCTGCGCAACGTAACGACAACACCGTGCTCTTTGCTGCAAATGCTACAGGTAAAGATGTGGCACCACGCGTTGCCATTCGCATGAAAGCAGGCTTACTTGCAGATTGTGTTGAATGGAGCCTGGTGGACGACCACATCGAGGCCGTTCGACCTGTTTTTGCAGGTAAAGCATATCAACGCGTCCGCAGCACAACGAACAGTTGTGTTATAACCCTCAGACCCAATGTGTTTACTGCTAAAAAGGTTGCTGAACCAACATCTGTTCATATCTCGACGATGGATGTTGCCGATGATGGCACAGTACGTAGTGCAGTTGTGAAGTCTGTTGAGTTCAACCAAGGTACCGTTGATGTTGCAGAAGCAGATATTATTGTCAGCGGAGGTCGTGGCCTTAAAGGGCCGGAACATTTTGGGTTGGTGGAAGATCTGGCACGTTCTCTGGGTGCAGCCGTTGGAGCATCAAGGGCTGTAGTTGATGCCGGATGGAGACCTCATCGGGAACAAGTTGGTCAAACAGGAAAAACTGTTAGCCCAACGATGTATGTAGCCTGCGGTATTAGTGGAGCTGTACAGCATTTGGCAGGAATGAGCTCCAGTAAAATCATCGTAGCTATTAACAAAGACAAAGACGCTCCAATTTTTAATGTTGCTGATTATGGAATTGTGGGAGATGTCTTTGAGGTTCTTCCAAAACTGACAGCGGAAATTTCTGCAATAACGCATAAGCATTAGTTTCACCACGAGTTTCTTCACTAACCACTGCATTTGTCCCGTGACAGAACGTGTTCAGATGGACATCTTCGGATTAACCGACCGCGGTATGAGCCAAGGTGCATTTGCTCTCATTTTGAAAGAGTCAGAGGGACCACGTAAAATGCCGATCATCATCGGCGTACCGGAAGCTCAGGCAATTGCAAACGAGCTCGAAGGTGTTCGCCCGCAGCGACCAATGACACACGATCTGCTGCGGAATGTTATCGAGGCTCTCGGCGGACAGTTGAAGGAAATTGTGATTCATACATTAAAGGAAGGTACTTTTTACGCCTCGTTAGTGTTTGAGTACACCGACCTGGAAATAGATGCCCGGCCAAGCGATGCTATTGCAATTGCTGTGCGCTGCGGTGTACCCATTTTCGTAACGGAAGAAATTTTAAGTGAGGCCGCCATAGACAGCTCCGAAGCAGACAATGATAGCGAGACCGATGCTGATCGTGACTATTCCGATGAGCCTGAATCAACGCTGCTGCCCGATGTTGAACATGAAGACGTAGAGAAGCATGAGCTTTCGCGCCGCGAAAAACTTGAATCTGAATTAAGGGCAGCGATTAACGAAGAAGACTATGAACGAGCAGCACGCATTCGAGATGAACTGAATAAGTTGTAATTTTGTGGTCTTATGCCGGAGTAGCTCAGTTGGTTAGAGCAACGGAATCATAATCCGTGTGTCGGGGG
>CAZGHI010000009.1:0-38809 GCA_964525565.1 uncultured Hyphomicrobiales bacterium
TTCCTTGTGCTGCGCATAAGAGTTCTATCGCAAGAACACGTTCAGTGTTGGCAACAACCTGCATGAGTTTTCGTGCTGCGATGCTGCCCATGCTATTATGGTCTTCTTGGTTTGCACTCGTTGGTATACTGTCCACGCTTGCGGGATGTGCCAACACTTTGTTCTCACTTACGAGTGCAGCAGCCGTGTACTGGGCTATCATCATCCCGCTGTGTAGTCCACCATTCTGCGTCAAGAAACGCGGCAATCCACCAAGCATGTGGTTCACCATTCGCTCCGTTCGTCGCTCGCTAATGTTTGCAAATTCCGCGGCTGCTATTGCCATAACATCTAATGGTATTGCAAGGGGCTGTCCATGAAAGTTTCCGCCTTCTATTGCAATATCGTCGTCCGGAAACACCAACGGGTTGTCTGTTACGCTGTTAATCTCAGTCTCGATGGCTGTTCTTGCATAGGCAAGAGCATCTCTCGAGGCGCCATGAACTTGCGGCATACACCGAATGGAGTATGCATCCTGAACCCTGTTGTCGTTCTCTCGATGCGACTCGCGAATAGCACTACCTGACAAAAGCATCCGAAGCCTCCGAGCTACAAGCTGCTGTCCAGAATGTGGCCGAACTGCATGTAGCTTTTCATGAAACGCATTGTCCGTACTCCGCAAGGCATCTGCAGATAATGCACCTACAACATCCGCTAAGTTTGCCAGATACTCCAGCCTATCTAAACACAAGCAGGCAATGGCACACATCATCTGTGTACCATTGATTAGTGCAAGTCCTTCTTTTGCCTGCAGCTTCACGGGTTCTATGCCGCGCCCGCGCATCACGGTGTCCGATGGCAAGCCCATGATTGTGCCTTCACCAATGAGCGCAAGAGCTAAATGCGATAAAGGGGCCAGGTCGCCACTCGATCCTACCGATCCTTGCGATGGGATATCGGGAATGAGGTTTTCATTTAGCAGTCGTATAAGGGTGTTTAATGTTTCTGGACGAATTCCCGAATGGCCGCCTGCAAGTGAATTCGCACGCAACACCATCATCGCACGAACTACATTCTCAGGCAATAACTCGCCAACACCTGCGCTATGCGAGCGTACAAGGTTAACCTGAAGCTCAGCAGCCTTATCCGAGGGGATGACAACGTTGGCAAACTCACCAAATCCTGTCGTTAATCCATAAACAATTCGCCCTTCGGCAATCCAGCGTTCTACCGCCTCGCGTGCCTTCGCTACTTTGAGTTGTGACTCCTCTGTAATCTGAACGTTTATCGTTGGTGTGTTAGCTACGGTTACAACGTCCAATACTGAGAGACTCGTTCCATCTATCAAGAGTGATTGCATTATCAGCACACACCTACTTTTTAGCTTTTACTTTCCCCTTGCCAATAAATTCGCTCCAATGAAACTCAGTGGGAACCTTACGGCCCTCCTTGGCAAGTTCTATTAAATACGTAGCCGTTGTCTGCAGTACCCACTCAAAATTCTCTTCCTGCACACTAGTCCTTTCGGCATCCGGTGCTGGATTCATGTAGTCAATTGCATACGGTATTCCATCGCGGACGGCAAATTCTATTGTATTAAAATCATACCCAAGGATGTTGCAAATTTTAACACATAAATCCGTAAGCGTTTTTAACATTTCACTAGTTGGAGCAAACCCTGCCTTATAGCGCAAATGATGTGGGTTGCGCGGCTCGTATGGCATTATGCGGACATGTTTTCTGCCGATGCAGTAGCATCGGTAGTATTCGGTGAATTCGATGCTCTCCTGCAGCGTCATAACGATAGTGCCGGTTTCACTATACCGATCAAAAAATTCATCAATGGAATTCACTTTGTAAACATGCTTCCAGCCCCCTCCATCATATGGTTTCAGCCAACTCGGGAATCCAACATAGTCGAACACTTCTTGCCAATTCAACGGGAACATGAGATTCCGAAAACTATCCGACGATGTATCGGGCGGATGCTGCTTGCTTGGCAAGAGAACTGTACGTGGTACAGGGATGCCCGCCTTTTGCGCAACAGCATAGTTGAAAAATTTATCATCTGCCGTCCACCAAAACGGGTTGTTCACCACCCGTACTCCGTTTAATGCGGCAACCTTGAGCATCGCTCTGTAAAAGGGCACATCCTGAGAAATGCGATCGAGTATCACATCGTACTCAAACATGTCGTTCAAGGTAATGCCGCCAACGCGCACAAACTCTGCTGCAACTCCTTCGTCGCGGCTATTGATTTCTTCTACCAATGCTGGTGGAAAACTCTGTTCCATGCCAAACAGCAGTCCGATGCGTTTCATAGGCGTATGGTGTTAACTAGTTGAAGAAAAGGTGCCAACGCTCGTGAACATACTACGCTATCGGCACGGTGTGCAATGTTACTCCCTTACCATGAATATACGTTGCATATGTTGCTGTATCGTTAAGCCAATCCCCAAGGTTAACATACACGCCGGCGCCAACCTGCTCATAACACGGCTGGTGCTTATGGCCCATCACCACAAAGTCGTATCCTTCTGCAATTCGCCGGTGCGCAAAATCACGCAAGCCGTCGGTTCCATAGTCGCGCTTGTCTGTATATGCCCTGCTGCGCTGCGATGTTCGTGCTGCCAAGCCGATACCAACCGACGGGTGGAGCAGACGGTACACTGCCTTCATAAACGGATTGCGAAGCACCGATCGTAATACGATATACCCCCGATCGTTTGCTGCCTTTCCATCGCCGTGACTTATGTACAGCTTAACCATACCAATGGTAAGTGAGATGTCGGACTCTTCTACGCTGATTCCTAACGACTCCTGAAAAAACCGATAGTGTCCAAAGTCATGATTACCCATCAAGTACGTTATGGGAAGGCCGTTTTCTCTTAGCTCGCCAAGTGTGGCAACAGTGCGCACAAATGCTGACGGTATCACGTATGGATAGTCAAACCAATAATCGAACAGATCGCCCACGATAAATAAATGCGATGTTGCACCAAGTTTTCGTAATAGCTGAATGAGAGCTTCTTCGCGTTTCCTGCTGTGCTCGGCTGACCCTAAACCCAGATGAACGTCGGAAAGAAACGTGATTTCTTCCCCATCGGACAATGACAGTTCCATCGAACGAACTGATGAATGGTTCGGTTGCATCACGGAAAGATAACGCTGGGAACAGCCCTGACGGCTATCTTTGCACCCCTTGTTCCCCTGGAATCTGCATGCCACAAACCACTACAACCCGCAAGCGCGTCACAACCCTGCGGCTTGCGGAAATGAAACGAGCAGGCAAGCCTATCGCCTGTTTAACGGCATATGATGCCCTCACCGCAGGGATCATGGACGAGGCCGGCATTGACCTGCTTCTTGTAGGAGACAGCGTAGGTAATGTTGTTCAAGGCCACGATACAACGATACCGGTAACCCTTGAGCACATGATCTATCATACCCAAGCTGTGGTTCGCTCGGTGGAACATGCTATGGTGGTTACCGATATGCCCTTTATGAGCTACCAAGCCTCGCCCCGGGAAGCCTTTCGTAATGCAGGTCGCTTGATGAAGGAAGCCGGATGCGGAGCCGTCAAGCTGGAAGGGGGCGAACGCAGCGTGGAAGCAGTTAAGCTGATGACAGATAACGGAATCCCGGTGATGGGTCATCTTGGCCTTACACCACAAAGCATTCATCAGTTTGGATCCTACCGTGAGCGGGGCGCCGACGAGCGCGAGGCAGAAAGAATACAGAACGATGCCCTCCTGCTGCAGGAAGCAGGTGTGTTTGCTCTTGTCCTTGAAAAGATTCCTGCCGCTTTAGCCACTACACTCACACGCTTGCTACACATACCTACCATTGGTATCGGCGCAGGCAACGGCTGCGATGGTCAGATTCTTGTATGGACAGACATGATGGGAATGAGCACCACCTTCCGTCCGCGCTTTGTTCGGCGATATGCCGAAATGCATGATGTAATGACGGCTGCTATTCAGGCATATGTAGCAGACGTGCGCAGCCACGAGTTCCCCTCCACCGAGGAGAGCTACTAAGATGCGCATTGTGCTCTCTGCAATCGCAGCAGGGTTCGCTGCATGCTTGTTAACGGCATGTCCAACAAACGGGCTTACGAATCCAGACAACATCATATTCCCGGACTCTCTCGTAAGTTATAGCCGACACGTACAGCCCTTTTTTACACTTCGATGCTACCCGTGCCATGATGATTCCCGAGCATTTGGCGGTATCCGGCTAACGTCTTATTCGAATGTGATGTTCAGCCGAGCAAATCTGGTAGTCCCAGGTCGTGCCGACGTGAGTTTGCTCATCCAGGTTTTGGAACAGCAGATAACGCATAATGCAGGTAACATTCAATCCATACCTTCGGATCAGATTCGCGGGATAAGAACGTGGATTAACGAGGGCGCACTCAACAACTAGTAACAACATCACCACTTCAAGGATTACCCAATGTCCATTCTCCGCTCACTTTCGGTACTTGCACTTGCTGTACTTGTTGTTGCCGGATGCACACGACATGCAACTCCAACCCCGATAGAGGGACTGGAAGTTGTAAAAGACAACGTGCGTCAATTCGAAGTGAAGGTGCCATCTAATTGGATAAAACAAACCCAACCCGGCGACCTGATCATAGCCTTCTCGAAACCGCGCATCAGCCGCAGGTTCCTGGATTTTAGTCCAGGTGACGGAGGTGCAAAGGTTGAGCTGCGTGCAATTCCAATGGACAGTTCACGAACCATGGAGTCACTCATAAAAAACAGCAAACTCCAATTTGAAGATGGTTTGGATCGGTATAAGCTGGAAAACGCCACCTTAGGAGGCAAACCAGCCAAGAAACTGCACGTGCGCTTTGACCAAGAAGACGGCGAGTTCCGTTCTGAAGCCTACTTCGCTGAAAATGACTCGGTGATTACGATCTTAACCTTTGCAGCCTTTGGCAGAACTTTCGAAGACTATGAGAAGGATTTTAATGAGATACTGGCGTCGGTAAAACTTGCTCGGCGTCCGGACGTGCCCAAACAACAACCCGACACGTTAAAACCTACCGGACCTGAGCCCCCTTCCGATACCTTACGAACGTACAGCGCCCCGGACTTTACCATTCAGATACCACAAAATTTCGAAGGTAAGAGACTTGGCGGACCTGCTCTCTCCAGTATTAACTTCTTTGGCTCGCGTTTGGACTGCAATGTTCAGATTGATGTATTTGATGCATCCAAGCAAAAGAACCTTGAGAAAATCCTCGCGCAGAATAAGCCGAATTATGGCGGTAAGGATCCTACCGGAGTAACAATCAACGGTCAAAAGGGAGCGTACTTTTCATATACGCCATCAGCGAATATTAACTCCCGTGCCTATTTCGTCGTAAAAGACAATAAGCTCTACCGCCTGACAGTAAACTGGTTTAAACCCGAAGAAAAGGTATATCTTCCACTTTTTGAAAAGTGTATTGCTACGTTAGCTCTTAAATAATCACGTTCGCACTCAGACTCGTAACCATTGGGTCTTTAAGAAGTCTTTATACACAAACGGCGATCATTCCATGATCGCCGTTTTTATCATTGCCTACGCCTGTACACACTTAACGGAGGAACATGAGCTTTCTGTTCCGGCTTCTTTTTCTGATAATTCTACCAAGTTGTTTTGCTTCTGCCCTTCCGCAGTTTTCTCTCTTAAGCGGAAACCGGTGCAGCGCATGCCACGTGGTGCCTCAAGGTGGTGGTATCCGAAACGATCTTGGATGGTATGCAATGCAGGATGTAGGAATCATAGAGAGAGAGTCTATCCCATTTCTGTATCCGGAAGATCAAACCAACGCATACTTCAACGAGAAGTTGTTGTTGGGTACAGACATTCGTGTGCAATCAACTCGATCGTTTACGGACTCCGCTGCGCCGCGCGTGTACATCCCGATGCAGATTACGCTATATGGCGCTCTGCGTCCGTGGAAGGGTATAACATTAGAAGGGGGCTTTAACCTTGCCTCGCTGCGTACCAGCGATGGAAACACGATTCGATATCCGGGCCAACGTCCAGGTTCGGTAAGTGTAATCTTACAACCGAGTAACGAGCTCCCTTCAGTACGCATTGGATTGTTTCGGCCATCGGTTGGTATTCGGTACGACGATCATACCGTGTACACGTTTAATTACGTCGAACCGCTTGCCAGACGGCCGTACCTTGCTCCAGATTGGGGCGAGTGGGGGTCCGAGTTAACGTGGGAACGCCAAAAGTGGCTTACCGTACAGCTTGGCATTTTTGGTTCGCAAGGACTTGGGCAAGTACAGTTAAGCAACGGACAGTCAACGCAAAGTGCTATCGGTGGCAACATGCCAACCATCACAGGCAGAGTAGTTGCTTGGCCACGCTTCTTTGACGACTTGGTAAACACCTACGTTGGTGGGTCTGTTCTGGTGAACAACGATTTTCAAATGGTGAATGTGTTTGCCGGTGGAGGGATAACTGATGCCCTTTACCTAATGCTCGAAGGCACACAGACAACCAAAACCAACGTTCAACGGAGCACTATGATCATGGCGGAGCTTGGTTATCAGATTGCCCCCCCCCTTATAGCATATGTGCGTGTTGAGCATGGAGCAACGCAACAACATCTGCGACCAAACGATGCAACACTCACCGGTACAATCATCGGCGCCCAGGTGTTTGTTATGCCATTTGTTGAAGTTAGGCCGGAATATCGTTTGCAAGATACGTTCCGTGATGGTGTGGCCACACGATGGAACGTGCAACTCCACCTATTCTATTAACGGAGGGCTTTATATGAAATGGAAACTACTTATCGCACTATCTGTAGCCGCAATTATCACCGGAGGTGTTGTGTGGGTACTGCATGGCATGGAAATGTACACCAAGGACAGGGAAAAAGTGGTAACGATCGTTAAGGATGAGTTGTTTGGAACAAGCAACGAAGTTGTTGAATGGAAACAAACCTTTCGGTATGGATTGCTGCCGGACGATGCTTCGATTACCGTGCTGCATCGTGGGTACGCCTTTGTAGTGGGACTAGCAGGTGCTGCAATTTTTCTAAGTATTTATATGTTGAGAAGGAAGAATGCATAAAGAATTTGTAACTGGAAGTCGGCGTGCATTTCTGCTATCCGCCACCCAGAGCATTGGACTTGTTCTTTCGGCACCGGCTATCTCTTCGCTTATCGCCGGTTGCGAGACCAATGAAACTTCACCCACGGGCAATGGCGATAATAGTGTGACGTATGACGTATCGGCAAACCCACGCTTATCGTCTGTTGGCGGTATCACTCTTGAGTTCATTCCCGGACTGAATAACGACCTCCCAGTGTTCATCTCCAGAGTAGATGCAGATGTATTTGTAGTATTCAGCGCGATTTGTACACATCAGGGTTGTACGGTAAGCTTGCCGGCTGGACCAGGAGAGCCATGTATCTGTCCATGTCATAGCGCAATGTACTCCGCATCATCAGGCAACGTTGTGCAACAACCCATCAGCGGAAGCGCCACAAATTTGCCGCAATTCGCATGTTCCTACGATGCCGGTAGCGGCCTGTTAACAATTACAATCTAGCCACCATATCACTACAGCAGTCTTTTCTGAACAGAGTACAACGAAGAGTCGGCGAGCTGTACACTTCATCTAATCTCGGAAAGATGTTGCAGTTTGCGCGTTATGTTCACACGCGACCAGTTTTACGCTGCTTTTACGAACGTAACGGGGCTTGGCCATCACATTCCACGCGAGTTAGATGTTCTGTTTCGAAGAACGCGCCCCACGCGCGAGCAGGCGAGTATTTTCCGGAGCAGATTGTATCAGGCTATTCGTTATAATGATTGGAAGCAAGCTTGGATTGGCGCTCTTGATGGTGTAGTGGATCCTGACAGGGCTTTTGTACCCTTGTGGTTTCGTAATGTATTAACAACTCAGTACGGCAATAGTGTTAGCAATGTAATTGCAGCTTGGCTACAGGATGCACCAACATTTCTTCGGGTTAACACCTTACGTACAACCGTTGCCGAATGTGTGCATGCCCTAGCCCCTTTTCGTCCTCGTGTTGTTAATGAGCAATGCATCCAGGTGGACGTACCGTACGGATTGTTTAGGACAAAGGCATTTACCCAAGGATGGTTCGAGCTACAGGATGTGCATTCACAGCGCGTTGGACGTACTCTGATCTCTGAGCTTGGGCGGGTTCACGATTACAAACTCATCATTGACCTTTGCGCAGGCGCCGGTGGGAAAACGCTGCACATGGCTGCAATGCTGAGGAACCAGAAACGAATCGTGGCATTCGACGTTTCGGAAACGAGACTCACCGAACTCAAGATACGCGCACAACGTGCACAGGCATTTAACATCGAAGTCCGACACATAGAGGGCACAAAATCCATCAAGCGATTGAATGGCAAGGCAGATGCAGTCTTGGTAGATGCCCCTTGTACCGGGACAGGTGTGCTACGAAGGAATCCAGACATACTCTATCATCTAACCGATGAGCAGTACAGAAACATGATGCATACGCAGTCTCGTCTTCTGCATCAAGCATACGATCTCTGCAAACCAGGAGGTTTCGTTGCATACGCAACATGCAGCATACTTGCATCTGAAGGGAGCCATCAGATAGAGTCGTTCATAAGCAACGTTACAATAACAGAATCTGTACGGTGGTCCACAGCCATCGGCGAGGATAACGGCGACGGATTCTTTATGTGGGTAGGCCGAAAGCCCACCACTAGCTAATCAGAACCTTCATCAGCTTTCGTTTAGCCACCGGCAGTATGGTTGCCTCGAATGGGAAATCAAGATCCGTGGCCATGTAGTACGTTGCAGGATTGGGCATTTCCTTGTGAGCGCGAACGAGCGAAATTTTTATGTCTTCTGGTCCGCTTCGCACTGACGACAATTTGCGCGGTTCAAGCTCTACCGTTTTGAGTGCACGGTAGTTATCGCCGTCACTCATATACAGACTCATTTCGTAGCGCAGAATGTGCATCAGGTTGGCACGCACATCTGGGATGAGTGCATACCCTTCGTCGCGATACATTGGCATAATACCAACAACATCTACCGACAGGTTTTGCGTCACAAAGTCGAACATGGCAACGCCTTCGTCGGTAACCGATCGAAGCAACGGTATCGCCCAATCAACGAGTTCGAACAACTGTTCAATTGTGTGAGGGTCTGCCGGAGATGAATCAAACTTGAGTGTCTTGTTCTCGAAGTCAACGCCGGTAAGTTTGCGTGGCATAACAGTACGATACTGATTGCGATTCTCACGAATTGTTTCGAGCGCCGAAATCAGCTCGATGAGTTCCCCCAAACCCGGGTACAGACGATTCTTGCGGAAGGCTGAGGTTACGGATTGCAAAGCAGCCATAACGAGGAGCTGCGTTTGTTCCGGATCGTGGGCGCCTTGTGTGAACATTTCCAGATTGAGCGAAGACATTTCTACCTCCTAATTGTCAATGGTGATGTTCGGCCCTGCTAGATAACAAATCAAACAGCAATTTTGTTACCATGAACAAAAAATCTTGTCCACACGAACCTCCCATCGTAATCTTCGATGGGGTGTGCAATCTGTGCAACGGATGGGTTGATTTTTTGATCAAACACGACCGAACGCAATCACTCCGATTCGCATCGTTCCAAAGTTTAAAGGGGGGGGAGCTGCTTCGGGAACATGGCGTTTCAACAGCGCCAGACACGGTGTATGTGGTGGCGAACAACAGCATCCTCACCCAGAGCAACGCTATCATCTATCTTTTAGGGTGTTGCGATAACGTATTGTTACGAGTTTTAGGTAAGGGGCTTGGCATCATCCCAAAAACAATTCGCGACAGCCTGTATCGGAGTGTTGCTCATCGCCGTTACCGGTGGTTTGGCAAAAGAGACACCTGTAGAGTTCCAACCCCCGAGGAATGGGAACGGTTTATTGAGTAGAAGTCTAATGTTTCGATCAGTTCCATGATTACGAAACATGTGTGTTCAGAAATGCGAAGACAGCGTTAGGTGAGTGAGTCTTGAAGTCCGGTGTAGTGCTGTAGGATGAAGTCCCGAATGTGGGCACAACTTGACAATTGGAGGTCGGGACGTGATGGCATCAATTACCCGCTGACCAATGAAGCGTTCCTACTGCATGCCGATGTGATCTTGCGGTTGCAATTGTATGGCTGTGGAATGTGGAGCATTGAGCCCATGATATTGTATCACAGTTAGGCCGTAGCTTACTGATTAGTTGCAATTGGTCCAATGTTATTGGTGGGAAACTCTAGGTATGCATTCCCGTGAAGATTCCAAAAGTCAGCCGGCGGACAATCCTCACATGTTTGACATCCCCAATTTGCAGGGTTCGCAACTTCACCACAGCCAAACAAGGCATGCACCGTAACGATAACATCACCGTTGCGGGTTACAATGTACACGCATGTGCAATACCTGGAATTCCCGGCAGGCATGTTACTGTTACACGTAACATATGCCCAACCATAGGATTGAGTGGCAAGCGTAACCATTGCAATCAAAACAATACACAGCTTTGGTAGAACTAGAGATCGCATAATTCGTTGTGACATAGACATAGCCTTCCTTCCGTAAACAGCATCATTTAATAAACAACTACCTTCCGTGTGCATACAACATCGCCGTTGGAATAGCCAATAACAATGTACAGTCCATATCCAGCCTGCACTGTATAAGGGTTGGGAGACAACGGAACAGCACCCTGCCATACAACATCACCATTTAAGGTGTACACCACTACATGCGTTATGGACGTTGGCCATTGAGATTCAATCGTGATTCCCGTTGGGCCACCGGATTGCCTTGCCAGAATATCGCAGGAGGGTGACCACGTACAATCGAGATTTGCTTCCACACTGTCACAATACCCCTTTACCTCTGGATGTGCTAGTGTTTTAGCCGACAAATTCGACACCATACCATCTGTTCGAACCCATGGCTTAGGGTTCGAACCAGTCGCAAAGGTGTTAAACCGAATGAACACACGCGTATTCTGTAAACCTTCGAATGGTACAACATACTTTACCCTAGAATACATGGGATACCATGAATACATGCACGGTTTCCGTGAAGAAGTTGTTTGAGCCAAATACGTTGTATCTAAAAGCGCAATGCGCAAACCTGTTGTTGAATCCACCAACTCAACCGAATATGAAAGCTGACAATCATTTTTATAATACTTGAACGCAGGTCCGTTGGCATGAATTGTGAAGAACCAAGACTCTTTAACGTAGGATACAGTATCACGAAACGATACTGGAAACGTTTTCGTTAGGCTACGTGCATTAAGCTGTGCAGGTGTCCAATTCTCCACGGGTACTTCATTGTAACTATCAAAATTTATCACTTGATTATTACACCAATTAGAGAAATAGAGTTGACGTCTGTTGAGGTGGATTTCTGAGAATCGAATAACAATGTGCGACGAATCACTCTCTTGTTCGAATCTTATTGACGGCCCTACCGACGTAATCGGGTATGCGCTATTAACATGCAACACAGTATCCTCATCGAGCACAGCTAACTCAAGGTTTGAATTGGTACCAACGGCTTGAATCAGCGAATCGCATTCGCCGGTGCATTGTCCGGCCAAGCAGAATGGGTATAGCAATACCAGAGCCGTGAACGCCAGCACAACAAGATTTTGTGCCATAGCATACTCCTCATTGGGTCGCAAACTATAGAGTAGCGGCAGTTCAGAACATTACGACTTATTCCGCGACTTGGTGCAACTACTTCGTAGGCTCTTTGCTCAATGTTAACTGCTTAAACTGAACTGCCTCGCCGAATTTACACACACACACACAAGAGAAAGTTTTCCACATACCAATGAAATAGTGAATATCTTTCAGAAGGCAGGCGTGGAATCAGACGGAAAAGGCCTTGAGGTTATGGGGTTAAACACGATCAAAAAAATGAGACGTTCTTCTGGCTTTTTCTCTTCCGGGTCTCCCTCCCCCACCTCCACCACCAAGTTGTATCATCCAGGTCAGCACACTCCTTTCTTGTTCGGCTTCATCCAAGCGAAGCCTACGCATCTGTGAATAAAACGTCCGCTGTACAGGTTACCTAATGTATTGTCAGCATGCCCCGATGTGACGCAGACTGTAGGTTTTCTTGACCTCTGCGTCATACCAAATGATATGGAGACAGGCGTCGGCCAAACTACCGGGGTGTTTGTACATGGAGAGCTAATGGCTGAGACAACAAGAACGATTTGGTTTACACACTTAATATGGCTGACAAGGACCATTCAGCAGGTTTTGAACTACCAAAGGTATGCCACGAACCACTGCCTTAATGGTTTCCGCGTGCATACGCTTGTGCGTTAAAGTCTCAACTAGTCGTAGATACCTAGCGCCCCCTTCACCAGGCATCAGTTGTTGGCTCAGCTCCTAGGTTGCTTTCCGGAAACTCTTCAGGCTGTGTATCACCAACTACACCACCGAACCGATCGGAACAATCGCATGTAGTCATGCACGGCAATGGAGCTTCTTCGTTAAAGACGCAACCTTCCCACCATGTTGCAATAATGACTCCATTGTTCGCAAAGGTTCTCTTTACACAATTGCAACCGCCACCTTCAGGACCATATCCTGCGACAACACAAACCTCCTCAACGGGTTCAAGATCCCATCGTGCAAGACTTTGTTGCGGTGATAGTGTGCCAACCATGAGAATAACGAAGCAGTAACACATTGTTTTCATGTTCGGAATATATAGTTGATTGAAACTTCAGGAATTACGGAACAAATACTTTTTCCGTACACACAACCACCGGCCCACTCTTACCGATCAGGATATACAACCCTGGGTTAGGTACATTTACATTTGTTGGATTAATAGAGAATGGCGCTGAACTGCTCCACACCTGAGTACCGTAAACCGTAAACACAGTAACATTATCCAAAGTTGTCGGAACAGTGTGAAGTACGCTAATTCGGGGTGGTCCCGGTAGACCGGTACCGTTAACTTCACAAAAAGCTTGTCCAGAACAATCAATGTTGTTCAGAACTTTTGTATTGTATGCGGCAACACTTGGCTTATTGAGAGAGTAATTAGACATATACGGACCATACAAGTCCTTCCGCACCCAAGGATCCGGATTTAATCCAAATGCAAACGTGTTTATTCGTACAAACGCTCGGACTTTTGATATTCCGCTTGGCACTATTGTGCGAACACGTGAATACATTGGAAACCATGAGAAAATACAAGGTTTCCTCGATGGAGTTGTTGTAGAATAACATGCTGTGTCGAAGAGTACAATCCGAGATCCACTGGATGAATCCACCAGTTCCACAGAATAGCTCAAGGTAGCATCGTTCTTATAGTAGTTGTACACGTTACCACTTTGTGCCACTCGCGATAGAAACATGTTTCTAAAGAACTGTAGCGTATCCCCAGCAGATACAGATATTGTTCGAGTGGTGCTACGATTGCTCAGAACATCTGCCGGCCAATTCGCAACTGCCATTCGATTTACAAAGTCGAAGTTCAGTATTCTGTTCGGGCACCAATTCGCAAGAAAAATCTTCTTCCTATTAAGTAGAAACTCCGAAAACTGCCAATACACGTGCGAAGAATCGGATACATATTCAAACCGGAAGTGTGCACATTGGTCATCCACATTTATCAGATTTGCAGTGTCCAAAGATGAGTCAGATAAAATACGTGCTAGCCCATAACCAGCTGACGTTGTCATTGCCTGAAGCAAGGAGTCGCAGATTCCCATGTTGCACTGCGCAGAACTGGTGTGAACACAAACTGCACTTACCAAAAGGATCGCTGTTATTTCGAGTGTGAAAAGGTTTCCTCTTTTGATCATAGAATACCTTATTGCAACGGCGAACAATACGGTCAGTCACAGACTTGGATCGTAAAGATTATTCAATAAACTTTCCGAGCAAGTACACTTTGTGTGCATAACTTACACACACACACACACGCACACACACACAAGAGAAAGTTTTCCACATACCAATGAAATTCGTGGATATCTTTCGGAATATGTACTTGGTATTGGAAGGTAACCGTTTTTAGATCAATTGGTTACGCTCATATAAAAACTAGGCGTTCTTCTGGCTTTTTCTCTTCCGGGTCTCCCTCCCCCACCTCCACCACCAAGTTGTAACAGTTATCTCAGTACAGTCCTTTCTTGTTCGGCTCAACCTCCGTTAAGCCTACGTATGTGTGAATAAAGAGTCCGCTGTACAGGTTACCTACAGTGTTGTCAGCATAACTCAATGTGACGCAGTGCCACGTACCCGTTACTTTGCCCTCGTATTCCGCCAACCACATGGGTGCGCATTACCATCGTTCGTTTGCATACAGCACACAAGGGAGGCTATGGTTTTGGCTTTGGGCGTCGCCGCCTATCGCCTGCGCTCAAAAAAGCGAAACTCCGGCTGTAGAGCTTCCCCCTGCATTTTCGACCCCATGCTACCCCCAAAATTCCCTTTCTTTCGTAGATTTGCGGTTCGCATTTTCCAAACGGAGTACAATGAGCACCTACATCGTAAACCCTGTTGAAGTTCGGATGGAAGAAAGCTCCAAGGGGTCTATCTACGAAAGCATCGTTGCCATGGGGCTTCGGTCGCGCCAAATAAACGATCAGATCAAAACACAGATCTATGAACGACTGGCTGACGTGATTGTGGACTCCGACGAAAACGAAGGTCCAAACCTTGATCAAATTGCTATCAGCAAGGAATTCGACAGAGTTCCGAAACCAACCTTTATTGCTATGCGCGAAAAGGTAACGGGTCAGATCCATACAACTCGCGAGGCAGAGTAAACCCAAATTCGCCTCGGTGGACTGACCCTCCGGTGTTACCCACACGTTACCATGAACATCATTCTTGGCATCACCGGTTCGGTCTCGGCATACAAAACGCCCTGGCTTGTGCGCGACCTCATTCGTGCCGGTCATCATGTGCGGGTTGTGTTGACGCAAGCTGCTACCCGTTTTGTGGCACCACTAGCCCTTGAGGCAACAAGTAGAAATCATGTTGTTGTTGATCCCTTCGATAAAAATGTTCAGGAAGGGGGCTCTTGGCACGTACACTTGGCTCGCTGGGCAGATGTTATGCTCATCGCTCCATGCTCTGCTACAACTCTCGCCAAACTAGCCACCGGCTTGTCCGATTCCAGCGTTACCCTCGTTGCATCGAGTCTGCCAAAACACACCCCTCTAATCGTTGCTCCTGCAATGGACACCGATATGTGGCTCCAGTCTTCAACCCAACGCAATGCCAATCTGCTTACCCAAGACGGCATTACTGTTTTACATCCTCAAAGCGGCGAGTTGGCTTCCGGTCTTGATGGGCAAGGTCGCCTTCCGGACTTGGAGAACATCGTTTCCGCAGTTCAACACGCTCTTCAGCAAGGAACAGCAATGTTCTACCGCGAATCGGAACCAAAACCCTTGCGGAGTACCCAACCGCTTGAGCTTGTTATCACTGCCGGACCAACACATGAACCGATTGATGCTGTTCGAAGCATTGTTAACCACAGCACCGGAACGATGGGGTTCGCTCTGGCCGAAGCCGCAACAAAGAGAGGTTTTCTGGTAACTCTTGTTAGCGGACCTGTGTCCTTACCCACGCCTCACGGTGTTCACCGCATTGATGTTACTACGGCTCACGAAATGTTCGAAACCGTGAAACAGTACAAGTCCTCTCCCGTGATTATTATGGCTGCCGCAGTGGCGGATTTCACACCGATACACCCACGGACTTCAAAGATTAAAAAGGACACCGTTGAGCCAGAAGGAATGGCCATAACGCTGCAGCGCACAACCGACATTCTCGAGTGGCTTGGCAATCACAAACAGCCAACACAAGTGTTGGTTGGCTTTGCGTTGGAAACCGAGAATGTTCTCGACTATGCCAAAGAGAAACTTCACACCAAACATGCCGATATGATTGTTGCTAATCAGGCCGGCGTTGAGCACAGCGGCTTCGGTACGGGAAACAACACCATTAGTTTGGTCACGCACACCACTACCACCACTTTTCCTGCAATGAGCAAACGCGCTTGTGCAGAGGTCATCTTGGACGCAATCATCGAAATCATAAACGATAAAAAGGCACAGTCCAGTCTCGATTCATGATTACTCTGCAAAACATCGAAATGGACCTTGGAACGCGATTGCTGTTCCGTAACGTGAGCTTTCTGCTCCAGCGTGGCGACCGTGTAGGTCTTGTCGGCAGGAATGGCGCCGGTAAGAGCACAATGCTTGGTATTATCTCTGGAGATCGGCAACCAAGCGGTGGCGAAGTCCATAAGCAAAACAACATTCGTATTGGCTTGCTTAGCCAGGATCTTACGCTCGACGTTGGATTAACGCTGCGCGAAACGGCTGCTCATGCATTCGATGAAGTGTTGGCTATTGAACGCCGGATGAATGAGCTGCAGGTAGAAATAGATCGGCGAACGGATTATGAATCCGACGACTACCTGAACACCATCCAGCGCCTTACCGATGCTCACGATCAGTTCGAGCGCAGGGGGGGGCTAACCATGCACGCCGATATTGAGCGCGTTCTTACCGGTCTTGGTTTTGAATCCACAGACCTTGACAAGCCCCTTACCCATTTCTCAGGTGGCTGGCAAATGCGTGCAGAATTGGGAAAGCTCCTGCTCAGTAAGCCTGACGTGCTCCTACTCGACGAGCCAACAAACCACCTGGACATTGAGTCCGTACAGTGGCTCGAGGAATTCCTTACCGAGTACGATGGTGTTGTTGTCCTTGTGTCGCACGATCGCACGTTCTTGGATAACGTCACCAACCGAACCATTGAAATTACCCAGTCGCGTATTCACGACATCCCGGTTCCGTACAGCGACTACGAGCAGATTCGCGAAGAGCGACTGGAACAACAGCGGGGCGCAGCTCTCCGTCAGGCTCGCGAACGCGCTCATGTTCAAAAGTTTATCGACAGATTCCGGTATAAAGCCTCGTTGGCATCACGTGTACAAAGCAGAATTAAGCAACTGCAAAAAATGGAGCTGATCGAAGTGGAAGATGTGGATGTCAGCTCAATGCGATTCCAGTTTCCCCCAGCACCTCGATCTGGCAGAGTAGTGGTGGAATGCATTGACGTCCACAAACACTACGGTGAAAAGCATGTTCTCCGCGGTGTGAATTTTGCCTTGGAACGCGGCGAAAAGGTTGCATTCCTGGGAAAGAACGGTGAAGGAAAGTCAACACTGAGCAAGATCATTATCCAACAGGAAACAGTAACCGGTGGTGAAGTACGTCATGGCTACGGTGTAAGCATTGGATACTACGCACAACAGCAGGCCGATCTTTTGTCAGGTGGTTACACAGTGTTGGAATCCCTGGAACATGTAGCCCCCCCCGAAATGCGTGCTCGCGTACGCACCTTGCTCGGAGCTTTTCTGTTTAGTGGAGATGATGTAAACAAGCGAGTGAGCGTGTTAAGCGGTGGCGAGAAGAGTCGGCTTGCTTTGGCTCGGCTTTTGCTACAGCCCGTAAACCTTCTGGTTTTGGATGAACCTACAAACCACCTGGACATGCTCTCGAAGGAAGTCCTCAAACAAGCGCTTTTGGACTTTGACGGATCCATGATTGTTGTTAGTCACGATCGTGACTTCCTTGACGGACTTACCGATCGGGTAATCATCTTTCGTGGCGGCCTCACCCGCGAGGTTATCGGCGATTACGAAGACGCATACAAGGCTCATGTTTTACAACACGCAGTTGTAACATCTCCGTCCAACGGACACGTTACATCCGGGACGTTGTCAACGGCAACCACCCCGGGTCTAGCTGCGCGTTCTCGCGATGAACAAAAGGCACTGAACCGAGATCGAAAGAAGCTGGAACAACGAATTGTCGATATCGAACGTCAGGTAGCAGTACAGGAAAAGACTATAACTGAATGCGAGACTGCACTTGCCGACCCTGAGTTGTACAAAGACCCCGTAAAACAGCATAAAATCACGAAGAAGTATGAAACCGCGCGCAAACTTCTTGCCTCACTGCTTACTGAATGGGAACAAACAACCGAAAAACTTGAAGGGATGACGTCATGAAACATATTGCAAGCCATCTCTGCCTGTGGCTGGTTCTTGCAACAACGGTTACGGGTCAGTACGTAGATACCCGCCGACTCATCACTGTTCAGGGATCGGCTGAAACAGAGCTGGCTCCCGACCGTGCCGTGGTAAGTATCGGTGTTGAAATTGATGGGCTGAACATTGCCACGGTGAAGAAAGAAAACGACCAACGTGTGCGTGCGTTAATCGAAGCAGTAAAGGCAATCGGCATACCCGCTAAAGACATTCAAACCTCGCGATTGAGCATCCAACCTGTTTACAACTACAATAGCGGACGCCAAGAATTGGTTACCTATCGGATGCGCAACGTGGTTACGATATCGGTGAAGGACCTCAGTAAGGTAGAGAACGTCGTGAATGCTGGTTTGGCTGGCGGAAGCAACCTGTTGGATGGATTGCAGTTCGCATCTTCACGCACCGATGTCGTTCGCGACAGTCTGCGTATCGAAGCAACCAAGGATGCCAAACAAAGAGCGGCAAATATGGCGGCGGCCGCAGGAGCATCACTAGGCAAGGTTGTAAGTATCAGTGAAATTGGCTCACGCAGCGGTTATGATTTTGCCGAATATGCCCGAGCACCAGGTGGCTTGATGAAATCTGCCGATGATGCCGGAACCCCCGTTTCATCGGGTGAACTTACGATACGTGTTCTCGTTAATACCGTCTTTGAAATGGAATAATACGGTATCCACACTGTGCATGTCCTAGATTTGCACATGATTCTAACTGATGAGCAGATCCTTTCAGGAATTGCAGACGGCTCCATTGTTATCGAGCCATTTACCCGTTCGTGCCTGGGAAGCAATTCCTACGATGTCCACCTGGGTAGTACATTGGCTACCTATAATGAATCGGAACTAGATGCACGAAAGCACAACCAGATTACAACATTCGAGATACCACCCGAGGGGTTTGTCCTTCTGCCTAATGTGCTGTACTTGGGAGTGACACAAGAGTACACCGAAACCCACAAACACGTTCCGTTCTTGGAAGGAAAGAGCAGCGTTGGACGCCTTGGCATTGATATTCATGCAACGGCCGGAAAGGGCGATGTTGGCTTCTGTAATTTCTGGACTCTTGAAATTAGCGTAAAAATGCCTGTTCGCGTGTACGCCGGCATGCCGATTGGTCAGTTGATCTACTTCGAGGTTTCCGGCAACGTTCTCAATCCATACAACAAAAAGAGTTCTGCCAAATACACAGAGCGCAAACCCATTCCCGTTGAGTCCATGATGTTCAGGAATACATTCTGATGAAAGTGCTCCTTTGTTTGCTCGTCCTATTCGGCTGTGGTTCCAAAAGCTCCAGAACGTACGATATATCCAAGGTAACGAGTTATCGAGCGGAAAAAGACAAAGCATTTAAGGAAGAATCCTGGAGCCCCATCCCCCCCCCCGATCGAATTGGTTTTAACGGTCTTCAGTATTTCCCGGCAACTGCTGCGTGGGTTATAGATGCACAGTACATTCCTGCAGATCACGTAGATACAGTGCTCATGAGCACCTCCACCGATGAACTCCGTACGGCTATTCGAACAGGCCGACTGGTGTTTAAGGTTAACAACACAGAATGTACCCTATGGTCGTTTCAGTTCATTGAGCCATCGGCAAAGAATATGTTGTTCGTGCCATTCCGCGATGCAACGTCTGGTACTGATACCTATGAACTTGGACGGTACGTTGAAGTAACCATGCCAATAAATGGAAAAGGTGTGATAGATTTTAACATGGCATATAATCCGTATTGTGCCTATAACTACGACTACTCATGTCCGCTCGTGCCATATTACAATACCCTTCCTGTACCGATAACAGCCGGGGAAAAGGCGTGGCACTGAAAACTGTAGTTGGCGTTCTGCTAACAACAGTAGTGACTACTTCTTGCCTGTTTGTGAAGGCGCCGGAACAGCAAAATGTTGTTGTTGTTCATCAGGCAGAAAGTCCACTACCCTTATTGCCTATGTCTGACGAAATGGTGCGGAGCATCTCCGGCGATATGATTGCATTTCTTCCACAGGGATGGTTTTTACTTGATGTAGAATCGAAGTCCGCAGAATCAACAATTGCTGTAGCAGTTGATCCGGACTACACACTCAGTGCCGTGTTCACGGTGATTCCACCTTCGGCAATCGTCAAGAAGGCCGTCGAGAAAGAAGGCCTCGATGGACTTGCCCGAGAAGCGTTTGCTGCACATCAGCAGCGCGCAACTTCTCCACTTGTACAAGTGGGCAGTTTTCGAACAGATACCGTGGGAACCAGAAAGTTTGGATCCTTTTCGTTTACCGGTACTGCGGGAGCAGCTTCACGATGTGCAGTGTATGTCAGCAGCCTTGGCAACTTTTACCAGTTTGCTTTAGTCCCATTAACCTTCAGCGGACGCGAATTGCCATCGGATCGGGAACAAGACCAGGCATTCCGATCTATTTTGGCCACGATACAATACTAGCATGGTACAGCAATGAAGTTATCGTCCGACACTGAGAGTGTACTTGGATATTTAGATCAAGCAGTAGAAGGGGGCTTGCGTAAGCGCTCAGACATCGGTGTATTGCTGGAGCTTGGAGCAACTTACAACCAACCAGACCTCTTCAACCAATTGGTAACGTCCGGTACCGCCGTTTGGAAAGTACACAAAACACTGCGCCGGGTTCGTCCAGGTGACCAAGGACACAAGCTCCTCGAAGAAGAGTTTGGTCGGCAGCTCAACGCGATGCGCGAGCACATGGCAAGTTTAGTCACTAATGCACCCGACCACGTGCTAGATCGTTTCGACGAAATCTACTTTGGACTAACACAGGGTGTGATCAAGAATCTCGTAGATCTCGGACATGACTTCGATGCACTGAAGTCGCTTAGAGAACTTCGTTGAGAGAACTTCGTGGAGAGAACTTCGTGAAGAGAACTTCGTGGAGAGCACATCGCAGTGCTGGTTGTTTTGTCCGCAGAGAATTTATGGGTGTGCGGCATTGATATTCAAGGGATAGCGGCGTAGTCAGGTTGGGCCCTCCTTGCGGCTTCGTTAATGGGTCCCTCCCCCGCCTCCACCACCAGCGATCAGCTCCTTCCACACATTCCTCCTCCCCGACACGTTGGCAGCGCGTCGCAGGGCACAAACAGTAAGTCCGGAGTGATCACTACACATATGTATGCGGATTCTCACAATATGTGACACTACTGTAAACACCCATCAACGCAGTGCACTCAACACAGTTCTCCCCACGATGTTCACTCAACGATGTTCAAAGTACTTCCTCGCCCACTTCAACGCTCGTTCATGTCGTTTCCGAACACATGCCGGAGTAAGCCCTGTTTCCTTCGCAACCTGGGCCAGATCTAGCCCCTCCAGATAGTGCATTCGCAGTACTTGTGCATAGTGCTCAGGTGCCTCATGCAGAACAGCTTCGGCATCATAATCATCTTCCGGATTGTAGGAATCAGTGAGCATGCCGCACGTGGCACATAGGTCGTCCCACGTTATCGCATCTTCTTCGTCCGTATCAGGATACAAATGCCGTTGGTTGCGACGTATTGTTGCTATGGCTAGCCGTTGCACAATCGTCATAGCGTAAGCATCAGGCTTTTCTACGACTCTGCCATCCTTTTGGACTTCCCAGATGTACGACTCGGCATAGGCTACTATTTCTGTAATGTCCTGCTCACACAACAACTGAAACCTCGACCGCAGATAGTCCGTGAGCTTTTGATTGTTTATCAGCATATTGCACCTGTCTTGTGATAATGGTGCGAACGTGCATTTTCTACGAATGCAGTTCAACCTGTTTCCCACGAACCACCCTTTTTTCTTGACGAAGCCCCCTTTTTTGTCCACGAATCGTTAGTCTTATTTCATGATCACGTCACAACAAGCACCGGTTTACCATGTTCCTGATGGTCTTGCTTTCCTCAGAGATGCACCTCTGGAATATGTGCGACTCGACGCCGGCACCATGCTGTTTCGCGAAGAAGATGGTTGCGGCCGCGTAAGCTTCTTGGTGTCCGGCAGCGTTCGGGTGTTTAAAGAACACCCTAGCGGACGCTCCATAACGCTATATAGACTGGGACCGGGCGATGGCTGCGTGCTCTCGATAAGCTGCGCCCTCCATAATCCAATTCACCTGGCCAGCGCTATTGTGGAAGAAGACTCTGAGGCGTTGATGCTAAGCGTCGAGGCCTTTAACCATCTTATCGATAAAAGTCGCGAGGCCCGTGAATACGTGTTCGCTACTTTCGCAAACCGGTTGGCCGATGCGATGATGCTCGTAGAAGAGGTTGCCTTTCAACGCATGGATGAACGCCTCGCAGCAATCCTGCTGGAATATGTGGTTCGACAAGGGTCCGAAGTTATCAACATCACCCATGAGCAACTGGCCGAAGAAGCCGGAACTGCTCGTGAGGTGGTTACCCGCTTACTGCATGATTTTCATTCAAAGGGGCTGGTAAAACTGTCGCGCGGACATATCGAAGTTACTGACCGACGTGGTCTTGCCAAGGCATGCAACTAGCGGGCTGCAGTTAAGAGACTGATCGCCTTGAATTCGCCTGCTGCATTCCGAACCACGATCTGACAGGCATACGTTCCACTTGGCAAACCCAACTGCCGAAAATCACATCGAATTCGATGTGTACCCCGAGATAATGTTTCGGCAAACAATGTTGTTGCCTTCTCTCCCTGCAGCGTGTATAGTTCCATGGAAACATGAGCATCCGAATGCAACGTTATGGGAATGGTGGTTTGTATTGTATGTGGGCTCGGATACGGGTCTCCAACGATGAAATGCCGAGCATTCTCGCGCTCCAAATACCCGATACTGGTTGTGCCGACACCCTTAACCGTAACCTGCAAAAAACTCTCCCACTGCTGTGTCTGCTCATTCAGCTCTAGTGTGGCTAGTTGGTATTGATACCCGTCCGAAAAAATACCGTCCTTACTAATGGCGAGAGGGTCAATACCTTTTGTATAGATCGCGCTGTGATTGGTATAAATCTGCTGCTTGGTGCTTTCCGGAAAGGTGAGCTGTGATATGGCGGCATACGCTGAACTCACATATACCTGAAAGTGGATATGGCATACCCTGCCGGGATACCACCCGGGTACAATGGTGGTAAATGATACTTCGCCGTTGGCATCCGTTATCTGATATCCACGCAAGTACGTAAGACCGGCCTGTCCGGGGTTGCTACTCTGATTATAACCGGAATACTGTCCGTCCTTGTCACAATGCCAGATGTTCACCCGTACGTTTGGCATTGGCATACAGTTGGTATCTCCAACAATGCGCATCCGCAGTATGAGCGGTACGCCCACTCTGTCTTCAACGACGTTCTGTCGGAAGTAGAAGTTATTCGCGGTAAGGTCAAGCGGAAAGGGGCCTGCCGTTTCGTTGGGAATCAGAATACATTCGGCACCCTGTGGTGCGTCGTCCGCATATGCGTGTGTGTTTGCGCGGGATACGATCAACCCCGTACTTGCTAAACCGGCTACTATTAAAAATGTTCGTTTGTTCATGGCACAACAACCTTGCAGTTGCGATTTCGTTACCGGATGTGTTCTTAGATGTGGTAGAGAGTGCAATTCGTTCCGGCATCGGTACACACCCTTGCGATTGCTATGATGTATGCAGAATTGCGAATCTCGTTGGTGCGAGGCCGCTACAGAGGCACGACTGACGTCTGTGCCGATGCGGTGCGCCATCATCTGACGAATGTTGTCCATTCATTGAGCACTCGATTCTACCAGAACAGTCTGGACTGTCTAGCACCACAACTTGTCATAGATTGTGCTTCCTAAGATGTACCTTCTCTGCTCAACGTTGCAAACATCAATCTGGTGCAAACCATAGGAGGTATCTGCTTCTACTACTTGTTCTCATACATTTTGAGGTTCCCCCAATTCCGTTGTCAGTGAGTTGGACCATTTGATTGGGTGTGTAGTTGGCCTTCCAATTCAACAGGCGCGGTGTCGCTGATTCTGAAATGTGAATGTTGATAGTTGTAGAAGAGATGCATCTATCTGTAGAATACTGAACGTGCTTGACGATGATCGTCAAATGGTTTGTGATAATGAAGCTCGGCCTATGCTTGCGAATTCCACATTCCTCATCCAACGTGTGCCGATACGAGTGCGTTTGCATGGAGTGCGAGACAGTGATCCCGAGAATTCGCCGTGAGCACAGATGAATGATGGCCACGGTACTAGCCTTGCCGCTGCAACACAGTAGCTCTGTACAATCACTCAGCCACATACGATTGATCTACGAAACATCAAACTCGCGCTGCCACAGATTGAGTGCCGATGCCAACAACGATGATGAATTTCTCGTGGGACTATATCCTCGACCTGTCTGATCACCAATTCCGCCACGGAGCATCACGTCGTCACTGTACTGATCGCGATCTTTAACCCACAACGTTACATCATGTATCAAAACATTACTTCTCTCTTCCCTCAAATGATAGAACCCAATTGTAAACCTCTTCGACTGTTGTGTTCTTCGTGCAAGTGAATTGTTGTCCTCGATACAACACAATGAGTATGTCTTGTGGATTACGGGCTTTAAAGGTGCCGAACTCATGATGTACATTACCAATGACGCGCGTCAGAGGCAGGCTCCTCTGTAGCGTGACTGCTTCTGCGTGCCGCTTCACAGCAACAATAAGAAGTGGTGTTCGAGAGAGTGGAAAATGATGCTTTAGCGTATCCGATATCTTTCGATACATTAAATAACCACTGTAACTACACGCAGAGCAGTCATTGATTCTGTATTCAAGAGCGCAGTAGATGCTATCTGAAGAAAGATTGGTACGTTGATACAACGCTTTCACATTAAGTTGTGCCTGCATTCCTTCTGCAAAGAAGAGTAGAACAACACTATATGCAGACCACTTTTTAATGGAGTCTATGTACGATCTCACAATGTCCTACCTCAGTGAACGATATACTCAACAATAGACCACGAGTCGTGATGAAACATCATTCGACGTAGTGTACTTGGAGAGATCGAGGATTCGCTTAACGCATTGCTGTTTGTTTCTTGCACAGCAGGACCATATTCAATTGAGTCTATCCACTCTCCATTTGCGGTCAGTGTCACACTCGACCCGCTGTGCCCGTTGATAGAAAATCGTGCTAGACGTGATTTTCTGGAGTCTTGGGTTGGTTCGTATTGAATTACTACCTCAATTTCATTTGCAGAAACTTTTTCCGGATAGAGAAACGTTAGTGATTTGTCAGCAGTATTCACGTCCTCCGGAATCCACGTTTCACAGAACAGCATGCGTGAGCTACGCGCTTTCATGTTAAACAAATAAATGTCACCCGTTTTGTTGTCAATGCTAACAAGTGTTGAATCATCTAACTGAACAAGGTCGTTCTGTAGTCTGAAGAATACACCAATTGATGTTTGCTTGGCCGGCAATGTGATCGCTTTCTCGTATTGATTTCCTCTGAATGAATACTCGGCCAAATAGATTAGACTGTCGTAGATCTTTGCATTATGAGGTCCAAAGTCGTACGTTACAACCCAGAATGATGTATCTGAAACGATCATGGATGTTTCTTGTGGGTACCGCGACAGTAGTCGCGTTGGTAGCACCTGAAGATTATTGTACTCACTTAATTCTTTTGTATGGAGATCAACAATCTGAACGCCAACTGCCGTTACCCAGCAAACTCCCTCTACTGGTGCATAGATAGATGGAAGTCTTACGGACACCAGGGCTGCAATACCTGATCCCTTGTATCGGCGAATCGTGTGCACCTTCGGCGCCTGATACAGCGCAATCATTTCATCGGCGCCAGCGCCTTGAAGACGCTTGTATTCACTGAACGATAGAAAATGAAATGGCGGATAGAACGGAGTAATCGAGTCAGCCGTGTATGCTCTGTTCGCGAGTTGGTCGGTTGTAGATATGGTTCGTGTTACGACTCCAGTTTTTGAATCAATCCAGTACAGTGTACCTGTCATATCCGCTATAACGATATCGGAAGCGCCGGTAACAATGGCGCCAACCGGACGAATGATGGCCATCGTCGTGTCGTGAATTCGAATGTGGTCTCTGTGTACGATCTTCTGAACACTCTTCAAGGTGTCGGACAGTTGTGAACAAGCACTGCTTGCGAAGCAAATGGTAAACAAACCGAGTAACCTTGAGTTCATCACATTCTGTATGAAAGAACGCCAGAAGGGCTGTAGGTAAACGTGAATCATGGGTAGAGGTGGAATTGCACGGGTGTGAAAGAGCCATATCCCCCGCCTTCATGAACGTTAACGTCTATCCATGAACCATCTTGATGACGAGTATAACATATCTCCGACGATGGGTAACAACTAAATGCAATCGTTGTTTGTGTTTCTTCAATAGTATATGTATGCCCAAACATCGTATTCGGTTGCCCCTCAAATGAGTGCGCCCATATTTTTCCGGGCAAAAACGGATGAATGCGCCGGACGGCAAAAACCTGCCCATATTGATTGTTAATGCTTTTTCGCGGCATGATCTCGCCAGGATTGTGGCTGTGTGAACATCCGACCGTTATAAGCCAGCAGAAGAATATGGTAATATACAGCCTTTCCATGTTTTCAACTTTCGTAAGTCTGATCGAAACAATGTGATCCATTTCAATCTACACACACACACACAAGAGCAAGTTTTCCACATTGGTGGAGAATTTTCCACATTAAAATTCTGATGACGGGCTACTGCTATGACCCGGTATGGAGCTACGGGCTTAAAAGAATGGCGTGTATAACAGAACTAACTGATGTTGTGATGTTCTCATTCACGGTGCTCAACGCATTCTTTCGCATACGCGTATGCACGTGCTTGAACTAACAGAACTTTGGGATGCACACTATGTCCGCACTTCCATCTTTACGCCGCTGCTCCATGACTCGACTTTGTTTGAACCAATCCTCTTAGAAGGAAACTGTTGCAGGATGTTAAGCCACATAGGAAATGTCATAGGCGGGGTTTTTCGATTAACTGTTTTAAACCACAACAACAACGCGCCAGGGGTATGCTGAATCGCTTCGTGTTTGATCTACCATCGTTCTTCGGATTGATAAAACAATCTGAGTTGGCAGTTGGGTAAATAGATGGTACAAACAACGAACCTACTTGTACTGATGGATCGAATACCGCAATATGTGCCGTTACTTCCTGCTTTCTCTATATGCGAGCAACGTTGAACACTGGACTTGTATTCTTCCACAATGATGCTACATCAAACGACAGGTAAATTAGATCATTAACACGAAAACCAACGTTCATTACTTCACGCGATACTGAGTTGATAGCATCATACCCATATGCTACAACAAGCATGAAGTCAGCCGGAATCTGTCGCCTCCATTGCTCCGTTCCGAGCGGTACTTGCAACTTCAATCCCGTCAGAAGAGGTAAGATATTGTTCTGTGTTACACTAACAGTATCATAGTTTAAGGCAGCACTGTACGTGAGCATTCCAAAATCTGCAATATTCAAGAATGTATGGTCGAACAGCAATTTTGCTGTTATTGATCCAATGATGAGTGAATCCCGAATTCGCAGAAGCCCACCAAGCAGTGTAAATGATAGTTGTGATGTACGTGCGATCGTTTTACGTACAGCAAGTCCAGATTCAAAAACAACCGCTTCGCGATTCTCAACGATGCCAACAGCAAGATTCATTTCAGCAAACAGCAAGACATCTCGAATTGATGATGTGTGAACAGAGTCTGTGGGTACATCCTCGGGACACCATGCATATACGAACCGAGTTGAAGAAACAAATACGAACGCATAAAGGAGTATCACAACCAAGGTGAAGCTCACACATCGAGAATGTGCCTTAACTCGTGCCTTTGTCTTGAGTTGATAGAAAGTGGAGGCAGATACGATGAGCTATTGTTTAACAAGACCTGCCACAATCAGTGCTGCTCCGATCCAGACAGGTCCCCCCGCCACAATCGAAGCTATCCCTGCAATGATGAATATAAAACCAATTTCTTTCTGGTCACTTGAGGACCATGTAGCCTGAACGCTGACTTCAGTTTTCACATGCTTGGTATTGTTCTGTTTTCTTGTTCGAACAATACGTAAAAGAAACTGAAGCCATGGATCGTTTTCCACCTGTCGGGGAACTGGATGTGCAGCCAACAATTCAACAACCCATTGAACAAAGTACTCAATCTCTCGTGCCCATTCGAGCTATCCTTTTGCTGTTGATTGCAATCGCAACAATCTTGAGATTGCATCGTTCACAATACCTTGATTCTGATCTAGGCTATGATCCGGGCTAAAGGCATGTGGCGATATAATCTGATTCTGAATGCCCGGTGACTCTAGTCCAAACACCTTGATTGTTTCCATTTTGTATCGTCTTCGGTCCACAGGATCTGAACATATGCGATTCAACACATAATCCAGCGGCGTGATACAGTCATTCACGTACCTTGGTGTTATCTCACCGGAAGCGGAAAAAAACGACCTTGCTCTCATGAGTTTCTCTTCTTAACAATGATCAATAGTTGTCACGCCAGCATCGTTTTACCCCCCCTACACTCCTACCACATCCAACTCAAACATGCCCCAGCCTGGAGGGCCTGGCGACGTGTTATCGTCTATGGTTCTGATGCCAAGCGTTAATCGTCCGAGTTTACTCAACATTCACGATCGGCAAACTACTACGCACAGAATCCCATTGAGTTCTGTCTGCCACATACATCGAATCCTACTTCCGGCGATGATCCAAATCCGCTTAGGTACTACAACGCCGCTTTAATGACTCTTGAGCATTCGGTATCTGCTCCCTGGAAGCATTGTGCAATGCACATGCCTATAGATTCTTTGTCTTTCAAATACTCAAACAATTGTCGGATCAATTCACTAGTAACTTTATGCTATGCGTAAAACCTGCAAACGATGCAGTTAGCAAGTACACACCTGTATTGATTCCAGATACGTCAACTTCAATACTGGATCTCCCCTGCATGCCGGATGTGCTCATGGTTGTCGTTGTCACTACTCGACCTTGCAAATCGAGGATTCGAATCGTTATACTATCATGAACTGCATGTTGAAGAATATTTATATCTACTGAGAGCCTATCTCTGCACGGATTGGGATAAACAGAGAATATCCAGATCATTGGTGGTGGTTCGTCAATAACGGCAGAAGTCTTTTGGTTTAGTTCACATAGAAACATTTCCGATGACCTGTAAGCGAGCAAGAACGTTGAGTCTGACAACTGATTGACTAAACAGTTCGCGAGCCACACGAGTTCTCCATGTGTTCCATCCCAGCTTCTCTGTGCTGAGTCAACTAACACTCTCAGTGTAGGACTTTGGTACACCTTTATAGCCGGTTTTGTTGAAGATGCACGAACAACGACCGTGCTGTTTATATCACCGCTCGCAAAGAATGTCATGCTTGCTGAAGCAGTGTCAAGGTTATACGCCGATTGTTGTACAAGACCGTTCAAACTCATCGTTTCAATAAATCCACCTTTAGAATCGCCAACCATTATTATCTCACCTGCAGTTTTTGAAAATACCGGGTAGGTTTCGCTTCCCTGATACCGCTCAATGAGCGTCCATTCTTTTGCTGTCGAATTGTAAAAGCTGAAGACATTTGACGGGTGAGTAAGTATTACATCGCCTCCTCTGCTGATAGCCGCTTTGCTAGCAATATTGTGGCCGGTTGTAACAATCGAACTGCTGTCAATGATGGCAAGGTTCGTATCGAGAACGTACACTCGGCCTGCACCATTCACGACAACGAGACTACCATTGTCTATCAGGCGCATACCAACAATTCCTCGCTGACCTACTCGTTGAGTTGCAATCACTTTACCCTTCGATATATCTACCGATGCTATCGAATTAAGGTGGACAATAAAGGCTGTTTGCTCGGTTTTATGCAAAGAAATCAAATCGGAAAGATTCGATACTGGCCATGAACTAGGCATCTCAATGTGCTGTACAGCTAACCACGTGAGTTCGCTTATGTCGAATACTGCAACGGAATACCTTGTGGTTGGAACAGGTTTCGATGCCTCTGTATCCTTGTGTAAAAACACCACCTTCCTCGTTCCGGCAGATGAAGCTCGCCATATAGCGCGATCATCCCAGCCGACATTTCTCACTAGAGCGGTGAAGGTTGATGACGATAATGAATAAAGATTACCAGTCTTTGTACCAACGATAATAGTTGTATCGTAGTCAAACACTGAGGAAGGAAGTCCGTAAAGAAGCCACCTGGCCATCGGCACTTCTGTCCAAGTAGCATTCCTAAACGAGTACAACACCGATACTGTCTTGCCATAGGTATCGTCACTATTTAAACTCTGGTGAGAAGCCACGATAGTGTTCTGAGAAATAACAATGCTATTAACATACCTACCGCTTTCGTTTGGCTTTCCCATCAGTTCATCAATCGTTAGCCAGTTTGAGTATGTTTCATCTGCAACACTCAACCAACGACAAGCACCACCCTTTGAGAGAAGCAATAAGGAGTCGGTTGTTATGGCAACAACAGAATTTCTGTATCGTTGAAAATCATCGAGTTGAATAGATACATCTGCCGACCAATCATCACTCTGTCCAGTTTTCACCCATCTTGTTAGTTCACCCTGTATTGAAACCGTGAATAAGGTGTCAGACCATCGCGTGTAGATGTCCACAACCTGATCTGTTACTCCAATAAGATTAAGATTCTGATCACTAAGGTTTGTTATGCGACCATCGTTATACAGTAGTAAGACTTCGCCGTCAAGAGTACATGCAACATCCGCAACAAACGATGCGACCCGATTGAACTGCAAGTCAAAACGCTCACATGACATTAGTGTACCATCGTAGTAGAGAACAAGATGGCCATCTGTTGCACGCGTAACTGAACGCACCGACGACTCGTGATACGGATACTGCACTTCCGTGACAGCGTTGTTTTCTACTTTTCCAACCCTTCCTATTAGATCTACGAACGCAACGGTACCTCCAGGTAGTGTGTCAATAGCAACTACCTCTGCCATCCCAATCGGATACACAGGGAGTCTGCTCCATTGACCACACACCAGTGTTGCACCGTTCAATGTAATGGATAGCAAAATGAGGCCTACATAAAGATTGCTCATTGTAGTGCTCACGAGTGTGCGCCTAAAGCAAATTGGTTTGTAAAGCAATCTACATCACCGCCCCAATTCTTAACTATGGGCACCACTCATAACATGGATTGCTTGATCCTCCTTCCCATTGTGGGCAACCATAGGTAGGAAACGATTGAACCTTTGTGGCTTGAATTTGAGGAACCATCACGTCGAGACAACCAACTGGAGATTCCGTCCAGCAAACGTTATATGTTGCAAAACATTGCCCGGTCCCGGCACATGGTGTATAATAAGAATTGCCACCAATCAGAAACCGAGAATAACAGCCAGCAGTAAAAACTCTCCAGTTCGTTGCATAGCTCGGGCATGGTGGAATATTCTGATAATGTGGATCGTTCTGCTCATATCTGTGGTTCATCACTCTTTGAATGGCTGCTTCGCCAACTTGCGCTACCGTGAGATTACCTGCACATGCAGGATCAACCGTAATACAGGTAATTGATATGTCGTTAAAGACACCTCCTGCCCTTCTGTAGCAATACTGAACAGTTACGGTGCATGGATATCCGCCAACACAAAGTTGAAGCTGTGTTTGCTCAGGTCCGATCCATTGGTCTGAGTGAAAGTCAGGCGTTGGCGGACATGTTGGTGGACATTGTGCACGTACTGCGAAACTGCCTAGAGTCAGCCAAAGCATCGCCGCTAACAAGATGCGTATTTGTTGCATGGTTCCGTGAAATAGATACCGTATCAATCTGCTGGTTTATTTAATCTACACACACACAAGAGCAAGTTTTCCACATTGGTGGAGAAGTTTTCCACAAAGTTGAGTTAGTGCCGGGTGCCTATTACTTCCCGGCTCCTGCAGTAACGGCACCTACAGCAACCCAATCAACTATCCACATGCCTCAACTCTGCACCCTCCTACTCAACCACTTACGCCAAGCTCATTCTTTACCCCTATTCCTAGCACACAACACCAAGTGCGATGGTTCCGCTTCTTCGACGTTGAAACAAAACAAACACGGAAGGGCTACTACATTGTAGGCGAGGTTTGAACCCGTCAGAGAAAATATGCAGCGTTTTTTTGGGGGAGCGTATGCTGTGGACTCACTTGATAAACAAACTGAGTGTTGGATGGTGGTATCGGATTACCACAAGCCGGAGCGTGCACGGACTCGTACAATTATTGTGGAACCAATATCACCGGTCCACATGCTTTGGCGAAGTACTTTTGCGAAGATCAATTACAGCCGCATTCTTTTCGATTGTTACACACGTCAGAAGTTGCTTATATGTTCTTTAAACAACTCTACGAACCCGGTCTTGCCCACGCCTCCTACATGATTGGCTGCCAGAAAACCGGTGAATGTTTGGTTATAGATGCGCAACGAGATGTAGATCACTACATCGCAATAGCCAAACAAGAGCGCCTGCGCATTACACACATTGCCGAAACGCATATTCATGCCGACTTTCTTTGTGGGTCGCGCGAACTGGCCGACCTAACGGGTGGCATGATGTACCTGAGTAACGAAGGTGGACCGGAATGGCAGTATGAGTTCGACCACGTGGGTTTGAATGATGGCGATGTGTTCAACGTAGGGAACATCAAGGTTCAGGTTATGCATACGCCCGGGCATACCCCCGAACACATTTCGTTCCTGGTAACCGATGTTCCCGCAAACCCCGATGTACCAGTGATGATCTTTACCGGTGATTTTGTGTTTGTTGGTGATGTAGGCCGACCAGACCTTTTAGAAAAAGCAGCCGGCTATACCGGTACGATGGAAGCCGGGGCACGTCAGCTTTGGAAAAGCTTGCAGCGGTTCCGTGCCCTTCCCGATCACGTGCAAGTCCATCCTGCACACGGCGCCGGTTCTGCTTGCGGAAAGGCTCTCGGCGCAGTGCCCTCCAGCACTGTCGGATACGAAAAACTTGTCAACTGGGCATTCCGCCATACAAACGAAAATGCATTTGTAGCAGAACTCCTGAGCGGACAACCCGAGCCCCCTACCTACTTTGCCATGATGAAAAAGCTGAACAAGGTACCACGCGCTCTGCTTACGCATGTGCCGGCCATGCGCGAGCTTTCGGTAGGCGAGGTAGAAGATGCTCTGCGTAACAATCAGATGGTAATTGATACTCGAAACAAAGTATCGTTTGCTGGTGGACATATCCCACGCAGCATCAATATCCAGAATAACAAAAGTTTTACTACGTGGGCTGGTTGGATTTTGAACTACAACGAACCTTTTGTGCTTGTTGCCGATGCAAATAGTACCGATGAGCTTATGCGCAAGCTTATGCGCATTGGACTCGACAATGTTGTTGGGTTTCTTCCTGATATCGATGAATGGACACGTGCGGGCCATTCTCTCGAAACCATTCGTCAGATCTCGTTAGAAGAATTGCAGCAGCGATATAATCACGATGCCGTGACTGTTGTTGATGTACGAGGCGCATCGGAGTATGCAAATGGCCATATTCCTGGTGCCCTTAACGTACACCTTGGTTACCTGCGCGACCACGCCGCCGATTTACCTAACGATGGAGTGCTTGTGGTAAGCTGTCAGGGGGGTGATCGCTCGAGCATTGGCACAAGCATTCTGCTGCGCGAAGGTTTTACAAACGTTGAGAATTTTCCCGATGGATTCTCCGGTTGGTTGCAGGCAGGTTCTGCGGTTGAAACGGGAACAAATACCTTTGTGTAAAACATTGTTTTAAGCAACTGCTCATAACCATGAACAACCTTATTAGTGCAGACGTTTTGAAACGTCGGATTGAGAACGGAGAGGACCTTGTTCTACTGGACGTTCGACGTGACGAAGAGTGGAACGAAGGACACCTGGAAGGGGCTATACATATACCGCTCCATGAACTGGAAGATCGGCTATCCGAGTTAGAGCCCTATCGCGATCGTGAACTTATCGTGTACTGCCGGTCCGGTAATCGCTCCGGTCAGGCGTGTATGTTTCTCGAACTGAATGGGTTCGCCAATCCCGTAAACCTGAAAGGCGGTTTGTTAGCCTGGTAGTTCTCTGGACGATAGCCGTACTTATCGGCATCAGCTTAGGATTGTTGGGCGCAGGTGGTGCAATCGTAGCGGTGCCGGCATTTGTATATGTGGGCGGCATTGCCCCCCCCCTGGCAAGCGGATATGCTCTCTTTGTTGTTGCAGTAGCAACGGCTGTAGGGTCGGCCCAAAACTTTCGTAAGGGACTCGTCCACAAACGTGCATTCATTGCTTTCGGCGCAACGTCAACCGTGATTATCTATAGTATCCGACGCTGGATACTACCATCGTTTGGCCAGTCCGTGCAGATTGGCGGGTTGCATATTGCCACCAACGATCTCCTGATGATTGCTTTTGGGGTGGTACTGTTGCTTGCGGGCACCGCGATGTTGCGTCATACCCTCCCAGCGCAGGCAACGGAAACTCATCCCGCAGTTCTCGCTGCAACAGGAGCCGGCATTGGTTGCATCGCTGGTTTTCTTGGTGTGGGAGGGGGCTTTCTTATGACACCGGCATTAGTGATGTACGCACGATTAGATATGCGTTCTGCCATTGCTACGTCGCTGGCGCTGATTTGTGTGAACAGCGCTGTTGGAGTAGGTGGCGATCTCATGGGGGGGGTGCAGTATGATTGGACTCTTCTTGTGGTGTTTACTGCCTTAACAACCATAGGCGTAGTTGTTGGGATGGCGCTTGCCAACCGTTTTCACCCCGATCATTTGAAGAAAATTTTTGGTTGGCTTGTAGCAACGCTTGGCCTTGCAGTGCTTATTACCGAGGTTCGTTCTTCTTTTTAAAGACAAACGAAATAGGTACGCCTTCGAAATCGTACAGCTTGCGAAGCTGACGTTCGATGTAGCGCTTATACGAGTCGGGTAACAATTCAGGGAAGTTGAGGAAAAAGGCAAACACCGGAGGGGACGTACGCACTTGCGTAACGTAGTTGATGCGCAGGTCGCGTCCGCGTACGCTCGGCGGTGGCGTTTTTTCCAGGATCTGAATAAGCTGTTCGTTTAGCTCATGAGTTGGAATACGGGCATCGCGTCGGGCTTGAATTGCAATGGCCATTTCCAGCACCTTCGTTACCCGTTGCTTTGTTTCTGCGCTGATAAACACTACCGGCACATAATCCATCGTTCGCAGCTCTTCGCGAATCTTTGCAACAAAGGCATCAGCCGTTTTTGTATCTTTTTCGATAAGATCCCATTTGTTAACGGCAATGATCATTCCGCGCCGTGCTTGCTCAACCTCGCTGAGAATGCGTTTGTCTTGTTGCTCGAGTCCTTGCGTGGCATCTATCATTACAACCGCAACATCGCAACGGTCAATGGCGCGAGCTGTGCGCATGGTAGAGTAGAGCTCTACACTTTCTTTGATTTGGCTTCTCCTGCGCAGTCCTGCTGTGTCTATAAGAACTATCTCCTGTCCGTAGTAGGTTACCACACTATCTATGGCGTCGCGCGTTGTGCCGGCTATAGGCGTAACAACCATTCTGTCTTTGCCAAGCAGTGCATTGGTTAGCGAGCTTTTGCCCACGTTGGGCCGTCCGACAACGGCAATCTTAAGGCGAGAATCTTCGGCTGGTTCTGTTGTTGCAAAGCCCCCTACCACCTGATCTAAAAAGTCCCCGGTGCTACGACCATTCAACGCAGAAATCGGGAATGGTTCGCCAAGCCCCAATTCATAAAACTCTGTGGCCATCACATCGCTATTCGGAGCATCGCACTTGTTTACAACAAGTGTAATTGGCTTTCGGCTTGTGCGCAGCAGTCCGGCAATGATGGAGTCCATTGGTGTAACGCCATCTCTGCCGTCCACAACAAACACAATATGGTCAGCCTCTTCAATGGCAAGCATTGCCTGTTCGCGGATGGCTTTATCAAACAACTCCTCGCTATCCGGTACGATTCCTCCGGTGTCCACAAGGTCGAAGTGTTTGCCTGCCCAGTCCCCTTTTGCATACAAACGATCGCGCGTTACCCCGGGTTCGCTCTCCACAATAGCATGACGTTCCTGAATGATTCTGTTAAAGAGCGTGCTCTTCCCCACGTTGGGTCGGCCAACAATTGCTACCAATGCCATGTACAAAGTTCGTCAAATCCTAATGGATGTAGTTTGGATTTTGCCATGCCGAGTGGTAGGCTGTCATTTTCTGCAGCCAGTACTTCTTCGAAACACAAGCTGCTTCGTATTTAGTCTTGTGAGTATTCACCCTGTGCGCAGACCTCGCAGTCTCTCCTTTATAGCTGTTTCCCATGCTTTGTGGATAACCTACCACACCCTGTGGATAACTTTAAGTTGTGTGTGTGTGTATTATCCATTGTGTGTGTATTTTCCATCTGGTCAGCTCTTATACTTGAGGCTGAGGGTAGTAAGAAATCCGGCATAATCTATTCGAAGCTAGAGATATTGTAGAAGTGGTACAAACGCATTGATTGAATGGCTCAACCCAATAAGGTTGACTGTTGAAGGTTTCATTATCAATGGTACAGTTTTATGAATCTCCCATCACTACAGCGCCATGGCGTTGTGGCACTACTATTGGCATTTGGCATGGTGTCAGATGCTACGTTTTCGGTTTGCACTGCTGCTACAGCAAACGGACAACTCAATTGAGTTGCCCCATGTTGTAAAATCCAAAACATGAAGGACCCAATCACAGGAGTGGGGAGTTTGCAGCCTACGTATCGGTGCAAACGTTTTGACTTAACGTGCACAATATCGTGTACAGGAAAATGTCCTTGGGTGCATGGTGCTACAACGTGGTGCGACTCAGAGCCGGAAACATTTACGTGCTCAGATTATTCATGTACACCGGTTAGTGTCTGCCAATTTGTTGGTTTTACCTTCGATGCCAATCCAAGCTGTGAGTTCGTAGTGGAGAATTGTTCAGTGTATAACCATACGGCATGTGAGTCCATTGCCAAAGTACTGTGTAAACTAAGCGGTCAGTCCATGTGCGGCGAACATGCATTTGTTGTGTGCATGCCCATCAATTAATTTACGAAGGGAACTTCCATGGTACGTTCAACCGACAACACGCTTGTTGCTTTTACAATACTCTTCGTGATGACTTGTGTTTCGGCTATGAGTCGTGATAGCACAGATTTCACATATATAACCCCAGCTAACTACCGGTATCTTTGGTACGGCCAATTTCAAAATCATCTTGACTCATGCGTAGTACAGTACCAGATTGGTGAATTCAGGGTACATGCTACACCCAATAGCTCTGAACGAATACTTATGCAGCTGACCGAAGAACAGTGGCGAAATGCACACTGTCCGATCGTGGTTACAGGTTCTGCTTCCCGTGGTAGAGACGAATAATTGGCAAACACAATAAAAACAAAACGTTTTATCGCGCCCACCGAGGGAACGATAAGTTTTCATCGAATAACCTCAGTTGAGGTTTATTGTGACGGGCAAGAAGCAGGAACCTACGAGGTAGATCCTAATGCCGACGTTCCAGATACGTGGAGAGAAGTTCAACTGGCAACCAAGGATGCCAGCGTTATCCTTGACACATCTTCGTTTGTTGTTGAGCTAGTAAACCTTACCGACAACACTGTCATCACTCTCGATAGTGTGTGCATCATGCCTAATCCCGGACATATGATGCCGGCAACGGGTACCACAGATGCAACATCGGTTATGTTCAACGTTGCCATTCCGCCATCCTGTTGGGGAGACACCGTATATGTTCGTGCCGTTCCCTATCGCTGGGGTCCAACGCCATTCGGCATGACGAGTTCGATGACGAGGTCAGACATTTCGCTTTCGACACTATATAAACAGATGCCAACCGATCTGCTATCTCTATCGCGACTCTATAATCACACGGCGTTTTACGATACTCTAGACAACTGGCGACTTAACGACCTTATTATGTACATGGGCAGTGATACTGTTAGACAATGTACTCCTGTGGTTTTTGGCGGCATCTTCCTTCCCGATACGTTGATGCCGATTTTCGAATCATACTTGGCAGGCAGGGGCTTCTCCAACAGCTACTGCGCTTGTTTAGAAGAATATCGCAACGACTCACTTTTGATTGGCCTAACGTTAGACCCACCGGTTACATCATTCGGAAAGGGTGCTCCATTCAGCAGTACGTCATCTCAGAGGAGTGCAAGCAACCTGCCTGAACTGGTGATCCCCAATTGCATCATTACCGATATTGCGGCATTCACCGTTAAGGGTCCAACGGCAAGTGCTACAATTTCTCTGTACGACCTTCAGGGGCGATTTATCGGAAAGGTGTGGGAGGGGGCTACGCCAACATCCGGTACATTGCGTGTACCTGCAGGTCTCAAGGGAGCACATATCCTTACGCTTCAAACAGCCGAGTATAATGTGGCGCAAGGTGTACGTGTGCAGATGGAGTAGGCATCATTGCCGTTTAACCATCGGTATCCAAAATCACATCTGTCATTTTTTTATGACCTCACTACACCGGCTCGTTTCTACGGGCCGGTGTTGTAACTGATAACTGCTAGAATACGTTACAAAGGCAGATCACTGTAATTCCGCAGCTATCGTCTCGGTTTCCCACACCCCGTGGATAACTTTTAGTTGTGTGTGTGTGTGTGCAGGCTCACGATGTTGACGATTCGATCGCA
>CAZGHI010000009.1:38850-52264 GCA_964525565.1 uncultured Hyphomicrobiales bacterium
CCATTAGACTAGGTCCCCTACCTGCACTACACGTCCAGCGTTATGCCTAGTTCGATTCTAGCGCACAAGTGCAGTTTACTGCCGACATGTATTATGCCATGGGCTCAGACAGTACGGTGGACTCCACGTTTGTTGTTATGAGCAACGAATTGTCAACGTCCTTTCACTTCGACGATTTACGGGATTCCTCGCGATTTATCTTAAGCGTTTACATCAACACCCACAACATAATCAGAACGAGTTATCGTCGGGCACACCTTGTTGTTTTATAGAGAATGTTACTGACTCGATCATACACATGGTGGCGCGTTTAATGCATTAACGTTCGCATCAGATGATGTTATACGCTGCTCCATTGAACAAGAGAGAACATCAATTGCAGAACGACTCTACATTCTCGACTCAGGATGGCTAACTCCCTCTACACCAAACAAACCACAGTGCATTTTTTATGTTCCGTCCACTGTGTACATACATTGGTTTTCTGGCACCCTACGGAATCACAGACCTCACCGATGCTGTTCTGAGAGTAAATGTCAATGCAAACAATGCCTCGTTCATACGAAGCGATTGTCTGCTGTATCAACTCAGCTAACGTGATCTGGAGAGTCCGTTGTGGCAAACATACTCGCAGAATGTGGTCGTCAATACCAACGGTACGATTCCTTGCTTCTTTGCTGCTTCAGGGTAAAGAGTCCCCACAGAATCATCATCAGCGTTCAGCCGGGCTGCATTCCCATAACAACACTTGATGTGTACGATGTGAACGGAACCAGCCGTTATTCCATTACGCTACCAGACAACAACCCAATAGTTCACACTGCGCCTGATTCCTGCCTATACGTTGTTTTCGGAAGAAGCAATCAAACACCTATTTGTTCACAAGTTGTTGTTGTGCTAATAAAGCCGTTTCTATCTTGCAACCAATTCCTCAATTAACACATCGGCAGTAACACCCTCCGCTTCGGCATTAAAGTTCGTTACAATCCGATGGCGAAGCACTGGCAACGCAACCGCATTTACGTCGGCAATCTCCGGCGTAGGCCTGCCACTGAGTGCTGCGCGTGCTTTTGCTCCTAGCACCAGATACTGCGAAGCACGGGGCCCGGCTCCATAAGTAAGAAAATCGTTGATCCGCTTGGACGTGCCTTGTCCCGGACGTGTGGCATGAACAAGCTTTACAGCATATTGCACAACGTTGTCGGCAACTGGAACTCTGCGAACAAGGTTCTGAGCTGCGAGGATCTCGTCGGCGCCCATGATGCGTTTCACCTCCGCCATATGTTCCAATGTTGTTGTTCGAACAACCTGAACTTCTTCGTCGAATGTTGGATAGTCCAATCGCAGGTTAAACATAAATCGGTCCAACTGCGCTTCCGGCAGTGGATACGTACCCTCTTGTTCAATGGGGTTTTGAGTTGCCAATACAAAAAATGGCTCCGGCAAACGGTAGGTGTTTCCCGCCGCAGTAACGCTGTGTTCCTGCATCGCTTCCAACAGCGCTGCCTGTGTTTTCGGTGGTGTTCGGTTTACTTCGTCGGCAAGAACGATGTTGGCAAACACCGGCCCCTTCACAAACCGGAACACTTTTTGTCCGGTAGATCGGTCGTCTTCGATCACCTCAGTACCCGTGATGTCGCTCGGCATTAAATCGGGCGTAAACTGCACACGCGAAAAACTTAGATCAAGCGAACTGGCAAGTGTTCGTATCAACAACGTTTTTGCCAATCCGGGTACACCAACAAGTAGGCAGTGGCCACGGGCAAACAGCGAGATCAGCAACTGATCTATAACATCGCGCTGGCCAACGATTACTTTACCAATCTCGGTGCGTACATCTTGCATTCGCGTCGCTAAACGCTGGATATGTTCAAGGTCGGTCATAATTCTGTAAGGGGCTGTGGTTTCGGCCTACGTATCGTGCCAAACCTATGTGGTTAGTGAATGTGGAATCTCGCTGCGGACTGAGCGAAGTGCATCGCGGACAATGTCGATCAACTCACTCACTTCCGAATCGGTATTATAACGTCCGAACGAGAATCGTAGTGAACACTCTGTCTGTTCAGGTGTTCTCCCCATCGCGGTGAGTACATGACTCGGAGTGGACTTTGCCGATGAACAGGCACTTCCTTGGCTGCATGCCACCTTGTCCATTCGGAGTTGTAAAAGGTGAGCTGGCACACCGGGAAAGGTAACATTGCTGATGTTGTAACTGCGTTTTGCACCGGCTCCGTTCACTATTGCTCCTAATTCTGTTACTGCATTTTCAAACCGTTCTCGTAAGCTCCGTATTCGTTGTGATTCCTCTTCCAAAAGGTCGTACGCTAAGGTACCTGCTGCAGAAAGACCTACAATGCCGGGAACATTCAGTGTTCCGGAGCGAATGCCACCTTCCTGTCCGCCACCGAACTGTAAGGGATACACCTCGCATGTTCTACCGTGCATCCTATGGTATAGTGCTCCTGCTCCCTTTGGCCCATAAATTTTATGGGCCGAGAAGCTCATCAGATCAATACCCAGCTCATCTACATTCAGGTGCATTTTACCATACGCCTGTGTGGCATCGGTCATAAAGCATGCGCCGTGTTCGTGTGCAAGTTTGCTCAGCGCTTGTAGGTCTTGCACTACGCCTGTTTCGTTATTCACCGCCATTACAGAAACCAGAAGAACACTGCTATCCATCATTTGTTCTGCGGCTTCGTAGGGAATACGCCCATGTTCATTAACAGGTAGGAAACGAACGGCAAAATCAAGACGCTGCAACTCTTTTGCCACATCAATCATGGCCATGTGTTCGGTAGAGCAGGTAACAAAGGTCCGACGCTGAGCCGTAGCATGCTTTCGAAAGAAACCAATCACGCCAAGAGCTATTGCTTCAGTTGCACCACTTGTGAACACTACCTCCGACATCTTAGCGCCGATATGCTTGGCAACAGTCATTCTTGCCTGCATAACCGCACGTTGCGCTTCCATCCCGGCAGCATGTGTACTGGAGGCATTGTAGAACACATCCGTTAGGTACGGCATCATGGATTCGAGTACCCTTTTATCTACCGGGGTCGTTGCTGCGTAATCTGCGTAAATCATCAGGGTCGTAAAAATAGCCCAATCAACATTGTTGTGAGCACGGAGGCAAGCATACAGGGTGCAACCCTTCGAAGGAGTGCAGGTACCGGAACGTTCGCCAACGTGCTTGTGAAGAGCACAACGGCAGCAACAGGACTTGTTGTTCTGCCAACATTTGCGCCAATGGCTGCCATCACACCCATGTGAACTGCCAGGTCGGGCTGAGTAGGAGCTATTCCCGGAAGAAAACTTTTTGAAAAGGCCACACTTGGGGCCGTCCCTGAGCCCCCTACCACGGCCATGACCCACGTAAGCAGAGGTGCACTTATCATGGCAACCGTGGGGTAGGCGTTCATCAAGCCAGACATTGCCGATAACACCCCCAGTACTTCCAGCCCTGCAATAAAACACGACGCAGCAATGATAATGGAGATTACGTTGGCAAAGGCATACCCCATGCCTTCGAAGAATGACTTGGTAAGCGTAATAGCATGCCGCAACCATTTCTGTCCCGCCTCTGCTGTAACAATCATGGCTATACCCGTACACCCGACCATTACCATACTGATGTGAACACCCTCAGGATAGCGATCGGCTAAATACGGAACCAGCCGATAAGCAGGCTGAAGCAGGAACAACAACACAACAGGCAATGGTGGCAGCAGCGCTTGCACCACATCCCGCCGCGTTTGCGGTTCCGAATGTGGAGCTTCAGTAGCAGTCTCATGGATATTTGTTTCGGCACTTCCCTTTCTATCGGCCGCCCATGACATCACCATAAGCGTGACCACGGCAACAACGAAAGCAGCAATGTTCGGCAGCGGCACCTTGGCCATAATTGCCGATACACCGAGACCGGTTGCTGCATGAATTGCCACAATGTCGGGTTCAGCCGGATTAAAAAGGTTACCACCTACACTACACCCAACGAGTATGGTTGCCGCAGCCGTAACCGGCGAGTAGCCTGCAGCACGCATTATGGGAAAGAGAACCGGGCCAACAGCAGCAGCCGAAGCTGTTTGACTTGTGATTGCCATGTTCGTAAAGAAACCAACAGCGGCGCCACCGGGAATCAGAAGCCACGATACACGTTTGAGTGGCTGCGTAAAGAGTCGGACCATTTCTGCATCAGCGCCTGTTTGCTTGAGAACCCAGGCATAACCCATCGCCGTGCATATCGGACCTATAATGCCGGCGGCCCCAAGCGTCTTCTGAAAAGCATCAAACACAGCCAATGGATCGCCACCGATGGCTGCCAGAACAAGTCCGCCGAGAAAGAGAAATAATCTTGGGTCCACGTTATCCCCCTTTTGTTACATCCCACGTTTCAATGGCCGAAACATGATGTTCCAGCGCCGACGTCAGTACGTCTGCCATTCCACTGCAACCAATAACCCACGAGGAAGGGTCAAAGTACTTCTGTTGCACGGCAAACACTTCGTCGGAGCTGATCGTTTGAAGATCGTGAACGTGCTGTTCAAAAAATTGAAATGGCAGACTATATTGTAAACATTTTGATATCAATGCTGCTGTTTGCTGTGGCGTTTCGCTGTTGCGTGCAAACGAACCAAGAATAGTTTGTCGGGCAAGGTCCAGCTCATCCTCCGCAATAGGCTCAGTTCGCATACGGTTGAGCAGTGCAGCAATGGTATCAAGAGTATCGGCAGTAAACTCGTTGCCAACATTGGTCATCAGATCTATGTGATGCGCTTTCGGTTGCATCGTAATAGTAGCATATGCACCGTAGGTATAGGCCTTTTCTTCACGCAGAGTAGCGAACATCCTGGCTAGAGTAGATCCTCCCAACACACTCGTGGCCAGACGCAAAGCGGTATAATCAGGGTGCTGATACGATACGGCCGGCAGACTTATACGCAGTGCGCTCTGTACGGCTTCCGGATGGAGTGCGATCTCGGCTACTGAAGTGCGTGGCTGTGCCATCGGAACGTTATCAAAAAACGACGGAGCACTCATCGTTGCCACAAGATCTTCGGCAAGGGGCAAAAGAACATCGCCGGACACGTTACCAGCGGCTATAAGGTACCGTGGCGAGGCCAGCATACGTTGATGGGCTTCTACAACATATTCGGCAGACATGGACAGCATTGATTCTATTGTGCCTCGGCGGCGTATGCGATAAGGATGACCTGGGAAACAAAGATGATTACATGCCTGGTTGGCCAGCCAATCAGGATCGCGCTCATTCATCTGTAATTCGGAGATCCATCGGTCGCGTAATAGCTCAAGCTCACGGTTGTCAAAACGAGGTGAACTGATGCTCTCACTCATCAATTCAATGGTGGAGCGTAGGTGTTTTGCCAGGCACAAGGAGGTAACCGAAAACGTATGGTATCCGGCTTGCGCGGTAATGTAGCTACCCTTCGACTCGACTTCCTCATCCCATTCTTCCGGAGAGAGTCGCCTGGTCCCTCTTGTGAGCAGCCCTGCCGCAAATGCAGTGCTCCCAGGATAACGATCGTGGGCGCTACCGGTACCGGAACAAAACGTCACCGTTGCAAGATCGTCACCGGGTCGCATGATGATGTACACCGTGGTTCCGTCGGATAAAACGTGCTCTTCAACAGGGGGCAAATGAAAGCTCAGTGGAGTCGCTGATAGCGGAGGCGTTGTGTGCATTGGATAAATTTACCGGTATGAATGGATCTATCGTTCTCGTTACCGGCGTTTCGTCGGGAATAGGTGCTGCATGCGTTGAACAATTTTTACAAGCGGGTGCTACCGTTATCGGTTGGGCGCGCCGTACACCACAGCACGTTGAACATCATGCCAACTTCGTGTATCAGCAGGTTGACGTTCGCAATCGGGAACAGGTAAAACAGGCGTTGGAGCAGCTTCCGTCAACGCTTCACTCGATTGACATTCTTGTGAACAATGCCGGACTGTCTAGAGGCCTTAGCCCCTTGCACGAAGGGGATGTTGCAGACTGGGAAGAGATGATAGACACCAATCTTAAAGGATTGCTGTGGGTAACGAAAGAAATTCTGCCAAGCATGGTGGAAAGGGGCTCCGGAATGATTATCAACATTGCCTCCGTTGCCGGACGTCAGGCCTACCGCGGAGGAAACGTGTACGGCGCTACCAAAGCAGCCGTTCGTATGCTCGGACAGAACATGCAGATAGACCTTAATGGCACCGGGGTACGCGTGTGCAACATCGATCCGGGCATGGTAGAAACCGAATTCAGTATTGTTCGCTTCCATGGTGATGAAGAACGCGCAAGCACTGTGTACAAAGGCCTGACCCCGCTCACTGCCAACGATGTTGCAGAGGTGGTCATGTTCGTTGCAACACGGCCACCACATGTTTCGGTTCACGACATATTGTTGATGCCAACCGACCAAGCTTCTGCAACCATTGCATACCGGAGAGACTAATATGGGCACCGTGCTTTTTATTGTTCGCGGCAACGTACAAGGCGTAGGCTTCCGACGTTTTGTTTTACATCACGCAAATCGTCTCGGTTTAGCCGGCATCGTAACAAATCTGGATGATGGTTCTGTAGAGTGCATAGCTCAAGGCAATACAGATGCCTTAACAGAGCTCGAAACATTACTTCGCCAGGGACCCATGCATAGCACCGTAGAATCTGTTGATTGTACGGATCTCGAAACAACATCTCGTAGATATTCTGGATTTCGCATCGTATGAACATACTTATCACCGGCGCATCCTCCGGCATTGGCGCAGCACTCGCTTTTTTGTTGGCAACTCCGAACAACACTCTCATGCTTATTGCTCGAAGAGCAGACCGTTTGGCCACGGTTACAGCAGACGCAACAGCCAAAGGAGCCGTTGTTCATCAGGTACTTGCCGACCTAGAGCATGAGAGCGAATGTCTCCGCGTTGCGGAGATTGCCCAAGGTTCGATGAGCCACGTTGATTGGGTTATACACAATGCCGGACGCGGCCACTACAGCGCTGTACAGCACACTACAACGCAAACATGGAGAACGATGTTCGCGTTGAATGTTGATGCACCGTTCTTTCTCACGCGGGCATTGCTTCCAGGGATGCTTGATCGCAATAGTGGACATCACGTGTACGTGAGTAGCATGGCAGGAAAAATCGGTTATCCGTATAACGCTGCCTACGTTGCAGCGAAACACGCACTCGTTGGCTTTGTAGCCGGACTCCGGGCCGAACTACTCCACACCAACGTTCTTGCTACTGTTGTCTGCCCCTCGGGTGTAGCAAGTGAATGGGGGGGGGTAACAGACGGAGGTTCGATCAACGATCTCTATGCAGCAGCGATACCAAAATCACGTGCCATTGCAAAAGAGCAAGGTTTACGACTTGCTCCGCTAAAGAAGCTTATCTCTTCAGAATCGGCTGCCTTGATCATTGCAGATGTGTTGCACCACGGACGAAGCAACGATGTCTATACACACGAAGGTACCATGGAGCTGGCAGTGCAAGCAAACACAGCACGAACTGACCAGGAGGAGCACCATCGAGCCTTGTGGTTGGCGATGGCGGAGGTGTACAATGAACGGAAATGATCTGGAGTTACTTCGATTTCCCATCGGACGTTATACGCCACATGCCGACGAGCCTGCCGAGTTTCAGCGCCGACTCCGTGATTTGCAGCACGCTCCTACTCTGCTCGAACATGCCGTTGTGGGTCTGAGCGCCGAGCATCTTGCACAACCATATCGGCCGGGCGGGTGGACCTTGCAACAAACTGTGCATCACGTTGCCGACAGCCACATGAACGCCTTCGTTCGGATGAAGATGGCCCTTACAATGGATCAACCTACCATAACACCATACGATCAGGATGCTTTTGTGAATAGTGCCGACGTAATGCAGGTACCCGTGAATCATAGTATCACTCTCTTGTACGCTCTTCATACGCGACTGGTGGAGCTTCTGGAGAACACCACACCTTCAGAACGCACACGCGCCGTGATTCACCCGGAGCATGAACGTCCACTAACGGTTTGGACCATGATGGGTATTTATGCATGGCACGGGAAACACCATGCCATGCAAATCGTACGGTGGCGCGAACGAAACGGCAAATAACAATGCTCAAGGCAATACCAATTCTATTGTTGTGTTTGTTTCTGGCAATACAGCAAACCACTTCCGTGCGTGCACAACCACGTCCGACCGTTGCGCTAGTCCTTACCGGCGGAGGTGCGCGCGGCCTTGCTCAGATTGGAGTAATACGTGAGTTTGCCCGACAGGGAATTCACTTTGATGTTGTTATTGGAAGCAGCATAGGAGCCGTGATTGGCGGACTATACTCAGCCGGCTACACGCCGGACGAACTCGACAGCATTTTCCGATCTATCAACTGGGAAAAAGCAACCTCGTTGCAGGATGATGCACGCCGTGAAACCATGTTTTATGCACAAAAGGCAGAAGGCGACAGGAGTCTATTTAAACTACGCTTTCGCGATTTTTCTTTTTTGCCACCTGAGTCGCTTGGCGGAAGCGCTGGTTTCGCAAGCATTCTACAGGAGTTATTATGGCAAGCCCCCTACAATACCACCACCGACTTTGATTTGCTGCAGAGAAGGTTTCGTGCTGTTGCTACCAGTCTGAATAACGGACAGTGGATTGCTCTTCGGAACGGGAATCTGGCAACAGCAATACAGGCAAGTGCAACCTTTCCCTTGAGATATGCTCCTGTACGTATTGACACAAACGTGCTCGTCGATGGCGGGCTGGTTGCAAATATTCCAACGGAGGCTGCCAAGGAATTCTCTCCGGACGTAATCGTAGTTGTGAATACGGTTAGCACATATGTTCCACATACCGAGCTGGTTGATGTACTCGATGTAGCAGACCAGGCACTGAACGCTGCTATGAAACAGGCGGACAGCGCACATCTTGCTCTGGCAGACGAGGTTGTTACTCCGGATCTATCAGGCATTACAACTTTTGATTTCGACAAAGTGTCGGAAACAATCCAACAGGGAGAGCAAGCAGCACGTCAGGCTGCACCTCGCATCCGCGAAACAATTCATAGGGCACGCATACGAAAAATGCAATCGGACAGCCTTTTGACGTCGCAGCGTGTAGCCGACAGCATTCTCATGAACACCTTGGTGATGGCTGTGGATGCACCCTCTTCGTTACCGCTGTCTCGCTCCGAAGCCGTTAGCACCGTTCTAAACAGCATGATTGGAAGATCGTGGAGCGATGCCTTTGCGCGTTCGTTTGGTGCTGATCTCCTGCGTGCAATGCGCCGCGAACACTGGCAGTTTGCCTATATCCGGGCCATGGCATACGACAGCGCTAACAAGTCCGTAACCATGGTTGTTGACCCCGGACATCTGAACAATGTTCGTATTGACGCGCAACGCCCCGTGCAGTACAGAGATGTAATACGAGAGTTTACAATCGAACCGGGAGACGAAATCACCGTTGCTCACCTCCGAGAAATCAGCAACCGCCTTCGATCCAGCGAACTCTTTGCAAACGTTACTCTCGCAGTTGTTCCGGCATCCGACAGTGGGTTGGACATTGTTGTTGGTGCAGCCGACAGAGGGAACCAGCTCTTGAAAATTGGTGCCCGGGTAGATAACGAGCGTTATGCACAAGCAGGGTTTGATTTCATTCATCAAAATCTTGGCAATACCGACTTACGCACAGGCATTCGCGGAGTAATCTCGCCACGTATTGGAGAAGCACAGCTCAACTTCGAAATGCCACGCATCCTGGGGTCGCTCTGGACAGCCGGCCTTCGCGGGTATGCAAGCTTTCGGAATGTGTGGATATATCGGAGAACGGCATCATCAACGCGCACATTCGTAGATCGAGAGCGCATTGATGAGTTCTCGGAAGACAGAATCGGAGCTCGTCTAAGCGCTGGCAGACAGTTAGAACGTAACGGTGTAATACTTGGAGAGCTTCGGTATGAGTTTCAGCGATACCGCGACATCAATGCAACAAGCAACACACCATTACAACCAATCGCAACTGTACGTGGATTAATTCGCTGGGACGACCGCGATAAAATCGGCTTCACACGATCCGGCCGCGTTATAGACTTATCGATGGAAACGAGTTTGTTTAGTATAGGAAACGGAGTCACGTTCACCAAGGCATTTGCATACCTGAGCACTACTGTTCCAATTTCGACTCTAACGTTAACACCCAGTGTTCTCGTAGGTGCTGCCGATAAAACACTTCCTTTCCCCGAACTATTCTCTCTTGGCGGACAGGACATGTTTTTTGGAATGCGTGAAGACGAAGTACGTGGTCGGCAGGTTGTTGTTAGCAATGTGGAAGTACGCTATAGGTTACCCTTCGATGTTCTGTTCCCAACGTATGCCAGTATTCGGTACGATCTCGGCGCAATCTGGCAAGAGCCTGAGCAGATTAAGTTCAGCGCGTTTCAGCATGGCATTGGAGTAACACTTGGACTTGACTCGCCGATTGGTCCCGTAAATCTGTCTGTTGGACGGAGATTCTTCTTCCTCAGTGACCCTCCAAGCGTTGCGTGGGGTCCGTTCCTGGGATACTTCGCCTTTGGTGTTCGACTCTAGTGCAATTACATGTTTACACAATCTGCGAATTTTGTATATGGGAGTCATACTCGATCGCATTGCAAACATTCTGCAATCCCGTGGTATTCGGCCACAACAGACCTTTTCATACACTGATATTCGTCAACCACTCGACGTTGATGTTGACGATACCGATCAGCAGTTGCGTAACGACATCGAGAATGCTGTTCGTCAATACAAGTCAGAGCTGCCAAGCGCTGTACAAGAGGCTATGGCAACTCTTGGTGTTGATCGCAATTCAACAGCCGACCAACTGCGTTACGCTTTTAAATCGGCTATAAAGAAATGGCATCCGGACTTGTTCGTCAGTCACAGCCAATCGGAACAAGAAAACGCAGCCACGAAAACCAGAGAGATTACAGCCGCATACATACTGTTACAACAATACTTCAGTACCAGAAATACAAAGTAGTCGCAATACACCAGGAGAAAAACACATGACAATCTTCGAACGCATTATAGCACGTGAAATTCCATCTACAATTGAGTATGAAGACAATGATGTAATTGTTATTCGCGACATTGCCCCGGTAGCTCCTGTTCATTTGCTCATCATTCCCAAAACTCCAATCTCCAGCATAAATGAGGTGCTCCCCGAACATCAGATGCTACTTGGCAAAATATTTCTTGTAGCAAAAGAAATGGCGCAAAAATTTGGGATCGCTGAAGACGGCTATCGAATTGTAACAAACGTAAATGCCAACGCCGGCCAAACTGTATTCCATCTGCACTTTCACCTTCTGGGTGGTGAGAATCTTGGTGGGATGGTTGTTACCAGGACAAATCCCTCATCTGCCGACATTTTGTCAGCAAATAAGGATAAAACCGTTAAAAAACACACTCAAACAATTGTCCGCGACTCTGTGCTCTTCATTGTTGCGGCATGTGGTTTGGCGCTAGGTTTTAATACGATTAACGTACGACGGATACCCTGGATGAAGCCGCCAATTGAGCGCATTCAAGCAACGGATTCCATGCTGATTTTGCAAGATGCAGAAACTGACATAACAACAGGTGCGGAGCAAAACAACCCACCGGTAAATATTTCCGATAAAAAAAAACCAATACACGATGCGCAACCAAATCGCGTTTCCGGTGTTGATAGGGTGCCGGATAAACCCGACACAACAACTAAACGGAAATCTGCGTTCACGCAACAGCCCGGTGTTGTGTTGGAGATTAATCTCGCACAGTTCGAGAAACTGTTGTCAAAACCGCATCTGCTGATTGATGCCCGCACACCGGAATCGTATGCAAAAGGGCACATCAGTAATGCAGTTAATGTTTACGGAGGTGAAGTAGAAAGCAAAATCCCCGAACTCATGAGCATTGCGCCAACCGACAAGCCGATCCTTATCTACTGTGATGGTGGCGAATGTGAACTTAGCCACCACGTAGCTCACGTGTTAAAAACTCTGGGTTACGGCCCAATGTACATTTTCACAGGTGGATGGGCAGAGTGGAGCAAACGGTAAGGTTGGAATAATAAGAACGAACGGTTAACAACGAAGACATTTAGTGAGGAACATACGTGGCACTTGTAGGTCCAGAGATCATTGCACAACTAGAGAAACGATTTGGAATTGTTGGCGACAGTTTGCCAATGGTTCAAGCTATGAGTCGGCTAGTGCAGGTAGCACCAACCGACCTTACAGTACTGATTACAGGCGAAACCGGAACCGGAAAAGAAGTTTTCGCACAGGCGTTGCATGCACTGAGCAGTAGAAAACGCTACCCATTTGTTGGTGTGAACTGCGGCGCAATCCCGGAAACATTGCTTGAAAGTGAATTGTTCGGAGCTGAGAAGGGGGCCTATACAGGCGCGGATGAAAAACGGAAAGGTTTTTTCGAAGCCGCCGACAAAGGGACAATATTCTTAGATGAAATCGGCGAAATGCCAATCGGCACACAGGTTAAGCTCCTGCGCATTTTAGAGAACGGCGAGTTTTCACGCCTTGGCTCGTCGTCCGTTCAACGAGTTGACGTCCGAGTGATTGCTGCAACGAATAGAGATCTGCTTTACGAGGTAAAACAAGGACGCTTTCGTCAGGATCTGTACTTCCGCCTGAACAGCGTACACATCGTTCTCCCCCCCCTCCGACAACACCCAACCGATATACCACTCTTAGTGGATTACTTTGCAAATAAGGTGGCGGCAAAAAACCAATTCGAGTATCACGGCATCGACGAGAATGCCCTTGCATTACTCGAAGCACAGCCCTGGCACGGCAACATCCGAGAGTTACGCAACGTTATAGAAACGGTAGTAACGTTAGAACGTGGCGCTCGCATCACTACAGCAATGCTGTCGCCATTTTTTTCACATGAGCCTGTAACCGAACCCAACCCTCATGCGTTGATTCGGTTGTCTGATGCATACCCCCCATTTGATCCCACGGAGAATAATATGTTATATCGCTCTGTAATACAATTGGCTGCTGAAGTAAACGAAATGAAGTCCGTTCTACGGAATCTTCTTTCGATGAAAGCAGAAAACACGCAGAGTTCTAATGGTAGTACTTCACAAAATTCTGATGCAGATTCCACGATTTCCGTTATTGACAACGCTGAATTGAATCTTGAGAAGATTGAGCGTACAGCTATTGCCATGGCACTACGGAAAACACATGGCCGTCGCAAAGAAGCCGCACAATTGCTTGGTATTAGCGAACGTACTCTGTATCGAAAGATAGACGAGTACGAGTTGAATTAATCTGCTTCACCGTCCCACGCAAACAAAATCACTGTACTTGGAGAGGCATCCGTTTCTAACGGCGCAACTCCTATGGTGAGGGCGTATTCTCCAT
>CAZGHI010000009.1:52282-70398 GCA_964525565.1 uncultured Hyphomicrobiales bacterium
ATGTACACCATTTCCGTGATGGTACACTGGAAACGTGGGCTGTTTGGCCATTGCCAAAAAATGTGATGTGCCTCTAACGCGCCATTATCAAACTCCGGATCTACGCTTGGAACATCAATGAGCAGGTGATGCACGTTAAGGTCCACCAGCAGTTGCATGGCCGCAGTACTCATGTACGGTGGCTGTGTGCCTGACCATCGGCGTGAGCGTTTATCCACGCTGTTTGGCAGAGTTCGAACAATCACGGCGGATGAACTGCATGCATCCAACTTTTGCTCCAGCTCTCCTCGAGAAACGGAAAGCCCCCTTCCATCGTTGATCGGTGTTACTGATACCAGGGTTGCCGTCATAATCGCCGGAAGCAAACATTCCGATAACTGATACTGCCTACCTGCAATGTGTCCGATGCACTCGGTATGCGTGCCATTACCATGTGGAGCAAGGTGAACAACCTCACAGTTCACCGCACCTCCGTCCTCAACGCTTCCAATGAAACTTCCCATACGAAAGGGTTCGAACGCAGGATCCGGAAGCCCGAATGCATTGACTGCCTGTGTTCTTCGGACGGGAATGCTAATTGGAATAGGCCGGGAGATATCCAGAGATCGCCTCTGACCACCGACAGTAGCTGAAAGAATCATAGTGCAAACTTGTCACGCAAGAGCCATAAAATCATCCATGGGTGGTAGCATGGTACGATGTGCTGACTATATTAGGCCACATCGTACCAGGAGTTGTTCGAAGAATCTTCATGTTTGAGGTTGCTTATGTCGCGTACACTTAACAAAATCATGCTTATCGGTAACGTAGGCAAAGATCCGGATGTAAACTTCACAAACACCGGAGTGAAGGTTGCTCAGTTTAGGATGGCAACAACGGAAACCTGGAAAGATCGTGAAGGTGCATTGCAAGAACAAACCGACTGGCACACCATCATTGCATGGCGCGGCTTAGCCGATGTTGTTGAAAAGTTGGTTCATCGCGGATCCCGTGTGTACGTTGAGGGGAAAATCCAGTATCGTAACTACGACGATCGCGATGGCAATAAACGGTTTGTAGCAGAAATCATCGCCGATAACCTGCTCCTCTTAGATGCACGGAAACACGACCAACCACATGCTAACGGCGAGTCCGACAAGCCGTCGGTTGCACACGACTCCATGGGATACGATGATACCAATGAAACGGACTAACCGCACAGCAGAACAGATGTGGCCTATTTTTGTCCACCATGGAACAAAACCGTAAGGCGGAAATCACCGTTGGCATTGTTAGCGTTGTTGGCATTCTGCTTCTGATTGTTGGCATCCTGCTTGGAAAAGGGACTACGCTGCATACCAGCACGCACACGTTTACCGTGCGATTGCCGTCGAGCGGAGGCATAGAGCCCAGCTCACCCGTTGTTGTAAATGGCGTAAAAAGAGGAAGAGTAACTGATATCCGAAGTGATCATGGCTCCGTACTTCTTACTGCCGAGTTAGATCGTTTCGACGACATTCATGCCGATGCCCATGCACTGGTAAGCATCCTCGAAATTACCGGTGGCAAGAAGCTCGAGCTCTTTCCGGGCACCTCGCCGAAACCCTTCGATAGAACCAAGGAAATACCTGGCAGGACTGCTGCCGATATCGGTGGACTTGTTACCCTTGTTGGCGATGTGAGTGGTGAGCTGGTAACACTTCTCCGCAGGCTCGACACCATCTCAGCCGTTGTTACTCATTTGATGGCAGATGGCACCATTGCAGAGAATGTAAAATCAATGACATCTGATGGTGCTGTACTTGTTCGCGATGCTCGTATTTGGATGGAAGAAAACCGTACCGATCTAACCATTTCCGTTCGAGACATGAAAGGGGCTTTGGCAGATGTTCGTAATGCCCTAAAAGACAACGAGCCAAAGATGTCTTCGGCTCTCGACAAGCTTAATCAACGCTTAACAGAAGCCGAAGCCGTACTGGCGAAAACGGACCGTGCAATCGTTGGTATTGACTCACTCGTTTCATCCGTTCAAAGCGTTGTTACCGACATTCGAACAAACGATGGTTTACTCCACGCCATTTTGTACGATCCAACATTTAAACGCCAAATGGACACGCTCTCTGTTCGATTACGACGATTCGTAGATCAAGCACGCATCAACGGAGTAAATGTGAACGTTGGCATCGGCCATAAGTAGCTACGCAACACGTCCTCATTCTGCAACCACTCTGATGTCGCAAAGCAGTACACCGCTGACAGAATCAACGTCGCAATACGTTCAGTCGCTCTTCAACAGCGAAGACGACTTCCTGCGCAACCTGAATTCCGAAGCCATTGCTGCAGGCATACCAGCGATAAGCATTGCACCGGAACAGACGCGGTTTCTTCAGGTACTCCTTCGTGCAATCAAGGCAAATGTTGTTCTTGAAATCGGATCGCTAGCCGGATACAGTGCCATAGCCATGGCACGTGCTCTACCGAGCAACGGTATCCTGTATGCCTGTGAACTAGAGCCACATCATGCTGACTTCATCACTACAAAGGCCCGGCAAGCTGAATTAGATCACATCATTCATGTTGCTCAAGGTCCAGCCCTAGAAACCGTGCCTCAGATTTGTACATCGCTTCAACGTGCACGCGGTAACCGACCAATAGATGCCGTTTTCATCGACGCAGATAAACCAAACTATCTGAAGTACTTAGATCTAACGCTTCCATTTGTTCGATCTGGAGGTGTTATTATTGGCGACAACGCACTTGGGTTTGGTTATATCACATCCCAGCCACCGCCCGAAGAAGCACACAATGTTGAGGCTCTACGGTCGTTCAACCAGACCATGAGTAGTCACCCTGCACTTCTTAGCACGCTTATACCACTTGGTGATGGAATGGTGGTTGGTCTGGTTATAGAATGATGTTAACTCATCGATCCGTTGTTCATCTGAGCGCTCTTTACGTCGCATTCGGCTTATGCTTTGCACTCCTTGGGTGTAAGAGTTCGCACACCCTTGGACAGATACTGGACCTTCGCGAGGGTGGCGAGCGCGGAGCAGAACTGCGCTTTACGGGAACTCGTCACATTGATTCAGCCGACGTGCAGCGACTGAGTACCGATGTATGGAAGGTGGAACACTACACCTTTCCCGACAGTATCCGCTTATTCGTACGCGTATTAGACAGCAACGGTTATGTCGTAACCCATATGGCCCCGCCGTATCGCGCCACAACCGCACCGGACTACTTTCCCCAACTTATTGAGCGTGTTGGCGCAACCAAACGGTACGAGAAGACATACGATGTTCGCCCTTTTACAGTACGTGAATTTGGAGAGCAAGACAGCATTCCAACTCACATTGCGCTAGCCATTGACCAGAGTGGAAGCATGAAAGGTGTAAAGGATGTTCTGGATCTCGGCACGGAGATGTTCATTGGAATGAAACGTCCATGCGATTATATCTCGCTTGTAGGATTTCACCGAGAGATTAAACACGTCTTTCCTCTTACATCCGATACTTCCACCGCACTCCGAGAGTTCAGACAGTACAAGAAAAATTCACTTGGATTGTTTTCGAGGGTGTACGATGGCATTATGGCCTCGCTGAAAACACTGCACTCTGTTCCGCTGCACGAGCCTAAGGTGTGTGTGGTTTTTGCGGACGGCGAGGAAAATACATCGCAAACAAAAAGTGCTGAAATTTATGAATATGCAACTCGGCATAACATCAGCATATACTGTGTTGGTTTTGCATACGCAAACGACGAAGAGCTTCAGTCACTATCACTGTACACCGGTGGCAAATACTATCGTGCCTATACAAAAGCCGATTTGATTTCTATTTTTTTAGACATATACCGGTCGTTGCAAAATTATTACCTCGTAACCTACGTTCCTCCCGACATTCCCTCGGTTCACCATGTAAACCTAAGCGTGGCAATCCCATCACGCGACACGATGATTGCCTATGGCATGTACGACAAGAGTTCCCTCCGCGGCATGGACACCGTAGGAAGTCAGTTCACCAAATACATCGGCTTTGCATACAACAGTTCCGTTGTTGATTCTGCCAGCTATGCCACCTTGGATCAGCTTGCTGCCGATCTGGAGAGGTTTCCGCGTGTAATGCTCGAAGTTCAAGGGCATACAGATAATATTGGCGGCGAGGAGTTCAACCAACGATTGTCGGAAGCACGCGCCGAATCTGTGCGCAACTATCTTGTGTCAAAGGGAATCGAGGCGAAACGACTTCGAACCAAGGGGTTCGCATTCTTCGTCCCAGTTGCCTCGAACGACACCGAGGAAGGTCGTGCCATGAATCGCAGAACTGTATTCAAAATATTGCGCAAGTAAGCACTGACAAGACGTACACTTCGGCATACCTACTATTTTCGCGCATGCCACGCACTCCACTGATGCATCTTTTGCAACGTGCTATTCGTCGGGCACGTCGCGAGCGTGCAACACAGATTGGACGTCGCAGTTTTTTGAAAAACTCCGTAATAGCTGCTGCCGGACTCTCCGCACCCTTGTTACCTTCATGCAGCCGTCCGCGCAGTTCACTGCCAACGCATCAACCAAGTATCATCATTATAGGGGCCGGTCTTGCAGGCTTATGTGCGGCCGACACCCTCCGGAAAGCCGGAGTTAGTTGTACAGTGTACGAAGCCTCAAATAGAACCGGTGGCCGAATTCTAACAGCGCGCAACAATCTTTTCCCGAATGCTGTAACAGAATTGGGTGCAGAACTAATAGACTCTGACGATACCGAACTGCACTCACTGATTCGTGAATTCGGGTTAGAACTCACCGACCTGCACTCTTCACATAGCAGCAACCTAGCCACAACATTCTACTTTGAAGGAAAGGTCTATCGTGAGGCCGACATTGTACGTGAAATTTCTCCGGTGTTAGATCATGTTTCATCGGAGTTACAGCAACTGCAATTCGATGATGCTCACCAAAGAGAAACAATGCGTGCAACGATTGACGCAATGAGTATCGAATCGTACTTCGTTCACCTTGGACTAACCGGATGGCTGCGTGCATTTCTGGAAACGGCATTCGTCGCTGAGAACGGACTTGAATTGGGAGATCAGAGTGCATTAAATTTTCTTACTACCGTAGGTCTCGACGTATCAGATGGCACATTCTCAGTGTATGGCAGCAGCGATGAACGATACACGATCAAGGGTGGCAACGATCAGCTTATTGGCCATCTCACTGAACGAAATCAGCGTAATATTCACACTTCCCATGTACTCGAAATGGTGCAGCAGATGGGCTCGGCATACTCCGTTACACTCAGGCATGGCGAGCGCGTTTTTGATGTTCGGGCTGACTACTTGATTCTTGCTTTACCCTTTACAATACTGCGAAACATCCCGCTGCGGACGAATCTGCCAAAACGTGTGCAGGATATGATTTCAAACCTTAGCTACGGAGAAAACGCAAAGGTGATGGTTGGCTTTAAAGAGCAGTTCTGGAGCAAGCACAACGCAAATGGAGTGCTTTATACTGACCTCCCCGCACAACTGGTATGGCCCAACACTACGAACCAGGATGTTCGTGGAGGGGGGCTCACCTTTTTTAGCGGTGGAGCAACGTGCAGAATGTTGGGAAGGATGCATCGCGAATCATGTGCATCGTTCCTTATCAATGAATTGTCGAAAGTATGGCCAGAGGCAGCAACCTCTGCAAGCGGAAGAATTCTCAGAATGCACTGGCCTTCAATGCCATGGATTCGGTCTAGTTACAGCAGCTTCGGACCGGGACAATGGACGCGGTACTCAGGAGTTCTTTCGTCGGGGTTCCATAACAACACGCTATACTTTGCCGGTGAACACTGTAGCGACACCGATCGTGGTTTTATGAATGGTGCAGCAGCCACCGGACGTCAGGCTGCGGAGAATGTCCTAGCCGCAATTGTCTGAGCCACGCGCTGCCCATCTAGTGCAGCGCTCATAATACCACCCGCATACCCGGCCCCTTCGCCACATGGATACAAGCCGGGGAGACTCACACTTTCCAACGACGCAGGATCTCTTGGAATACGAACAGGCGAACTGGTTCTGCTCTCTGTGGCAACCATCACAGCATCGTTTGTTATGTACCCATTCATTTTCGTGTTAAACACCTGAAGGGCTTGTGCCAGCCGCTCAGAGACCTCGCTCGGCAGGATTTCTCGTAGGTCTGCAGTTTCCAGTCCAGGTATATAGCTAGTATCCGGCAACGATTTACTAACAATGTTCTGTACAAAGTCTGATACACGTTGTGCCGGAGCACGCTGTGTTTGGCCAACTACTGCTTGAAAGGCGGCTTTTTCCACCATTTGTTGCATGTTCAGTCCGCCATTAACCTCAACCACCAGCCCTGAATTTGCAAAACGTGAGTCGCGTCGGCTCATGCTCATCCCATTCACCACAATTTCTCCCGGTGAAGTGGAGGCTGGCACAATGATTCCACCGGGGCACATACAAAACGAAAAAACGCCTCTATGGTTGATCTGGCATGTAAGGGCATAACTGGCCGCCGGCAGGAAAGCATCGCGAGAAGACTGGCGATACATCATTTCGTCGATAAGCGCCTGAGGATGCTCAATGCGAACACCAAGAGCAAAAGGCTTCTCAACCAGGATAACACCATATCGTCGCAACATTGCCCAAGTGTCTCGCGCACTATGACCAGTTGCAACGATAACTGCCTCTGCAGAATATTCCTTGCCATTGTTTGTGCGAACACCACATGCTCTCCTCTGCGACCCACCAATAGTCAATGCTGTTACGAATTCACCAAAATGAACTTCGCCACTATGACGTTCGATTGTGTAGCGAATGTTGCGAACAACATTCCACAACTTATTGCTGCCTACATGGGGATGTGCATCAATTACAATGTCCGAATGCGCACCATGCGCCACAAGTAGTTCCAGAACATCGCGAACGTTTCCACGCTTTTTTGAACGAGTATAGAGCTTACCGTCCGAATACGTCCCGGCGCCACCTTCACCAAAACAATAGTTACTATGGGGATTTACCACACCCTGTTGTTGCAAAAGGCGAAGGTCACGCCGACGTGATTGTACGTCTTTGCCACGGTCGAGTATTATTGGGGTTATCCCGCTGCGAAGGAGTTCGAGTCCTGCAAAGTAGCCGGCGGGGCCGGCACCCACGATCAGTACCCTTTTTCGGGGATCAGCATCCTGGAACGAAGAAAGGGGTTGTGATGTTGGTGGCGCTGAGGGAAGCACAGTAACACGTAATCGAACCATAGGCCTTCGCATCCGTGCATCTACCGATCGTTTAGTAACCGAAACATAAACGTTGGCATCTGCCGGTAAACCGCACTCTGCCAATGCTGCACTACGAATAACGTCGGGGTTGGCCGCATCTGCTGGTGACAGTAGTAGGTCGGCCGCTATTCCGGTATCCACAGATGTGCCTGAAGATTTACTACATCATTAATAAACGTCACACCTTCTGCTTCGAGGCGCTCTCGCATCACCAAAGGCGTTTCAAAGTGCATACGGCCCGACAGCTCACCGTAGCGGTTCACCACTCGGTGGCATGGAATGATGAGACGGTCTTCCACTGGTACACCATTCAGCGCCCACCCGACAAGTCGGGCGCCGGAGCGAAGACCCAAATATGCAGCAATATGACCATACGTAGAAACCCTTCCTTGCGGAATTCGGCTTACAACTGCGTAAACACGATGAAAGTAGTCGGATTGGTTCACATCGCAAAATACCAGAATCATGCTGTCTCAATTGGTTTGGCACTAGTTCGTTACCTTGCATAATCCACATATCTTTGTGGTTTCCATTTAACTATGCGAGGAATCATGCGATATATTTTTTCGGCTGCACTCGTTGCAGCATTTACGGTGGCCTGTAATGCGCAACCATCTTCGAATCCAGCAAAAATCATGAACAAGCAAGACTCAACTTCGTACGCAATCGGCGTAAGCATTGGTAAGAACATGAAAATGCAAGACCTTCCGGTAAATCCAGCCATGGTTGCCGCCGGTATGCGTGAAGCCTTTGAAGGTAAAGAACAGTTAACCGAAGAGCAGATGAACAGCATACTTCAAGTGTTCCAGCTTGAGATGTCGGAACGTATGCAACAGCAGCAAGCAAAGAAAGGATCTGAAAATCTTGCCAAGGCAGAAAAGTTTCTCAATGAGAACAAAACAAAACCTGGCGTGATGACTACTGCTTCTGGCTTACAGTATCGCGTTATTACAGAAGGCTCAGGCAAGAAGCCAACCGTATCCAGTACTGTAAAGGTGCATTACACCGGAACACTCATTGATGGTACAAAGTTCGACAGTTCGATTGATCGTGGACAACCTGCAGAGTTTGGCCTTAACGGCGTAATCCCGGGTTGGACTGAAGCTCTACAGCTCATGTCTGTCGGAAGTAAATACATTGTTTATCTACCACCACACCTTGCATATGGCGAGCAGGGAGCAGGAGGAGCCATTGGTCCAAACGAAGCTTTGATCTTCGAAATCGAACTTCTAGACATCGTATCAAATTAATCTTACGGTTATGCCATGATCCCTGCAGACAACCTGCCAGAGGCCGTGGTGGCCAGACTGCAAACTCACTTCCCCGCTTTGCGAGTTCTTCGCAACAGCGGGGAAGTTGTTTATGGCCTTGACTTAGAGAATCTTTCGTCACAAGAAGCCGAATACCTTAAACTCGACATTGAGTTTTATCTGCACAACCCCCACCTGCCACTTGAGAACCTGTGTTCGCGCTTGAATAACTACCAGCCACGAACACCATCGCAACAAGAGCTTCTCGTGTATGCACATAAACTCGAGCAAATGCAGGATAATAGCAGAGGAGCCGGGTTGTACATGTATGGAGATGCCGGCATTGGTAAGAGTCATACTGCCGTAGGATTAGGCAAATTGTTTATGAGTCAGGGACTCAACCCGATATTCATGACTGCCGACTCTTATTCTTTTGACACACGTCTATTGCTAACCTCTGGCCAGGTGTGGATCATTGACGATTTGAATTCCGGATATGGCCTTGGCAGTAGGCTTTTTAAGAAAGTGGTACTGAACGTACATGATCGTGGTGGACGCATGTTTGTGACCAGTAACAAGCCCTACGATGAACTCCTCAAAGAAATGTTTGTGGGTGAGTCTGATGCCGACAGGATGCGTTACGATGATCGAACACGAGGAATGTTTAAGATTTTACACGTTCAGGGTGACAGTTTCCGGCAGGATACTGCCTGGTACACATGACCACTATTGAGCAGGCAAAGGATGCAGCGCAGCGTGCTGTTGCAACAGGTGATGTTAAGGCACTTGACGAATCTGTTCGTACTCTGGAATCTTTGCTTGTTGCAGACGATATGCCCGGGCTGCGTGCCGACGTATTCCGCTACCGTGGGATACTCTTTTCACTACAGGGCAATTATGAAGAGGCTATTGAATCGTACCGTAAAGCGCTCGACGTCCTCGAGCCAATGAACGATGTAATGTCTATTGCTCGTATAACCAACAATATGGGTGTGGCCTACCATACGAAAGCGGATTATCCGAATGCAGTGTATTGGTATCGGCGCTCACTTGATGCAAGGGAAGCACTTAACGATAAGGTTGGAATCGCACGCGTGGCAGGTAACATTGGTATCGTTTACTCATCGCTTGGCGACATTAATCGAGCCCGTTCCTACTACGAGCGGTCGTTAGAAATTAGTCGTGAGTTAAACGACGCAGAAGGCGTTGCACGTGGTAATGCCATCGTTGGCAATATGCATGTACGCCTCGGCGATCTCACAAAGGCTGAGCCATTCCTTCACGAAGCGATAACGATGAGCAAGAACCTTGGCATGGAACGCGAGTGGCTCACCGCTGCATCAAGCTTGGCTGCAATTTTTCAGCAGTCGAAGGAGTACGAGAAGGCATTGGAGGTTGTACAGGAGGCTGAACCTGTCGCTATTCGACTTGGCTTGCGACGCGAAGCACTACTTCTCAACATCGCTCGCTCCTATAGCCTGTACCATATTCATGGCTCTACTGAACACCTCGAACAGCTACGTTCTTTACTGGCCGAGGCGCAAGAAATGTCGCTGGCAAACGAAGAAATGGAAATTCATGAGCTGCTCTTCCGCCTGTTTAAACATCGTGCCGACTATGAAAGTGCGCTTCGCCATCACGAATTATGGATTGACCTACGCGACCGGATTGCTGGAGAGACGCGCCAGCGACAACTCATCCACATGGAAGCAGAACAAAAGCTCTCTGAAGAACGCAGAAAAACCGAGGAACATCAGAGGCTGCTACATAACATGGTGCCAAAGGAAATTGCCGCACGACTTCTTGTTGGAGAGTCGCGTATTGCCGACGAGTATGAATGCGTAAGTGTGCTATTCACGGATATTGTTGACTTCACCGTTCGCGCATCTCGGCTAAAGGTTGAAGACCTTATTACCATGCTTAACGACTTGTTTTCGAAGTTCGATACAATCACCAGGAATAACGGTGTAACGAAGATCAAAACCATTGGGGATGCCTATATGGCTGTTGCAGGTGCTCCGATACCGATGGATGCCTGCGAATCCGCTAAACGTTCCGCATTATGCGCACTCCAAATGTCGAAGCTGTCCAACCGCATCCCCATTCGCGTTGGACTACATGCAGGGCCCGTTGTTGCCGGGGTGATTGGCACTGAACGCATGGTTTGGGATGTTTGGGGGGATACAGTAAACGTTGCCTCACGCATGGAAAACACCTCGCAGGCTGGCAGGGTACAGGTAAGCGAGGACTTTGCTCGTTTGCTTTCGAATGGCGCAGCACCGGCATTCGATGGCACAGATATCGTGATCAATGCCGGGCCATTTCGAATGAAAATGCGAGGAACAATTGATGTAAAAGGAAAGGGAGAAATGAAAACATTCTGGTTGGAACAGTCAACCTAAGCCCCCTTCCCTATCCGTTTCCGTACCTTTGTATTCTTACCCATTTTGAATACAGCCTGTGAACAATCCCTCTATTGTCGTTCTTATCATCCTTCCCTTTCTGGCCACATGTTACGCAGTGTGGCTTCTTTGTATTGGCGAAGCGAGCCTGTTTGATGTTTCAATGTGCCTCGTTGGTGGTTTTCTTACCGAATTCGGCGTAACATTCGGATACCACAGACTTATCGTTCATCGGTCGTTTGTTGCGCATCCTGTTGTAAAATCAATCGCTCTTGCCCTTGGCTCCATGGCCTTTCAAGGTCCGGTTGTAAACTGGGCAAGCGTACATACAGCCCACCATGCCCATAGCGATCATGAAGGTGATCCCCATTCGCCAACGCTGAAGGGCTTTATGTTCGCCCACTTTGAATGGCTGCTGGACATGCGCGACGACCGTCTGAACGAGATAAAGGGACTGTGGTCCGGTAGGTATATGAAAGATCCATTTGTTCGCTTTTTTAGCGCAACATTTCCATTTTGGCTTGTGTTCAGTCTTGTTGTACCTGCCTTTCTTGGTTACCTGGTCGCCGACTGGCATGGCGCCTTTACTGGTTTACTCTGGGGCGGACTTGTTCGAATTTTTCTAACCTCACACGTAACGTGGAGTGTAAATAGCCTTTGCCATTTTGCCGGCCGACGGATGTTTAAAACGCGTGATCAAAGTCGCAACAACTTTCTCGTAGGCCTCCTTGCCCTTGGCGAAGGATGGCATAATAACCATCATGCCTTCCCCTCCAGTGCGTTTCATGGAATGCGATGGTGGCAAGTTGACTTTACGGGCTGGGCGATTCGAATCCTCGAAAAACTTGGCTTGGTTAAAAATGTAGTTCGCATTCCACTTCAGTTGCAGGAAAAGCACCTGTTGCAACAGTAAGTTAGCTCTTGTCGATCTGCCATTGTTGTACTAAATTTGCATCGATAATGCAGGCGTACAACGAAATGGATTCGATATGAGTACTACCGTAACGGTTTCCCCGAAATACCAAATCGTAATCCCGCAAGAGGTTCGCGAGGCCATGAACATCCAGCCTGGCCAGCGAGTCATGTTTATGGAGTGGCGTGGCGCCTTTGTTCTTGTGCCTGTGCTCACACCCGATCAGGCATTTGGAATCTTAAAGGGTCAGACCGTTAACATTGAGCGGGAAAAAGAGGAATTCGATTAATGGCAACAGCACCCATAATTATGGATTCATCTGTATGGGTGAGCTTCTTTTTGGGAAGTACATCGGTACACAAACTCGTAATAGAACCCATGCGGTCTGGTAGAATCATCGTCCCAAGTATTTGCATATTCGAGGTAGCCTTAGCCATCGAACGACAGATGGGCGAGGAACAGATTAAAGTTGCTGTTGCAACAATGCGCGAGCAGGTGATCGATGATTTGTCGGCAACACGTGCCTTAGCCGCGGCATATATCCGGGCTGACCGAAAGCTGGCTATGGCCGACTCCATCGTTTACGCAACGGCAATTGCTCACAACGCAACGCTGATTACTCACGACCGCGATTTTGAGGGTTTACCAAACGTTGTGTACCTTAAACCCACCACCTGAAGATACGATCTACATTCAATTGTTCACGCACATCCTCAATTAACAACTCAATCAAATACGGTACCGGCAATGACACATAACATCGACATGATTTCAAACTACTACACCAGCCTTCCGGCCAAGGTGAGTGCCGCACGTGCGGCTTTCGGCAAGCCACTTACACTAACCGAGAAAATCTTGTATGCACATCTGGATACGTTGCCGCCGGTGGCACCTGTGCGCGGTACAGACTATGTTGATTTCAAGCCCGACCGTGTTGCCATGCAGGACGCTACTGCACAAATGGCACTGCTACAGTTTATGAGTGCCGGTATTCCGAAGGTTGCTGTGCCAAGCACAGTGCATTGTGACCACCTCATCCGGGCAGAGTCCGGTGCCAAAGCCGACCTTGAAAAAAGTCAGATCGAAAACAAAGAGGTATTCGACTTCCTTGCTTCTGTGAGCAAAAAGTACGGTATCGGCTTCTGGAAGCCAGGCGCAGGCATTATCCATCAGGTTGTACTGGAAAACTATGCATTCCCGGGAGGTATGATGATCGGTACCGATTCCCATACACCCAATGCCGGCGGACTCGGGATGCTTGCCATAGGAGTCGGCGGCGCAGATGCTGTGGACGTCATGGCCGGAATGCCATGGGAGCTGCTAATGCCTAAGGTGATTGGCGTTAAACTCACCGGCTCTATGAGCGGCTGGACAAGCCCCAAAGATGTGATTTTGAAACTGGCGGGCATCCTTACCGTGAAAGGAGGTACCGGAGCAATTGTTGAGTATTTCGGCGATGGTGCTGCAACGTTCAGCGCTACAGGCAAAGGAACTATTTGTAACATGGGAGCCGAAATAGGAGCAACCACATCTGTTTTCCCATACGATGATTCAATGGACCGCTATCTGCGCGCTACAGATCGCGCAGACGTTGCAGACCTCTGTAAATCTGTTGCCAATCATCTCGTTGCAGATCCCGAAGTACTGGCAAATCCGCAATCCTACTACGACCAGGTTATAGAAATCAACTTAAGCACACTCGAGCCTCACATCAACGGTCCGTTTACGCCCGACAGAGCAATGGAACTGAGCGAATTCGTTCAGGCTGTTAAAGACAACCAGTGGCCGGAAGAGCTTAGAGTTGGCCTCATCGGCTCCTGCACAAACTCATCCTACGAAGACATGAGCAGAGTGGCAGAAATTGCAGCGTATGCTGCTCAGCATGGTCTCAAAGCTAAGAGCGAATTCACCATAACTCCGGGCTCCGAGCAAGTGCGTGCAACCATTGAGCGCGATGGAATACTCCAATCGTTACAGGAGATTGGAGGCACTGTACTTGCCAATGCTTGTGGCCCTTGTATCGGACAATGGAAGAGACACGATGTTCAGCCAGGTGATAAGAATAGCATCATCACATCATTCAACAGAAACTTCACCGGTAGAAACGACGGGATTAAAGAAACGCATGCCTTTGTTGCTTCGCCGGAAACCGTTGCAGGTTTTGTTCTTGCAGGCAAACTCACACATAACTTTATAACTGAACCAATAGACGGTGTGTTGCTGCAAGCACCAAAAGGAAAAGAACTTCCTGCAGGGGGCTTTGTACCTGACCCCAACGGTTACGTTGCACCGGCCGAAGATGGTTCAAGCGTCGAGGTCCTCATTGATCCCCAAAGTCAACGCCTGCAAAAGCTTGCTCCGTTTTCACCTCCGCGCAAAGAAGAGTATCTGAATATGCCGCTGCTTCTCAAAGTCAAGGGTAAATGCACTACCGACCATATCTCTATGGCTGGTCCGTGGCTTCGGTTCCGTGGTCATCTTGACAACATCAGTAATAATATGTTCATTGGTGCAATAAACTACGTGAACGATACTGCCAACAGCATTAAAAATATTTTTACGGGTGAGTACTCAGATGTGCCTTCGGTTGCCAGAGACTATAAAGCACGCGGCGTGAGTTGGGTTGTTGTTGGCGATGAAAACTATGGCGAAGGGTCATCACGAGAGCATGCTGCCATGGAACCACGCTTTTTGGGTGGGAAAGCTATAATCACAAAAAGTTTTGCTCGCATCCATGAAACCAATCTCAAAAAGCAGGGGATGTTACCGCTTACCTTCGTGAACCCTTCCGACTATGATCGCATTCGCGAAGACGACAGGGTCTCGATTGACATCGATACAATTCAGAGTGGGAAACCCGTTGAGCTACTCGTTCATCATGCCGATGGTACAACAGAATCCATAATGCTCAAACACACGATGAACGAGCAGCAAATTGGCTGGTTCCGAGCTGGAAGTGCATTAAATCTGATTGCCGGTCGGTAGGTTTGCACGAAAACCGAATATGCATTCGCGATCTAATGCCGCATTGCATCATCACGTTGTGCAGAATATTGCCCTTTATGACGAAGGGTAAACAACATGAATACTGACCTCTGGGAATCGCTCACGGAGCGCACACAAAAGGCGATAGCCAATCATGACGAAGCAGCGTTGCGCGAAATTGTGAGTGAAATCACAAACACCCATGGGGTGCAATCACACTTCTTGCTCAGTAAAATCCATGGAACGCTGGAGCAATGGAAGTACAATTTCTCCGCTGCTTTAGCCCACTTTGAAGAGTGTTTGGGACTGTATGTAGCATCCGGTGAAAAGACCGACCTGCCCATATTGTATGGAAACATTGGAATCTGCCTGCGTGAGCTTCGGCAGTATAACGATGCTCTTCCGCAGTTTCTTCGTGCTTTGGAGTTGGCATCCGAAGTTGAATTGTCAGGAACACAGGCCTCCATACACAACAATATCGGCATGCTCTATTTTTTGATAGGCGCATTCCCTGATGCACTCCATCATTACCAAATATCCTTGTCCATCCATGAAAAGAATAACGAAAGTGCACTTGCAGCAGGAGTACTGAACAACATTGGATTGTTGTACTGGGATGCAGGCGTTCTTAACGAGGCAGCCGACTCGTTCAAGCAGGCGTTACTGACTCATGAACGGAACAACAACCAAATGGGACAGGCAGTTGTTCTTGGAAACATCGGCTTGCTCATGGTAGAACAAAACCTACCGGACGATGCGGAGACGTACTTTCTGCAAGCACGTGAGTTGTATGCGCAATTAAATGAAGTAGATGAAGTAGCCCGCATGACCAGCAATCTCATCGTTCTGTTGTCCACCGTCGGTAAGGCTGAACAGGCACGGCAAATGATGAGTGAATACTCCATGTTGGATTGCAGATATACACGCTTGGCAACAAACACGTGCCGTGCACAAGCATGTATTGCAATGATGGATGGCGACTACCAAGGTGCTCGGCAGTTTCTGCAAGAAGCCCTGAACGAAGCAGTAGCAGTAAATGAAAAATCGCTGGTACTTGCAATACACCGTGAACTGAGAGATATCGCAGAAAAAGAAAAGGATTTTGATGCATACGTCTTCCATAATTCAGAATTCCTGAAGTACAAGGAAGACCTTCATGGAACGAATACTATCCAGCAACTTTCAGCAATTACATCGGAGCGGAAGCTAAAAGAAGAACGGAATGCACGAGCAAAGGAACAAGCCGTACTATACTCTACTCTACCTCGTGAAGTTGCTGACCGTGTAATACAGGGAGAGCGCGTGATTGGCGATCACTATTCAAACGCTGCTGTCTTGTTTCTTGATATTGTTGACTTCACCCGCATATCGTCGAATATTTCTGCGCAGAACGTTGTGATGCTTTTAGAAGCGCTATTTACGCGGCTTGACGGTGTGTGTAGCAACTACTCTGTAACCAAGATTAAAACCATCGGAGACAGTTACATGGCTGTTGCATTCGAAGGAAATACATGTGATTCCATTGCCAAGTGTGCAGTCGAAATGTTAGATGTTGTTCATCACATGCAGCTCTCCGACTACCCCTCCCACGAACATGCACCAGCAAACGATGAGCTTCGACTGGAAGTACGAATCGGTATTCATGTTGGCAAGCTCACAGCGGGCATTATCGGTACAGAGCGTTTGCAATACGATGTGTGGGGCGACACGGTGAATATTGCATCGCGGATGGAAAGCACGGGCGAAGCCGGGAGAATTCATGTTAGTGAGAGTGTGGCACAACAGCTATCCGGTCAGGCTTTTACTTGCATTCAGCGGGGAACGGTGAACATTAAGGGCAAAGGAAACATGACAACATACTGGCTGGTTGATAGGCCATAAACGCTGCACGTCAGTTCCGAATACAAGCCATGCCCGAGCCCCTTAAACATTTCTTTAACGAAAAAACTGTAGCGAACATAGCATCAATGGTAAGTGCTGTGGACGGACAGTTTCGCGTAAATGAGTTTCTTCACCATGCGACCATCGGTCTTGATTCCATGGAGTTCATGGATCGAGCTCGCCACATCGCTAAAGTCCTGAGGAATACTATCCCGGGAAGTGCCGAACATGTGATGCAGACCATCACCGCAGCCTTGCCACCCGTTACTCCCGTACAAGAAAATCACCCGTTTAGCTCTTTCATTTTTTTACCATTTTCTTGTATTATCTCCGACTACGGTCCGGATCATTACGAAACGGCTATCCATGCCTGCTACCAGATAACGCAGAGATTCACAGCGGAATACTGCCTACGCCCACTTTTACTTCGCCATACAGAACGCACATTACGTGATCTAGAAACGTGGACTGCTGATCCGAGCCATCATGTTCGACGGCTTGTGAGTGAAGGAACACGTCCACGTTTACCGTGGGCCCCACGACTACCACAATTCCAATCAAACCCGAGGCCTGTGCTTCGTTTGCTGAAAGAACTCGTAAACGACGAGTCTCTGTACGTTCGAAGGTCTGTTGCAAATAATGTGAACGATATTGCCAAGGATAATCCTACCGATGCGATACAGTTTGTTGCTTCTGTGCATAACCCTCACAATCAGCATTCGAACTGGATTGCACTTCATGCTCTGCGATCGCTGATTAAACGTGCGCACCCAGATGCATTAGCCATAGTAGGGTACCGTCAGCAAGAAAACATCCTTATTAGTAAGGTAAAGATCTCCCCGGAAACCGTGGCAATCGGTGAGAGTGTTACTATAGATTTCGACATTTGCAACCAGCATGGATCAACGCAGAACATTCTTGCCGACATCGTAGTACACTTTGTAAAGGCAAGCGGAGCAACAGCTCCAAAAGTATTCAAGGTTGCACGTGCTAGCATCGATGCCGGAATGAGTCGGGGATTTCGAAAAACCCTCTCGCTGAAACAGCACACAACAAGAACACACTTCCCCGGGATTCACCGTGTAGAAGTTCAGATCAACGGCGAGCGCCGCCCTCTAGGTGAGTTTCGAATTGCAGATACCTGATGCGGGTTTACTAATACGTATAACGAGCAACAGCCATAATCACAACTGTTACCAGCATCATCACGGCAAGCACAACACCGGATCTGCGAATTTTTTCTCGTAGTTGAGCAATACGAGCAAGAAGTTCTTCAGCAGGTTGCTCACCACTTTCAGAAAGCTGCCTACTTAGTGCACCTAACTTTTTAACGTTCGGGCGGATGGTAAACATACCGTGGCCGTAAACCAAGATGCCAAGCACGCTGCCTGCCGTTAGCACCATGCCGTGGACACTCGTT
>CAZGHI010000010.1:0-3055 GCA_964525565.1 uncultured Hyphomicrobiales bacterium
CTCGAGGCCCGGCTGCAGGTCGTGCGCCTGCTCGTACTCGTCGACGTCGAGGGAGCTTCCGTCCGAGGCGCCGAACGTCGAGGCCGCGGCGGATTTGATGCGATTGTTCCAGGGCGATCGAATTGCAATGGTCATGACGAAGCTCAAGGTGCCTGAAGGTGAGCCAATTCAAAGTCCGCTTGTGACAAAAAGCGTTGAGAATGCACAAAAGAAAGTTGAAAGCAACAACTTCTCCACACGAAAACGTCTTCTGGAGTACGACAACGTAATGAACCAACAGCGTGAAGTGATTTACGCAAGACGCAGACACGCTCTCATGGGTGAACGACTAAAGTCAGAGGTTCTTGAATACGTAGAAGAATTTGCAAGTGACCTGTTCGACACCTACTTCGAAGAGAAGAATGCTCAGGCATTTGCCAATGAATTGCGAACAGCACTGCTTCTAGACCCGCACATAACAGATGCCGACATGTCTTCGAAACCAAAGAGTGCTATCATAAACGAAGTTATGGCTCTGGCAAACGAGTTCTATGAGCGGAAGGAAGAGTCTTTGAGCAGTACCTTTATGGCCTCGCTTGAAAGGTATGCATTTCTTCAGACCATTGACGAGCAATGGCGTGAACATCTTCGCGGTATGGACGACCTGAAAGAAGGTATTTACCTGCGGGCGTATGGACAAAAGGATCCACTGCTGGAATACAAGCAGGAAGCGTACAAGGCTTTCCTCGAGTTGATTAAGGAAATCAACAAAAGCACAGCTCAGGTTGCTTTTAAATACTTCCCCCGTGTTGTTGAACGCACTGCCGATGCACCGAAAGCCCGACCAACCGAAGCACCGCAGGTTCGTTCCACTGTATCAGCTTCCCGTTCACTACAGTTTTCTCATGCCACGCCAACATCGTCGTTTAGCGGCGGGACAGTACAGCAAGGCGCTACTGAATCTCCTGCACAGACTGTTAAGCATGAAGCACGAACCTTCGGCCGAAATGAACCGTGCCCGATAGAGCCGGGTAAAAAATTCAAGAACTGCTGTGGGGCTGCTGGACATCGTACATGTGTCAAACTGAATCAGTAAGGATTCAGTCCCATTATGTTCGCTGTAATTTGCTGATAGGAATTCCTTGGTAGCACAATGCGGCGTGTATGCCGCGTGCATCAACAACGTACATGGGTTCTATTCGTCTGCCGTAGTCTCAATCAACCCCCCATCTGCAAGGTCTTCGGGTGGGTGTAACACCACACGCTCGCCTTCACGAAGGCCGGAGACAACCTCTACATTCATGGCAGAACGGCGTCCTAGCGTTACGTTGCGTTTTGCAACAACATCGTTCTGAACCACAAAAACATACCATAGGCCATTTTCCTTGGCAAGAGCTCCAAGTGGTATCACAGTGGCATTGGTGTTTTCGTAGAGAACTACATGAGCGTCTGCTTTATATCCATCGCCAAGGCCGATTGGTGGATGTTGTACGTCTGCAATCACCTCCACTCTCTTCTCCTCCACACCAAGAGCAGAAACCTTGATTCTGGCCGCAGGTTCAATGGTTTTAACTACCGCAACCAGTGTATCATCTGTGCCCCACCCATCTAAAAGAACCTTCATCCCCCTCTTGATTCGAACAGCATCTGTGCTTAGAACATCAATCACAACTTCAGTTGTGGTAGATGTTCCAATCTCCATCAATAGGGAGCCTGCTGCAAGTGGACGTTCAAATTCTTCAAATCTGCGTAGCACGATCCCGCTCACCGGTGAAACAACGTCAATGCGCTGACCAGGCTCTGCTGCAGTTGCAGCTTTTGCTGCATTGGCCGTATAGGCTGCAACATGTACCCGTGATTCAGCAGCTTCGAACTCGGCACGAAGTCTGTTGTAAGCATCGCTAGCTAATTCTGCTTCTTCCTTGGAGATAGCCCCTGATGCAAATAACCGTTGCGTTCTTTCCGCGCGCCGCCGAGCTTGCTCCAATGTCGGCTGAATAGCTGCAAGTGCCTGACGTGCCTCTCGTTCGGCAGACCGTGCCGCATCGTACCGGGCTGCAGCTTCTGAACGTTGGCGTGCATCAAGTGCGGGAGGAACGTAGTACGTTATAACCTGTCCTCTTTTCACAGAGTCTCCCGGAGCCAGAAGAATCTGCGCAACTGTACCATTCACCGGCATCGCAATCAGGTGGCGGTGCTTGAATCGTATGCGCGATTCTGCGTCAACTGTTTGCCGCAATAATCCTCGCCGAACAGAGATTGTCTCAACAACAGTTGGCTTGGGTAAAAGCGACAGTCCGATAAGGACTGCCACAATGAGTCCTGTAATAATCCAACCGAGGTGTTTGGGTTTCCGAATATTCATAGCTGGGTTACTCCCTTGATTTTAAGACAGCAATCAGATCCAACCTGCGAAGTCGGAACCAAATCAAAATGCCTGTTACCATGGCTACAATTACGATAGTTGCTGCACCAATTCCTACATTGCTTACTGTGAGTACTCCCGGAAAGCGAAACAGATCGTTCGACAGAGCACTTGGTAGCATAAGCACGGTACCCCACCCAATCATCACTCCAACAGGAATCGCCATCATCGTGATTATGAGCTGCTCACCAACGAGAATCAAGCTGATCTCGGATAGAGTAAAACCAAGAATTCGAAGTTGAGCAAGCTCGGTTGACCGTTCCGATAGCGCAATACGTGCGCTGTTGTAAACAACTCCAAATGCAATTACCACAGCAAATCCAACCATATAGAACGTGGAAATATCCATGTTCTCTTTATAGTTATCATCGAAGCTTTGAATTGTGGTTCGCCGCGTAATAACTCCGGACGCTGCCGGAACATTTTTAAGTCCGGCAGAGAACTGGCCTTCATAGTCCGGGTCCAATAAAACATTAACACCGGACACGCTACCCTGTTCATCGAGAAGCCGACTGAGAGCGTCACGGTTCATGTATGCTTGTACTCCAAACACTTCGTCGGCCCGTCCGGCATACTGCACGTTTATTGTTCGTCGGTCACCTTCCAATAGTTGTACTGTTAGATAATCTCCTTCACGGAGACCGAACTTGT
>CAZGHI010000010.1:3108-5192 GCA_964525565.1 uncultured Hyphomicrobiales bacterium
CCTTTCCGTTTTCATCTACAACGCGCACGAGCTCCTGTTCATTAGTGATGCTCGTAATCGCCAGCCGTCTGGTATGTCGTTCAAACGACACGTCAACAGGGACCATACGAAATGGTTCGGCGCGTAACACTCCCGGCAAATTCATCACACTGTACAAAGCAGTCTCGGATCGTGGTAGCATGAACGAGACGTTCGCATCTTGGCGGGAGGCTTTGTTAAACTGGTAATCAAGAATGAGATTAAACATGTCGAACATTGACCGGCCAATAATGAGAATTGCCATGGCCAACCCTATAGCTAGCGTACTAATGGCTGTTTTAAGTGGACGGCGTACTATTGTTCGCCACATCATTCTGCTTACCGGGTCTAATCGCTTCATGATTCCCAACCTGTCCAGCATACCAGGCCGAAATGATTTGGGTGCTGCAGGCCGCATCGCCTCCGCGGGTGGTAACCGAACGATACTTCGTACGGCACCGACTGCTCCGAGGACTGCCGCTGCAACACTGAGAAGTACCCCCCCCAGAATCACACCTTCGGGCATGTCGAATTGGAGTACCGGGAAACGGTAGAATTTTGCATACAGTTTTGTCAGCCCTTGCCCAAGTGCATCGCCCCCTATCAAGCCCAGCACCGTTCCTCCGGCAACAGCAATTAAAGCAAACCCTACGTAGTGCAGGCCTATTTTGGCACTCGTGTACCCGAAAGCTTTGAGTATGGCTACTGACATGCGTTGGGTGCTCACCAAGCGCAGCAAAGCAACATTCAGAAGGAATATTGCCACTCCAAGAAATATCGAAGGAATAATGACGGCCTGAGCAGTAACCTGCGCAATTTCATCATTCAAAAAACGGTGGGAGATCTGCTCGTCGCGTCCAATGGAACCAATTGCACCGTACTGTTCAACAAGCACATCAATATGTTCACGAACAGATTTCTCGGATGCTCCAGGTTCTAACTTTACAACAGCGCTGTTAAACGCACCGGTCATATCAGTTGCTGCTGCCAATGCACTGCGCGCCATGTACATGGTACCGTACCGTTTGTTATCAATAATCATCGTACCCGGTGGCATCTCGATAATGTATTCCGGATTGATGCATATACCCACAACAGTGAGTTGGCGTTTATGGCCGTTAATTACAGCCTTAAACTGAGACCCCTCCGTGTATAGATTGGCATCTGCAAACGCTGAAGAAATAATGACTTCGTTGTCCGAGCCTTCCTTCACCCAGCGCCCGCTCCGTAAGAAAAGCCTACTCAGATTGGGCTGTCCATGATCAGGGATGGAAAGAATCGTACCGCTTGCCGGTTCCGAAAGTCCGGGTAAATCCAGTAGCGCTTCCTGCACAATCCTTGTCTGGACAAGTGCTACTCCTTGGATAGCAGCGATACTTTGGGCTATGGTTTCAGGTACACGTTTAGCGGTAATGAAGATGTCAGGAAAACGTGTTTCATCGTAAAACGACGACCGAGTTAATTGCAATGACGCCCCTACACTGCGAAAGGCTGCGAAGTTGGCAATGCCACAGGCTATTACTAGAACAATGGCAATAATTTGACCACGTAAATGGCCAACCTCACGGAATAGTTTTTTTGTAAGGGCACGCATGTTACCAGGCCAACTCTCGTGGCGATCGTGTTACGGTATTCACACGCTCTTCGATAATCTCACCACTCCGCATTCGAATCACTCTATGGGCCATATCGGCAATGGAGGCGTTGTGTGTGATGAGAACAACTGTTGTGCGCAGGTCTCTTTGTATTCGTTGAATCACTTCAAGTACGAGCACTCCGGTCTCAAAATCCAAGGCTCCTGTTGGCTCATCGCACAACAACACATCCGGTTGCTTAGCAATGGCCCTGGCAATCGCAATCCGCTGCTGCTCACCTCCGGAAAGCTGCGACGGGAAGTGGTTCTTGCGTTCTTCCAATCCAACAAGCTTCAGAGCTTCCTCGGCACCTAGTGGATTGCTGGCAATGTCCGTGACCAGTTGAACGTTCTCCAGTGCTGTAAGGCTGGGAATGATATTGTAAAACTGAAATACAAATCCCACATGTTCACGTCTAAAACGAGTGAGCTC
>CAZGHI010000010.1:5202-8154 GCA_964525565.1 uncultured Hyphomicrobiales bacterium
TTTCTACGATACTGAGTAAGAACACTTTCTGTAGCGGCAGTTATCTCTGTTTGTCTGTATCGGACCACACCTGATGTGGGTACATCCAACCCACCTAATATGTTCAGCAAAGTTGATTTTCCACTCCCAGACTCACCAAGAATAACAACAAGCTCTCCGTTGGGAATGTTTACCGAAACATTCCGCAAAGCATGCACCTGAACGTCGCCCATGGTGTACGTTTTCGAGATATCGCATACCTCGAAGATGTATGTACTCTGATCGGTGGTACTAAGCACTGTAGTTATCGCAACTTTTTGAACATTCTAATAACAAAACCGATGAAAAACCGTGCAGACTACGGTTGAAGATATAAAGGGTTACGCAACACTGAACTATCTGTAAGGGCGCGCAGAAAGGCTACAAGTGCTGATTTCTCCTGCTCAGTAAGATTTAACTTACCAACACGTTTGTCTTTGTTGTTGAATGCCGAACCGCCTTTGTTATAGTGCTCAATAACATCCTCAAGTGTTTCAAGAATACCGTCTTCACTATCGCCAGTAGCCATATACGGGGGGGTAAGCGCAACGTTGCGAAGCATAGGCGTCTTGAATCGGCCTTCGTCTTGTGGATCGCGTGTAACTTCGTACCGCCCACGGTCAAAGTAATGATGAAAGAGCCCAACGCTGTGGAATGAATCATCTGTTAAATCCGGTCCGCTGTGACACGATGCACACCGTGTTCTGTCGCTGAAAAAGAGTTGCATGCCCCATCGTTCCATTGCATTTAATGCCATTGAATCCCCTCGTCGGAAACGATCGTAAGGGCTGTCGGCAGAAATGATCGTCCGCTCGAATGTCGCGATTGCCTGCATCACTCTGCGCATGGTTACCACCGTATCGTTGAACGCTTTTTGCCAGTCCGCTGCATATTCTGCAGACCGTAACAGCCGAGCTACGGCTACGGTGTCCGCCGCCATTTCAATCGGATTGAGAAAAGCCGCCATGGCTTGATCTTCGAGCGTTGCTGCACGTCCATCCCAAAAGAGGAATCTGCGGTATCCTGCATTGATTATTGATGGTGAATTCCTGTTTCCCTGATTGCCATCTATTCCCTGACTTACCTGCCGTGGTGCATCACTGAACGAAGACTCAGGTCGGTGACATGTTGCGCAAGCAATGGTTCCATTTCGTGATAAACGTGCATCGTAGAATAATCGCCGTCCAAGCATAGCCTTGTTCAAGGTAACGGGGTTATCCGCAGGCGTTGGCATTGGAGGCATGTGTGATGGTGGACGGCCAAAGTCGTCTTTGACACTGCTCACCGTACTTACAGTAGCATCGCAACCCGCTAAGAAGGCGGCAAGAAGGATCAGGATAACGAACAACACATGCATCACATCAACTTGGCTAGCTTCTCCCGAAACTCTCGCAGCTCACGACCCTTTAACCCTACCTGTTCCATGAGTTCGTCGGTTGCAGCGTCTTTATCAATGAGCTTCCCTAAAGCCTGCAATTCTAACCGCGTGAAACGTGCAGCAAGCAACATATAATCTTCAAAGGCTTCCCACGCAAGCGGAACAATGTCCTTAACAATTGCTCCTATAGCTTCTGCATATACACGGATTTCGTACTGCGCATGACTATCCATTCGCAATCGGAGAAAGTGAAAAAGATTATGCAAGTCAATCTTCCAGTACCACTCCGTGTAGTTGCTCACGGGTAAGTTGATGCGAGCAATTTCTCTAGCCAGACCAGTAGAGAGCAGACCTTGGTATTGGCTATACATGGCAGCCTGAGCATCGCGAATCTCGTGTACAATCTGCTCCGCTTCTGATGTGCTAAAAGGGTCTTCGGCTCTTCCCTGTTTATTCGTTGTGCTCTGAGAACGAACTTGCTCCAGTTCCGGGACATAAAATTCGTCCTTCATCTCCGAGTACCGACCACTATACTCATTCACATTGGCAGTTCTATGCCGGATCCACTGTCGAGCAACAAAAATTGGGAGCTTCACATGAAATTTGAACTCAACCATTTCAAAGGGGGTGGTGTGCTGATGCCGCAATAAGTAGCGAATCAGGCCTCGATCTTCGTGTACTTGTTTGGTCCCGGCCCCATAACTAACACGGGCTGCTTGCACGATGGACGAGTCGTTGCCCATTACGTCTATTAACCGTACAAATCCTTTGTCGAGACAAGGGTATTCAATACCACGAGCGGATGGTGTTGTCGTTTCCATACAGCAAAGATACCGGTTGCTCCATCCAGGACAGTCATTCTCCGGTGTTGACCTTTCGACGAATCTGATACAATGTGCAAATTGTGTCGGTTATTTACCAACAGCCGGCAATCTGCGTTACGATTGTACCCTGTTCATGAACCATCGTAGTATGCCCCATCGTACATCGGAGTGAATGAATATGGCGATATACCTGTATTGGCTACCGGCACTATTGCATGTTCTACATCGAACCTTTCTATCCTTTACCAACTGACTCTAATCGCAGTACAGAACTGTTTGACACCCGTACACGAATGTTCCCTGCCTACTATCGGTGTTGTTGATAGCATTCATACTCAGTGGCAATGCTTTAACCGGATTTTCTTTGATCATTTTGCAGATCACCAGGTTTTTAACCAATGGCGTCATATCGTCTGCAGGTTTGCAGTGTGTTCCGACCCTTGGTTTCGTGGAGGATTCGGAGTATTGTTGGCTACAATGTGCACAACCTGGAGCTTCAAAGACGGTTAGGTTAGATCACCGTTCACAAGCGTACACAACCTGGCTTTCAACAGATTCAATAGATCAACATTCGGAAAGCATTGCGTCCACTTATACGTGGAGTATGCTGAATGTGTACGAATCGGCTCTGCTCATCAGGATTCAACAGAGCCTGAGCAACCATAAAGTATTACAACTGCACAGACTGTAATCATGATGCTGGATTTGAAAACTATATTTTGTCACAGCCAT
>CAZGHI010000010.1:8168-29005 GCA_964525565.1 uncultured Hyphomicrobiales bacterium
TAATTGCAGTGTTCAATCATTTATGTCAGATAGGTTAGACAACCCCATTCTGGTAACGATGGAACCGATTCCATACCGATAGTGCCTGTGCAATTTGAACTATTCCCCTTTTGTCAAGCATGCGGGAAACAGAGTTGCACCCATACCAAAACGTGGAACAAAGAACAGCAATAAAACTGGCTTTGGACGCTTTGGCAATGAGTCAGAACGCATGGCGGTGATCGGACATTGGCAAACACACTCTAACCATGGCCACCAACGAAATCGAATTCTCAGCTCGCTTACAGGCGGTAAGTGCTACTACGAACGGGATGCCATTCATCCTTCAGCAGGCTAAGAACAATAAACGAATTTGCTGATCGAGACTGAAACTGTGCTCTGTGCACTGAGGACGTCTAACTGCTACCGGAAGGAATGAAAGGAGCAAGCAAACCTGCGAATGCTTTTACATTCCGGGTTTGAATCCATACCGTGCCGGGACCAACGAATAAGCAAACAAGCCCTTCTCCAGAGGCCATTGAAGAAAGCAGTCCCTTTGATGCTGTTTTTATTGAGTATTGCATTCCGTCAGTAAAAGCCACCATATGACCGCTGTCAACAACGTATGCTTCACCAGGGGCCAGGGTGCGGGAGTATATAGCGCCAAAACTGTTCAAGAAAAGTGGACCAGAACCTGATATCCGTGAAAGGAAAAGTCCTTCACCGGATATCAATGCTTTTAGGGATCCTTGCGTACTCAACTCCAAATCGGTTGCTCCGGCAAGGTATGCTCCTCGTTGCGCCATTACCGTTTGATTGGACAGTTCCATGTGCAGAATGTCACCCGGTGAAGCCGGTGCTACAATCAATTCGCCGGGAGCATTACGGGCCTCGTAAACTGACGAGAATATGCTCTCCCCCCCGACCGCTGCTTTAAGAGTTCCAAACAGCCCCTTTCCGGAAGTGGACGTGGTTAGCTCAATGGATGGGCTCATGGACAACATGGCTCCGGGTTCGGCACGAAAACGTTCGCCTTGTTCAAGCCAAATATGCAAGGATGAATATACCGGCTGATGCTCGATAGAAAACCTCATGGGACTTTCACTCCTGATGCTACAAACACGTATTCTGTAACGTCGCCTTTTATGCCACTTACTTCCTCTTCAGTTGCACCCGCATCTTCTGCATAATGCCGGCGCTGTGCCTCGCTTACTCGTTTCAATGTAAGAGTGCCCTGCACCAACACCGTTTTACCCACAAGGCTGGAAGGAACATAGAATGCATGATCCTTCATAATCACCCGCGTAGAGTGATGTCCATTTTTACCCATCATCCAGCATCCCATGGATGCGCAAACATCGGTTACCGTTGTGCGCACCACACTCGGTGTTCCCGTTGTTTCGGTGTGTATCATCTCTTCAAGATCCACAATCGTCATCGTGGAATCTACTCCTGCCCCGTAGAGTCCATCTGGCGATTCAGGAACATCATTGGTTTTCTGACCGTAAGCGCACAGTGCACCTACAAACAACAAACAACAAGCAAATATTTTCATAGCAACACCAACGGCAGACGTTGAACATTGACACAAACTTAGCTGTATCGTAGCTTGCTTTATGAGATGTGTACTACAGAGAGTATCGAAAGCTCGCGTTTCTGTACGTGGCACTGTTGTTGGGCACATCCATAAGGGGCTTGTGGTTTTGGTAGGCATCGCACATACAGACACGGAGGCAGAGGTACAGTGGATGAGCGAAAAACTGCGAACTGTACGCTTGTTTCCTGATGCTGAAGGAAAAATGAATGTTAACGTCTGCGACGCCGGTGGAAGTCTGCTGCTTGTATCACAATTCACACTCTATGGAACATTACGTAAGGGTACTAGACCTTCGTTTACGCAGGCAGCTCACCCCGACCATGCACTTCGACTGTACAACGAACTGGTCTTACAATCTCGAAATGCTGTACCGCATATTCCTGTAGAAACCGGAGTATTCGGAGAAATGATGGAGATCGATTTAACAAATTCCGGTCCGGTAACCATTATTCTCGAACGCAATTCACCCACTTCCGGAACAAGCACTACGGATGCAGAAGGTTAACCCCACTGAAAACACAAAGGCCGGAAACAATGTTCCGGCCTTACACTTCGTGGTAAAAAGTAACAATCTGTTGTTACAGTGACACTGTTTTCTCGTTCATCCGCTCCAGCGAACGAACCATTGCTGCTAGCGCTTGTGTTGCCAATGCGCCATCAATTACGCGGTGATCGTAGGTGATGCTTAGGTACACCATGCTGCGGACTACGATCACGTCTTCGCCTTCGATTTCACGAACGACTGGTCGTTTTTGGATAGCCCCGATACCGATGATTGCCGTTTGCGGTTGATTGATAACCGGACTGCCAAACAGCGATCCAAACGACCCGACATTTGTAACCGTAATTGTGCCCCCTGATATATCGTCAGGAGAGAGTTTCTTGGACCGTGCACGCTGTGCCAAGTCATTCATGGCTCGAGCCATACCCGTAACGTTCATTACATCGGCATTTTTAATCACAGGAACAATCAAGTTGCCGTCGGGTAAAGCTGTTGCCATTCCCAGGTGGACTTTTTTGTGTTGCAAGATGTTCTTGCCATCTACGCTAACATTGATGCGTGGAAACTCTCTGATGCCCTCTACAACAGCAACTCCAAAAAACGGTGTAAATGTGAGCTTGAAGCCTTCTGCACTTTGGAAACGATCCTTATACTTTGCTCTCAGCTTAACGATTCCTGTTACATCCGCTTCTGCAACACTCGTAACATGCGGTGATGTGTGCTTGGAACGTACCATGTGCTCGGCAATTAACTGCCGAACTCTGTCCATTGGTATTACTTCCACATCATCGGTAATTGGTATGCCCACAACCGGGAAAGCGTCATACTGCTGTGATGCTGATGTAGCGGCCGAGGGCGCAGAAGCAGGAGCGGCAGCCGCTGGCTGTGCTGCAGGAACTTTCCCGCTTGCTCTTCCGGCCAAATACTGCATGATGTCGGCCTTCGTAACCCGGCCTTCCAACCCCGTACCAGCGATGGCATCGAGTTCTTGAACTGAAATTCCCTCTATGCTAGCAATGCTTCTCACCAGTGGCGAGTAGAAACGTCCACCCGACATCCGTGGAATAGATGTTGGCGATGCTGCTTCCAGGTTTGGTGTAGGAGCACCCTTGTGCGATCCATTTGCCGGTGCAGCAGACGTTGGCGCTGTGTTTATCGGAGCCGATGGTGCCGTTGCAGGGATAGCCTGCGCAGCCGGCGCAGTCGTCGAGCCCCCTCCCAAGCGGGCAATAACCTTCCCAACCTCTACAACGTCGCCTTCGTTGAAGAGTATTTCAGACAATACACCGGCTGCAGGAGAGGGAACCTCGGTATCCACCTTGTCCGTTGAAATCTCCAGTAGCACCTCATCACGCTCAACTGTATCCCCTACCTTCTTCACCCACCGTAGAATTGTACCTTCTTGAATGCTTTCGCCCATCTTGGGCATCACAACATCCGTAGCAGGTCCTGAACTAGCTGCTGGTGCCGGAGCTTGTGTGGGGGGGGCAGGAGCCGGGGTAGAAGCTACCGGAGAAGACGTCGGACTGGGCTGCGTTGGTGCCGGAGTGGCCTGTGCAGGTGCCGGAGCAACCGTGGTCGCATTCACATCGCTGGATATTACAGCGATAACGGCTCCAACCTCAACAACATCATTTTCTTTAGCACGCAACTCAACGATCTTCCCTGCTGCTGGCGACGGAACCTCGGTATCGACTTTGTCCGTGCTTATTTCCAAAAGAACTTCGTCGCGTTCAACAACGTCTCCAACCTGCTTGATCCACCGTAGGATTGTTCCTTCTTGAATGCTTTCGCCCATTTTGGGCATCACGACATCAATATTCACAGCTACTCCAATTTCAATGGCTGATGAAAGGGGCTTTTAACAACACAAATGAACAAGAGTCCGAAATTATGCAATGGACGCAAACCGATAGACGAACGAACTGCACATTATGCAGCAAGAAGATCCATCAGAGCTTGTCGCAATGTTGGAAAAGCAAACGAAAAATGCGTATGCTGCAAGCGCATCGGAACCACATATTGTCCGTCCACCACGGTTTCTGCCATGCGGCCAATAAGCAGCCGAAGCGGTAGCTCCGGAATGCGCAGCCAGCTCGGCCTGCCCATAACTGAACCTAGTGTTTTCATGAACGTTTTCCAGTTCACGGCTTCAGGTGCTACTACGTTGTACGGACCGTACGCATCGGCACGCGTGGTGGCCCATGCCAGCGCTTCGATGGCATCGAGATGATGAATCCAGGGCAGATACTGCGTCCCTCGTCCAAGAGGACCGCCGCAAAAAAATTGCATCGGACGCATCAGCTTTGGCAAGGCTCCATGTGACCGGTCCAGGATAACACCCATCCTCATAACGGCTACCCGGGTTACTCCAGCAATTTTGTTGGCTTCCGCTTCCCAATCAGCACACAATCGGGCCAAATATGTCTGTCCATGCCCATGAGCTTCGTTAGAGGGTACCATGGTATTGCCATAATAACCCGTTGCCGACATGTTGATAAGCGCTGGTTTTACGGTGCACTTTCCAATAGCATCGGCCACAATTCGCGTTGTCTCTACTCTGCTCACGTAATGTTCATGGCGACGAGCAGCAGTCCACCGCCCTTTATCCAACCTACTCCCGGCAAGGTTTACAACGGCAAGTGCTCCTTCGCACTGTGGCTGCAGGTGACCGAATGTAAAGCCCGTGGCATAACGGTTGCCTTTTCCGGTTCGGGAGATGTTAACAACCTGATAACCATCGTTTGCAAGCTTTGCAGATAATGCATTGCCAACGTAGCCGGAACCGCCGACAACAACAATACGCATGGTGTTATTCTTGGGATATTACCCACACCTTCAGTGGTGCGATGATGTCGGTATGCAGCTTCACCTTGACTTCAAAAATGCCAAGTGTCTTAATCGGCTCTTCGATCTGGATGTTTCTACGATCCACTTTAAAGCCACGCAATTCCAACTCCTGTGCGATCATTTGCGACGTTACTGACCCAAACAACCGACCCTCCTCGCCAACCTGCATCGGAATCGAAATCTGCAGATCTGCGAGTTGTTGTGCCGTTTGCTCAGCATTCGACCGTGCTTTTTCCATGCGTACTGCATACTGAGCTTTTTCGGTTTCCAAAGCGCGAATTGCGCCCTCCGAGGCCACGTATGCCAACTGCCGAGGAATAAGGAAGTTCCGGGCATAACCAGCCTTCATGGTTACGATCTCGCCGATCTCGCCCAGTGTTTCGATGTTTTGTCTGAGAATGACTTTCATAGTATGCCTTCGATGTCTGTTGATTCATCCAACGGTTCCACCAACTCATCTTTATCTAACCGCACAAACCCATCGGTGCGATCACCACGTTCCATTTTGCCTTCGGCAGCCATCTGAGCAGCGCGAGCTGCTTGCATCTCGGCACGAACCTTGCGGAAATCGTGCAGCTTTTGGTCGAATTGCAACGTTAGGTGTCGTATCACATTCTCTTCGAGAGTGAAGAAACGCTCAAGCTGTGGTAGTACATCGGAATTGAGTTCAAAAATCACATACACGTAGAAGCCGTTGTACTTTTTTGCAATCGGATATGCAAGGCGCCGACGTCCCCAATGGTTTTCTTCAACAATTGTTCCACCATGTTCAGTGATGAAACCATTTATTCTCTGGATTATTGCCTCGATTTCCGCGTCTTCGAGGATTGCATTTAATATGTACGTTGTTTCGTACGTTCGGCGGACGCTCATGGTAACTCCTGTGGTTGCTTTCGCAGCCGTATCCTTAATCTTGGTACGGCAGGGGTAATAATTGATTTGTTTTGTTAGAGCCGACAAAGATAAGGCAAACAGAATATTTACCCAATGGCGACACTACTTTTTACGGAGTAATCACGTTGCTCACTCGGAAATTCCCCTTAACTTCGCTGTCTGTCTGAAATCTTTGTCTGTTTTACAACACTTCTCCGACCATGTCTGATCAGATCTCCGCTGCGGAAACATCCCCAGCTTCCGAACAACCTCAACAACCGGCCATCGAAGAAACCGTTGTTTCCAATACCCACGCCGATTCTGAACCAACATCAGCAACCACCTCTAATGCTGCGCATCAAGAACCAGACGCTACTGTTCAGCACGAGACGGAAGCAAGCACTCCGAACGAAGGAACAACACGTAATCCAGAAGACACCGGAGAGGCGATTGCCGCTGCTCCTGTTCAGGCATCATCATCGGATGGGATGAAGGCAGAGACGGCATCCGAAGCGCCTTCATCCGACGCTGGTGCTTCAGCGGCACATTCGACTCCTGCCGCTGAGCCTACCGTTGCTGCTCATCAGGCAGGCGTAACCCCAACTGTTGTAGGACATATCTCTACCGAAGAATTTGCTCGAATGCAAGAAGAAGAGCGCAAGAGACGCGAGGAAGATCGTGCTCGCAAAGAAGCGGAACGAAAAGCCCGCGACGAAGCGTATGCTAAACTTGAGGAATTCAAAGCCTCCAATACAGCATTCGACGTTGAAGTCTCAGAACGTGTAAAAGGTGGCCTCCGTTGTTTATTCGAAGGTCAGCGCCTTTTTCTACCTACGTCTCAGTTCTCCATTAAACGCAGCTTCCAGGAAGGCGATCTTCTTGCAGCAGTAGGTACAACCCTCACCGTTAAAATTCACGAAATCACCACAGATGAAAACGGCCAGAAAAGTGTTGTCGTAAGTCGTCGCGACCTGCTTCAGGAAGAACTGTGGAAAGATATTGAGCCCGGTAAAGTGTACGACGGCGTTGTTACTTCTACCACACCATTTGGTGTGTTTGTGAACATTGGCGGTGCAGAGGGACTTGTTCACATCTCACGCTTGTCAAAAACCCGCGTGGCCACTGCAGAAGAAGTCACCAAAAAAGGAGCTACACTCAAAGTAACCGTGCTGGAAGTTGACCGTGAAAAGAAAAAAATCTCCCTGAGCCACAAGGAACATGAGGCCGACCCGTGGGAACTGGTGCCGCAAAACTTTAGAGTAGGCGACGTTGTGAAGGGTACGGTAAAGCGTATTGTGGATTTTGGAGCCTACGTACAAGTTGCTGCTCGTATAGAAGGGCTGGTGCGCATCTCTGAACTGTCGTGGACCCGAAGAGTGAAACACCCGTCGGATATACTCGCTGTTGGCCAGGAAATCAATGTTGTTGTTCTCGAAATCAATGCTCCAAAACACCAACTGGCATTAGGATACAAACAAACCATCCCAAATCCGTGGCTTCAGGTTGAACAACGCATGCCAATCGGAACAGTGGTGAAGGGCTCTGTTACACAGGTAACTCCGCAAGGGGCTGTGCTGCGTGTAGATGATGACTTCGATGGGTTTATGCCTCGGAGCAAAATGAACAACCTCGGACCAGGAAAGAAAATTGCCTTAAACGTTGGCGACGAGGTTGAATGCATTGTTGCAGACTTGAATCCGGGCGGGCCCTCGCTGATTCTGGCAATGATTGCCGACGACGGCTCTGCGTACAGTGTTGCCACCGAGAAGCAGTCTCAGGCCGGAGATCGGACTGCTACACGTGACGGACGAAGAGATCGTGAATCGCGCCAGTCAGTATCTCGCTCCGACGATGCGCAGCAAGCACCGTCTGCCGGAGTAACAATCGGCGATCTGTTACGTGAAGCCGACAAGTCCAAGCTGAATGGCTAACATGCCTCATGGTAAAAACGGTTGTTTCCACTTTACTGTTCGTTATGGCCGCTCTGTGTTCAACTGCGCAGATGTCAGAGCCTCACGAATATGGGTCTGAAATAACTACCATCTTCACTCCCAGCCAGGACACGGCATTCAATCAGGCTGCACGTGCCAACGTTACCGCTCGGGCACGTTGGGAAGATCAGTGTCGGAGCTTTTCTGCACTTGTCGAAACAACAACTGTTATACAACGTCCACCCACTCCGTGGGAGATTGCACTGAAAAACATGGCTGCAATCACACCGGAAATGATTCAACCATCGGCCGAGGAGCGGACGCAACATGAGCTTGGCATCTTGAGGTCGCAGTATGTTCCCGGCGTACTGCTATACCCGATGGGTACGGGAAATCTTACAGTAAACATGGGCGACATCGGCAGAGTATTGGGTTTAGCAGAGGATGTTTCTCCGCACATTACCTATGCTGTTCCTGAAGCCGCTGAAGTGCGTATCCTGATTTACTCCACATCGGCAATGCTTGTGCGAGAACTGTACCGAGGTGTACAGCGTGCCGGACGGTATGAGATTGACTGGGACGGAAAAAACGATAGCGGTAGAACGGTAACGAGGGGCGACTATATTGCTGAAGTTCAGGTTGGAACCTTGTTCATCTATCGCAAGAGAATTACGTTGCAGTAACAGTACGCCTGTCCTTCCGTCTTGCACCACATGAATCTCCGATGTCTGGCAATCGCTATCATCCTTGTAGTTTGGGCTTCTCTCGACGGCACGGCACAACAGAGTCGCATTGTTGTGCGCATAGCCGATCCGAGCCTGCTCGCCTTGTGGAATGCCAACGGTCGCACCGGCAGCCTACCAGTACTCGAGCCCCTTCTAGGTTATCATAGCACTACGAGCTACATCTCACCGGAGGTGCTCCAAGCTGCTCACCATCGCCTTCGAAACCGCCAGCAGCATGATTCTGCATACTCAGCACAGCAAGCAGATTCGGCATACCGCGCAATTCAGGCCATTGCCTCTATTTGCATTGTTGAATACACAACACCCATCCCCCCCCCAGTTCTTGTTGCAAAACTGCAACGTCGTAAGGAATTCGTTTATGTTGAAGAGATGCCGATATACCAGCTTCTCGATATCACCAACGACCCCTTATCGAACGAACAGTACTACCTTTCGCTCATAAACGCAGTCCCCGCCTGGAGTGCACTTCCGTCATCCGGAGATCCAATAATCGTTGGCGTAGTAGATACCGGTATTGATACAGCTCATGCAGATCTGCGCGACAACATCGCACGAAATGCAGGGGAAGTTGGAGTGGATAATCTGGGTCGAGACAAGCGATTTAACAGAGTTGATGACGACAACAATGGGTTTGTTGACGATTGGTTCGGTTGGGATTTCGTGGGTTCTGACGGAGCCTCGCCAGATAACACACCGCTGCCGGGTAACAGTCATGGAACTCATGTAGCAGGGATCATAGCAGCACATGCTAACAACTCCATAGGGATTGCTGGTGTTGCACAGAATGTAAAGGTACTTCCCGTAAAAGTTGGGAGAGACGCACCAGGTTCACGCACTGTGGAGAATACAGGTAATGCAATTGTGTATGCCGCATCTGTTGGAGCCCGCATCATCAACTGTTCGTTTGGCAGTGCATCGCAGTCGTTTGCAAGCCTTGATGTGGTTCGTGCTGCTACATCGCTTGGCGCTCTTATCGTTGCCGCTGCCGGTAACGATGCATCGGAGCAAGCATTCTATCCTGCTGCACACGATGTTGTTCTGAGTGTTGCCGCAACAGATGCAATGGACCGGCGAGCGATGTTTTCAAACTTTCATCGCAGCGTTGACATTTGTGCTCCGGGCGTAGGAATACTGAGCACAATTCCAAATAACTCGTACGAACTACAGGATGGGACCAGTATGGCATCCCCCATTGTTGCAGCAGTTGCAGCAATGACGTTGTTCGCAAATCCTACCTTAGCGCCTGATCAGTTACGTGGATTAATTAAGGCCAATGCAGTATCGATTGACTCGCTCAACCCCACGTTCGAAGGAAGACTTGGATCCGGGCGCGTTGATGCGCTTGCATCAGTAACCAGGGTGAAAAGTAAAATTGCCGAAATACCACGTTACACCATTCATGACGACAACCAAAATGGGATCCTTGAACCCGGAGAGTCTGTAGAAATTCAATGTGCCGTAACCTCCCAACTGGATGCATTACAAAATGCGGTGATTGTTGTAAGCTTAGTGCCACAATCACTTTCTGTGGAACTTCTTCGTGACTCGGTTTATGTTGGCAAGGTTGCCTCAGGCATGACCATTACGCCAGGCACGAAGTTCATGGTTCGTATCCCTACCGATGCTGCAATCAACGCAAACATGCAACTGCTCGCAACCAGTTATGATGGTACTGAGGTTTGCGGACAGCACCTTCTTGAGGCTATCGTTAATCCCAACTACCGAACTGTCAAGGAAAACAATATTGCCGTTACCGTGACTACGACAGGAACAGTGGGCTTTAACGACTACCCGGCAAATACACAAGGCGTGGGGTTGGTGTGGAAGGATACCGAAAACATCCTGTTCGAAGGAGCGCTGATGTTAGGCTCTTCACCCACCTACCTGCCAAATGCTGCACGCGGTGCTGACCCCAGGTTCCGCGACCACAGCTTTCGCAGTCTTTCCATTGTAGAGATGCACAACAACATTCCAATGGCAATTGCAGAAGCTGTTGGCCTCTTTTCCGATGATAACGATCGTTACAAACTGAACGTGAATATTAAACACACCGTTCTTCAACCAACTTCAGATTCTGTCAACAATACTCTTATTCTCGTGTACGACATCACAAATCCTTCCGACACGTCCATCAGAGACATGTACGCGTCGCTCTTCTTCGATTGGGATATCGGGTTGAACGGTGAACTCGACGGTGTTGCATGGGATAATCAGCGCGGATTAGCCGTGGCGCAGAATACAGAAAACCCGGAGCTGCCCACTGTTTGCGTTGGCATGATCTCCGACCTTCCTCTGAACGTTGCTGCAATGGACAACCAGGGTGGTGGTGGCATTCCTAGCATCTACGACAACTTTATTCGCGCTGAGAAGTGGAATGTTATGTCGAAAGGTAAACTAAGAACGAACAGTTCAATTACCGATGTGAGCATGGCCATTGGCGGCGGACCTTTCGACCTTGGTCCAAAACAATCACAGCAGATTGCCTTTGTTATTGCCGTTGATAAGAACTTGTCATCGGCATCTGCACAAGCACGCTCGGCCAGACACCTTGCTGTGGACCTCGGTCTCAACGCTGTGCCGTATGTAGCAACTGCAGAGGCAGATCGCATCGAAGGGGTCACACCGTCACCGGTATATGCACCTCACACTATAGCCAACGTTCGGTTTCATCTCTCAAACCCGTCTGAGGTGAACATTCAGGTTGTTGACCTTGTTGGCAGGCCACTGTTGGAAACGATTACAATTCCGCAACTCCCTACCGGACCTCATGCTGTTGACGTTAGGATTCCGCATGCCTCTACCGGGACGTACTTTATCATTCTCACGACCAGACGTTCAGTACTCTCGCATCCCATTCAAATTGTACCCTAGCCTATCGTTTACATAATGCCGCCACAGCCTCTACATGAGAGGTCTGCGGAAACATGTCAATAGCGCGAACCCACGATACCTCGTACACGTCTGCAAGCAGTGCACAATCTCTTGCCAACGTGGCCGGATTGCAGCTCACGTAGCTAATGCGATGCGGACGCACCTGCATAAGGTGTTCAACAACCTGCGGGTGCATGCCACTCCGAGGCGGATCGATAATCACAACATCGGGCTGCACGAACTCGCGAAGTGTATCAAGAGCATGCTTTGCATGTAAGTCAACTGCGTGAAACTCAACATTGGTGATATTGTTCCGATGCGCATTCTCTACCGCATCACGAATCGAACTCTGCACAAGTTCTGCACCAACAACGTGCCGGGCAATACGAGCAGCAGGCAGAGTGAGTGTTCCTGTTCCGCAATACAAGTCCCAGGCAACGGTGTCTTGCGAAAGCGCAGCCCCTTGCAGTGCCTCTGTAATCAGTGCCGGCATCTGGTAGGAATTTGTCTGAAAGAATGAGAAGGGGCTAATGCGATACGTTACGCCATGCGTTGACTCTTCGATATACCCCACCCCACGCTGTTGAACAATATCGCCAACCGCTACAGGGCTGTGCGAGTTGTTAACAGCAAACAATACTGACGACCCTTCCGGTAGATCTGTGTGGATGTCCATGAACTCATCCACCAACTTCTGCTCGGCGTCGGTTTCCGGTTGCGTTGTGATCAGCACCGCAAGGATGGCATTCGTTGTTGCGCTGCAGCGTAGTACCAGATGGCGTAGGAAGCCCTGATGTGTACGATGATTGTATGCACGAGTGTTGCGCAGCGATGGTAATGCATGTACGCGTTGCAACACAACATTTGCTCCTTCGGATTGTAGGAGACAATGAGAAATGTGGCGCACTTTGTCGAAGCGCCCTGGCACATGCAATCCTAACGCAAACGTTCTATCGAACACTGCATCCGAGGCTATCTCCTTGTTCGTAAACCATGGTGAACTGGAAAACGAGAATTCCATTTTGTTCCGATATGCATAGTGGCGGTCGCATGCAATCGGCTCCAGGTTGCGAACATTCTGCAAACAACCAATTCGTTCCATAGCGTCGGCCAATAGCCTTCCCTTCCAACGCAGCATTGACTCGTAGGCACTGTGCTGCCACGAGCAACCACCACAAACTCCAAAGTGCTCACATGGTGCCGTTACCCTTTCCGGGGCCTGGTGGATCACCTCCAGCAACTCTGTTTCAACGTATCGTCGGTGCTTCTTTCGAATCAATGCACGGACAACTTCACCAGGGAGTGCTCCGCGCACAAAGTGAACAACATCGTTCAATCGTGCAATGCTCACCCCTTCGGCTCCAATGGCATCAATGCGAAGTTCTACCACCGATGCTTCTGATACATTTCCCCTGGTTTTCATTCGGTACTTTTGAAGAGTTTTTTAAGGTAACAGCACCGCATGGTCACCATTCGCCAGTATTCAAACGGAACTGTCTTAACACCGGAACTAGGCGACGTTGTTCGATTCTCACCTGCCGAGTATTCGCCTGACTCCATGGTGTGGATTAATATTCAGGACCCTGACGACGACGAGTTGGACGTGGTGTTAAAACAGTGGCTATGTGTGAGCGATTTGGTGATGGAGGATGTACAAACCTCACTCTCCGAGCACTCTTCCGACCATTGGAAAATTCACCCACCAAAAGCTGAAGAATTTCCCAATCACCTGTTTCTGATATACCATGCCGTAATTCTTCCGGAGCCTTCATCGTTCGCCGATGCCAGCACCACATTAACCAAAATTAAACGCACACAGGTAAATCTGTTGCTCAATAGTGGAGTGCTTGTTACTATTCACTATGCAGCTTTGCCGGTAATACAAGGCTTACTTCAGCGGTGTCTTGGAAATGCATCGCTTCTTTCTCGTGGCCCGGACTATCTCTCGGCGGTGATTGCCGACAACGTAGTGGAAACCCTCTACGAACTTAACGAGCTCATTTCACTCAGGCTTGTGGAAATGGAGCGACTTGTGATGAAGTCTGCCTCCACACGAACACTCGTTCGCTTACAGCAGTTACGCCAAGTGTTGCTACGCTACCGGTTGGCATGCTCCCGTATGAGTGAAATGATGCACAAGCTTTATCGGGGTGACTTTGTGTATGTGGACGTAAGCGAAGCGGCATACTTTCGTGATGTCTTCGATCACCTAGGACAGGTGCTCGAGCAAATCGAAATGTTTCGCGAGGAAACCAATGGCTTGGTTGATCTGCATTTTTCGATGTCGAATTCTCGACTAAACGATGTAATGAAGCAACTCACTCTAATAAGCACAATCTTTTTGCCAGTAACCTTTGTTACAAGCTGGTATGGCATGAACTTTGTTCACATGCCTGAGCTGAGTTTGTGGTATGCATATCCGGGTGTTTTGATCTTTGTTGTGCTTACAGCATTGATGTTGTACGTATGGTTTCGCAAGCGGGGGTGGATTGCATAGTTCACTCCACACTGCACTTATTGCAGCAAGTTTGTTGATATCAAGCCACTGCATACTCGCAGCAGACGTACAACTGCTATCAGTGACTTGTGAGCGAAGTGGTTTACAAACTACCGTTGTGTTTACTGCCTCGGACACAATACAAGAATTCCATCGTCCCGAGATGCAGCCCGGGAAGGTACTACTCCGCTTCCCCGGTGTATCGGCGGCATCTGATATTGTACAATCACTCTGCTCCGGCATATCAATCCAACTCAACCAAATCAGGGAGTTTCTTGTAGTCAAACTGGATGTTGGAGGGTATCAGAGCGCAACAATTCAGCGTAGAGGTCCGCGTTCAGTAGTTCTTACCATTCTCGGAACCAATGTCACATCACCACCAGGAACCGACAGCAGTCATACAGTACGCACTGCACCTTCTAACGGCACGTGGAGTTTAGATGTTATTGTTTTGGATGCTGGACACGGAGGTAAGGATGTAGGAGCAATCGGAGTGAATGGAGCTTACGAGAAGGACGTAACCTTATCCATAGCCCGGAAGGTGCGCGATTTGTTAAAGGTGGCAATGCCGGCCACTCAGGTAGTGATGACTCGCGATGACGACGTGTTTGTGGAGTTATATCGGCGTACACAGATTGCAAATGATGCCAAAGGTAAACTGTTCATCAGTATTCACTGTAACAGTATGCCAACCATCCCACATCCTGCACATGGATGCGAGACCTACATACTCCGACCAGGGAGGAATGAGGATGCAGCGCGGGTGGCCGAACGTGAGAACGCCTCAATAAAGCTAGAAAATTCGGCTGGGCGGTACTCAACCCTTGATGCTGATCAGTTAATTGTGGCAACGATGGCGCAAAGAAGCTTTGTACGTTACTCGGAAGCATTGGCATCAAAGATCCAGAAACATGTGTCGTCTTCTACGCCACTTACTGATCGTGGAGTAAACCAGGCCGGTTTCTATGTGCTTGTTGGTGCGTCCATGCCAAACGTATTATTTGAAACAGCATTTCTGAGTAATCCCGAGGATGCTGAATTCGTCAGCTCTGCCAGTGGTCAGAACAAAATCGCTGCAGCGTTGTTGGAGGCAATTAAAGAGTTTGCGCAGATGTATAACCAACACAAAAGGGAGTAGGAGCCAAGATGCATTTTGCACACGAGGTCGTACATTCGAATTGTGTTACTTTCACAACCATAACGCTTGACTACATACTCCATATCTGAGCTAACACGGCGGATTTACCCATTCGTTCGCCCATTCTTTGTGCTCATCGTTTTCAGTTTTATTGCTAACGCGCTCTTTGCAATGGTTAATGCAGCAGTTCTTGCTGTTGTAGAACCTGTCTTTCGAACCTTGTTTCAGGTTGATGTACCTATTCAATCGGCATCTGCCGCTGTACCGGCATCGGGACTCAAGGCATGGTTCGATCGGAACGTTCAATCCGTAATTATTGCTGATACATATTTCGGATCCATCCGCAATCTGAGCTTCTTCATCTTTGTCTTATTTGCTATCCGTGCAACCATTAAGTACCTAAGTCGGATTATCACCGTGCGCATGGAGGAAGGCATTATGAAGGCCATCCGCGACACGATGTTTATGAAGCTTACGGATCTGTCAATGGATTTTTACGCACGCCGAAAAACCGGTGATGTGATATCACTTCTTACAAACGACGTTGGCGTTCTGAACCATTCGGCCATCAATTCTGTTACAAGCCTGTGGCGCGAGGGCATCACGGTAGTAACATACGTGCTCTTATTGTTGGCAATCAGCATTCCTCTAACCGGTATTGCCATTGCAGTAAGCGCCCTGAGTTTCATCGCCATACGACTGAGTACAAAAATTCTCCGGCGCTATGGCGCACGGTTACAGCGTGCTCAGGCTGACTATACAAGTACTCTGCAGGAAACGGTCGGAGGCATTCGTGTAGTAAAGGCGCTTGGCGTTGAGCAAACAATGGTACAACGATTTCGCAACCAAACATGGCACTATGTGCGTACAGCTCTACGGAACGAACGCATCAGCGCACTCGTTCCGGTTGTGAACGATACCTTTGGAATATTAGCCTTGGTTGGCGTTTTCTTTGCAGGAGGAGTTGCCTTGGCAAACCACGACATCCAACCTGCCAGCCTGGTAACCTTCCTCTTTCTGCTCTTTGGTTTAATGCAACCGATCACGTCAATTGTTAGCACTATCGCCGGCATGCAGCGTGGTCTGGCTGCTGCTCAAAATGTTGTAAATCTTCTTGACGAACAACCGTCAATCCAAAGCGGTCCGATTACCACACCTGCATTTCGTGCATCGGTGCGTGCGTCCAACGTTTCTTTCGCCTATGGTTCCGATGCGGTGCTTCGTAACATATCGTTTACCGTGCACAAGGGCGAAACGGTTGCTCTTGTTGGAGCAAGCGGCAGCGGGAAGAGTACGCTCCTTGACCTGCTTCTGCGATTCTACGACCCTCAGTCGGGCACACTGTTCTTGGACGATATCAACGTTCGCGATCTTGAACTAACCAGCTATCGGGCATTATTTGGAATGGTTAGCCAGGAAACAATTCTCTTTAACGATACGGTTGCTAACAACATAACGCTCGGACTCGTTAACGTAACACAAGCAGACATCCAGCGTGCTGCACGAGTTGCACATGCCCATGATTTTATCATGCAGCTTCCCGACGGGTACAATACCATTATCGGCGATCGGGGAATGAAGCTATCAGGAGGGCAGCGACAGCGATTGGCAATTGCGCGCGCAATTGTTCGGAATCCTCAAATTCTCCTCTTTGACGAAGCCACATCGGCACTTGACACTGAGAGCGAACGCATTGTTCAAGATGCAATCGCTGAGGTATTACAGGATCGTACTGCTGTGGTCGTTGCGCACCGTTTAAGCACAATTGTGAACGCAGACCGCATATTGGTGTTTGAAAACGGAAGAATCGTTGAAGAGGGTAAGCATGCTGAGTTGCTTGCTCTTGGTGGGGTGTATGCAAAACTGCATAACATGCAGTTCAAGAACTCATGATTCCTACTACACCAAAAACAGCAATGGCTATTCGGTTCTCAGCACACATGCCACTTTCGTTGTCGCGTGTATAGGCAGATTTCACACGTGCACATAAGGATAGACATCCACTCGTCTTCGCATATCAGCGGTTCATAGTGGTTGCAAACTCACTGGCAAGCACAGAGTGAACATCGTGATAGTGATCACCAATACGTATGCGATTTCGTGCTTTGCCTTCACGAAACGCACCGAGTTTTTTCACAACCCGAAGGCTCGCCCGATTGCGGGTGGCAACAACAATTTCAACACGTTCAAGTTGTACTTCGGTGAATGCGAAACGGAGAAGTAGGCGTGTTGCACGAAGACTGTACTCATGGCCCCGAAACGGAACTGCCGTCCAATAACCCAGATTTGCCGAACGATCGTGTCCATGAATTTGATTTAGTCCACAGCCCCCTACCATCTCCATCGTGTCAGCTTTACATGTAACGAAACTATATTCTTCGCCCCGTTCAAATCGCTCTACTTGTTGGGAAATCCATTCCGTGGCATCCGCAATCGTGTAGGCTTCGTGGCACCATGGCATCCACTGCACCGTTTGTTTCCAGGATACGTGCACCAATCGTGTAAGAGTCTCTGCGTCCGAAAGGGTGTATGGACGAATGGTGACAACGCCGTCAGTGTAATTACTCTGCATCGTTCACATCAATAGTTCAGCCGCAGCGTGCGCCGCAACAGTGTGTAGTGGTCATTTTTCCATTCAACATTATACGCAGCCGCAAGTGATGAGAGAACTTCACGCTGTACCAACGATGAAATGCTTGGGTGATAGTACACCACATAAGGGATACCAGAAACAGCAACCTCGGCGATAGCGTTCAGTGAACTTGTAAACTCGGGCAGAGCCCTGGACTGATACGATCTATTCTCATTGGCACCAGTCATCCAGCCGGCAGTGTACCACGCAAGCTGAGGATTCAATGAGTCGGCGGCATTATGCTCGTGGTACAGATACGTAAACGTTTGTTCTCCACTATCCAGTAAACGAACGGCTATCTCGCGCCCCCCCCGGATCTGGCCCGGGAAACCGTACCAGAGTATGTGAACGGCTGTGACTACGCTTCCAGATATAAGTAGTAGTGCAACAGCGAATCGCGCACGTGCAGCTACTGCACGTGATATCTTCTCCGGTATAACCAGCGGCAGGAGGACGGCAATGAAGCATATCATACCAACGATGAGTACATCCAGGGGATCCTGCTTCACTGCAGTTCGTATATGTCCAAACCACGACCACATGCACGCGATAACAAGGACGGCAAACATCATGAGCATCAAACGTGGACTACTTTTATACTGCATTCGCTCAAGTGTTACAGCGGCAACGCACATGGATGGCGGAATGAGCATCACAACATAGTGCGGGTTTTTTGTTGGAGATGCAGAAAGTCCGATAAAAACCAATGCAAACCACGTAAAAATGATTGCTTCCTGCCACCGTTCGACATTCTCGCTGTTGAAACGGTGCAACATTGTTTTCAGAAGTGAGGGCACATGTTTGATGTTTACCAGGAAGGCCAGAACAAGTGCAGGCTGAGCAACAATCAGTTGGTTCAGGTAGTAATAAAAACCCAGGTGCCTGGTATTCCCTTCTACAACAGATGTAGCATGTTGGAGCGTAAGGGCGGCAAAAAAGGGAGCACCATGTGCGACAGCCATGTACACATACCATGGAAGTGCAATGATTAGTCCCACACTCACACCAAGTGCACCTACCATTCGTGAGTCACGATTGAATAAAAACCCTATAACAAACAAGATTGGAAGCGCACCAACGACCAGTTTGGTAAGCATGGCAAAGCCAAGACCAATTCCAAACACAGCCACGAACAAGAGTACTTTTGAGCTTTGCCAGCGATGACCGTTTGCAAGTAGTTCACGAAGTCGAAAACATCCCCAAAGGGCCAATAGTGTATAGGTCATCAGCGGCACTTCCGTCATTGCCTGCCGCGAGTACACAACCCAATGCAATGACGCTCCCATGATTATAACACTCAATAGCGCCGTTCGGTGAGAAACCAAACGCAATAAGATTACATAGAGAAGGCAGAGAGCAATACCGGCATCGAGAATGGTAATCAACCGAACTCCGACAGCGGTTCGGCCAAAAACATAGGTTCCGATGGCCACATGCCACGACACCATCGGAGCGGGAATACTTGAGTAGAGACCTCCAAGGGCATGTTCCGTTTGATCCCAGACATTCCCATACAACACAATGCCTTCGCCACGCACAGCGTACAACCCTTCGTCCCACGGTTGTACTTCTACACTACCAAGCTTGGTAAAGTACGCAACAACGATTATCAGCACTGTGGCCAGCACAGTATGCTGGCGGGATGTGAGCATGTAGGTATTCGAACGATTGGACAAAAACCACCAGGTGTTATACAAAGTACACGAAGCGCACTGGTAAACACAAAACCAGTATTGCCAGAGCCAGCCATCCAAGCACGGTGCGATAGCCTCCGATGGGGGATGTATCCGGAACTTCAGGATGGTCAATTTTTACAAGGAACCGTACAAGCAGCGACCACAGCAACCAGCCCTCTCCGGCTTGAAACAACCAGGGCACGGCTTGAATAAGTGAGTTCAGTGCAACCCCAACTGTGCGCGACAACGTATCAATCCACGGCACCGGCGAGGGTTCAAGAAGTGCGTTATTCACTGCACCAAGTACAGCAAGTGATCCTGCTGTAAACATCATCCACCACAGCGTTCTGGAAATCACTCTCTGTCTTTTTCCTCCAACCAAAGCATAGAGCACATGGCCTCCATCCAGACTACCAAAGGGAGCCATGTTCAGTGCCGTTACAAACAGCCCAAACCAGCCAACACATAAGAACGGATAGTGGTACACCTCGTTCATCGGAGGTATCCACCCATGTGTTTCCGAAGCCCACCACCGAAAGGCAGCATTGAGAGGCATATCGCCAAAGTACATTCCGGTAGTAGGGATTGACTCCAGAAAACGATATTCTGGATGAAATGCGTAAATACTCTCTGGTGGAGGAGCATTTGCGTAGCCAATTCCCAAAATCACCAGACAAACAACAAAACCCGCAAGTGGTCCTGCAACACCAATGTCAAACATCACCTTTCGATTCGGTATCATGGAGCGTGTTCGGATCACTGCTCCCATGGTTCCGAAAGGAATCAGCCACAGTAAAGGCATTGGAATGTAGTACGGCAGCGTAGCATCAACACCATGGTAACGAGCTGCGATATAATGTCCGAACTCGTGTGCGGTTAAGAAACTCATCAGCAGCAGAGCGTAAGTTAGCCCTGTTCCCCACGTTGTAATATCTGTGTAATCCTGCATTGCCCATGCCGTGCCTGCCATCATTGTACTTACGAACGTTGCAGCAAACAGCAAAGCATGGAGCCACAGCCTATCAGGACTCCGCATGTTCTTTCTCCGGCCTCATCTGAGGGAAGAACAGTACGTCACGAATGCTATCGTGATTGGTAAGCAACATCACAAGACGATCTATGCCAATGCCTAACCCTGCTGTTGGCGGCATTCCAACTTCGATTGCATGCAGGAAATCTTCATCTACAACCATCGCTTCGTCGTCACCATCGGCACGGATCTGTGCTTGTTCTTCTAAACGTGTTCTTTGATCTATTGGATCGTTAAGCTCACTAAAGCTATTGGCAATCTCCTTACCATTGATATACAGTTCAAAGCGCTCCACAAGACCTGGCTCCGATCTATGTGTTTTTGCCAGTGGACTCATTTCCACCGGATAATCCATCACGAAGGTAGGCTGTAGGAGGTTCGGCTCTACTTTCTCACTGAATATCTCGTCAATGATCTTCATTGCACTCCACTGTGGATCTACTGGAACGCCGATTTCTGTGGCGGCGTTGGCAAGCTGGTCATGCACCGGACGATCAACATCGCCGCGCCGCTGC
>CAZGHI010000010.1:29015-29451 GCA_964525565.1 uncultured Hyphomicrobiales bacterium
GTATATTGTGCAAGCAGGGCAAACATTTGCTTGCGTTGAAATGGAGCGCCAAAGTCCACCAATGTACCACCGATGGAGAATGGTATCGAAGTGTCGCCTGATAAACTCGTGCGGCTTTTGTAAACTTCGCGAGCAATCGTGCGCACGAGATCTTCGGTTAGATCCATCATCCACAAATAGTCCTTATACGCAACGTAAATCTCCATGCTCGTGAACTCGGGATTGTGCGTTTTATCCATTCCCTCGTTTCTGAAGTTTTTGGAGATTTCGTACACTCCTTCAAAGCCCCCTACGATAAGTCTCTTAAGGTACAACTCGTCAGCGATACGGAGGTAGAGATCTACATCGAGCGCGTTGTGGTGCGTGATAAATGGACGGGCTGTCGCACCTCCGTACAATGGTTGCAATATCGGAGTTTCAACCTCTAACCAGCCCC
>CAZGHI010000010.1:29476-58520 GCA_964525565.1 uncultured Hyphomicrobiales bacterium
CGTTCGGATAATCAACGACCGAATGATGAATGTTTCTTTAATCTCTGGATTGGCAATAAGATCCAGGTATCGCTTGCGGTAGCGTTGCTCTTTATCTGCAAACGCACTATAACGATGAACATTCCCGGCTTCGTCAGTTTCTTCTTTCGTGAGTGGAATCAGCGTAATACTCTTACACAAAAGTGTAAACTCTTTTACGTGTACGCTTATCTCGCCCATACGTGTTCGGAATACAAAACCAACGGCACCAACAATGTCACCAATATCCAACAAGCGGAGGTGTTCGTACCAATCAGGCAAGTCATCCATCTTCAGATAGAGTTGAATCTTTCCGGACTGATCCTGGATATGACAAAAACTCGCCTTCCCCATTTTACGAAGGCTCACGATACGGCCCGCTACCGCAACATGCTGGTGCTTCTCAGGGTGCTCATCCGAGAAGGAATCAAGGATGTTAGCCGCAGAATGTGTTTTGTTGAACGAGGTCGGATAGGGGTTGATTCCAAGAGCGCGCAGCTCTTCTAACTTCTGTCTTCGTTGAATTTCCTGATCGTTGAGTGTAATTTCTGACATGGCGTTTAGCGTTTTTTGAAGCTGCAAAGATAGGCCCTCACCGGTCTGCAAACCATGCGCCTACAACTGCCGGGTGCAAAGCTTTTATTCCTTGAACGCACCTTGACTGTTCACACTTGGAGTCATGGGCACAATACCCCGATTGATGTTAACGTTGCTCACATCAAAAGGTACTCGCACATGGGCGCGCGCCAAATGGTTGGGCAATGCAGCAGTGAGCACGTTAAGGGAGAGACAGCAGCAGAGCGGTAATGATTGGCTGTTCAGTCATCCTGGCAATCAACCGTGAACATATCTACCACCCGTTATGTAGCGTTCGATCTCCGCTGTCTTGCCGCTTCAAAGAGAATAATGCCCGAAGCAACAGAAGCATTGAGCGAGGCAATCGTTCCGAACATTGGGATGCCAACCACCATTGTACACTCTTGCAGTACTCGAGGGTGGAGGCCCTCTCCTTCGCTACCAATAACAATCACGACAGGGCCCGACAGATCCGACCCATTAAAATACTGTTGCGCAGGAACAGCGGTACCAACAACCTTCCAGCCCTCGTTACGGAGTTCCCTGAGCGTGGTGCTCACACGCTGCACTTTGCAAACCGGAAGCACTTCCAAAGCTCCTGCCGACGTTTTTACTGCTGCCGGGGTTATAGGTGCTGAGTGATGCTCAGAGAGAATCAAACCATACGCACCTGCACACTCTGCACTTCGAGCAATGGCACCTAGGTTATGTGGATCGGTGATGCCATCGAGAACAACCAGGATAGGGTCAGGACGTGAGTGCATAGCACCCTGTACCAGCTCCCGATACGTTACGAGTGTATGCGGTTCTCTCAGAGCTATAACACTCTGTGCTGCATTGCCATGCACTCCAAGCTCGCGAACAAGAGTTGCGAACTTTCGCTTGTCCATCGTTGATACGGCAATTCCAGATTTCGCTGCTAACGATCGAAGGCGATGTACGTCGGGGTCATCGGCTCCAAAACAGATAAAGATCTTCTCGATGCGAACATCTGCATGTAGAGCCTCCTGCACGGCTCTTCGCCCAATAATGTATCGTGTTCTATCTGCCAAGAAGTTCTTTCAGAATCTGTCCAAAGCGGGCAACGTCCTCAAAGGTGTTATAGAGCGGCACCGGTGCGATTCGAATCACATCGGGATGTCGCCAATCGGCAATCACACCACGCTCGTGAAGGGCGTTGAAGATTGCTTTGCCATCCGAAGCAAAGCGAATGGAAAGTTGCGATCCCCTCTGACGGGGGTCGCTTGGTGTAATAATCTCAACATCTTTACGTTCGCCAATTGCCTCGAGAACAACCTGTTCTGCAAAGGCTGTAAGGCGGTCTCGCTTCTCTCCTATTCTGTCCATGCGAGCTTCGTTAAATATCCGTAGCGATGCCAGATGGGCTGCCATCGTAAGTATCGGAGCATTACTAAGCTGCCATCCATCGGCACCCACAGCCGGAACAAAATCGTGGGCCATCTGAAACCGTGTTGCTTCGTCGTTACCCCACCATCCGGCCAAACGTGGCAGGTTTGTCTTGTGGGCATGCCGGTCGTGTACAAATGCACCGCCTACACCACCGGGACCGCTGTTGAGGTACTTGCAACTGCACCAGACGGCAAACTCCGGACCCCAATCGTGCAGATCTAGGTTCACGTTTCCCGCTGCATGAGCCAGGTCGAAACCGGCAAAGGCCCCAACAGCATGTGCAGCACGAGTGATAGCGGGAATGTCAAAAAACTGTCCAGTATAATAATGCACTCCACTGAACATTACTAACGCCAGCGCGTCGCCCTCAGCAAGTATTGCATTCTCGATGTGCTCCGTTGACAGTGTTGGATATCCTTCGGTGGGAACAAGCTCGACCAGTGCCTCTCTGGGATTAATTCCGTGTAGTTGCATGGCGCTTGCAACAGCATATCGGTCTGATGGAAACTCATGCCCTGCGATGATAACCTTATATCGCTGCCTTGTAGGACGGTAGAAGCTTGCAAGCATAAGATGCAGGTTTACCGTGAGTGAGTTCATCGCAACTACTTCGTAAGGCAGTGCGCCAACAATTGGAGCAAGGAGCGTTTGGAACTGTCGGTGGTACGAGAACCACGGGCGACGCGAGTGCATGTGACCATCTACACCCAGAGATTTCCAGTCCTCCAGTTCTTCTTGTATCACTGCTTCCACGGATTGTGGCATCAAACCCAGGCTATTGCCTGTAAAGTACAGGACAGGTTTACCCTGTCTTTCCGGGATGTAAAAACGAGTCCGAAATCCTGCTAAAACATCTGTGGCGTCAAGTTCTTCAAAACCGAGGTTCATCATCCACGAAATTACACTGTGGGCACCGCACACAAGGGGTAACCGTTTCCCCAACCAATGTATTTTTGATGCATGAAGTACTCCACAACCCTCCTGCTTGTTGTTGTAGCCTTGCTCCCCATTGGATGCTACAACTACCTCGAAAAACCACGTCCGATTGTGATGAAGTGCCCGGTCGAGAAAGAACAATACCTGAAATCAGCCATAAACATTTTTCAGGAAAACGGATATAAGCTGGTAGAGTTAGACACGGCTGCAGGTGTTATCATGGTGCAGGACAGCATTACAGAGGTTGCCTATCGTTACACCGCACTGGTACGAACATGGCGTATTGAGCATAAGTCGGACAGTGTTGTAGTTCAGGTTTGGAGCGTAAGCTCGCGCGTTGACGGTAGTGATATCAAGCAAACGTGGGATAAGCGGTGGAGCGATGAAATCGTAAAAGAATGGATGCGGCCAGTGCTTACAGCATTAGAAACCACGTGTGGCTTGGGGTCGCCGTTGCGACCTCGATAGAAACGGCTCTTGAGTTGACAGTGAAGGTGCATGCCCTATACAGGCAACTCCATCTCGAGCATTGCTGTGGCAATTGTTTTACCCTGAGCATCCAACTTTAGACTTACAGTACCACCGCCGCCAAGGGTATTGTGCAGCACAAAGTTTAGCGCCCACAAATTCGGCAGTTCGTAACGCTCAACCGGTCCGAAGCAGATCCCACGGAAATGTTCTTTTACACGTTCTGCCGTTAGATGTTCGCGGATAATGTGGTAATACTCTTCTGAATATGCGATTACACCACAGTTTGCTGCATCACCCTTATCACCGGAGCGGGCATGTGCAATGGATCTAAGCTTCATAATACAATAATGGTCAGTTGTTAACCAGTTGAAAGCAGTTACAAGTTACAATACAGCCCGGATACACTATGCACACCATTAAAACGGCTTATACGAACTGGTCAGACAGGATTCCCTGCGCACCCGTAACTTTGTAGTTCATCTACAGCGAGAATACCATGCAACGGATTATGTTCAAAAGCAAGCTGCACCGCGCTCGTATAACGCAAGCAGAGTTATACTACGAGGGAAGTTTAACGATAGACCCGGACTTAATGGCTGCGGCAGACTTCATGCCTTTTGAAAAGGTAAGTGTAGTCAATGTGAACAATGGCGAGCGATTTGAAACCTATCTCATTCCGGGACGTCCGGGGTCGCGAGAAATCTGCGTTAATGGTGCAGCAGCCCGAAAAGCACAGGTAGGCGACGAGATCATCATCATCACCTACACCTCTGTTTCAGATGCACTAGCTCGCGATTGGCAACCAACGGTTGTTCTTCTGGACAAACACAATCAAATCGTTAGCATAAGTCACGACGTTCAGCCGTACAACGTAATGCCGCGCGACAACTGATGGCCAGCTTGTCTATTTGCATACTCGCTGCAGGAAAAGGAAAGCGCATGGGGCAGCCGGACCGGGCAAAGGTTCTCACCCCGTTAGGTAACACACCGTTACTTGGCTACGTCCTCGACACTGCACAAGCTCTTCACCCTGACCATATCGTGGTAATTGTTGGGTATCAAGGACAAAGCGTTTCTGCATATGTACGCGAACAAGCCCCTTTTGCAGCCATCGTAGAGCAAACAGAGCAACTGGGCACAGGACACGCCGTTCAGCAAACACACTCAGTATTGCATTCCACGGATTCCGACATCGTAATCCTTTCCGGCGATGTACCGCTGCTAACGGTTTCCACCCTGCAAAACCTGATCTCTCACCATCGCTCAACCAATGCTGATTTAACAGTGCTCACAACGTATATGGACGATGCCACCGGGTATGGAAGAATTGCTCGAGATGCCGGTGGGTCTATACAATCAATCGTTGAGCACAAAGACGCAACGCCTGAACAACTGCATATCAACGAGGTAAACGCTGGTGTATATGTAGTCCGCAGTTCTGAGTTATTTCCTGCACTCAAAGAAGTCACTAACAACAACGCTCAAGGTGAATACTACCTTACGGATATTGTGGAAATTCTGTTAAAGAACGGGAAAAGAGTCGAAACCTTTGTTTGTAAACATAATTGGGAAACACAAGGCGTCAATACTCAGCAAGATTTAGATAAAGCGTTATCAATACTCCACGAAACTTTAAACTCATGATTCATGGTGTAGATCATATCGGTGTAGCTGTAAACGATCTCCATTCTGCAATGGAACTCTATACAACTCTCTTCGGTGTTGCAGAGTTTCACCGCGAACGTGTAGATGATCAGGGTGTTGACATTGCTTCGTTCACCATGGGTTCCATTCGCATCGAACTTACCGCTGCAACCCGTCCGGACTCACCTATTGCACGCTTCATTGAGAAGAGAGGTGAAGGAATTCACCATGTGGCATTCAAGACGGACAACATCCTTGACGACCTTCGGGTAAAAGAAGAACAAGGCATTCGTCTTGTGGATAGGGTGCCACGAAACGGTGCTCACAACATGCTTATCGCGTTTTTGCATCCCGCTTCCACAGGGGGCGTTTTAATGGAATTGTGTGCCGACAAACCGGACGTCCACGAAACACAGCGCTAATCCATCATGGCCACACTTACTTTACTCAGGCACGGACAGTCACAATGGAATTTAGAGAACCGGTTCACCGGCTGGGTGGATGTTGACCTTACCCCTCAGGGTGAAGAAGAAGCACGCATAGCCGGTGCACAACTTACAACGGTTCCTATCGATGTTGTGTTCACATCTGCACTAACTCGTGCCATCCGCACAGCCAGCATAGCACTGGACGCAGCCGGCAAACAGAATGTGCCTACATACCACGATCAAGCCCTCAACGAACGTCACTACGGCGACCTACAAGGTCTGAACAAATCTGAAACTGCCGATAAGTACGGCGCCGACATGGTACATACGTGGAGGCGATCCTACGACGTACCCCCGCCAAACGGAGAATCGCTGAAACAAACGCAGGAAAGGGTTGCCCCGTACTACGAGCAGCAGATTAAACCGCTTCTCCAGCAAGGGAAGAACGTGATGGTCGTTGCTCATGGCAACTCTCTACGTGCTCTTATCATGTTCGTTGAGAATCTAAGCCCCGAAGAAATTCTCCGCACTGAAGTCACAACCGGAGTGCCTATTGTATATGAACTCGACAATCAACTTCGCATTCATAGAAAGACCATTCTTGCCTCACACACTAAGTAAAATTTGCGCAGCATTCCTGATCTGCGCATTACCTGCAACAGCAGCTAGCGATGCTCTATTGAACGCAATGCAAACGGAGTTGCAGCGCAACATGAACGTGATGAAATCGGCATCACCACCCGTGTACTACTTGTCGTTTGGTATAACCGAGACATCTACTACCAATATTAAAGCATCCTTCGGCAAACGAGAAATCGACCAATCTGACCAACGCCGTGTTCTGGATGTTGACTTACGTGTGGGCTCACATGCTCTCGACAATACACATAGTATTCGCGGCGTTGCCTTCGAACTCGGACGCGGTACACGGTTCAACTGCCGATCGGTCACGACGAGATCGCATTGCGCAACGCCATATGGAGAGCTACCGACAAAGCTTATCGTTCCGCTGCAGAACGGTACCAAAAAGTGCTCACGAATCTTCAAGTTAAAGTTCGCGAAGAGGATACGTCGGCCGATATGTCGCAGGAGCAACCGTTACATCTTATCGAAGACAAACCAGCGTTCTCTTTCAACAGCAACCGCTGGCGTGATCATGTAAAGAGAATATCAGCAGTTTTTGCAGGAAATCCACATATATACAGCGGCTCTGCCAGCGTGTGGAGTAAGTTCATCGCAAAACGGTTTGTAACCAGCGAAGGTACAGTTGTTCTCACCTATGAGCCGATCGTTCAGGTTATGGTGCAGTGCATAACAAAAGCCGACGACGGAATGACCCTTCCTCTCTACCGATCGTATGCTGCGTTCTCAGAGAATGGCCTTCCGTCGGTAGATAGCATGATTAATGATGCCCGAATGCTCCTCGACCTCTCGCTGAAACTCCGGCAGGCACCGCTCGCTGAAACATTTAGTGGACCGGCTATCCTTACCGGACGTGCAAGCGGTGTGTTCTTTCATGAGATTTTCGGTCACCGCGTAGAGGGTCACCGTCAGAAAGATGTGAATAGCAGCCAGACATTTAAGACGTTCCTTAACAAGAAAATACTCCCCGACTTCCTGAATGTGGTCTTCGACCCACATGTGCGCTCTCGAAACGGCCATGATTTGGTGGGTGCATACAAGGTTGACGACGAAGGTGTTGCAGCGCAACGCGTTGTTGCTGTGGAGAACGGCGTTTTCAAAAGCTTTCTCATGAGCCGTTCCCCTATCGAGAACTTTCCCAATAGCAATGGGCATGGGCGCAGACAAGCAGGATTCCGCAGCGTTGCTCGCCAAAGTAACCTTATCGTTCAGGCCACACAAACGGTTTCCGTTGCAGAGTTAAGAAATAAACTTCGCAACGAATGCAAAAAGCAAGGAAAAGAATACGGCTTACTGTTCGATGACATTGAAGGGGGCTTTACGTTTACCGGCAGAACCATTCCCAATGCATTCAATGTGCTTCCACTGGTAGTGTACAAAGTATTTGCCGACGGACGTCCCGATGAGCTCGTTCGTGGCGTTGACTTGATTGGTACACCGCTAACAACGTTTAACAACATTGTCGCGGCTGCCGATGACATTGGCGTTTTTAACGGAGTATGCGGCGCTGAGTCAGGTGGCGTTCCAGTTAGCGCCAGCTCGCCATCATTGCTGGTAAGTACCATCGAGGTACAGAAGAAACAACAGTCGCAAGCAAAGCCTCCCGTATTGCCGGATCCAACAGCCCAGAGCATGGACAACAGAGGAGTGCGGCCATGAAAGTAAGAACTGTTAAAAAGATCGTTACGATACCGCTGCTTCTCATTACTCTCTCTGTATTGAGTGCTGTATCCGTACACGCTTTTGGAGGGAGCCGAAGCGAACTCTTCCGTGCTATGGACGATGAAATTCGCAGGGCAATGACCGACCTGTCAATTGGCGATCTACCGCGGCCGTACCATATCGAAGCTCGGTTAATGTTCCGTCGGCACATAGGCGCACACGCGGTAATGGGCACAATAGAAGATATCGACACTTCGAGCGTAAACACACTCTCAGTACGGGTTCGTGTGGGAACGCCGCAATTTGACAACACCAACTTCTTTGATGTCAGCCTGAGCTTTTTTGGAAGTTCGGACGATGAGGAGTCTTTTACAAATCGCAGAGTTCCGCTCGAATTGGATTACAATACATTGCGGCGGGAGTTATGGCTCGCTATCGATGCGTGCTATAAACAAAGTGTGGAGGTGTACGCAAAGAAGCAGGCGGCTGTACGGAACAAAACGCGATCCGATACCACATGGGATTTTAGCTTCATTGGTGCTGACGATTTGATCGACACGTCAAAAGCATCCCTGTCGCTCTCGCCAAATTACGTCCGCAGCCTACTGGAATCTGTAAGTAGTGAATTTCGGACGGCAAAGCATATCCAGGCATCTCGGGTATCCATGGAGTTCGTTCCAACGGAGTTTCTGTACGTTAACAGCGAAGGAAGGCGTGCATATAAATTCGATGCATTCTCAGGCTTCGAGATGTATGCTACAACGCAGGCGCCCGATGGCATGCCCATCAGCGATGCGTATGCAGCCTATAGCACCGCCCCATCCGATCTTCCATCTGAAGATTCTCTGCGCCGTGCTGCACGGCAAATGATAAAGCAACTGAGCACCATCCAGAATGCTCAAAAGATTGATGCTTACAGCGGCCCTGTTTTGTTTACAGGCCAGGCAGCAGCACAAATCATTGCACAACAATTTGCTCCGAACTTGGTTGCGCTGCGAACTCCACTTAGCGAAGGCGGGTTCTCCATGAGTGGTGGCCCCGGAATGGCATTTCAGAATAAAATTGGAGCGCGGGTACTGCCGGAGTTCTTATCTGTAAAAGCAACACCGCAGGTGAGCAGTCTGTACAACACACCTGTTGCGGGTAACTATCGCGTGGATGACGAAGGTTTTGCTTCTCAGAATGTTGATCTTGTTGTGCAGGGATTTTTGAAGACGCTGCTGGCAGGCCGCGCGCCAACTCGAAGGGTGAAGAACACAAACGGACACTACCGAAACGGTGGGGCAATGATAAGCGTGCTGCAACTTCTCTGCGAGGACTCAACTCGCATGTATGACGAAAGAAGGTTGCGTGAGCAATTACTCAAGCTTGTGCGGGATAGAGAGCTGGAATACGGAATCATCGTTCGAGTAGTACAGGATAGGAACCTTGCAAGTACGGGACTCTTTCCGTTGCTTGCCGGTGATATGCCATTCTCATCAGGTCAGGGTATTGTTTCGTTGTTGCATGTAGAAAAGATCTACGCAGACGGAAGGACGGAAGCAATTCGTGGCGTAGAGGCTGCAGGTTTTTCTGTAGCCACGTTTAAGGATATCCTCGCAGTTGGGAACAAGCCAACCGTTCACAATTATCTTGCTCCGGCCATTGGAAACACCATGTTGTCTGGCGGAAGCGGATACACCATTGCCACGATTGTTACTCCCGACCTACTTTTCGAAGACGTAGAAATTCGTCCGTTGGAATCAGACACACCGAACCTACCACTCGTAGAAAGCCCCTTACAGTGATTATCGCCGGCAGTTGGATCAATCCAACTGCCAGCGCATTCCGAAGTAGGCCATTCTCGGAGATGTTGGGCCCCATGCCAGAGAAGCATCAAAGTATTGGCTGTAAGGAGCATTGGCACCAATAACTGGATCTTCCTGGATAAAGTTGCCCAGATTCTCGCTGCCTACATAGAGCTCCATGTTGTTGTATCGCCAGGTGACTTGCGTGTTGAACCGCCAAAAGCCCGGATACTCTAACGGATGCTGATACTGCTGCGGGTTCCCCGCTGTTGAAGGCAACCGACCAGGTCCGTTGTAGGTAGCAGATGCGTCAAGCGTCCACATTCGCTCTTCACTGTCCCACGTAACCGTAAGCAACAACCGACTCCGACTTACCATTGGTGCCATACGTTGCTCACCTCCGAGAGGCAATTGAACATCTACACCTCGCCAGGCGGCAAGAAGCTCTAATCGCTCTACTGGCGCAACCAACATCTGAATCATGGCATGTGTTGCAAAGCTGACTCCATTGAGATTGGTTACCCACAGTTCTCGAACATTCTTGTCAAAATCCACAACTACGCGATTGGAAAACCACGTGTGATACACTTCCCCGTCGAATGTAACGGGTCGGCCAAATACTTCTATCGTATGGGTAGCAGACACACCAGCATTCCAACTCTGTTCCGGCATGAATGAGGCATCCATGAACACCTGACGAGAGTTCACATAAGCGCTCAGATTTTCAGCAAAAATTGTTGGCACATGCCAACCGCCGCCAAAACTGGCACGAAGGGTGGTAAGAGAAGCCACATTCCACTTCCCGTGTATTCTGGGTATCACCCTTGTTCCGTACAGGTTGTGTGCGTCGGCACGTAAGCCAGCTACGATTGTAAGAGAAGGTGTCGGCAGAAATGTACCCTCGGCAAAAAGACCGGGAACATGTTCCACTCGATCGTTCTGCCTGTTGAACGCCCATAGGGCCGACGTATCAACCATATGTTCTCGTACATCATCGAACAGGTACGACAATCCTGCCGTTACCTTTACGTGATCCGAAAACGTAATTGCTGTTGAGAATCGAGCATGAAGCGTGTTTTGTCGGGATTCAAGAGTGCGTACACCAAATAGGCTATTCTGCTTGGCAAGGGCTCCTGTTACCGTTAACGCAACACCACTTTCTTCGAATGCGCTGAACGGATTAAGAAGACCAATCTTCATGAAGGCATCTAATCGCTGAATGTCGGTTGTTAGCTCATAACTTGGTTGTCCGTTTAATGGTTCAATCTGCCCGGACACATATTCATCAAGGATTCCGCGTGCAAACATCTGCCACTCCACATTGTCGTCGTTATACCGCCAACGGTGAACTAGGTTCAGTTGCTGAAACTCAGGTGCATCCTGAAAATTGTCAGCATTATTATCTATGGCCCCCCTTCGCAACCTTCCGTGGAACATTGTCATCGTTGCCAATTCATCAGACACATTTTGTGTTCCATACAGGTTTAGTTCATAGCGGTTCATCGTATTGCCATACAGATTCACAAATAGTGCAGGGGCCTGAAAAGGATCATGCATACAAATGTTAATCTGTCCGGTTTGGCCTTCATAACCATTCACAACAGAAGAAGCCCCCTTCGAAATGCTAATACTCTCCATGAAGGGGCCGGGTATATGGTCGAAGCCAAATGGCAATTCCAGCGACCGAATTAATGGTGTTGCTTCTACCAGCGTTTGGGTATAGGTTCCACTGAGCCCCAACATTTGAATTTGCCGAGCGCCACTTACGGCATCGGAAAAACTCACCTCCACGCTTGGACTGCGTTCGAACGATTCAGCAAGCGAACAACACGCTGCCCGACGCAGTTCTCGGCTTGATATAACCTCCGTTCGGGCAGGGGCAGGACTGATCCTGGCCTGTTCCGCCTCCACCTGTACCGTTCGCGTTGTGGTAGCACGAACCGAATCCTGTGCTGCCGTGTCGGCAGCATACATACCATGAGACTCAACGTGCAGATACGGAGTCCCATACATATATCCACATAACAGCACCGCCATGGCGCTGATCAAAATAATGTTCATGTGATTGTTCCTGAGTTTCGCAAAAACGTGAAGCGGGCGAAACGGTCAGGCTAAATCCGGAGCGGAACCTCAGGAGTACGGTAGTTACTAGGCGCTCGTTGCGAGCGGTGTTGCATATACAGCAGGCACTGCTGTGGGCGACAGTTCAAACCAGTATTGAAGAATAGAACTGTTGTTTCTTGTGATTGCGGGATGTTCGACCCAATTGTAATAAGCACCCTCGACGCGACTTCTACATCGGCTTGGTGAAGATCTAGAATATCCGTGCAACAACCCTGATCCAAGAGCACCATCCCAGATACACACTGTTGGCTGGCAGGTTGTGTTTCGTTGCAGCATGAAAACTCAGACTCATCTTCACAGCACACCTGTTCAGCGGCACTTTCTCTACAAAGGTGCTCAACGTGCGGGATGCCGGTTGTTGAAAGTGCAACAAACAGCACGGTGAAGATGGCGACTATCTGATGAGCAATAGGCATGTGGACAAAATTACTGCCAAAACAGCATATTATTCTATTTTTCATTTGCCATTTCCCAGAAATCAATGCAATTTTCCTCTGCAACGTCGACTCCACCATAACCCAGGGAGGCATGATGTCGGAAACCGTTAAAGAGTACTCAAACGGCGATATAACAATCGAATGGCGTCCAGAGCTGTGTCAGCACAGTGCGCATTGCTTTCGCTCCCTTCCCTCTGTTTTCAACCCAAGAGTCCGGCCATGGATACAACCTGAACATGCCAGTACCGAAGAGCTAACCGTTGTTGTCCACCGCTGTCCGAGTGGTGCACTTCGATTGAAAAATGACACCACCATGCAATCAGTAGAAGTGCCGGTCTCTGCAGCATCGAAGAGTAATGAAGAGGTTGTTATCGGATCCGATGCAAGTACAACCAACGTTGTTATTGAGGTTGAGCCTGGTGGACCATACAAGGTACAAGGTAAAGTACGTATAAAGAACCACGATGGAACTACGGAAGTAAAGGACGCCAGTATCGAGCTATGCCGGTGCGGAAAGAGTAACTCAAAACCGTATTGTGATTACACCCATGAGCAGTATCCGGATTGGGATCAGCAGTAGCTAACGCCATCCTGTTTTTCAACAATTTTTCCCGCCGCTTGCCGTATCTTTGCCCTACATGAAAAGTGTAATCCTCGCTTTGGCTATTGCTATTGGTGCTGTTCCCACGATTGCAGGTGAAGGAACTGTTGACTACCTAAAGGCACGCTCCAATGGAGCCAACGTAATTCTGGAGTGGAAAACATCCTCAGAAAATGATGTTGTTCGATTTGAAATTGAACGTGCCGGACAGGACGGCATATTCCGGTATGTAGCCACCGTTGCGGCGAAGGGTTCAGCCAGTACCTATGATTATACAGATCAGGAAGCCTTCAGTAAGCCAGATGGTGGGGCCATTACATCAACGTATTTTACGTACCGCCTGCGCATTGTCCGTTCAAACAAACCAGCAGAGTATAGTGTAAGTGCCGGCGTAAATCATAGCGTGAGTAGTATTAAACGTACGTGGGGCATGATCAAAGAGATGTTCCGATAACGGGAACAGGTACCACCGCGATACCGGTAATTGCTGCCGTGTTGATTGTGGCATCTGTCAGTCTTCACGCATCTGAAACCGACCATGACGTGCATCGCTGTGGTTTTTTGGGCGGAGCACGTACTGAACATATCACCAACGAGAAGCATGGTATGCTTCTTGATGTAAGGCCACAACTCCCTGAACACGCCGACTCCCCCGACGGCAGATTTCGGGTCCACTATACCAGGGTTGGCGTTGATGCAGTGCCTCCGGAAGACGTTAATGCCAATGGGATGCCCGATTACGTTGAAGATGCAATTGAATCCCTCTTGCTTGCATACAGGGTTTTTATCGACACCTTAGGCTATCCACCTCCACCGGCCGACGGGAATGCAGGTGGTTCCAATGCAATTGATGTGTATCTGCGGGATTTAAGCAAGGCAGGACAGCGCGGCACGGGTTTGTACGGAACCACAATCCCGGAAACGCAGATATCGCAGCAAACACCACCACGATACACATCGTGGATTGAAATTGACAACGACTTTTCACCTGCAGACCGAAATGCTGATGGTCTGCCCGTATATGCTACCACGGGAACCGATGGACTAAGAGTAACCTGTGCTCACGAACTTCACCACACCATACAAATTGGCATATATGGGATAGCATCACAGCAGCTCATGGTGTATGAACTTACCTCTACATGGATGGAGATGAGAGTGCAACCATCCATACCGGATTGGATAACGTATGCATCAAAATTTTTTGCACAGCCAGCCGAGTGGCCCTTCAGCGGGGCATCGCTGTCATATGGTTATGTCTGGGGCTTTTTCGGCACATTTCTTCAGTCCGTAAACTCAACTGATGTTTTGAAATCTACGTGGGTTAACATCGGTAGTGGAGCTCTACCCTTTCAGGCTCTTCGTGAGGCATGTGCGGATGCCTCCCTACCACTCACGACGTTGTTCTGCCAGTCGCTTGAAAGCTTGTACATGACAGGTTCACGATCGGACGGCAACACGAACATTCCACACGCACAGATACTGCCAGAAATCCTTCTACAACCGGACGAACGAGCACAACCTCCACTACAAATGGTAACAGGCGAATTGCGTGCTTTTGAGGTTCGAGCAATGCGGTTTTCTGTTCCAGCAGCAAACGGAACGGGCAACGTGAGTTCGGCAATTATCCTCACATGGGCAGACGAAGATGCTTTCGTCCGCTCGAATACGGACGAACGAATACCGTTTACCGTAACGCTTTCTGCTCAACCATCTGCAACAGATGTACTGCTACCGGGATCAACCTGGGGTGTGCAGGTTAGACCGCCTGCATTATGCTCTTGGATTCAGGGGTCGGCTATCCAAAAGTTGCAGTCGCCTTATCCACAGCCACTTCGTCTTTCAATTTCCAACCGAGTATTCCTTCCTGTGCCTGATTGTTTTCCTGGCGAAAACGTTACCGTCACACTCATGAGTCCTTCGTTTGTTGGTCTCGAACTACACATAGCAACAGTTGTTTTGGACGACGACCGTGTAGCGGCACCGATTGAGTTGGATAGAACTCTAACACCTGGAATCTATTTGGTCCGTGTTGAAACTAACACATCGGTTGCAATTCATAAACTTATTGTACAACGATGACGGCGCTGACGGCTGAGAACGTATTCAAACAGTACGGACAAAAGACGGTGCTGGCGAACATATCGCTAAGCGTGGGAGCCGGAGAGTGTTTTGGACTATTTGGTGCAAACGGTAGCGGAAAAAGTACATTGCTCAAAGTTCTTGGCGGACTCATACAGCCTGATTCCGGTTCGGTACAGCTTACCATTAATGGGCATACCATCGAACATCTACTGCAACACGTTGGTCTCGTAGCTCCCTGGATGGAATTATACGAGGAGTTCACTGTTGCAGAGCTTCTTATACTGGCGGCGAGGCTACGTGGCCTTAGCACTCGCGACGGATCTCATTGGGAAACCCTTGAACGGATGGGACTAGATACAAGAGCAAAGGATCCTGTGTTTACATTGAGTAGTGGGTGGCGACAGAGAGTACTCATCGCAATTGCATTGTTCTTGCATCCAAGTGTACTACTCTTAGACGAACCATCGCTAACGCTAGACCTCGCCGGACGCAATCTGCTAACAAGGGAAATACAACAATACCGCCACGAGGGCGGTATTGTTATCCTAGCAACAAACGATGAATCGGAGAAACTGCTTTGCACAAGCTCAATTGAGCTTGGAGTTTAGAGCACCCTTATTTTGGTGTCTTGAACACCGGACTCTTGCTTTCCTTTACATGTCCATACGCACGAATTTCAAGCGTCGGATGCTCCGGGTGATCTGTTTTGCAGGAGGCTAGTGCCGTAAACTGTCCGGCCATAGATGGTACTACAGTAGCCGTAAGCTCAAAACTTTCCCCCGGTTTAAGAACTACCTTACTGGTTTTATTTAGTATAAGTCCATTGTCGGCAGTAAAATCCGTAAATGCAATGGGCTTGTCCGAGTTGTTCGCAATGGTAACGGATGTGTTGGACTTTTGTCCGATTTCAAGATTCTGGAATGAGAAGTACATTGCCGGATTAACCGTTATGGCACGTTGGATGTCGGCCTTTAGGAAGAGGTACGCAACCTTTTCAACGGTATCGAGATCCGGGGAAACCGGAGTACCATTCTGGCGAGAAAGCTGCAGAGCTTCGTATGCATCTTGATCCATCCATCGGATTGTGATGCTCTTTGTGATTGGACCATTCTGCGACGGGCTAATATTCAATTTTACTCCCATTGTACTCACATCACCCGGATTAACTTCCAATTTATCCGGATCTGTTTTTGTACAGCCGCACCCAGGTTTTACCTCAACAATTTTCATGGGTTTCACGCCACCATTTTTCATTTTAATTGTGGCCTCGAGGTGCCCTTCTGCAGGTGCCTTGGTTTTGCCCCAGTCGTAGGTATCGCCGCCGATGATTTCCAGACGCGAGCCTGTTTGTGGTGCTTGTGCGTACACAATTGATGCAGAAAGCAGCAGACTAAAGAATACGACCATCAGTCGTGACATAATACCTCCGTTGTACACAAATCAGTTGCGTTATTGTGATGCGTTACATTGTTGTTGTGACGCACAAGTTGTTACAAAATTACGTCCAAAAGTTTGTGGAATCAGAATCCTCGCGAAAAACGTAACCCAACGCTCATGGAAAAGAAGTTCCACGGATCGGCAGTGGAAACGCTTGACACTGCAAGCGAAAACTGTACCATTGGTGTAATAACAGTACCCCGTCCCAATTCCAAGTCATACATTGTGGACACAACAGCTTCGACAAAGATGGGTGCCCGGCGCGCAAATTCGCCTGTTTCAATCGTCCGTTCTGACGTTCCGGTACCCGGGAAGGTCTCGTTAGCAGGCTCTATGATGCGTTCTGCCAATGTTGCAGTTGATGAAATGAGAATATTTCCGCGCACAGCAGCACCGGCAGAAAGTGGTGTCTTGTACAGACGCATGCGCGTTCCAAGTTCCAAGGCTGCATAGGTTGAAGACGTTGTGAGAACGTATTCGGTAATCAACATGCGCACAGCATCGTCAGGACCACGTCTTGGCAGAGTATCGCCGTTAGCATATAGCGTAGCCGGCTGGAATAGCAGTCCAGCCCCAATGCCAACAGACAGTGCAGGGGTTATCCACTTCTCGGCACTAACGCCTATGCGTACCGGCAATCCACTACCAGTGGTAAACGTGCAGCAGGGTAAAAGATACTCGGAATACAGAACATCGGCAGTATGACTGGCATATCCCCCGGTAAGTTCAACACTTACAAACGTCGATGGCATCACATCCGGGAAGCGTGGGCTTCCTTCCCATCCGTATCCCTGCGCCAACGAAGCTGATGTTGCAACCAACAACACAAAGAAATGAACAACACTTTTCATTCCCGAAGGACCGCAACACTGGCAAAGACTGTTCCCTGCGATACAACCAACATGTACATACCACGCGGAAGTGTATGAACAGGAATCGAGGTAACCGATTCAAGATTCTGTTCGAGCATCAATGTTCCGAACATATCGTACAATCGTCCATTTATCGGATCGGTGCGAACCGACGTTACCTTTACCAACATCTGTTCATGTGCAGGATTGGGAGAAACATCAACAGAAAGCGTACCGTTGGTTGCGGTTTTCACCGGTAGGCCACACACACTGTCAGTGCTAAACCTACCGTTCTGAAAGCTGAGAGAATAAATTGAGGCGCAGCCTGCGTTACCAAACATTGTTGTTGATTGATTCAGCGATAAGCCCGTTGCAGCATTGTCACCGAGGTACGTATCGAACATGACGATGATAAAGGTGTCGCGTGGCATGAACGAGCCATTGGCGATCTGCGTTAGTGTGAGTATGCCACGTGGCGACTCCCCTTGTACTACGAACTGTGCCCCTTCGGAGGCCGTACCCCCGGTAATCGAACCACGATATCGCAGCAGGCTGCCGTCAAAAGACAGTACAATGGATGATGTTTGTGCCCTCGAGATCTTTGACGCTTCCACAATGATAGGCATCATAAACGTGGTCCCCGGTTTGAGTGATGCCGAGGGAATCCGCACTCTCATTGTTTCTGTTGGAAGTGACGATCCTCGCAACGGAATGCGAACCGGAGAACCAAACACATTGGTGTACAGTATGAGAGTTGCATTCAACGTTTCTGCCTGCTGGGGTTGGTAACGAACGGTAAGCACCTGAGAAGATTCAATATCAATAGGAGGCACCGGATCAGGCGGGCTTACTATTACGTCAGCGCCTGCCGGTTCAACGCGAATACTGTCAATGCGAAGGATAACGTTGCCAGTATTTCGTACCGTCAGAGTTCGGTCAACAGCGGATGAACACGATGGCGTTTGCACTACAGGTCCGAAGTCTAACGATGCAGGAAGCACCTCGGCTCTTGGTTTGCGCGCAAAACCTCTCAGGACAAAGACTCTCTGATACACTCCGTCTGGAATACCCTTGATGGCTCTGCTTCTTATATCGGTTTCAATAACGTAGCGTATTTCATGAATACCACCATTTGCAGGAGCAAAACGAACGGAAAGCGTATCCAGCTCATTGGTGCGAATGGTTGAGCCCCCTTCACGAAGAGGTTTTTCTACCGTGAATGCTGCAGCATCATTCGGTGGACCAGATATTGTTTCGGAAAGGTAACGGGTATGGATATTCCCGCTATTCTTGATTACGATATTGGCCAGCTTCCCCCCCCCACCGTCGGCATTCACATCACCAAAATCAATCGTATCGCCACGTACTGTGATTGATGGCGGAATGCCCTGGGCATTGTCAACATTCAGCTGTTGTTGTACACCGACACCGGAAAGTGTTACAACCACTGTATCAGGGTCGCTGGATGGATTTGGAGAGTACACAACATGAAAGTGTGCACTATCTCTTCCGGTGTTATGTGGAAGGTAGCGGATATTCCATTGCAACTTGTCATGCGGAGCAAACACCGCCCCAACAAGAGTATCAACAAGAAACTCAATATTACCTGCAACACTAGTCTTTGGAACAACTGTTTGTTCGAGCACAGGAATACTGATCGACGTTGCATTCGTAATGGAATACGGCTCGGCAGGGGGCTGAGGAGCCGGATTAACATAGACGCTGTCGAACTGAAGGAACGGTGTGTTGGAAGCAAGTGAATACCGCGTTTTTAGCGCACGCAGCAGGAACCGTTTATTGTATGAGACACCGAGTGTGTCCGTCATTTTTACAATCCGCAGTTCAAGATAGGCCAAAGCAACTACATCGGGAGGAAATGTTGGATTGTTTTTATACGCTCCATATTCAACCTGAAATTCTCCGGTATCACCAGGAGCAATGACGTATGGTAAACCACCAAGCCGAAGGAACTCTTCTTTTTGTGGATGCTCTGGTGGTAGTGCCGGCGTATTAACGATTTGATAGTAGGGATCGGATTCAGAGTTGGTGATAAGGATTCCCACCGGTACCATATCCAGGTTCACCACATAAAATGTAAGTCGGACGGGAAAACCCTCTAGCGTTACACCAAAATCCATCACCGTATCGGCGCGGTTATTCGGGTCCCAGAATACCTCTACATTAGGTTGTGCATGGAGGACTGACGCTGTGCCGGACACACAGACGATAACTGCTAAAATGAAGGGCAGTAGTCCTATCACCAGGAGCTGATTAAACCTGTAATTAACATTGGGAGTACGCCCAATACGATGGTTGCCGCTGTGCATACCGCAATTGTAACTCCTGCCATCCCTGCCGGTGCAACTGAAGCCTCGTTTTGTGAATCCTGGAAGTACATTTTTACAACCAGACCCAGATAAAACCATACCGAAATTACGGATGATGCAACTGCTACAATTGTTAGCCATGTATAGCCACTCTCAACGGCTGAAAGAAACAACATGTATTTGCCGAAGAACCCGGCAAACGGTGGTATGCCGGCAAGTGAAAACATGAACATCGCCATAACCGCTGCAAGCACAGGATTACGCTTGGACAGTCCAGAATACGATGAAAGTTCCAGTGATTGTTCGTTGTCATTCTCAAGTAATCCCACAACAACAAAAGCACCAAGCTGCATAAACATGTATGCGGTAAGGTAAAACAGCACTGCGTGATGTCCGTTGCTGTTCCCGGCCACAATACCCATAAGAATATAGCCAGCATGGGCCACCGACGAAAAAGCGAGCATTCGCTTGATGTTTGTCTGAACAACTGCCGAGATGTTACCAACTAACATGGTTACTGCAGCAAGAACTGCAACCATTGCCTGCAGAGATGGTGTAAGAGTGGCCGTTTGTGTAAATGGCATCAAAACGGCAAATGCAGGAAGTAACGCCGAGAATGCAGCAGCTTTGCCTGCTGTGCTCATGAATGATGTTACCACCGTGGGTGCACCTTCGTACACATCCGGTGCCCACTGGTGAAATGGGAAGGCAGCAATTTTAAACGACAATCCAACAGCGAGGAGGACGGCTCCAATTGCCAACAATACCGGATACGTACTGCTACCACTAGCCACAACTCCCAGAATTACGTCGTAATCCAGCGATGTTGTGGCCCCGTATATCAAGGCCATACCATACACTAAAAAACCGGATGCAAAGGCACCGAGAAGGAAGTATTTGAGAGCACTTTCAACACTACGTTCACGGCGACGTAAAAAGCCGGCCATCACGTAAAACGAGATTGACATTAACTCAACACCAACAAATAAAACAAGCAGGTTGTTGGCATGGGCCATCAGCATCATCCCTGCCACACTGCTTACCAACATGGTGTAGAACTCATCGTAATCGGAATGGAACCTGCCAAGATAGTCCTTAGCCGCCATCATCGCTAAGACACCGGCAACACAGAACAGTACGTCAAAAAAGGCTGCATTACCACCTAACGTGATCATATTGTGAAAACTCGTGCCCGGTTTCCACAGTGTGAACACAGCAAGGATACCGGTGAGCACCAGCGTAGCTACATAGTACCCAAACACAAGCTTTGATTCAGACTTTACAAATGCCTGAATCACAATACCAATTGCGCCGAGCGCAAGCCAGATTACGATAAGCGGCAAGGTGCCAAGAATATCAATGTGCATGTTACGGTTTGTTTAGTGCAGTACTGCCTAGTACATGGTATTCAACTTGAGAAACAACATGGCGGACACTCTGCTCTGAAAGGTCCATAAAAGTCCGGGGACCTACACCTATCCAGATCATCAATAGTGTCAGAGGAACTAGCTGCCAATACTCAAGCTTCGTCAGATCACGAAGATGATGGTTCGCAGCATTTTCATTCTTTCCAAACATTACCCTTTGATACATCCACAATAAGTACACAGCAGCAAAAATCACACCACTGGCACTCACGATGGCATAGGTCCAATTATGAAGGAAGGGGCTTTGGAAGGCACCGAGCAATGTAAGATATTCTCCAACAAACCCGTTTAACCCGGGAAGTCCTACCGATGAGAACATTGCAATCGCAAAGAGTATAGCAAACCTAGGCATAACGCTGGTTACCCCTCCGTAGTCAGCAATTTCCCTTGTATGACGTCGCTCATACAACACTCCAACACAAAGGAACAGCGCCCCTGTGCTCAGTCCGTGATTAACCATCTGAATCACGGCACCTTGCACTCCTTCTACCGTGAGACTAAAAATGCCCAGAACAACAAAGCCCATGTGGCTTACGGAGCTATACGCAACAAGCTTCTTAATGTCCGTCTGAACCATGGCAACCAAAGCCCCATAAATAATACCGACAACAGCAAGTGCGCTAATGGCAGCAGACAGTTCAGCAGACGTTTGCGGGAAAAGCTCAAGGTTAAATCGAATTAAACCGTACGTTCCCATCTTTAAGAGTATGGAGGCCAAAACAACAGATCCTGCCGTTGCAGCTTGTACGTGGGCATCAGGTAACCATGTATGAAATGGAAAGAGTGGAACCTTAATAAAGAAGCTTAGTGCAAAGGCTAGAAACAGCCACAATTGTACTCCCATCGGAATGGCTGGCCCTACCATCCGCAACTTCATCAGGTCGGTTGTAAATCCCAGCCCCTGTGCTTCGGCTGCAAAACCTAGCCAGAGAATTGCAACAAGCATCAGGAGCGAACCAATTAGCGTGTACAAGAAAAACTTCACCGAAGCATAGATCTTGTCCTTGCCCCCCCATATTCCAATGATGAAGACCATTGGAATGAGAATAAGCTCCCAGAACACGTAGAATAAGAATGTATCAAGAGCCACAAACACGCCCGTCATTCCAAACTGCAGCAACAGCATTAAAGCATGGTATTCCTTGACTCTTGTTCCTATGCTCTTCCACCCTGCAAGGATTGCAATTGGCATGATAAGCGTTGTTAAGAGAACCAGCAACAGGCTCGTTCCGTCCACACCAATCCGAAAACCTGCATCAATTGCTGTTATCCATGGCATGTTCACCGCGAATTGCATTGCAGGCGAACTTGCATCGAACTGTGGCAACAGAAATAACGAGGCCACGAACGTGCTGATACAAACAATGAGTGTGGAAATCCGAATAGCCTGCTGTTGCGATCGTTCAATCAGGGCAACCACAACAGCGCCTACCAGCGGTCCAAAGAGTGTACAAAGAAGAGCAGTAACCCCCATAGATGTCAACGGTCCCTGATGCGTGAATACGGAGTGAAAAAGCGGCGCAATATAGCACCTCTATGTAGTACAGATCACGTACAGGCTCGTTTACATCTTTCTTAACTTTACAAACCCTAATACCAATCGAGGTAATGTCAAACACGACAACACAATCCCCAGCGTCCAAACTGCTTCGCTCTCTACGTGAAGACCTGGTTACCAACCCCACTTCTTCGCGGATTGAGTTCGCGCGGAAACTTGCTGTGGAAACGGCTCGTGCTTCAACAAAGCATACCGAGAAAACACAGATCTACTGTATTCTGGCGCAGCATTTTCACAACTACGCTGAATTTGACGAAGCCTATGCGTGGCTAGACAAAGCGCGATCGGCTGCAGGAACAGATCCCAATGCAATAGCCTGGGTTGCCTACATACACGCCTCCATTCTCATGCGTGAACGTCGTAACCGCGAAGCCATGAATTTGCTGGTTCAGCACGAGAAGGAGCTGAAAGACCTAAATACACCAATCCATGCGCGTATCCTTACACTGAAGGCTGGGTTGCTTGACTCTCTTGGCGAGGTTGACGTAGCAGATGCCACATTCAAGCGCGCTATTGAGTTGCGCGAGGCGCTGAACGACCCCCTGGGTCTCGCTACAGTGTACTACAATTACGGCGAATTCTGCATGCGGCGCGACGATGATGTACGTGCGTGGGAATACTTTGAGCGGACGTACGAAATCGAGCAAAAGCTGAAAAATTTTTCCGGGTTAGCGCAGACCTCCTGTCACCTCGCCCAGTTGTATGCTAAACAAGGCAATGCTGAACGAAGTCTCCACTTTTATAACGAAGCAAAGCAGTGGGCTTCGGAATCTGGTGTACCGCTAGTGATTGCACTGGTCAAGAGCAATGCTGCGAGCATCTTTGAATACCTTGGTAACGAAACAGAACATCTGACCTCTCTCCTGGACGCAAAAACCTATTTGGATCGCCATCCCTTTCCGGCAATTCGGGGAAATGTTCTTGGAAACCTTGGTAAACTCTACACCAACAACGGCCGCTTCGCCGAGGCCGAAGCACTTTTGCGAGAAGCGCTGTCCATTGCTGAAAGCGAAGAATACGTATATGGCCAGGGATACTGGCTGTATCTGCTCGGGCTGTTGTACAATAAGCAAGAACGATTTGCCGAAGCCATTCCGTTGCTCACGCAAGCACGAGACCTCCTTGCATCTGTTCAGGCTCATGTGTACACCTTACAAGCATTTTCTGAACTTGCAAAGGCTCAGGCGGGAGTTGGCGCAACCGCCGAAGCGTATGCGCTCATGAGCGAGTGGGCTACCGAATACATTCGTCACCATACAAGCGATGTGGAAAGCCGCATTCAAAGAGTGCAACGAGTTCGCGAGAAAGAACTCAAAGAACGTGAGCAAGAAATATACCGGCTGAAAAACGTTGAATTGAGTGCAGCAAACGATAAACTCAAACAGGCGAATAAGGAATTGCTTGACCTGGCTGCCGAAAAAGATGAATTCATGGCAATAGCGGCTCACGACCTGCGCAATCCTCTCTCCGATATGCGAACCATGCTACAGTCCGTTATTGCCAATTATGATGCTCTCAGCAACGAGGATATCATTGATGTTTGCCGCGAATTGCTCAATACAGTTACCAGAATGGGCTCGACGATTCATGCTTTCTTGGAAATAAGCCGAACAGACAAGAAGTCCCGCACGCTCAACATAGATCGCCTTGAACTGATTCACACTATTCATCGTGCAGTTGAACGTCACTCCGCTCGTGCTGCGGCTAAGAACATTGACTTCGCTGTGCAAGGTCCGCCGCAGTTATGGGCCCTCGGTGACCCTTCAATTGTAGATGCTGTTCTCGACAATCTTATCTCCAATGCTGTGAAGTTCAGTCCCCACGGAGGTCACATTACCATTGCTGCCGGTACTCATGCCACCCCCCCTGATGGCATTTCTTGCTCACCAGATCACGTTGTAATTGCGGTAATTGATTCCGGAAGCGGAATTCCGGAACACGAACAACCACTTCTTTTTTCTAAATATGCCAGGTTGTCGTCGCTGCCAACTGCAGGTGAAGAAAGTATGGGGCTTGGACTGTATTTGTCGCATCGCCTTGCAGAGCGTATTCAGGCATCGCTCCGTTACGTTAACAACCCTTCCAATGGCGCAACCTTTGTCTTCGAGCTGCCGGCAGCTCCGTAAATCACTTCATCATTACTACATTCACTAGCGACATTCACGAACACTCTCATACATGCTCGGGAGGTACAATGCACAGATTTTTGGTTACACTTGTCTTTGCATGCTGTGGTCTGATTTCCCTCTCTGCTCAGCTCCGAACTGTTGAATGGACGTGGCGAACGCCGCTGCCAACGGGACTACACCTGCACAGAGTAGGAGTGTTAAACTCCGGTACCATTATCGTGGCAGGTGAAGATGCAACACTTGCACGGACAAACCATATTTCAAGCGGAACATGGACTTATCTAAAACCGCCGGGATACATAGTGGACCTGAGTATTGATAATGGTGTTACTCTGTGGACTGTATCGAACGATGGCGAAGTACATGCCTCTGAAAACGAAGGCGATTCCTTCACCGAAATTCCTCTTCCCTCTCAGCGCATTGCACGGTGCATTGCCACGAATAATCAGTCTGTTGCCATCGGTTGCGACGGGGCTGTAGTGTATAGAACACATGGCAGCACAGAGTGGATTACTGTACAGATTCCAACACTCCATCATCTCGCTCAGATTATCGTTCATGCCAACGGATCCATATATACCCTTGCTGCCGATGGGTCGGTATATCGCTTTGCCATGGGTTCGTCTGATGTTCAGCGATACCCACCTCCATTTACCGGAGCCTTTTCGGTTTTTACCGTTTTACCTTCGGGAACAATGGTATTGGGATCGGAGAACAGAGGTTTGTTTCGTTGGTCTTCATCCGATGCATTTTGGTCATTTGCTGTTACACCGGTTACGGGAACCGTAAATGCAGTGCATCACACACCCAACCATGTGTATGCTGCATTGGAAACAGGGGAGATCCTTCGGTCGGCAGACGATGGACAATCGTACACTGCCGACACGTCGGTGGCTCCGTTGAATGTTAACCACATAGCTGCAACTGCTTCCATCACGATTGCTGTTGGGAACAACGGATGTATCGTGACCGCTACACCCTCCGGTGGCTGGGCCGTCGTTGGTCCCCGATCTTCCAGCCCCGTTACTGCCATAGCTGCTCGCAATCAGAATACCATTGTGGCCGGTTGCGCCGATGGTACCATACTTCGTTGGGACGGAAATGACCTGCATGTTCAACAACAGGCAGCAAATGGACCTGTGCATACCATCACCTCTGCAGAGAACGGACCCATATGGATGGTGACGGGTAATTCCCAACAAATGTTATGGAGATCCACCGATAATGGCAACACGTGGCTTCATCACGTTGCAGATGATACCACATTCAGACACAATTTTTCTGTACTTACTGCCGTTAGCGATCGGTGTTTGGTAGGTGTTCGCCAAGGTAGTCTGTACAGAACAATAGATGGTGCTAAGTCATGGCAACGCATTGCAGTACAAGAGAATACCACTGAGTACAGCCTTACCGATGTAGTGACTTTCGTTTCAGAAGATGTATGGTTTGTTACCACGTACGAAACTTTGGATATCTTCTGCACAACTGATGCAGGTGCCACGTGGCGAAGGATTCCTCATGCCGGTATGGGAAGAGCACATGTTATTGCGGCGCGATCAGCACAGGATGTAATGACCGGCACCTCTGTTTCGCTTAATGTTTCCACCAATGGTGGCGAGACATGGTCACGCTCTCCGGAAACCGTACAGGCATGGGATGTTGCCAATGTTTCTTCAAATGGACTGTGGTGTATCCTAACTCAACAAGCAATGTACACGAGATCAGCAACGGATGCTCGTTGGACGGCGCACACCTTGCCTGCAAACCGTCCACCACATTCCGATGCTAGCAATAAATGTATGGCATTTGCTTCGGCTAATGAAGTCTTGGTTTCTGTAGGGAATGGAGGAGTTGCAGTTGCCGTATTTCAACAAGTGTCGAGCGCCGGCGACAGCCGTCGTGAGGGGTCGGGAGAAATTCTCCTTTGGTCTGCCAACAACCGCATTGCCGGATCGCTCACCGCTTGTGACAGCCATGACGGGCGGTGGTCCCGTGTGGCCGTTATAGACGCTGGTGGTCGTACGGTCACATCTGCAGTTGTGCATCGAAACCAATCCGTTGGTATTCTGGAGCAACTTCCTTCGTTAGCGCCGGGCGTTTATGCGTTGGTAGAAGAAGAAAGCACATTGGGACTATCAACAACCCATTCTCGAGGTTTGTGCCGCCTGCATGGCTTCTTCGTATGTTATTAACTACGGTTCTAAACTGCTTGAAACAGCGAACCCCGGTAGAACCGGGGTTTACTGTGACCTCAATTCGCACAACCACTGGTGTTTCCTGACCGTTCTACCCCGATCCTAAGACCGGGGTAATCACGGTTGACCTCAATCCGCACTTGTGGTAAAAGGAGTGCGATTTTCTACAAGCCCGCTCGCCACATCACTCCGAGGCGGGCACTGATGTTGTTCCATGCTGTTGGTTCCATCACGGTTGGCGTAGCTCCCTGGATAACAAAATACGGGGTTATGAGCTGCCCGCGGTATCCAAACATACCAGCCATGAAATCGTGGCCAACACCAATCTGAATTCCAACACGAGGCATGTAATCAACATTGCTGTTAAATTTTATGCTTGTTTGTGGAGCACCCGGAAGGTTGCTTGGCGCTTCACCTTCCCACAGTTCATGTTGCCAAACTATGGATTCTTGTGTTTTCAAAGGAATGTCTGCCGTAATTCCAGCCAAAAGAAATGCACCAGTTGGACCAATCTGCGCCTTGGCCGACACAGCAGTCACGAAATACAGCAATTGTGACTGAGCTTCAAATACGGCATTGTACGCAAAAATATCTCTTTTCATTGGTGTGCTGGTTTCTGCTGTTGCCCAGCGCCATTCTACTGCGGTGCTAAGCACAAAGCCAATCTGTGAGAACAATGGACGGTACTCAACCACAGGTCCGATTCCGGCTCCAAAACTATAACCGCCGCTCGGTTGAACCGGGAAGGTCGGACTTCCCGGTGCAGTTCCGCCGATGATGTCCACTGTTAACGTACCAAAGTTTTTTGCATAAAATGCCGAACCACCAAAGCCAAGCCACCATTCGTGTCTTCGCAACAATGTGTCTATCGGATACTGTAGCTCATCATCCACGCCTGTTTGAAAAAGCTGGGCATGGACGTCGTTCACGCCAATACAAGAGAATGCTCCGGCAACAAAAAGTGCCGCTGCTCGAAGTTTGCATTCACGTATTGGCATGAATAACTGCATAATGTCACTCGTTATCATCGCAATAACTGTGCTTTAATTACCACCCGACTACCTTCTGCTACGGTGGCATCGTCAACAGGCACACCTTCGAGCAAGATGTTGTATAAGCCTTGCGACGCAATATCCGGGGCTTTAAACACAAGCTCGTAACCTATTCCGAGTGGATACTCAACGTTGTTTGCCTCCTGCCCCTTTTCGTTTAGCAGGTAAGAGATCAACCTCCCACCAACATCAAATACTTTAGCGGTGAGTTTCAGCCTGTCGTCGGCATTGAACCGAATTGTTGTCTGATTCTTAAATGGATTTTCAAGGATCCTGGCATTCGAGATAATGGCATTTGGAACCTGAATGAAAATGGTATCAATAACCTCTATGGTATCACCGTAGAATGGTAGTCTTTTCCCCATCAGTCGGTAAGCATACACTTCACGACGATATTCTACCTGGTCAAAGAATCCGTCGTGAACTTGTGGTTCCAGACATAAGCAACTCAGCAGTCGTGGCTCGTTCAAGTACGTTAATTGCGGCCGACCTTGAAAGTCCAGGTTGTTGGGGTCCATCCTATTCACCAAGGCACGCTCAATGATAAACCCTTCGTAGCAGTGTTCATCACTAACAGTAAAGCCTAGTGTTACTGTTAAATCGCCAACATATGAACCATAGAAAGTGAAAATCGCACCGCAGGTATCTGGAGGGGGCGGTAGTTCATCATATTCCATTACCAGAGGTGGGTTGTCGTGTGCCACAAACCACACATTCCGCTGCGCCCCTGTTCCAGTGACGCTGTCGTGCGGAATCTTGAATGCCGCAGCTTGGTAATAATCAACAGGGCGCGCAATGCGTAGCTGTTCTGGCACATACGAGCCATCCGTACTGGTAACGATAAATCTGCCTACACGTAACGAATCGCTTGTGGCGGATATGTCGTAAGCATTTTGAACACTATCAGGACCAAGCACATGCACAACAATGTCACCATTCACGAGTGCATAGTCCACAACGTATCCCTGGAGGTTAGTAGTACTGTACGGCACCAAACGCAAGTCACAACTATCCGGTACAAACTCAACACGGTGAACGGCTGGATTAAAGCCACCGGTTGGGTCAAGGTCTATGCTCTCTAGTCTAATGGTTGTGTTTGCAAAATACTGCCATCGCGGATGTTCACGTTTTATAACAATATCAAACGTGAATCTGTCGTAAGCAGGGTCAAGCTGCGGCCGAATCACTATTCGGCCATCGTTTGAAAAAGCGAGCAAAGAACTCATGGCTGCAGCATAAACGTAAAC
>CAZGHI010000010.1:58530-65904 GCA_964525565.1 uncultured Hyphomicrobiales bacterium
GTCCGCATTGTTCTTGCTAACTCACGAACTGCTTTACCGTGGCGCAACACTGTTACGTTCCCTATTGTTCCAGCTTACGTTAGCATCACGCGTAGTTACGATGCCATTGAGGTCGGTGTCTGTGATCAGGTACCCTTCGGTATTCCGCTGACTCCACACCAGGTTGTAATCCGAGCGTTGAATATCGTCTGCCCCTTCAACTTCCCCAGCAATCAGTCCAAACCACCGTCTTCCACCGCTCGTACCGATAAGCTTTTGGGAGGCCGCTCCGCCGAATACACCAACTCCGGTGGTGAGATCTACCACATATCCAAGGTTGGAGCGATCAACCAGTACCTTCTCTTCCGTTATCACGGCAAGGTGGTTGCGATGGCGAACAGCAAGGTTGTAGAAACCTGCCGGAATTCCTTCAATGATGCTCGGCCGTAGGGTTTGTGGATCAAGAACCTGACCGTCTTTGGTAAGAAGAAGTGTTTGGATTAGCGCGGGCGGACCGCTTGCAGTGGGGGAGGTGCGGAATTCCACAGTTACCCAATCCACGATACTGTCGCCAATCACAGAGGCTTGTACTTGAGCACGATCCGGATCCAGAGAATATGGATACATATCAGGTGGCACATTGGGTATCAACCCGCGAGTAGCAAGATCGGTTGCCATTACCGGCGTAAAATTCTCTCCGTAGGTGCGCAATGGTCCTTCCATAAAGATGCGTGCATTGAGCACCCATATTGGTCCGGTGGACAGACCAATAGCAAAATCGCCGCCGGAACGAACAAGAGTAGCTATACTGTGTCGCCAGGCCTCAGGCGGATTTGCAAGCGCAGTTGTTGGCAAGGTTGAAAAACCATAGGGGTTGTACGACAGTCCGTTGTAGCGCATAAGTACTAGCTGGTCTTCCAACCCAACAAGCTGAGGAATGGTTTCTACAACACTTTGCTGCTCAATTCCGGCAATGGCTCGATTTCTCCATGCATACCCGAATGTTAAGGTGTATGTGCTGTCTGGAACACTGTCGCCAGCAATATCACGTGCCTGAAGCTGAAGGTAACGATTAGCCTTGTACGTAATGTCGGTAAGGGGCTGGGGTGTTGTGTTCGGCAGACTCCGTACGGCATATTGCACAACACTTCCGCGTTCCTGGTTGTTGGCAAAGAGTATGGTGGTAAAGGCATTATTCATCACCATCGTCCGGCCATCCAGCAATGTTGTTCGCACCATAGTACCAATCACTTCCGGCCAATAGCCATGGAATACCGGATTCTGCGTGGATGAATAGTGCAGTTCATGTTTGCGAGCATCATCCTGCTCTGTGTAAATGTGCCCACGGAGTACCAATGAGTCGTTTACCGTAATGGTGTAAGGCAACGTTAACCCTGCTAGGTCATCGTTAACAAGATGCCCAATGGCGCTGGTATTGCGGATCATTTCCGGTCCGCCAACCATGGCACTATCTCCGTAATACCGGAGATTGAGAATGGAATTCCACTCCGGTTCGTTCGACACAGACCCACTATCGTCGCGCCAAACCCACGAACTGCGAAGCATGAACACATTGTCGGTTGGCGCATTATCGAGCCGCCCTCGCTGAAGATCAAGTCTCTCCACAATCTGCAGCCCCCCCCCTCGCGTAACCGTAGCCCCCTGCCAATTGTCCAGTTCAAGCACGGGGATTAAACCGCGTCCGCTAATGTCCTGATTCTCCGTTCCTCGCAAAACAAAGCGCCCGTAGCGTGCACCTGGGTTTATGCGGCCCTCGTGGCGAACAGTGCGATTGGCCTGAATCCACGTGTCCGGGATAAGTGCAAAGACAACGTTTGTATCAAGTGACCAAAAGAGGCTGTCGGCAACTAGCGGACGAACGGGAGATTGTATCATCTTGCGCGACCGACCTTCGAAGTGAATGTTGGCGTATGTAAGCTGCGCAACAAGCTGCGAGTCGGCTACATGATCGCGTTCGTAACGTACCGTACCTCCGATGCTGTCCTGTGTGAAACTGGCATCGCCGCGAATTTTAATGGTACCTGTGTTATGGATCACGCCTTCGCTTGTTAACACGCTTGGTTGCTGCGAGAAGCTACGCTGAACGCTCAAGACCAAAAGAACAATGGCGACAGCTACAACAGAACGGGCAATATGGTTCGATACCCGAATCACGGTACACCTACCAACAATGTTCCTGCATTCACTGCCGTAGCACCAGGCAGTAGCATTAGGTTTGGCGTAAGAAAATTGCTTCCACGGTACACGATAAGTCCGCCATCAATGTCAGCGGCCGACTGGTCTAGAACATCTGCCTGCACAATTGTCGGCGCTATACGTGCACTTACAAGGTTCACGGCAGCATTGGGCACCAGTGAGAAGGAGTTCCATGTATCCGGTGATTCATATCCGAACAAGAGCGCACTATTTGGCTTATCGCCAATGTTCACCTGTAAAGCCATACTGTCCGGCCATGCTTCACGAATGGCATAGTTGTCGTTTGCCCTAACATATCCGGTGTGAACAGTGAAACCGTCAATCACAACACGATCTTCGGGTTCGGGTTCACGTGCTTCGTCCCAGGTAAATGGATTGCTCCACCTGCCCGAAGCAACAGCCCGCAGAACGTCTCTGCTTGCGCGCAGCAGCAAGTCGTTACCATGATCTAATCGCAGGTTGTCCGGCCCCTGGCTTTCAATACCAAACAACTCTACATACGCTATGCCTGTGCTCTGGTCAAGAGGACGACGCTCGTATGTAGGCGGAACCGTTGGCGTAAGTTTAATACTGTACTCATTCGGCGCCGGATATGCATTATACATTTTTACCAAGCGCTCGGCCGTAGTCGGCGCCCATGTATTCGGGATATCTTCTGCTTTATAACCTACTCGAATTGTTGCCTTCCACGGTCCGTCGTGGGTAACGGTAATCTTGCGGAAAATATCGGTGGTGTTATCATAGTCATTTGGTCTGGTCTGCGGTCGTACATCCATGGTAAGCTGCGATGGCAGGTTAACGAACCTGGCATGGGTTTCCGCATTGTTATAAACGTATGCTGTGGAAGTTTCTCCACCTGTTAACACCCGTCGGAATGCTCCGATGACTTCGGCATTGTTGGTGTACGATGCATTGCCCAACGTTAGGCTCATCACATGCGGAATCATGACCACATTTGTGTCGTTCACGCTGAGTGTGGAAGCCACGTACACGTCGCCATTTGCATTTTTCACGGTATGTGCTGTTCGCAGGTGTCCGTACGGATTGCTTGCTGCCGTTGCCTGCATGATTTGAGGGTCTTGCAAGCCGGCATAGTTTACTAGTGAGGATTCATGGAATGTTGCATTCGTAAGCGGACCGTACTGATTACGATAGTCACCCAACACTAACAGATGCGTGTTCATGCCCATTGCAAAAGTTGCAGAAGGGTCGTTAACCACGCGTAGCGTATAGGTCGGAAAGACAGTAACGGTATCTGCGTCGTCAGCTACAAGAAACAGACCATTTTGTACCTCAACGTCGGCTCGAAGATGCGTTACACCCCAGCCAGTAGTCTGACGTCCACCTGCCCACACCGTTACCGGAGCGTGTACGTACGAATTGGATCCCCAGGTAAAATCTCCTTCTACAAACAACGGACTGGCGGTATCGTTGATAAAGATGCCATCCATTCGAACTTCATACCCCGAGCGTACGTGTTTTGGTCCATGTAAGAGCGTCATGTTATTGTACCTGTTAACGGTACCACTCAGCTCCTTTTCCTGCATGATATCCTGAGGCTGCGTTCCATCGTAAAAAAATGTACCATTATAGGTACGCGGACCACTGAGGAAGATAGTGTATCGCGACCCAACAAAAACACTGTCAGGAATCCACTTAGCAGCGCTATCAGCCATTTCGAGATTTGTATAGTATCGCCGCTGAACAAGCTGCGTTCCCGGGAATGCACCTGCATACCGAACCATGCCGGGAACACGCCACGTTGGATCCTGCCCAAGAGCAGTTGTGGCTACTTCCCGTCCTTGCAGATCGGTAAACCCGTTCCTCGCCCCTTCGAACTGGATTACGTTGTTCGTAATGTTGGTGTATGCCGCATCATTCTTGAATTTCCCGGTATCACTACGGAACCGTATGGTTCCTGCATTACGCACCCTTCCTGTTGTCTGATTCTCCAGGTGCTGCGCAGTTAGCTCAGATGAACATAGAAGGACCGTGCAGAACAGCGTTATGCCGAAGACGAATTCCAACGTTCGGTGACCAGCACGGAGTCGATATGCAATTTGTATGGTGTTCACACGCTGTTTACGGCTTTCCGATTACAATCTCACCTTCGTTGTTCAGCTCACCTTCGTTGTGTATAGTTCCTTCTACAGTGAGCACACCGGGTTTATACCTCCAACACACACCATCCAATTTGATGTTCAGGTCTCCGGTGATTGTCCCGGTGGCATCATTATAAAGAAACAGACCACCTCGAAGGATTGATACTGACCCATGAAACGTTACGGTGGAGAGGTTCATAGCATCAATACGTCCGGCGTGAATCTCCGTCGGACCCGATACATATAACAGTCCCCCGCCGGTTACCGTAATTGTGGCTCCCATGTTTACCAATACAGGTTGCTGGGCTAGTGCAGTGCCAACACCAATGAACAGGATGGAGGCTATGGTTACAAACGCTTTCACTTTAGGCTGGTACCGTTTCTATGAATTAGTTGTCGCTTCGAAACAATTCAACCCATGTAGAAAGTGTCGCATCCCACATTAAGGTAATGGTATCCTGGTTTTGCAACTGCATGTTGCCGTTGAGTGCAAGGTTCGATGCATCTACGAGCTCTATCCCATTGGTTCCTGTGGCAACACAACGAATCACCAACCGCAATCCATCAGTAGAGCCATTCGCCAACGTTACCGTTCTGTTTGCTGGTGTACCATCACTGCTGAGTCGGAGGAAGGTTACGCCATCCATCTGTGCAGATGTAATGGCCTGATCGTCGCCGGTAACCGCAACCGTAGTCACAACGCGGTTAACCACACTACTCCACTGAAGCGTAGCCGTAGTCGTTGTTGCGCCTGTTGCCAATGTAAGAACTTCGCCGGCCTTACCTATGCGGTCTGGCAAGGTATAGGTGTTGTCCAAGTTCGCATTTGTTGAATTTGGTGCACGAAAAGCAACGTAGTTCACATTCGTGCCGGGAAATGTTCCGGCAGTGCTGTACGACTCATAGAAACGTAACTGCCTTGTTGTACCGTTGTTGTTTGCTAACCATAAATCGGCATTCGCGATAACGAATGAGCCGGGTGCTGAAACTGACATGGCATTGCCCGTTGCATTCCAACCAAACGAACCGTCGGCGCCGGATGCAAGGGTCATGCCTCGTCCACCAGGAATAGCAGAATAGTTGGAAGCAATGGAATTGCTTTGTCCACCGCCAATAAAGCTATGACTTCCGGTAATCGTATTCGAAGCCCCACCGATAATGGCACTGTGTGTTCCGGTGTTCATAGAGTTACTCTGACCGCCTCCTATTACGCCATGCGACTGGCCGTTGGTGTTGCTCGCACCGCCTCCAACCAGCGAGTAGTTGCCACTAGCAGTGTTGCTGGTACCTGCACCAACCGCTGCCCCTAAACCACTTGCAACGTTGCTGCTGCCGGCACCAACAAAAGAGAGCTCTCCGCTACTTGTATTCGAAGCCCCCCCCCCAATGGCACTGCGTTTACCGCTAGCAGTATTACCCGAACCTCCACCTACAGTTGCAGCAGTATCTGTGGCAGAGTTATTTGCTCCGCCTCCGATCACTGTGTACAAACCGCTGGCATTGTTGTTTTGACCACCGCCAATGAATCCGCCTGCTCCGGATAGCGTGTTGCTTGTTCCGCCACCGATAAACCCATTGGTAGCTGTTGACGTAACGGTATTGTTACCACCACCACCAATAACTGCATTGGTTCCTGCATTGGTATTCGATGTTCCACCAAGAATTGCAGATCCTGTACCACTGGCCGTATTGCTTAATCCGCCTGCTACAAGTGAATAGTTGCCGGACGCAATGTTTTCACGTCCTCCCAATACTAACGAATAGTTTCCACTTGCCGTATTGTTCTGTCCACCGCCAATTAGGGCGTAGTCCCCACTGGCTGTTTGCGATGAATTAGAACGTGATCCTGAAAAGTCGTTCGAATAGGCCCCCGGAGTACCTGTGATCCCACCTTCATTCAGCGGACCAATTCTGCGCAGGTTCCCGTTAGTACTTTCTACAAGTTCTATTGTTAGCCCAGCAGCAACACCCCACTGTAGCTGATAAGGTCCTGTTCCCGTAGCAGCCAATGCCAAACCGTCCGCAGATGGTGGCGTTGGCGGCCAAATCATGGTGTAGGGCGTAATGGCCGTAGTAGGGGGCTGCAGCGTAATGTAAACTCCGGGTTGTTCGTTACGTTCAATTTGTATTGTTTGAACAGTAATCACATCTGTAGTCTGTGCCATGCCAGTAAAAACAACTCCGATGTAAGCAAAGACACAGGAAGCGAGTATGCGTGTTGTGTTTTTCATCAGTTTGCCGACCTCCCAATCTCAATCCACTTTGTGGATGTGTTGTCCCATACAAATGAAATACTGTCGTTTTGGTCTAAGTCAACATTAGCACCTCCGGCAAGAGCAAGGTTGGTATCAGTTGCTAACAACCGGATTCCATTGCCGGCAGTTGCGTTGTAAACGTACAACGTGACCACCATTCCGTCGGTAGTGCCGTTAGAGAGAATTATGCGCCTGTTAGCCGGTGTATTGTTTGGATTAATCTTTACCGGCTGGTCAACATTGAGGTTTGCAGCGGAAATCGTAGTTGGTGTGCCTGTTGCTGCAACTGTTGTTACCGCATACAATTGTGTGCTTGCCCACTCTGTTGTTGCCTCGGTAGTTGTTGGTGCCGGCGATGCGGCTATTGCCAATGCACGGGGTAGCGAAGTTTGAATTCTGTCCGGTAAAGTGTAGGTATTGTCGTATTCGTCCAACGTGCTGTTTGGTCCTCTGAACGCCACAAAGTTCGTTGTCGCCGCAGGATAAGCACCGGTACTGCCATACTGCTCATAGAACCTTACTTGCCGTGGTGTACCTTCGTTGCCGGCAATCCAAATATCAACGTTATTTAGTAGTGCGGTTGCTGTTGTCCCTAGGGTAATCGCATTCGAGCCGGCATTAAACAGCAATCCATTTTGTGCATTTAGTGTTCCGTTTGTTCCGCCCAATATGGTACTGTACTGCTGCTGTACAATGTTGGTGTGGCCGCCATTTACGGCTGTATAGTTAGCCTGCGTCTGGTTAGACTGACCACCCCCAATTGCCATTTGTCCTGAGCCGCTAATGGTATGTCCCAGACAGCCAAAAAGTGTGTTCTGCGA
>CAZGHI010000010.1:65967-70028 GCA_964525565.1 uncultured Hyphomicrobiales bacterium
AAACCCGCCAAACACCACACATTGTCCGGAGTTGGCATAGTTATTTGATCCGCCTCCGATGAACACATGATTCCCGTTCGAGAGATTGCTTCGTCCGCCAATCAGCGTCGCTTGGTTAGTAGATGTTACCTGATTTGTCCACCCCCCCCACAACACAGCATGAGTACCTGAGGCGGTATTATTGTACCCACCGAACAGCGTCCCGTTGTCACCGGAATTAGTATTATTCACTCCACCGCCAATAAATGCCTGGTTGGCCGTAATGCTGTTCCCACTGCCACCAAGGATCACGCCACGGTTGGCTCCCGATGTTGCGCTGTTGTTTGCACCACCGAAGATTACGGCATCATTGACCGATACAGTGTTGTTACTGCCACCAAGGATGGCTCCATCGCTTGATGAGACGCTGTTGTTCTGTCCACCAACGATTGCGTCTTGCGTGGACTGTGTATAGTTTCCAAGTCCCCCTCCTACGGCTGCACGCGAGCCGGAGGCACGGTTCGATGCTCCACCTAGAATAACGGAGCGGTCGCCGCTAGCTGTCTGGTTCGACGCTGTCCGTGCTCCCTGAAAATCATGTGCCGCATATCCGGGCGTGGCCAATGGACTAGGCGGCTCAAGGGCAATTGAGGCACGCCGGATGTTGAGGCTTCCAGAGGAAACAAGTTCAAGAATGTACTGCGAAGACAATTCACCATCCAGAATAACGGAATCCGAATCAGCCAGACGACCAACAAAGACGTACTGAGAACCCGGCCCAGTTGCCCCCCAGGTAATCTTATACGGTGTAACGGTGCTAACGGGAGGTTGAAATGTGATATATGTGCCGGGAGCTTCGTTCCGCTCAATTCGGAATGACTGCCATGTTACTTCTGCATCTCGAGCAACGAGCTCCGGTCCGAGGCCTGTCAAGGTGGAGATCAGCGCCAGAATGACGGCCACCGAGACGGACCGGAGGTCAGAGGTCCTTCGTGATGGCATGATACGTCCTTTCAAACTGTTGTTAATGTTATAAACATTGTTAGTTATTACTTCTGCTCAGTTCAACCCAGTCAACTCCTGTCCAGATCAAAGTAATCGTGTCGTCGGCTCTTCCAACCCATGCACCGGTGAGGTTAACATTATTTGCTGCTGCATCAGGCATGCTGATATAGAAGGCTGTTGTTTCAATAATGCGAAGAATGAGAATCTGTCCTGTTTGCAAGCCATCGCTGAGAATCAATCCGGTTCTGTTTGCACCACCGGGATTGAGTACAACATACGAGTTATTGCCTACGGTTACAGTGAAGTTGTTGGCAGGTACGTTTGTCGTGGCTGGTGGTCTGATTACAACTCCACCGGTAACATCTAAACTTGTCGAAGGTGTGTTGGTATTGATGCCAACACGAGTGGCGTCAGTCCCGGCCGTTGGGTGATTAAAAACTACAGAGTTAGCCTGTGTAACATTAGCTCCATACCCGAACACAAAACTGTTGTTTCCTGACACGGTGTTGTTTTGCCCGGCGGAAAGACTATAGTTACTGGAGACTGTATTACCGGAACCACCGGCAATAGCGGAGTAGTTGCCTGTAATGTTATTACTTGAGCCACCGCCTATTGTTGAGTATTGTCCGTTCGAGATGTTGAAGGATCCTCCGAGAACTGATGCATGCAACGTCGCAGCCCGGTTATTGGCACCACCAACAACAATACCGTAGTTACCATCGGCCCTGTTCGATGTACCTCCAAGGATAGCGGAATAATCTCCGGACGCAGTTAAGGTTGCAGCTGTACGAACACCCATAAGGTCAATGGCATACAATCCGGGTGTACCTACAGTGCCGCTGGTATAAGGAAGTCGCCGACGAATGTTGCCCGATCCGGACGTAACTTCTTCAAAGATGGCTGTTCCTGCAGTCTGCCACGAGAGGTCGGCCGTAGTCCCGGAAATGCTGGAAATTGCCAGCACCTGCCCTGTTGTACCTATGGAAGCCGGCAAAACGTAGGTGTGATTGTCCGGCATGCTGTTTGCCGATTTGAATGCAATAAAGTTTGAGCCGTTTGCTTGCAGTTCAAGGAACCGCAGTTCGCTTGTACTTCCTGCGGTTGCTGCATACGGGTCCAACTGAATACCATTACCCGATGTAGTGGAAGCATTAACCTGAAGTTTTGAGGTAATGCCTGTTATAACACCCAACCCAACATTACCGGCATTGTTGACAACACTGAGTGCAGTGCCCGCATTATTGCGCCACTCCGTTTGATTTGCTGTAAATCCTGCCGCCGGAGTAATCACTAACCCCGGTGCTCCGGTTTGCGTGAGCAGCATGTTCACATGGGGGTCGGTTCCGGCACCTGCATTAAACGCCGGGAATGCACTAACTCCCCGAGCTCCGGAGATTTCAATACCCCAGTAGGAACCCATCTGCAGTCGTTGCCCGCCACCACCTTGCCAATAAATATCACCACCATCAGCAGCTACACGGAAGCGTCCTGATGTTCCACCGGATGTGCCGCGGAAGAGCAGTGCGCGAACAATAGAACTATTGTTTTCTGAGTTCAGCGAGATATCTCCACCAAGAACTGTTAACCGATCGGTGGCTTGCGTCGCTGTACTGTTTGTTGGCGATGCTGCTGTTGTACCAAGTACCAGGTTTCCTGTATTCGTTGCGCCGCCAACAAGGCGAGCACGGAAAACATTGTTTGTGTTCAGGACAAGATCCTCTGCGTTGATTGTTCCCAGGAACGAACCGGAAACACCATCCCAACTTGCTGCAATGGTATTGCCGGTTGTTAACCACCCTGCCGATGCCGACCACGATGGCAGCCCGCCGCTGAGGGTTAATACCTGGCCGTCCGACCCGGGTGGCAGCCACCCTAGCTGAACGTTGCTGCCTGACAAAGTTCCATACAAGATTGAACCCGTGGCACTGGTTGCGGCGGGCCACGTAAGCGACCATGAGCCTGCCGGAGTAGTTGCCGTGTTCGCGCGCTGGGAAAGGCGGCCATTGGTTGCATTTCTCAGAACGAGCGAATCCGTGAGTGTGCCTTGGGCAAGCCCCTTTCCAGCCCCAATAATGAGCATCAGGGCAGCAAGAAAGGCGGATAGGGGGCTATATCGTTTATTGGTTATCACGGGTTGATAATCATCCAGTGAATGCTATACGTATTGTCAATCGTTGACGATGTTCCAACTGTAATCTCATTGGTAGCAGCATTAATGTTGGTAACCATCCCGTGCACGCTGGGTCCTGACGGTCCAACGATGGTGATGTTCACCGTTGCACCGGCAATAAGGTCGAACCCGGTGGTAGGAATTACAAAGCTATTTGCAGGTGCCGCCGGAACGTACACTCCGCGGCCGATGCCAAGAACGGTAAACAAGTCGGCTGTACTCCGTCTGCGTAAATCCCCGTTGTTATCGGCAGTAACCACGCCTTCCGTTCCTGCCACAACAGGGTCGGCACTCTGTGCGGCAAGACTTACCAGTCGGACGTTTGCTGTTCCGGCTGTTCCTGCAACATGCAAACGATATCCGGCTGCTGCTGTGATTCCCAGTCCAAATTCTCCGGTGGCGTTGAAGCGGCCAACTTCTACATTGTTTGTACGGAAGGCAAGACCCACGTTGTCTGTTGTTCCCACAAAGTTTGTTGCCACGTTAGTACCTGCATTCCCTACCAACGTCCACGCCGTTTCTCCAATTACTGCTGATGTACTTGCCTGACTAACATCGCCCGCTGTATTGGCCAACATTATCCTGTCGAAGCCGGCAGGGACCGTCGCTGCTGCTGCACCGCTGGTACTTTCAAAACGAACATTGGGTGTTCCTGCCGTACCATCTACATGCAACAGGTATCCGGCGGCGGCCGTTGTTCCCAGACCGAGTTCACCGGTGCTGTTAAAGCGGGCGATCTCCGTGTTATTCGTACGGAATACCAAGGGTTGTGCATCAGAGGTACCAACAAAGTTTACTGCCGGATTGGTGCCGGCATTCCCAAGCAGTGCCCATGCATTCTGGCTGATCACGGCTGCATATTCTACCTGGTCCACATTACCGGCATTATCGGCAACAAGAAAACGGT
>CAZGHI010000011.1:0-8087 GCA_964525565.1 uncultured Hyphomicrobiales bacterium
AGCAGCTCCATAGCAGCGTTATTGAGAGTGGCGCCGGTGTAAACACGTCGTCAACAAGGATAATCCTAGTTCCCGCGATTGTTTCGACATTGATAGCACGAAATGCACCACAAACATTGCGGGAGCGTTCGATGTCGGATAACATGGTTTGTGTACCCGTGTACCGTGTACGTTCGAGAAGTGTGTATAGCGGTACCTTCATCGCTGCAGCAACTCCGCGCGCAATCTCCTGTGCCTGATCGTAGCCGCGCTCCCGACGGCGTGTGCGATGTACGGGAACGTAGCTCACCACAGTATGTGCGTTGGTATCTGTGTACGTTACGCCGTGGATATCGCAGAGCACGTGACCGAGATGCTCACCAAAGGCAACGGCAAGCCTACGCATGCCACGATACTTAATAGCAACAATGGCGTTATGAATTGGTGCGTCGGGTTCTAACGACCACAATGCGTACACATTAGAAAAGGCAATATCGTCGGCGCTAATTCTACGTTGTGCCGTGAGCAGCAGCTCAACCGTGTCCGGCGCCGGTGCGCTCTGATCCAAACCCTCCAGGCTAATATGGGGTAATGGTGTTGGCCCTGTTATTGGGTTGCTGGTGAGAAGGCAGTGGTCGGGATACACAACCGCATCAACAGCTCTGACTAGTGTCTGGAATCCACGCATGAGTTGATGTGTAGAAATCATGCACCAATCAACGTTATATGAAGGAAGATGCTATCGGGGTAGTGTGCTCTCGTTAACAAACTGCAATCGGTTAGCGATCACAGCAGGTAATGGTGGTCTTGCTGTTGTTGGCAATAAGAAGGAACTCAGAGAGGTTACGTCGTCAAAAACACGTTGTTTTACTGTTGTCTGCATCAAATAATCATGTCCACTCGATCCTCCGGTACCAACACGCATTCCGATCATCCTGCTTACCATCATGGTATGCCGAAAACGCCATAAGCTTACCAACTTATCGAGTTCGATTACGGCATCCATTAGCCGATATGGTAGTTGTAACAATGGATAGTCCCGGTAGGTGCTGATAAAGAGTATTGCATGTGTGGCGCGTTGTGACAGTCTGCGGTGGCCATTTGCGAGGAGTTCTGCATACTTTGCTGCATCAAAGAGAGCCTGGAAGCCACGTTCTATGGATTCAATTTGAGCGAGAGCTTCATCAGGAGATCGAGACTCTGTTTCTGCCAGTTGTATTACCTCGCGACGGTCATTGTTCAGCATGGTACGAACGGCATTCTGATATGCATCCCAAAAGGCATAGTCGCCGGACTCCAGAAATGGCGTCTTTTCCAACCACCGTTGCAATACGTCAAAAAGTGTACGTTTACCAGAAGCATCAACCAGCTTTTTATGTTCCTCGTGTAGGGCATCTGTATAGTGTTTGAGCACACGGACATTCTCGGGCAAGCCGAGGGTACGTTCAAGGATACGCCACTGAACAGATTGAAAGCCGGATGCAGGATTTAGGAATGATCGAAAATCCATGAATTCACCAGGAGTCATGGTTTCGATCAGGGTGAACTGATTGCACAGATGTTCCATGATCCGGTTAACGCGCCGCAGTCGTGCCTGACAAAGGCTAACATCGGCTTCAGGAACGTAATCCCTGTCCAGCAGATCAATTACCGACGATACTTCATGCAAGACTTGCTTGAACCACAGTTCAAACGTTTGGTGTGTGATGATAAACAACATCTCTTCGTGAGCAGCCGTACCAGCTTTTTCACTTTCCGGATGTTGTGCATTCAGAACCTTGTCGAGCTGCAAATAATCTGAATAGTAGATCATGAGTTTTTCCTGAACACTGCAGTTTGGGCGATCATATCATGAAGAGCTTGTCGCTTGTCGGAAAGTGCAAAGAAACAACCTACAAAAACAGCAAAACCCAAAAACGATCCGAGTGTTCCTACAAAGGCAATTGTTGGTGCAAGGGCAACAAAGCTCAGGATGGCAGAGATATTCTTTATGGACCATCGTGCCAGTAGCGTCCCTGACGTTGGTTGGCTACCATCTGCATTGCGAATGCGTATTCCCATAGCACGTTTTCCGGGTGAGGCGCCTGTGAGGCCTTCAATGAGGCTGTATGCTACGGCCCCAATCACGGAGGCAAGCATCATGGCTGGCAGAAATTTCACAGCGAAGTCGGTAATATCCTGCGGAATGCCGAGCATTTCATACAGGTCAACAACGGACTCCGTCACTTCTTGTGCCGTCGGCGTGGAGCCAACGTTGGTGTTCATGAGAACAAATGTGAGGAGCACTGAGAACAAAATCGTTGCCAATGCATCTATGATGTATGCAACCATACGCTGTCCGAACCCAACACGTTCCGCAAAAGGATTGAACTGCGGCCATGAGGGTGGGGGAGGAGGGAAAGGGTTAGTGGACATGACGAAGCTCCTCTGGTAACTGTAAATGGACCTTGTGGAAACAGTTCATAGCACGTTGCTTCTTTGCAAAATTTCAACAGCAACGGAATATTTTTTGAAAGGCGGCATGAGGTAGATGCCATGCACGTGCGTACGAATTTGATCAAGTAACTGAACAGCGAGTGTTATACCGGCCTCAGTTGCATGCTCTGCCGATGTGCTGTGCTCCTGCATGTAGCTGCGAACCCAAGCAGGAATGATCATTCCCGGTACTTCGAAATGAAGAAATTCGGCATGCCGTGCATTCCTCAGGGGAATTAACCCGAGAACAAACTTTATGGGGACATGGCGGATACGTTCCAGGAACATCAGTACAGCCTCAGCATCGAACATCGGTTGTGTAAATGCAACGTGAGCCCCTTGCTCAGCCTTCTGAGCCAACCGGTCAATTTCGCGCTCAACATCGTCGGCTGCCGGGTTCACCGCACAGGCGATGCTGAATGAGGTTGGCTGTCCCAGCGGATTTCCCATCAGGTCTTGTCCGCTGTTCATTCTCCCAAGTGCGCGGACTAAACCGATACTATCTACATCGTACACGCTGGTGGAAACGGGAAAGTCACCAATGTGGGTAGGATCGCCGGTAACTGCAAGGATATTCCGTACACCGAGTGCATGCGCACCAAGTAATTCGCTTTGCAGGCCAACCATATTCCGGTCGCGACAAGCCAGGTGCGTAATACATTCCATTCCGGTGGCATCCATTACGAGGCGTGAGATGGCGATGGGGCTCATGCGCAGGCGGGCGCGTGCACCATCGCTGATGTTTACGGCATGTACACCTTTGTCTTTTAAGTATTGTGCTCCTTGCACAACGGTGCTCATGTCAAGGCCACGCGGGATGTCCAGCTCTACTGTTGTCACGAACGTAGAGGTGAGCCACTGGTGCCATGTGGTAGGGGGCTCGGGGCTTACCTCGAGGTTCTGTACATGATTGGTTGCTGAGACGGGGCGTTGGTAGGTACCCACGGTAGTGGATGCAACTGCTGTGGCAATTGCTTGAACATGCTCTACTGTAGCACCGCCATCTGCACCGATAATGCTGGCACCGTTGCGTACTAATCGTTCGGCTGCTGAAGCTACATATTGGGGGTCGGCATCGTAGTGTGGTACCCCATCAATGATGGTTGGAATACCCACATCAGGTAGTGCAATAAGGGGGAGTTCTGCAACACGCAAGGCTTGTACAATACCAACCATTCGCTGCGGACCAACGGTGCCGTTACTGCCAATAGCCTGCACGCCGTGGCGGACAATCCGATTTGCCACATCCGTAGGATATGAGCCTGACAGCACAGACCCATCTTCGGGAAAGCTCTTGAGTGCGATAAGCGGGATGTCGGAACTGCAGGCACGTACTGCTGCCATTGCAATTTCAAGCTCGTCCAATGCAATAAACGATTTTAACATGAGCAGGTCGCACCCTGCTGAAAGCAGAGCAGAGGCCTGTTCGCGAAAGCAGCTTTCAAGATCAGCGGCTCGAAGCGATCCCAAAGGAACCATTAGGCGTCCGGTGGGACCGATAACACCGGCAACAGGCGCACGATTGTTGCTGGCAGTACGTGCCAGCCATACACCCTTACGGTTGAGTTCAGGTACACGTGCCGACAGCATCACGCTTTCTAATGCATACCTATTGGCATGTGCTGTGTTGGTTTGAAGCAATGTAGCACCTGCATCCAGAAAATCGTGATGGATGCGCTCCACAACCATGGGTGCAGAGAGGTTGTAGCGATCCGGCGGGCGCTCGGTAAAGCCTCGTCGAGCAAGTTCCACCACCATCGAGCCATCGGCAACGAGTGGAGTATTTCCGGTCCTGTCCAAAATCATAAGGGCCGCGAGAACCGCTCGTCGAGTGAGAACAGTGTGACCGGCTTCCAGACGATAGCAATACAGCCAAGCAACATAGCCGTATTCTTGAGCACTTTCCACCAGCTTACTTCTTCGCCACCACTGTCGCCAAAGCAGCCGCAGTCAATTTTCAATCCTTGGATAACGGCAATAGCCACCGCGATGGTAAAAACGCATAACATTGCCGCACAGAGTCCTGCTGAAACGCGTGTTTTGAAGCCGAGCAGTAGAGCAGTACCTGCCAGTAACTCCAGCCACGGTAAAATCAGGGCTACTGCATTTACACTCCACACAGGCAACAAATGGTAATGTGAAATGTTGGTGGCAAAGGCCAGAGGGTCGGCCAGCTTCGGAATTGCAGCGTAGAGGAAAAATCCTCCAACGAACACGCGAATCAGAAAAAGTGCAATAGGTTGAACGAGCATGGAACAAATCTACTATTTTGGAAGTTGAGCGTTTATTCCATTCACAAACAGGAGGGTGTAATAGTGGACGAATACGGATTGGGAACTGAGGAAACCGGAATCCTGGCACTCATGATGGGTATGCTGGCGGTTGTTGCCGTTGTAGGCGTGTTGGTCTATTTGTTTATCGGATTTTGTCTCGGTAAACTCTTCGAAAAAGCAGGAAAGCCGATGTGGGCAGGATTCGTACCGATATACAACATCATGGTAATTATTGAGCTGGTAGGTCGGCCGATGTGGTGGATAGCTTTACTGCTCCTGGCTTTTATTCCGGTTGTGGGTGGCATTGCCGTAGCTGTTGTCATGGCTATTCTCTGGATAGACTTTGCAAAGAGCTATGGAAAGGATGTTGTGTGGGGGCTGCTGCTTACATTCTTTGCCGTAATCATGCTGCCGATAATGGCTTTTAGTAACGATATCAGGTACATTGGACCCTCTGTATCTGGAGGGGCGGGAGCCGCACCAACTGCATAGCGTTTATTCAACTTATTGCTCTTGTAAACAGCATATTGAACTACGCCCATGCGCAGTATAGTCCTTTCAAAGCGCCGACATTGTCGGCGCTTTTTTTTTTAAAACCAGTTGTACCTATAGGTACAGCAGGTTTGCATGTGGTTGAAACTGTTGATTTACGATCCGCACAGAATCGTGTTAACAAGTAATCATCGACGTTGTTCTAACATATAACCGTGTGGTGATCATATACTGCATGACTTGCGGGGGGTAAGCACGATGCGGCGGGTTTGCAGCCAAAATGAACATCCGGCACTTTTGAATGGCATTGGAATTTTTTCCTACAGCACTCTGCTTCTCGCCCATAGTAAGAGAATCCATTCGATATGCATGGATAAGCAGATAAGAATTATTATCGGTTTGCTGCCAGAGCGCGCTTAATCTGCAGTTGTAAATCTGCGAAGTGAGCCTTGCTCAGCGGGTTTACCCCAGCCCCTTGTAATCTACGTTCCAATGCAGCAAGATGAGCGCGGGCCAGAGCGCGTACATCTGAACGATATGTATCCACGGCAAAGAATCGTGCGAATTCACTCATACCGGTAGCATCAAGCTGATTGGTTTTGGTGATCAACGCTTCAACAAAGTCGCGTTGCATGTTGCGTTGATAGTAATCCGGGTTGCCAAGGGATTGTGCAGAAAAGATGCCTAATTCAAGATCGTCCAATAATTCAGAAGCTTTATAAGGAGCCTGGTTGCGCGCTTCGAGTGCAATCAGGCGCAGCAGCTTATCGTTGCTCATGCAGTTCCGAATGGCGCTTGTTTGATATGTAGCCAATCGTTCAACGTACCGGGTAGGGTCAAGAAGACTGACCACTGCGGAGTCTATCAGCCATGTTGGTGTAGTAACAATGTTCTTCACAATCCAAGCAATCGCTTGTTTCTGACGATCACGGGGAACGGGGGTGAAAACAGGTTCATCTATTGAGCCAAAAACCTTCCTCTTAACGATGATCCCGCCCGGCACGTTAGCAACATGCTGCATCTCACGGGAGAACTGGAACCAGATATCATCAACGGCCTCTGCCAGCAGCTTAAAATCCTTGCCGTCCTGCTTAGTTGCCTCCACAACGTATCCCATTGCACGTTTCAGGTTTGCGAAGCCGTAATCACCGGCTTTCATGGGGTCATCACCGAGGTCTTCCATTTGAGATGTTGGATCATACACACGCCATTGCTGAGCACCAAAGCGGAGGTATGGATCCTTTTCCGCTTCAGTAGCCCATTTGTGCAAGGTATCGGTTTCATCGTCGGCAGTTTTAGCGCCGATGATCGGTCGGTATCCCCATCGTACAGCCCAGTGATCGTATGGCCCAACCTTTGGAAAGACATCAACATCGTCACCTGGTTGAGCGATGTAGTTGTACCGTGCATAATCCATGATGGAGGGGGCTGTACCATACTTTTCACAGAATGTTTTTGATCGCAACGAGTCCACTGGATAGGCAGAGCTCGCACCCATGTTATGAGGGTGGCCAATCGTATGTCCGAACTCATGGGCGGCAACCGTTGCAATAAGAGCGCCCATCAGGCTGTCGGAGTATGGAAGTTTGCGAGAACGCGGATCGCTGACGGCTTGAGCGAAGAACCACCCGGTTTGTAGTTTCAGGACATTGTGGAACCATCCGATATCGCTTTCGATAATCTCTCCCGTGCGGGGGTCGTGAATATTCGGACCGTATGCATTTTCGATAGGTGATGCAAAGTATCGGATAACACTATACCGTGCATCTTCCGGTGACCATGTACTATCTTCTTCCGGTGTGGGCGGATCCAGTACGCGCACGGCATTCTTAAATCCTGCAGATTCGAACGCTGGATTCCAACTTTCAATTCCTTTGCGAAGCCACTCACGCCACTGCGGCGGAGTAGCCGGATCTAAGTAATATGTGATAGGCTTGATTGGCTCAACTAACTCGCCACGGAGAAAAGCAGCAGTATCTGACGGTTCGAGGCGCCACCGGAGTATGTAGCGGCGGGTGACGGCTTCCGGCTCAGGACGTCCGTAGTCGGTTTGCCATAGCGCAAAGTAACCAACCCGTGGATCTGCAAGTCGGGGTATCATCGGATTTTCGGGAAGTTGAACCATGCTATGATGCATGGCGAAACTCATGGTTTGTGATGCGTAATTCTGGACAGGTTCCGATGCGCTATACGTGAGTACATTTTCGACTTCGATGTTCGTAGGGAAACTACGGGCATAATCAATGTAGGAGCGCTCTTTGAAGTTCCTCCCAAGCTTGTATTGCTTGCGGAAATTGGGGTCAGGAGTAAGTAAACCGATGTCGTCAGTAAAGAGGTTTGTAACGTCTATGACCACAGACTGAGAGTCGGCAGAATATGCCTGTATAGGAAACGCTTCGATAATTTCTTCAAAGTTTGATGCCTTAACAGCGCGATAAATGGCGGTAGAATCGGGCGCTACATTTTCGTAACTCACGGTGCGGAGTAGGATCTTGTCAAATTTCCGCTCCCAGCGGATAACGCTACTGTTCATCTCCTCGCCACCGTAACCAATTTGTGGTGTTTTTGCTATTCTGCTTACCAGAAGGAGCTCTTGTCCAAGTTTAGATTTTGGGATTTCGAAAAATATCTTGTCGTCGATTCGATGAACGGTAAACAACCCGCTGTCGCTGACGGCTTCTTTGGTGATAACCTTTGAGTACGGTTTAATCTTTCCCGGTTTTGCAGCGGAAGAGTCCGAAGGTGTAGGTCCGTCCTTCTTAACAGCCGTTGACGTCGAGCAGGCAGTGGCGATGTAGGTAACAGCAAGAAGTAGAAGCGAAAGTCGCGGTGAGCGGAGTATGAACATGGTTGAATTCTGGGGCTTAG
>CAZGHI010000011.1:8215-18918 GCA_964525565.1 uncultured Hyphomicrobiales bacterium
GGGTGGGAGGGACTTTTCGCGCTCGGGCATCTCTGGTGCGACGTGTGGCTTCGTGAGGGCCGGATCAGGTGAGCGCCACACGTCTGCTTCGGGGGAGGCTAATTTGTGCTTGTGGTGTATTGACACTTCTAATACTGAACTGTTACACACCGTATGCTGTAGACGAATTCATCAGCGAGTCCATTGTTTTCTCTGCCTACGAAATGTTGTCTGAAAAGATGCATCTGTGACACTCCCAGGAAAAAATTCCATGTCGTGCGCTAGCTTTGAGCTATGATTCCCCCTTCAGGACTTTGCATCGGGTTAGACCCCGATGTAAGCAAAATGCCCAATGGTATGCGGACGGTGGAACACATCGTGCCGTTTTTGTCGGCAATTGTTGAAGCAACACAACATGTTGCACGTGCCTATAAAATCAATACGGCCTTTTTTGAACAGTATGGTCGTGCGGGTTACGAAGCGCTCTTTGATGTCCGCGAAATAGTTGGGGACACGTACTGTATAGTTGACGCAAAACGTGCCGATATCGGTAACACCTCGGCGGCTTATGCCCGGGCTCTTTTTGGTGAACTACGCGCAGATGCCGTTACCGTAGCCCCCTACATGGGTTCTGACTCCGTTCAGCCATTTCTTGATATGGGGTTCACATACGTTCTTGCTCTGACCTCAAATCCCGGTTCTGCGGATTTTCAGCGAATACCAGCTTACTCCAGCGAAGGTGCTGCCTCTCCTCTCTATGAACATGTTATCCGGACTGCCCTTTCCTGGCACAATGCAGGCCGGCTGGGGTTTGTTGTTGGAGCAACACATCCAACAGAGGTTGAACACGTTCGCCAGATGAGTCCATCCACACCGCTGCTGATTCCCGGTATTGGTGCGCAAGGGGGTGAAGCACGAGCAACAGCCGAAGCCAACTGTGGCGGACCTGCCTTGTACAACGTTGGGCGAACCATTCTCTATGCGTCGAATGCAATGAATTATGCAGACGTAGCCGCTAAGGTAGCAGCAGAGATTTCCAAAGAACTTCAGTTACATTGATGCGATTGTAAGGGGCTTTGCCTGAGCGTCACATCCTATTGTACACACATCACTTTAGGGTATGGCTCTCCTTGATGTACCCGAACGCCTGCTTCAGCGGCATGTTCATGCGCTACTTACTGACCCAACCCGCACCTGGAGGTGTACGAATGGTGAAATGATTCAAATTGTAGCAGCCGGCCTCACAAATGTTCATGCTGGACCTGACTTTCAGGATATGGCTGTGCTCTGCAATGGCGTAGTGTACATTGGCGATGGCGAGTTCCACCGGCGCGCATCGGAATGGTCAGAACATAATCATACCAGCAACGAACGATACCAGAATCTTCTGTTGCATGTGGTCATCGAGAACAATACAAACATCTGCATAGGTGCACGCTGGACTTTGGAAATACCTGCACATGAGCTGGCCGAAGCGCTTCGCAATCGAACGTGGGACTCGAAACCAACAACCACCGATATCGAAGAGGTTCAACACTTTGCCTTGCTGCGACTGCTGCGGCAAACAGCCGATGCGCAATCCACGATGCGTCGGTTGGGTGTTAAGGAGTCGTTGCGTGTGTTGTTATCGGCATGGTTATCACGCCTTTCTGCAAAACGACTCCGACCTATGGACGATGCTATATACCATAGTCTCCGGTCTGGAATTGTTGATTCAGCATATGGACACCTGGTGCAAAATTTTCCCAACATACCCGCATGCGAAGTGTACTCTATGGTACTGTCTGCAGAGCGTGTTCCCATTGGTAGGGAAGGTCCACTACTAAGGCGCGAGGTCTTTGTAAACGTTATTCTTCCGATGCTGTGTACACTTGCTTTACCCGATCAGCGTATAGTGCTTCTTCAGTGGTATTGGAGTGCTCCAGCAGTTCACGAATATGGATTGTTGCGGCGACGGTTCCATAACCAGTCTCAAAAGTATGTGTGGCAACAGCAGGGTCTTCTAGAGTTCATGCGTACGCATGGGCGCCGATTATCTACCTGCGGCGAGGCAATTCGAGCTTATGGAGTCTCGGGTACACTCGAATTTATTCGTGAAGCAATGATTGTGTAGTATGCATATGATCTGTTTAGACATGGAGGTACGGTTCTGCAGATCGTAATGCATTCGGAAACTGGATGTTGTGCCGCAAAAAGGTGAATGCATAAACTGAATGTGGTGCGCTGCAATGAGAGCATCTTGTTTATGACGCAGTCAATGAATGGGACACACTCAACATGATCAATGAACTGTACAGCAAAAACTGATTTCTTCAGAAGAGCCGTTGCCTGTCTCCTGAAGTTTGCTATTCATGGCCCTGGAGATGCACGGCTGTGATGATCCGGGTCGAAATTTAATCCGGCATACCTTGAGCGCGTCATCCGGTGTGAAATACTACATACAAACTGCAATGTCCAGTTTCTTGTTTGCTTGTCGATTGTGATACTGTGGGTAGTTCACGTTTATTTGAAACAGGTAATCGTATTGTAATCATCATGCTGAACGGGTGCGGTGGCCAAATATGTTCATAGCGTGAGGTACGGCGAAAGAACACACATCGTGGTCCGAATGTTCAATGGAATCAGCCAATGCAGTCCGAGGCTATGCGCAGACAGCAACCGTGTTCGCAATACTGTGAACGATTGCTGCAGGAGGCGCTGGCATCATTGCACATGAAGGTTAGAACAAATGAAACATAGTCATGGGTGGTTAACGATATTGAGCACCACGAAACAGAAATCATGACTGTATTGTTCCGGAATATCCGATCCAATATGTGTTCAATGGTGAGTACATTCGCAATCAGCAGATTACTGCATTCGTGTTGAGATTGTTGTTAACAACCAACTGCTGATAAATGCTTAACAATGGTACGTAATTGAAGGAGTAGCACATGGCATGGCTATTTCTGTTTGTAACCATCAATATTATTAACACAGCCTTGGCGCAACCTTTGCACCTGGGTCTGAACTTTCCGCTCCGATCTCCTGATGTAGCAAGTATTGCCGAACACATGAATCTGTTGAACGACTGCGGAGCACAGATTTATCGTCAAATGGCATATGCCGATGTGCTGTGGAGACATGTTGAACCGACTGACGATGCATGGAACTTTTCCTATCCTGATAGTGTGTTCTTTGGATTCCCTCATCATCAGTATGTAGCGAACCTATACTCGCTAACAATTGCAAACTCACACAATGGTAATGTTGGGTTTCAAGTTCCTTGGCGAGCGTGCTCGGATAATCCACCGTGCGGATGGGACATTCGGGTAGACAGCGCAGCAACAATTGACTATCTGTTGAAGTGCACTAGTCGTTATGCTAACCATGTTCAGTATTGGGAACTCGGTAATGAAACACAGAATGGTTCGTACCCCTTGGGCATTCCTAACGCTCCGTTCGCTGAGTTTGTTAAGCATAACTATCGCTGGATCAAGGCAGTTAACCCGCATCTGAAGGTACTGCTTCCCGGTATCGTTGGCACGTATGGATTTCCGATGCAGAATAGTTACCAGTGGCTACGAACCATGTTCTCTCGTGGCGTGGGAGACTTCATAGACGTATTCAGTATTCACGACTACAATGCCTGGTGGACAACACCACTTCATATTGATAGTGTCCTTGCTATTCGGGATCTGTATGGACTGCACAACAAGGAAATCTGGATCACGGAGAGCTCGGTTTCATCGTTAAATAGTTCCACGATTACGCCCTCTTATTCAAGCGAAGACGAGCAAGCAGCCGATGTATGGAGACGCGCCGTTATCGCATGGGCGAAGGGAATTCAAACGTTTTTTTGGCATGGAGGATGGAGTGTAGGACCACCTTCAGAATGGGCGGAATTCGGACTTCTGCACCAATCCGGGAGAAAGAAAAAGGCGTTTCATTCCTTTAAACTGCTTGCAGAACACATTGCGGGGTTTAGCACTGTTGAAATTGTCCGTTTCGGATTGGTAGATGACGATAACTTATCTGCAACTGGCGGTAACGGTGTTTGGGTGGTAAAGTTTTTCGTTAATGGGAAAGTGAAGTACGTAATGTGGAGCAGAGATAACCAGGAAGTCCAGCTTACTCCAAGCGACCAATCGCTGTATATAGTTACGAGGGTCGTGCCAACGACGATCTCACAAAATGGAGAGCATGTTACTTTTCAACAGGATTCCATTGTAGTTGGTGCTTCTGACGGTTATACGTTTGCATTGTCGTCAATCCCTGTGCTCGTCGAAGAGCAAGCCTACTCAACGTCTTCAGTTACTCAAGTTGACAGCAAGCTCATCAACATTGCTTATAATCCATCCACTGCCTTCATTCATGCTACGAATGCATGTAATCAGCCTGTGGAATTGCAGGTGTATAGTGCGCTAGGCAATATGGTATTGCGTACTAATCTTATACCCATGGACCATGTGGCATTGTCCACCAGTACGCTGTCGAAAGGCGTGTACTTTTATTCGAGTTTTGCCGCAGACGGTGTTGTTCAACTTGGCAAATTGTTCATCGAATAAAAGCGTTACTCATCCAATGCTCTGCCTATTTTTAGCAGTATTTGCTTGAACCAGTGCTTGGCATCGTGAGCTTGAACCACACGATGAGCAATGTAACGTGAAACTGCAACCACTTAGCGTTGCAAATCAACATGGGCATAGATACCCAAATGGCGATCGCTTGTTAATACATGTGAGCTGAGCGTCCAACACGCATGTTCTTGATGCACAAATTCTCAGCTACGCTTCATTCTGCCCTTGCGGTGAGGTTTGCTATCAGAATGTTCTACACCGAACTCCTTCATAAGTTGTAAACCGTATGTGCGAATTGCATCAATTATGGTGATGGACCTGAGCCCCCTCTTTGTAATAGCATATTCCACTTTTGGTGGTACAACAGGGTACACTTTGCGAGATATGAAACCCTCGGTTTCCAGCTCACGAAGCTGACTTGTAAGCATTTTGTGAGTGATGTGTGGAATATCGTTCTTCAACTCACTGTAGCGCATCACTCTATCCTTGAGTCGCCAGAGTATTGGCATCTTCCATGTGCCACCAATCCTGTCCATAGCAAATTCTACAGGATTGTAGTACAGTTTGTTGTTATACAGGAATTCAGGCATGGACGCAACTTAGCGTAACAAATCATACTTTCCAAAAAGTATGTATCACTCTTTATAGTTAGTATATGTTATCGCACAGTATAACAGACGATCTTTGAAAAGAATCTATTTCTTTCAAGAGGTGAAAACAGATATGAGTACGATCACTGAACGTCAGCAGTACATACACCCGCACGGTGCACCAGTAAAAGGAACTATACTGATGGTTGCAAGTTCGCCAACGGTTTCTGAACAAACTGGATGGCCGATTGGTTTCTGGGCTGCAGAACTTACTCACCCCCTGCATGTTTTCCAGAATGCTGGATATGCCATTCACTTGGTATCTACTCATGGGGGAGGATTAGAAATGGACACTTTTTCTAACCCTTTGGATCCAAGTGGATACTCTGCACATGATGTGATATCGTTGGGATATTTACAGAACGACGATTTTAAGGCGATGCTACAGAGCACGATTGCTGTGGATGAAGTGAAGCATGATTCGTATGCCGCCATTTTTCTTGTAGGTGGGCAGGGACCGATGTACACATTCCGTAACAACGAGGTATTGCAGCGTTTGTTTGCCTCGTTTTATGAGGCAGGTAAGCCGGCTGCAGCCGTTTGCCATTCTGTTACGCTTCTGCTCGAGACGCGGTTATCGAGTGGCAACTTACTTGTATCGGGAAAGACATGGACTGGCTTTGCCAATAGCGAAGAAGATTATGCCGATGCTGCAGTAGGACTGCGCATCCAGCCTTATCGTATTGAGGATGAAGCACGGAAGCTTCCGAATACAACATTTAAAGTGGCTCCTCCCTTCACCTCGTATGCTATCAAGGATGGAAACCTTATCACCGGACAGCAACAAAACTCAGGTGCTGCTGTTGCTGAGTTCGTTGTTGAGTCGCTTTCCGTTTAAGTACTCACCAAGCATGTATCCACTACGTCGATTATTCAACATCGGACGATGTATCGTTGTTGGTGTGGTATTTACACTATGTACACAATCAGCAGATGCAAACATCCCAGTCGAGGTGTTCCTTGGCAATCACAATGCAACAATTGACATCATGTTCTTCACCTTTTTTAAAAACGACAGCGGAGAGAATACCCCTTGGTTGTTCTTTAATCGAAACCGTGCAAGCATTGATTATCGAATAGCCGACGGCACCTTTCTCCCACAATTCGGTTTTACAGAAGCCATTTCGTACAATCATGAAGCTTTTGCAGGTTTTGCTCCGGTTGTGGTAACACAGGTGCTAAGTAGTGGTGTTTATCCTAAAGGTGGAATTCAGTATGCCAACGTTGGCAAGGAGATAATAGTATTTACATGGTTGATTACGGAGTTGCAGCAGAATCCAACAGTTGACTACTTTCTGTTGCTTCGGTATTTACCAAAACTGTCAAATTGGTTGCAAGGCTTTGTACAACTTGAGAGCATCAATGCATTCCCAACGACCTTTGGTACCAGGAGTTTCACCCAGCGTCTTCGTCTTGGTGCGTATATACGTGGCTTTCAGATTGGCTTCGGTGCAGATCTTACTAACGTAGGTCGAGAGTCTCTAACAATGAATCATAACGTTGGCGGTTTCATTCGCTACGAGTTTTAGCATGATTGTTAAGCGCAACTTTAACATCCTACGTGTAGCAGGATATGTACGGACTGAAATACTCTGGGCACTTGTTGTCTGTTGCCTTTTCTACGTACTTCATGAAAGCAGAGTTTTAGCGGTATCGCTTCCGTTTACGGTATCAGCAACATTAGGAAGTGCGCTTGCCATCTTTATCGCTTTTCGAAACAACAACGCCTATGGTCGTTGGTGGGAAGCGCGAACACTTTGGGGTGGTATCGTAAACTCCAGCAGAGTGCTGGCGCGGCTTATCATATCATTTGCCGATAGTCATTCACACCAAAGCACCTATAACACAGAACGTAGTGAAGAGTTCAAGCGAACGATGACGTACTACGTTATCGCATGGGCACATGCGCTTCGCATGCACCTTCGTAATGAACATGATCTGAACATTCTACATCACCTTCTTAGCAATGAAGATGTGAAAGAAGTGATAGCATCCGAGAACAAACCGAATGCTATTCACATGCTTATCTCCAAGCGATTGTATCGAGCAATGGCAGATGGAACGCTAGGGGGATTAGACAGCTTTCAGATTGAAGGTCAACTACTAGCCTTGGCAAACTATCAGGGCGGTTGCGAACGGATCAAGAACACCCCGCTTTTGCGACAGTACGACTACTTTACGAGATTATTTCTCTACACATTTATAACGCTTTTGCCGTTCTCTCTGATCTCAGAATTTGAACGATTACAAGTCGTGGAGTGGATGATTCCCATCGCCATCATTATTTCCACAGTATTTGCGATAATCGGGAAGGTTGGCGAAGTCAACGAAGATCCGTTTGAGAATCGTATCACTGATGTTCCACTAACATCGTTATGCATAACGATCGAAAGAGAACTACGAGATATGCTTGGTGAACGAGATCTTCCATCAAAACCTGAACCTGTTAACGGATACATATACTAGTGAATCTCCAGGTGAAGATTTCGAAAAGTCGTGTTGAAGCATTCAGCGATGGCGTAATTGCCATTCTAATAACTGTAATGGTGTTCGATTTAAAAGTAACCTCCTTAGCAGGAGGGATTGTAGTAACGGAACTGAATGGACTGCTCCCTCGACTCGCATGGTACACAGTGAGTTTTCTCATGCTTGCGATAATGTGGGTTAATCATCATCAGTTATTCCAACAGATAAAGCATGCCGACGGTTGTTTGCTATGGCTTAACGTTCATCTTCTGTTTTGGATGAGTCTGATTCCCGTTGCCACGAACATGATTGGAGCATACACAACTGATTGGATTGCAACTACCGCATACAGCCTCATCTTTTTCATGTGTGTCGTTGCATTTGCATTGCTCCGGATGCATGTCCTTCGGAACAGCGTTCTCCGGAGCGCTGCGTATCATGGTCATCGTCTTGTCTTGAAGAAAAATGGACTGGCAATGGCTTTGTATGCGATATCCGCATGCATCGGACCCGTAAGTATATACGTATCGTATTGTATTCTGCTCATAGTACCTGCCATGTATTTTATACCTGAACGGATTCATCACCAAACAACAGCGGAAAAGTGAACATTGCAATAATTGGGACTGGAAATGTAGGTGGTGCGCTTGCCACCGTATGGGCACAGCACGGGCATATGATCAGACTTGGCGTTCGTGATGTGGAATCGTTCAAAGGACAACGTCTTTTATTGAATTCAAATACATCAGCAATGCCCATAACCGTAGCCGTGGAGGAAAGCCAGGTGGTTGTTATTGCTACACCGGCACCCTCTGCAATAGCTGTTGCTCAAAGTCTTGGCGACACAACGAATAAGGTAATCATTGATACAATGAACATTGTGCAAGGGCGCGGCCCGCAAGGATACTCGAACACTACTGCAGCTATTCTAGATCATACGCAGTCACGCGATGTGGTGAAGTGTTTTAATACGACAGGATTCAATAACATAGAACATCCTGTGTATGGAGCAACTTCCTTAGACATGTTTGTTGCAGGGAATAGTGTGCGAGGAAAGGAAATAGCAAAACAGCTTTCTCTGGATGCCGGATTTGAGCACTGTTACGATGTCGGAGGCAATGACAAGTTTGAATTGATGGAACAGTTTGCCACGTTCTGGATCAATTTGGCCATGTCACAGGGGTTAGGGCGCGACATAGGCTTCAAGCTATTGAGACGATAACATAGTTGCACATTCACGTATTGCCTAGCATAGATTCATGAATGTGTATTGAGGTGAACTCAGCGAAAGGGTTCGATTGCAACTCGCTTGCCTGCAGGGCACAACGTGGATGCTTTTGGATTCTGAACACCTCAGTGCAATGCTGTGCACGGGCAGTAAAATGCGCATGTAGTAACGGCTGTTCAGCCATCGCAGAACGATAACCGCTATATCTTCAGCAACAAAACACCTCTATCTAATCGGAATTAATCCAATAAAGATGAATAGATACATGTTTCGAAAGAGAATCGCAGTATTCATCATACAGATGCGTCAACAGTTACAAGCACTGGCGTCCAGTTTAACGTTGTTTCGGTATAGAATTCAATGGCGAATTTGGGTGTAGATGTATGTAGTAGGCCCATTTGCAATACAGTCAACGCTCATCAGTAGTAGCAGTACACTTGTTCAATATGTCCGGATGACGAATCGACACGAACAAAGTACCGACTGTGCAAACTCAGATAGACGTACTGCTAATACTGTGAATATCATTGCGTCGGCAATTGAAATGTACTGACAATGAAGGGTAGTATTAAAAACGTCTTAACAAAAAGAACGGTACAAGAATTAGACCTGGGCTTTTTGTAATTCAACACAGAAGCAACGCACGTTTGTGACACCATGTTGTCATGCTTCCTACAGGAACGTGACAACCGAAGAAACGTTAATGTGCATAATCGCTGGGATTGCTACTACTGAAGTACCAATCTGCGAGTATCATCAATCGACATAGCCCTTAGCACCAGCAGAGTTTACCAGGACGCTTAAGCAACATGGAAGCAATAGTCAGCAATGCAGCAACCGGAATGTTAGAGCATCAGATAATCGCAACACCCAATCAACAGAAACAGGTGTTGATGAAAGTTGAGTATCCAGACTTTAGAAGAATCACATCATACGAGTAATAGACACCGCTTAATCTGAATGCTCGTTCTTACGCATAGTCCGTTTCATGCACGGTGCTGTCGGTAGGGGACTGCGTCGATAGATTGTGGATAATTACGTGGAAAATCTGTGGAAAACTCGTTAGTGCCGGGATCATATTATCTCCCGGCACAATGAACAAAAATTCATCTCTACCCTCGTCCTATCTTTGCACCTCATGAAAACCATCCTCGTCACCGGTGCCGGTGGAGAAATCGGCCATGCTCTCCTCGAAGACTTTCATCGTTCAGGTAACTATCATGTGGTTGCTCTTGATCTGCACCCTCTTTCCAATGAACGGGCGGCTCTCGTGCATACGGCACTTCAGGGCGACATTGCCGATTCTGCCGTAATTAGCACACTCGAAGAATACCCCTTCGACGAGATATACCATCTGGCAGCGCTGCTCTCTACAAGTGCAGAACGCAACCCGGACCTGGCGCACCGAGTGAATGTGAATGGTACAATGGGACTGCTTTCCATGGCACGCCGCATTGGTGAACGGCAGCATAAGCGCGTTACGTTTCTTTTCCCCAGCACAATCGCCGTTTATGGATTGCCTTCAGTAACAGCAAAAGAGTTGGCTGGAGCCGTTACTGAAGATCAGTTTCTCACTCCAACGACTATGTATGGCATCAATAAGCTTTACTGTGAGCAGCTCGGCGTGTACATGAGCGATCGTTTTGGTCAGCTCCTCGAAAAGCGTAGCCAGTACGGAGTTGATTTTCGAGCATTGCGTTATCCGGGTTTGATCTCGGCCACTACCGTTCCCAGTGGTGGAACCAGCGACTATGCGCCAGAGATGATTCATGCCGCTGCTCAGAATAAACCGTATTCGTGTTTTGTCAGACCGGACACACG
>CAZGHI010000011.1:18933-22196 GCA_964525565.1 uncultured Hyphomicrobiales bacterium
GGATGCAGTAAAGGCAATTCGAATGCTTGCCCAAGCCCCTTTACAGAATCTTACTAAACGCGTTTACAATGTAGGTGCATTTGCGCCATCTGCCAAAGAGATCGAACGCCTTGTATCGGATGCCTTTCCGACAGCATCGGTAACATACCATCCACACCCGGTCCGTCAGGCCATTGTAGATTCATGGTGTGCAGATGTTAACGACTCTGCTGCTCGTGCCGATTGGAATTGGCAACCTGATTACGATCTTTCTCGCGCATTTACCGAATACCTCGTTCCAACAATTGCAAGCGTGTACGCATAAGTGTCACACTCGTCCGATACCATGGAAAATGTCCTGGGTCGGGAAGCGTCGGCCTATCTTCGCCAGCACGCCTCCAATCCGGTGCACTGGCAAACGTGGACACCCGAAACATTTCAGCGAGCTCTGACCTCCGACAAACCTGTTTTTGTCTCTATTGGATACTCTACATGCCATTGGTGCCATGTTATGGCGCATGAGTCGTTCGAAGACGAACAAGTGGCAGCATTCCTGAACGAGCACTTTGTATGTATAAAGGTTGATCGCGAAGAGCGGCCCGATGTTGATGCCATCTGTATGGACGTTTGCCAGGCTACCACAGGCCATGGTGGATGGCCCTTAACAATATTTATGGATGCTGAAATGCGTCCGTTCTATGCCGGCACCTATTTTCCCAAACACACCAGCCATCGAAGAATCGGATTCCTGGATCTCTGCAAGCGTATTGCGGAAGTTTGGAAGTCTGACAGGGAACGCATTCTTACCTCGGCACAGGGAATAGTGGATGCGTTGATGAAAGGGGCTTCGGCCGACGTTTCAGCCGATGTTCCTAAGACCATTGTTGAGCATGTCGCCGATGAACATCGTTCGATGTTCGACCACGAAAACGGTGGCTTCGGCCGTGCACCTAAGTTCCCATCGCCACATCACTTGCTCTACCTGCTACGTGCTGCACGTTCGCTGAAAGACGAGCAGTTAACGTGGATGGTTATTCAAACGCTTCGGGCAATACGGGCTGGTGGGGTGTACGATCAGGTTGGCTACGGCCTGCATCGCTACAGCACCGACGCACATTGGCTCGTGCCACATTTCGAAAAGATGCTTTACGATCAGGCCATGATGATGGCAGCCTGTGTAGAGGCATGGCAATCGTCGAACGATGCCGTGCTGAAAAACATGGTGTATGAACTGTCAGAGTATCTGGAGCGCGAGCTCACGGCCGATTCCGGTGCGTTTTTTGCAGCCCAAGACGCCGATAGCGATGGTGAAGAAGGGGCGTTTTATGTGTTTACGGAATCTGAACTCATCACTGTGTCTGGCGATCTATCAGAACAGGGAAGACTGGGACGTTTGCTGAACGTTCGTTCTGCGGGGAACTTCACGGTTGAAGCTTCCGGCGAACACTCGTCTGCAAATATTCTCCACACAGATCCGAACATGTTGGATATCCTTGTTTCCGACCCTACATGGCAACTCATCCGCCAAAAGGTTCTTGCCATGCGATCGCTGCGCACTGCTCCTCTAACTGACACTAAGATTCTGCCGGACTGGAACGGTCTGATGATTTGGTCACTTGCCAAAGCATATCGCGCCTTTGGTGAGGAACGATTCTTAGGGATGGCAGAGCGGGCATATCAGGCAGTGCAACCACGTACCCAATATTTGGACGACCATGCCTTTCTTGGTGTTGCAGCCTGCGAATTGTACCAGGCAACGGCAACGGTACGCTATCGTGATGATGCGCTACAGTTCGCCCAGGACATTCACACACGTTTTACGGATGCTGGTGGCATTCTGCGCATGGTACCTTCAGATCAGTCTGATATTCCGGTATTACCACGAGTGGGGTATGACGGTGCCTACCCAAGCGGTAATAGCATGTCAGCTTACCTTACAGCCCAGCTTGGAGTGATTACGCAGAACGATGTTTTCTTCGACAGAGCACGATCATACATTCGTGCGTACGGATCGCATTTGTCGAAAGCAGGATCAGGGTTTTGTATGTTACTCTGTGCGCATGATCTGTTAGAGGGCAACCCTCTCCGTATTGAAGTGTATGATGGAGAAAACCCCAAGGTGAGGAAGTCTATTCTTGCTGAGATTGGCATGCGTTTCCTTCCACATATGTGTGTATCCTATGGGACACTGGACCATGTAGAGAACCGTTACCAACCGGCAGAATCTTTGGTTTTTGTCCAGATATGCAGCGGGACATTCTGCGAAGTGCCCATAACTACCGTGCCCGACCTCGCACAGCGGCTTGAACAGGAGTGTAGTGGATGACGCTATTGCTTGCAGGCCTACAGATTACCTACGTTCTTAATGTCGTACAACTACTTGCCATTGGGACGTTTGGACTCACTCCTATCGAAGGAGTGTATGCCATATTGTTGTGCTTCATCATCTTTCGCCATGCATGGTATGGTATTCCATTCCGAATCCCACTACGAATAGAAACCATAGCACTCTTTCTTATGTGGGGCGCCTTTGCTGCCAGTTCACTATGGGTTGCAGGCACGGCATCGAAGCCATTTGTTGTTCAGTCGCTGAAAACATTTAGTCACTTCACATTCCTTTGGCTCGGGGCTATAGTACTGTATTGCATTCCGATCAATGCAGAGCAATGGCGGTCTGCACTCCGTGTGAACTTGATTGTAAGTGCTGTTGTTGCCGTTTACGCGATGTACCAGATTCCGGCCCGTGCATTCGACTTGCCGATGGGTTGGATAGACATAACCAATGCATCGTTTAAACGTGGCATAGAAACCCACGGTGTTACTACTCAGTTAGCACTGCAATTCCAGAATTTCTTTCGTGCTACATCGGTGTTCTCGGAGCCGTCTGCACTGGCAATCTATTCTTCGTCGGCACTTGCTCTTGTTGGTTTGCCCATTCTCCTCTCTTCCAAGGGACTCTTCACTTCCCGAGTATTTGTGTCATTCACTGTAATCGTTCTACTTATTGCTCTGTTACTGGCATTTAGTCTGAACGGTGTTATACTCGTTGTCGCCAGCACGATATATGTCTTAGTTCGGTATCCGAAAGCCACACTGCTAAAGATTTCCACGATTTTTGTTGCGGGGTGCCTGGTTCTGGCAACAGTGAACTACATCATGTATGCTGTAACCGATGCAAACATTCTGGAACTGTTTGAACAGCGTATTACTTCTATCGTTACCGGAAAGGCTGCCGACATTTTCTCCGATGAAGCAATCGTAGGAGAGTCGCTCACGCAGCGTTT
>CAZGHI010000011.1:22249-24588 GCA_964525565.1 uncultured Hyphomicrobiales bacterium
AGAGTCCGATTTTTGGTGTTGTTTTCGGATGTTTCAGTTTGAGCCATGCTGGAAGTCTGCATAACGAACCCTTTGTTTCAACCACCTACGGCTCTGTTCTTGCCGAGCTTGGAGCAGTTGGCTTTGTGTGTTTCATGATACTAATTGTTGCAGTCTTTCTTGGAATACTCCGAGACGAGCAACGTTGGTCTGGCCGTTTCGCGCAATCCAATAGCGCACTCAGTATTATTGCTCCATTCTTGCCTGTAAAGATGATACAGATTCTTATAATCTGTGCTAACGGGAACCTTTTGATTTCGGCCTTGTTTTGGACGGACTTGGTGATGCTCTTGAGCTGCCAGACATTAATGCGGAAGGAGTTAGGAGTAGAAAAAGAAAAGCTTATGTACATCCTGGATAAACCTCTAAGAACAAAGGTAACTGAATGGCTAAGGAAGGGGGCAATGATTGGCTCAGATATTAAACGGTAATAGTATTGCTGCACAGATCCGCGCCGAAGTCGCAAAACAGGTGTCGAATGTTTCAGCGGAACACGGCATCACCCCCGGATTGAATTTGTTGCTGGTTGGCGACGACCCCGCCAGTGATGTGTATGTGCGCAATAAAGCACGTGACTGCAGCGAAGTTGGCATAAACTCTACTGTTGTACGCACGAGTGCAGATACCTCGGAGACAGAGGTCATTACCCTCATTCAACAGTGGAATGCCGAAGCAACGGTACATGGAATCTTGGTACAGTTGCCGCTGCCACGGCATATCAATGAACAACGCGTGCTACAAGCCATTCACCCTGATAAGGATGTTGACGGCTTTCACCCGATGAATGTTGGAAGAATGACGGTAGGTCTGGATGCATTTATTCCCTGTACACCGGCCGGTGTACTCGAGATGTTACGTAGATCGGATATCCGACCCGAAGGGAAACACGTTGTTGTGGTCGGACGGAGCAACATTGTAGGGAAGCCCCTTGCCATCCTTTTGTCGCAGAAACATCCCATGGGGAATGCTACCGTAACACTGTGTCATTCCGGAACGACGGATCTCGCAGCACATACAAGGCGAGCCGATATTGTGATTGTTGCAGTTGGTAAGGCGAACACAATCACTGCCGATCATGTTAAGGATGGTTCGGTTGTAGTTGATGTTGGAATGAACAGAATCGCACAACCCGGCGGTAAAAGTAAACTTGTGGGTGATGTTGCGTACGAAGAAGTTGCCGCCAAGGCGGCTGCAATCACACCAGTGCCCGGCGGTGTCGGACCTATGACACGTGCCATGCTACTTGTGAACACAATGAAGGCATATGCTACATTTCGGCGAATACCTGAACAGCAATGAAACGTGAATTACTTCCATTGATATATGAAGACGACCATGTTGTGGTTGTGAACAAACCTGCAGGTTTGCTTTCGGTTCCGGACCGATTCGATAGAACGCTACCCAGTGTGCGAGCACTTCTTGAAAATCGCTACGGATCGATCTTTATGGTCCACCGCCTCGATAAGGAAACAAGTGGCGTCATGATTGCCGCAAAAAACGCAGAAGCCCATCGGCATCTGAACGATCAGTTTGAACATCATACGGCTAACAAACGTTATCATGCAATTGTGCAAGGCATTGTAGAAAGGGATAAATTCCCGATAGACATCCCTATCATGCCGGATAGTAAGCGTAAAGGGTTGATGCGTCCGTCTGCCCGCGGAAAAGAAGCACGCACAGAGATTCTTGTGCTGGAACGATTTCGGTTGGCTACGCTGTTGGAGTGTACACTCGTTACGGGAAGAACACATCAGATTCGGGTGCATTGTTCCGCTATCGGCCATCCGTTGCTTGTAGATCCTGACTACGGAGGTGCGCCTGCGCTGTTACTCTCAACGCTCAAACGCAGGTATAATCTGAAGAAGAATACCGTTGAACGACCGATTATTGACCGCGTTACACTACTGGCGTATGCACTTACGGTAATACATCCAGCAACCGGCGAGCCCCTTTCCGTCCAATGTGAGTACCCTCGTGACTTTGCAGCCGCTCTGCAAGTTCTTCGAAAGTATGCCGCACCCTATACTTCTTCCGTGCGCTGGGAGTGAAGCGTAATCATATCCGTATTTTCGAGCCCATGATCATCATCCTGTTTGGTGCACCCGGTGTGGGTAAGGGAACACAAGCACAGATATTGGCAAGGAATCTAGGGATTGCTCACCTTAGTACCGGTGATGCGTTCCGCACGGCAATTGCAAATAAGACCGAGATTGGATTGCTGGCACAATCATACGTTGATGCCGGTGACCTCGTGCCAGACTCTGTTACCGCAAAGATTGTTCAGGAGGCAATGGCAGCTT
>CAZGHI010000011.1:24611-67006 GCA_964525565.1 uncultured Hyphomicrobiales bacterium
ATCCTTGATGGCTTTCCACGAACACAACAGCAAGCGGCAGCGCTGGATGAAATCCTCGCAGCGGCCCATAAACACATCCATAAGGTCGTGAACTTGGAAGTGGATAATGAAACCATCGTCAGCCGTCTCATGGCTAGAGGCAGGCAAGATGATACCAAAGAGATTATCCAAAATCGGCTTAACGTGTATCAGCAGGAAACGGCCCCGCTGGTGGAACATTACTTGCACCGTGGCCTCCTGACTAATGTGAATGGTATCGGCACAGTCGAAGAGGTTTCCAATCGTATCCTGAAGGCCGTCCAAACCGCCTGACCTCTCTGGTTTTCCACATAATTTTCCACATAGTTTTCCACGGTCACCCACATTACATCCGTAATGTAAGCTGTAGTTCTCCACAGGGTGTGTGGAAAACGGAATAATTATTGCTAACTTTCTGTCCTACCGAACAATGGGAGTGACTGCCGTGCGTAAACTATCTATTCTACTAGTGCTTATCACCTTTCAGTGTATAGTTTTTGTTAAGGTTTTAGCACAACAGTTTCCGGGCGAAGTGTCGGGCTGGCTTACGGGGGGTGTGAATAAGTATCATGGTGACTTTACTGACGACCTGTGGGGAGCCTCAGGTATGGTGTCACTGCAGTATGCACCAATCAGCCGCCTTGGCATTGAAGTGCGTGCCGGCCTTGGAGAAATCCGATGGATGGTATCACCGTCAAAATTATCAGCCTACCCGGAGTACTTTGGAAGTGGGGCTAGGTATGGCATGTTATACCCGGGTACCGGTACACCTATCGAATCAGAAAACGAAAGTAGGCTCACCACAGTTGATCTATTGTTGAACTATACACTGGTGGAGAATATTCCCGCTATTCCGTTTATCTCCGCAGGCGTTGGATTGGTTGATTTTGCACCCTCCACCAGCGACTTGCACGAGCCACTGCCAAATTTTTCTCGACAAGTATTTTCTGCCACAACGGTAAGTATCCCAATTGGCGGAGGTGTACGAATACCGTTTTCATACCGAGCTGGAATTATACTGCGCGGCGAGTATCGCTTTGTGTTTTCCGGGTACCTAGACGATGTGAACTTTAATGGAAGTAATGATGGTGTGACCTCTATTTCACTTGGATTCACCTATCGCTTTACGAACCCACCGTCGTCTTGCCGTCATCGCCACCATCATCACCATCCTACAGCATGTGTATGCTCTCAACTACCTAATCATTCTAGGGCAGACTGCCCGTGTATCCGTTTCACTCAACCGGGAGGAATTACCAGCCATAGTGAAGAAATCATCGATTATCCTGTTCAGCGCGACGAGTCTTCTGGTCAAACAACGGACCCTCGTACACAGAATGATGGGGTAGAGAGCACAGGTTCTCTCGGATCACCAGACTCTACTAGTACGACCAAGAATACCACGCCACAACGTCCACCAAACTCTAACGGTGCATCAGGAAATCCCGAACCACAGACGCCTGACGATTCAAAGGGACCTGCAGAGAAAGACACAAAACCGGGGGGAACATCGGATAATTCACACAATCTAGCGCCGTGTCCACCAGGAACTATTCGCACGTGCATTGGCACTGACAGTAGTGTGTGTGTAGATCCCACATTTAAACCGGGATCACAGCGGATAATGTGGGAGGATGCTTTCGTCTATATGCCGGGCTCTCCCTACCATATGAAAACACTACGTCAAATCGGTGATGCCCGTCTATGCTTTGACAATGTTGTCCGACAAAGTGCAGGAGTGTACTATCTCTGTCAAAATTGCTGCTTCAACAGGAAGAATGTGGGAACAAGCGTTGAATACAATGTTCACGAATCGGATTTAGTTACAAAGGGGACGGGATCATTTTCTCCTACAGACTGCCCCGGTTGTAAAAAAATGATAAAGGATTCTCGTTGAGCGTGATTCCCGAATCACATACACGATTCAGCGCACATATAGCGGTGATATTAACCTGCCTCTCCATCTGTGGCAGTCAGCATGGTCGTGCGCATGTGCATTCTGGCGAGGTTGTTGGAACTTTAACCGGTGGCATCAACAAGATGCATGGAGAGTTTAGTCGTGACATGTTTGGTTGGGGGGGGCAAGCATCGGTGCAGTATGCGCCGCACAACAGAATTGTTTTGGAGGGAAGATTTGGTCTTGGCAACTATATGTGGTTGGTAACTCCGGCGGATCTGACTTCTTATCCAGAGTACTTCGGACGCAACGCCGACTACGGGATGAACTATCCACAAGGTCCTGCACTCATCGAAAAAGAAAACGGCGCCTCTTTTTATACAGCCGACCTGCTCATAAACTACGTTCTTATACCCCGTATTGCAGCTACTGTGTTTGTTACGGCTGGTGTAGGACTCATTGATTGGTCAGCGCGTACGAGTACCTATGCGGATATGTTGCCGAATCAGGCTAATAATGTGTACACATCAGCGGCCGTCTCCATTCCGCTCGGTGCCGGAGTGAACATCCCACTGTCCGGTCGTGTGGGCTTGTTGCTGAGATTAGAGCACCGGTTGGTTTTTAGCAAATGGATGAATGATGTTGCATTCACGGGCACAAACGACGGTTTAACCTCTGGAATGGCTGGACTCACCTATCAGTTTACACAGCCAACGCCACGTCCGTGTGAACCCCAATGGGAACCCTTATACATTGACACCAAAGCCGAGAACTTTGATCCTGGTGCATTGCTTTCGCGCACTACTATCTGCGAAGTTGACCATACAGATCGTCTGTGCTACGGTTTTTTTTCCTGCGAAGAATGTTGCCACTATGGTATAGGCTGTGGCATATCATGCAGTATGGAATGCAGTTTAGCCTGCTGTTGTTGTCAGTGCCCAGGATGTTGTTGCCCATGCTGTCATCATTGCTGCTGCAATTGTAAGCAGGCACAAACGCCACCTCCTCCACCGCCATCGACGCCGTCAGCAGCAGAGCCGACAGCACCGGCAGAATCGTCAGAAAAGGGAGATCCGCAGCTACCAACTTCTACTAAACCCGCAAAGAAGATTCCCAAGAACATCCGCTTTAAATTGGACACAGACGAGTTTGATCATTCTGTGCCTGAAACACAGAAAAATTTGGACGAGCTACTCAAATACATGCTGGAAGCACCAAAAGGGCATGAAGTAATTATTGAAGGACACGCCTCGTCCGAGGGAAGGCCAGAACGAAATAAAGTGTTAAGTGATTTGCGTGCCAAGCGTATTCGGAGTTGGCTGCTCGAGAATGGTGTTGAACCTGAGAAAATCAGGGGAACCGTGGGTTATGGATCGTCTATGCCACGCGTACAGGAACCCTCGCCTACCGAAGCAAAGCAAATGACTCCGCAGGAACTGGAACGAATTCGCGCACAAAACAGGCGGATAGAGTTACATGTATTAAAGGATGCCTACGAGCAGTCGCCCGGGGGTTAGAACTTAAGGCCGTACCAAACAAGATTAGGATATATCTGCACAGCAGGCGCAGGTAAATGGTACAAATGGAGAATCCTAAAAACGCGTTGGAGCCATGCAGGTAAAACGGGCAGGTGTTGCAGATCCCAATCCAGCGAAAGTGTGATTACGTGATTCCCCCCCCCTTGTCCATCTATATTCTGAACACTGTGCCCTATAGCGACGCCTAACCATGGTGGGTACCACGTTTGCCACGAGGCAGGCATCCATTGGTAGGGTGAGATTGTTAACCAGTGTGTGGTGCTCTCATAATCGTCAATAATAGAAGAATACGCACCATCGCGGTATTTCTGTGAAGGCCAATACGAAACTTGCAAATCAAAGGCTCGAAGATCAGGTGTATAGTGCTTAGCAACACACAATGACGCACCGACTGTATTGGAGATCGCGTCACCCCATGAAAATCCGTAATCAGCAGAAAAACCATCCCGAACCTCAACGAACGTTTGATAGGCCATGGCTACACCAAAGCCAATCCATGTTGCCGACGTGCTATCGAAACCACACCACCGCATGGCGTCGGCATAAACCGTTGCAGCCATGAATGCGAAAGTGGCATGCCCTAGTTTATCTGCCCCCAGCGCATACACATTATCCTGGTAAGAATTGATGTGGAAATCAGAGTATTGTCCTTTCCACCATAGTGTGTTCAGATAGACGTGTCCGATGGCGAATGCGGTACCGGTAACACCACATACAACTGCCAGCCTGTGCCCGTTGATGTCTGTCGTAATGTGATTCGATGCGGTGAGAGAGTCTGAAAACAGTACATCAGCACTTGTAGCCCGGTGTTGGGAGAGAATCATAACTGTTAATGATATAATAAGGTTACAGCTATGTGAACGAAATGTCATTGAATCGTAATTGGTCAGGTGAATGCAAACCGGCAGTTTCGCCGTTCCTAAAAACGATATAAAGGTAATCGTACGACTTCGATTGTAAGAATAGTGGTGTTTACGCTGGTATTTCTGGCCGTAATGTCCGTGAGTTTCCTCGTGGAAGCTTCGGATGTTCCGGTTGGAGCCAAACCCATTGTTTCAACGATTGCTGAGCCCTATGGTCCACAGCTTCCAACCGCTTTCGAGGTGGACTTCGAGGATGTTGATGATGGACTAGCATCGTGGTACGGTCAGGGATTTCATGGGCGCAGAACTGCAAGCGGACGCACATTCGACATGAATGAGCTCACTGCTGCTCACCGCACACTACCATTTGGTACACTGCTCAGGGTGAATAACTCGGTAAGTGGTCAGTCGGTTCTTGTTGAAGTAACAGACCGTGGACCGTTCATTAAAAAGCGGGTGGTTGACTTGAGCAAGGCTGCTGCGCGTATGATTGGGGTTTCGGTAACTCCTGTTGACCTCTATGCTATCACTCCTGGTTACATGCGTGAGTTTTATGTTGATAATGATAGCACCGTTCTTGTCATAACACCCGATATGTCGTTGCAGGTACGTCCACGTAACAGCATTGGCGAATTATCGCAGCCCCTTTCCTTTTCCAAGGCGATGACCAATCTCAACGCAGACTCAATTGTTGTTGTCGGAGTAAACGATCGAGGAGCCCTGCACTACTCACGCGCTAAGAGCACTCCCGTTGTGTTGGCGGGATCGGCACTCTAGCTGGACGTTGTATCCCTTGCCTATATTCAAGGTCTTAAAGTAACTAGCGATACCGTTGTGATATCGCGTAACTTTGTCGTTAGAACATAGTATTACGCCGCGACCAATGTGTGTCGAATTTCCACTAAAAGACAAAACGCTATGAAAACGCTAACAGTAATGGCATTTGTTGTATGCGCATCACTATGGGCACATGCAACTACCATAAATGAAGTTATTGCCAATCACATCCAGGCAATTGGTGGCGAAGCGGCCGTAAGGGCTCTCAACAGCCTCAAGGTTTCGGGAACTGTTTCGGTACGAGGTATGGAAACCGAATTTACTCAGTTCTTTAAAGCCGGAGATAAAATGCGCATGGAGATGCAGATTATGGGAAACTCCATGGTTCAAGCCTACGATGGTACAACAGCCTGGGCTATTCAGCCCTGGGAAGGTCCAGACCCCGTAGTAATGCCCGAAGATCAAGCTGCAACGGCAAAACGCCAAGCAAACTTCAAAGGCGATTTTATTGACCCCGACAAGTATGGCATTTCCTTTGAACTGAAAGGATCGGTAGATATTGATGAGACAACAGCCTACGCAGTGGAGGTGACCTATTCCGATGGAATGAAAAAAACCGTGTACATTGACGCTATCACGTGGTTGCCAATAAAGGCTGTGAGCACCATGAACATGATGGGGCAGGAAGCACAAGTAGAGGTTACTTACGATAATTACCGGGATGTATCGGGAGTGCAATTGCCAACAAAAATTGAGTTTGCCGTAGATGGTGATGTGTTTACCTCCATGAATTGGGTGAATATTGAGGTAAATCCAACCCTGAATGATGCACTCTTTGCATTTCCGTCTGGTAACGGTAACAAGTGATTCGTAGGTTTGTGACCCCGTTTTTTCATCCATTCATAGGGACTGAGCCGTGAACCGTCCGTTTCATTACGTTGTTCTCGTTCTCTTTGCTGCCCTTCTTACATCCGGGTTTCAGTGTGCGTCAACCGGAGTGTCCTCGGCACGGAAAGCCATGCAAAAGGAAGATTGGCCGGCTGCGCAAAAAGCCTTGAACGATGTGTTAGCACAAAATCCCAATGATTGTGAAGCACATATGCTTATGGGTGATGTGGCCAGGATGTTGGGGAACGATAGTCTTATGCTGACGTCATATCAAGCAGCCCTCAACTGCGGTGGATTATCGGATAAGATGCGAACCGACGTATCCATTCGCATGTTTAACGCTTGGGTTGGTGAATACAATGCCGGGATAACAGCGTACAATGAATACGTATCACAGCGCACGCCCGAATCACTTGATCAGGCAATTCTCCGCCTTCGGAATGCGACCAAGCTTAAGCCAACGTTTACCGAACCTATGACGCTTCTGGGTGCGGCATTAGAACTGAAGTACGATACAGTGTCGGCATACAAAGCTTATGAACAATGGTGGATGATTGAAAAGCCTGGTTTTGATATCATTCGTGATAAGGCACTTCAGCTAGGCAGTAGTCGTAGTGCAGTACATGCCGCACTTGGGCAGCCAAGTGAAACACGTTCAGATACGCTCGAAAATGGCGGGGTGATCTATAAAGATAAAATAGATGTTGGCGGCAGAGATGTGTATGCCTTTTCCGTAGATGAGAAGGGGGGGGGAGCGATTCTCGAGGGCTGGACGTACAATCCGCCTGCTGATTTAGCAGAAGGAGAAGTGTGGCGTTCTCGAGTAACGATGCTGGGACCATTAAAGGCTATGGCATACATTGATTACCAGCAAGGACGCAAAGAACGCGCCCTCGAGATGTGCAATATTGTTGCATCGGTGAAGCCTACCGACCAGGAGTTGGTGCCGTTACGCACACAATTGCTCCAGGATCTGGGTAAGTCAGATCTTGCACTCCGAGAGATGGAAGAGCAGATACAACGAGATCCGTCGCAAATCAACTATCGGCTTCAGTATGCAACATTGCTTACCAGTGCGGGGCGTACAGACGAAGCCATTGCCCAGTACACCAAGGTTTTACAGCAGGACCCAAACAATGAATCTGCTTTGTACAACCTGGCGGCCAACTATAAGAATCTTGCCGGCACTAAGCAGCGTGCTGAACTGGATAAAATGGACAAGGACAAGAAGTATCAGCCAGACATGTCGTACATGAAAGACCTTGAAATGGCGGCTCAGTACTTTGAGAAACTGAGAACATCGCCGAAATATGCTACCGACATGATCGTTCTCGAACAACTTGCCAATGTTTATGAGGTTACCAAAGAAAAGGCGAAGGTTCGTGCGTTGATAATGGAGCTGGAAGGGCTGGAAGAAATGTATTCGAATAACAAAACGTACTACCAGATTATGGAAGGGTTGTACGGCCGAAACAACATGATTGAAAAAATGAAAGCGGCTGCGGCAAAAGGTGCTAAGCTGTAGATTACCCAATAACTAATACACGGAAAAACCATGGCAGACCAGAAGGATGGCCAGCAGCAACACCAGATGACAATTGAGCTTGGAGAGAAGGAAGCCGAAGGCATCTACTCTAATCTTGCCATCATATCACATTCACCGGCAGAGTTCGTTGTTGACTTTACACGAGTACTCCCCGGTGTTCCTAAAGCGCGCGTACATGCCCGTATCGTTATGACGCCAGTTCATGCCAAGCTCTTACTGCATGCATTGTCAGACAACATTAGTAAGTATGAGCACCAGCACGGTGAAATCAATATTGATGGTCAGCTACCATCATTTCCACCGGGCATTACAAATGTGAACTGATCTTCGTAACTTTGTAATTCTGTCGTTAAATCAGTCTGTATAAGTTGAAAGCGCAACCATGAAACGAACGTATCAGCCTAGTAAACGCAAACGTGTCAACACACACGGCTTCCGTGCGCGAATGGCAACTAAGAATGGCCGCAAAGTGTTAAGTCGTCGGCGTGCAAAGGGTCGGTATCGCATCGCTGTTGGCGCAGCGCGGTAAACAGTTATTCGGATGAACGTACAGCCGCTGAAGGGGTACGGCTCGTTCGATGAGGTTCTCAGGAGAGGAATCCAATATGCGGTGGGCCCCATAAGGCTCACCGTTCTTGTTGGGGAGCCACATCAAGATGGCGATACACTGCGGCTGGGTGTGGGAATTAGCAAGCGGCTTGCTAGAAACGCAGTCATTCGAAATCGGGTAAAACGCTTGCTCAGGGTAGCAGCAAAGGCGGTGTGCACACAGTTGGAAAACCACGTGGAACAGAGCAACATCACAACGATGATACTGTTGTGGAGAGCACCGGTACACAGGTCGAGTGAGATTTCTTTGCAAACAGTTTTGCCGTACGTGCACAAAGCCGTAATGAAAGCCACTACCATGCGAAATAACGATGGAGACCAACGATGAGGTGGCTTGCATTGCATCTGGTGGCATTATACCGTTCGTTTATCTCCCCACTGTTCCCTCCATCGTGCAGGTTTGAGCCTACCTGCTCACAGTATGCATACCAGGCCATTCACCGCTTTGGAGTTCTGCGCGGCGGATGGATGGCCATCAAGCGAATTAGTAAATGTCATCCTATGCACCCAGGCGGGTACGATCCCGTGCCGGGAGAAAACGACTACCACTCTCAATCTCTGTAGCTACTATGGATCGTTCCTCGCTGATTGGTGTAATTCTCATTGGACTTGTTGTTGCTGCCTGGGTGTTTTTTCAGAGCACAGTTTCTAGGCGTGATGTGACTCCCCAAAAAACTGCCGATCGTACAGAGAAAGCAGATGTTGCCCGCAGCGCTGTGGTAAACGTTCCTCTGGAAAGGCAAATCAACACCACGCCTGAACAGTTGATTACGATAGAAACAGATAACATCATTGCTGTTCTTAGTTCGCATGGCGGAACCATTCGCTCGTGGAAGCTGAAAAACTACAAGCCCTGGTATCGCATGGAGATACCTCACGAGCGCGTTGATCTCATTCATAAAGGGGCTCACGAGTTTGGATTCAGTTTCAGGCGTCCGGATGGAAGTCGTATGCTAGCAAAGGATATTCCCTTTACATGGAATGTTCCCTCTCAACGCATCCAGGTAACTGGATCCGACAGCGTTACAATTGTAGCAACAGCTACAATGCCAGATGGTGGCAAAATCGAGCGTAAGTACACATTCCATGGCTCGCGTTACGCAGTGCACACAAGCCTGATATTGGATGGTATGGAAACGTCCATTCCACAAACAAATAGATTTATCAATCTTGAGTGGACAAAGGGGATTCGGTACCAAGAACAAAACTCAGTTGACGAAAGCAACAACGCCGTAGCTATAGCAGCGTACGGAGACGAGATTGACGAGCTGGATGCAACGGATTACAATGCACCGGAACAGAGATCTGCTAACGGCGAGATTCGCTATCTGGCTACCAGAACCAAGTATTTTGCTGTTGCCATGAAGCCCGACGCTGGTTTCGACGGTTCTGTTTTTTACTCTGGTGTTCGCTACGGTGCAAGGAATGGCGGACATGTTGAACAATATACCTTAACCTATAAGCTGCCATATTCAGGCGGACGTCAAGAGCACAATGTTTTGCTCTATGCAGGTCCTATGCAGTACGATACCTTGGCGCAGTACGGCTTAACCGACGTGATGAATTTTGGCTTTAAGTGGATAGTGAAACCCATCGGTGAGTACTTTATGCTGCCGACGATGAAGTTCATTCACAACTTCATCCCTAACTGGGGGATTGCAATAATTGTTTTCGGTTTGCTTTTGAAAATCGTATTGTATCCGCTTAGCATATCACAGTTACAGAGCGCCCGTAAAATGCAGTTGGTTGCGCCACTGATGAACGAAGTTCGCGAGAAGTACAAAGACGACATGCAACGGCAGCAACAGGAAACAATGAAACTCTATGCTGAATACGGGATCAACCCGGCCGGAGGATGTTTGCCCCTCTTGTTACAGATGCCGTTTTTGTACGCTATGTATGCTGTTCTTAATCTAAATATTGAGCTTCGCCAGGCAGCATTTCTTCCCGTTTGGATAACGGATTTGTCGGTACCCGACGTGATTTTCTCGATTCCCTTTAAACTGCCGCTTGTGAACATAGACAAGTTCTCCGGACTGGCACTTGCAATGGGTGCCACGTTGTTCATTCAACAAAAACAGGTGGTTACCGATCCCCGTCAAAAGGGGCTTGTGTACATTATGCCAATCATGCTTACGCTGATGTTCTCAACGCTTCCGGCTGGCCTCAATCTCTATTACTTCGTGTTCAATATCGTTGGAATCCTTCAACAGGTGTACATGAAGAAATTTAGTCGCAACCAGCTTACTCTGGCAGACCTGAAGGCAATGCCCAAAAAAGAGGGCTGGCTTCAACGGAAAATGCGTGAGGCTCAGGAAATGGCTGAAGCCCAGGGACGTAGTTTCCCAGGTCAGCGCTCGTTGCCCACGAATACGAATGTTGGAGGAGCTGGCAAGATGCCAAAGAACCCCAAAAAGCGTGGCAGAGATCGCTAAGGCATTTACCGGCTTGGGGTTGTTGCCGTGCCGTTCCAAGTTGGAAGAATACTTGGCATAACCCGGGACCTGTACCATGCGTCTTCGTTGGACAGCTCAACAAATATTCTCCATTATTGCCGACACAGGTACATTGTAACCAAATACTAGCTATTTTATCACTCACACGTTCGTAAACAACTACATGCATTCACCTTGGAGGAAATTCCGATGAGTATTCGGATCCTGTTTTCCAGTATTGCAGCACTGCTTTGTGCGGTGCTCGTTACTACAACTGTACAGGCACAAAACCAGTATAAGCGCCTGACGGTGATTGAGGAATTTACAAGCGCCACATGCGGACCCTGTGTACCTGCCAGTGAAGCGCTTCTCGGAACTGTTAAGATGTCGAAAGGTATTGTGTCGATTCGGTACCATATGTGGTGGCCTGCTGCCGGTGACCCATGGAACGTGGAGAACCCAAACGATAACAAAGCCCGACGCGATTATTATGGAGTTCAGGGAATACCGTATGCCCGTCTCAATGGAGTTGAAATCAGTCCAACAAATGCAGGAGCAATGCTCGCCGCCGCTGCCGCTGATAATGCTAAAGGAGCGGGAGTTAGTATCGAAGTAACGGAATCAGGTACCGGAAATAATCGAAGCGTTACAGTGAAAGTAAATACGGACATTAGTCTTACGAATCATAAACTGCAGGTTGCCGTTGTAAGCCGCTATGCACCGTATCCAGGATTGGCGTCGTCGCTGCCAAACAGCAACGGAGAAGAAGAATTCTACGATGCTATGAACCTCATGCTACCTGATGCTGGTGGCACCTCGTTGAATATGAATGCCGGTGCCGAGCAGACGTTTACGTTTAACTATACAAAGAAAGCCGGCTATACCTGGCCCAAAGATCAGCAGTACATTATTGCTTTCGTACAAAACGAGGCTACCAAAGCTGTTCTCAACGCCGGAACTAACCGTAAGGTTGTGTACGCTGAAGTAGAATTGGTTAGCCCTGCGTGGGAGCCGATAGACAAGCGCGCTCAGGCAACAAAACAGGTACGGATTACTAATCCAACGGATAAGGAACTCGTTTGCAATATCGAAGTCACAAATTATGCAAATCTGCAGCAGTCCGGCTGGGACGTCACGCTTCCTTCGAATGAAGTTGTTCTTGGACCGAACCAAAGTTCTGTGGTAGGGGTCGTTTCTACAGCTAACAACAGAGCCTTCTTTGCTCCAATTGAGTTTACGGTTACGCCGTTTACGACATCTGAATCGGAAGACAATGGCGTGGTGTTTGGGTACTTAACAAATGGATCGCGGGTTGGAGTGTATTACGGAGCATCACAATTTGCGCAAGGAGCAGCAGTAGCTGCTCTTTCTACAAAGTATGCGCAGGACGTGGCTTACGTTCCTCTTTCGTCTGATGTGCTTGCGGCATTTCCTCCGCAAACATCGTTCGAAGCGGTTATTCTTCCTCACGCCTACAACTCCCCAGCAGCCATCCTCACCCTTGTTCCGATTGCAGAGGCCATGCTTCAAGCAAAGAAAGGCGTTTGGTTAAGCTCTCCAACTGGCCTAGCCATTGCCATGAATGCTCAGAATCAGTCAGTACCCGGCATTCCGGAGTGTAAGGCTTTCTTTGAACGATATGGCATAGCATGGAAGAGCCAGTCGCAGCGTTTCAGTGGACAGTACGTAACACAATTCGATGCTGCCGGCGTTGCAAATGACGTTATTGGTAATGGATGGAGTGCCAAGGTAAACGACGCTACCCAGCAGTGGCCGGTGTTTACTCCATACCAAGACATTATTTCACTGCAAAATGCCCTGTGCAAGTCATTCCTGTTCACCGATGGAAATTCAACCAACATTGCTGGTGTTCGGTATGAACAAGGCAATGCCAAACTTGTGTTCACCACATTTGGCGCCGAGCATGTTGGGGTAGAGGCAAAGAGGAACCAACTCTCTGAACGGGTAATCCAGTACCTTCTGCCATCAACACAGTCAAATGCACCACAAATTACTGTTAACGCTGAGACGATTTCGTTCGGTAGCGTACCGGTTGGCTCTACGGTTGACAGGACCCTGACGATTACGAACTCAGGGACCGCTGAACTCCAACTTACAGACGTTAGCATTGTAGGACCAGATGCCGTCTCTTTTGACGTTGTAGATGGAAGAATTAGCGGTGGTCAGATCGTAACTGTGCAGCCTGGCTCCACATACAATGTTCGCATTCGATTCCAACCGATGTCTGCAAAAGCAAGTTTTACTGCGTCGGTTAGCATTTCTGCAAATGCAGTTGCACCAGGTGTTCAACTTACCGCTGCAGCGGTAACTTCAGTTGAAACCGAAGCCTTTAGTGAAACAGGTGCAATAGCCATGCGTTTAAACGGAGCAAATCCTGTTACTGATCATTCGGCGATTCAGCTTTCGTCGTCGCAGCCAGTTGTTGTAACCGTTGTAGATAACAGCGGTCGCACGGTAGCAACTCTCCACAATGGTGTAGTTAATGGTACAGAGCAGATTGCCTTGCAATCAGCTTCGCTACCATCGGGTATGTACACAGTTGTTGCGTCAACAGGCGATGAGCGTGCTGTACTTACCATTGTTGTTGCGCGCTAACAGATACATCCCAACCTTGGCAGTCTTATTCAAAGGTCCGTTCACATCACGTGAACGGACCTTTTTCATGTAATGCATTATCGGTACCGATACTTGGCATCAGCAGGAAGCGGTGTACGAAGACGAAAGTCGCCAAAGCCGGTATTATCCTCAAAAACAAATACACGATTGTCGGCATAAAACCACCGTTCGAGTAAGACAGTGTTTGTTGTTGACGTTGACTTTTCCTTTCGTGGTGGCTCTCCGTAAATGATAAAAACGCGACCCATATCGGTAAGCCATCCGTCTGCGTACGATTTGAATAGTCTGTTAGCTGTTGCAATACGGTTGTAATACTCAACAAAAGCTTCGTTTACGACTGTATTCGGTGTTGGATCGTGCTTCTTCCAAAACATCTCGAAGCGGTACGTACGGTCGGCATCATTCTGCGCTGCAAGGATCTCGTCGATTTCAGCCTGGGAAGCAATGTAGGCCAGTTGCTTGATTGCAAGCGCAATGTCGGACATAACGGAACCAGCAAGGGTGCGTGGAACAATGTATGGTCTCGAACTCTGCGTAAGTTGCACAGTTGTATCAGGTAGTCCATTTATAACAGGATGCACGGCAACCGTGAGCTGATACCTCCCGGGTGCAGCACGCTCCCGGAGCCGCAATGGTAGGAAATGCTGCGTAACTCTTTTAGACAGACTGAGCACGTCACCTAGACCCTGACCTAATGTCCGTCCGTCGGATGTTCTAATTGACCATGAACACGCTATGGACTGAGGGATTTCAACAGTATAGACTTCGAAAAATGCAAAGAGATGAACTTCGGCACTCCATACCGTGGATCCAATGTATGGTGTGATGGCATATCTACCATTCCTCTCCTCAACCTGACTAACGTACATAACTGACGACATGGAGGGCGTGTTGCTCAAATCCGGCACAGTTGCTGTGTCCGTCACCGTATAGTCGCGTCGGGCGAACATATCCCTTACCACAACTTCGTATCGGTACGAACCAGGATTCACTAAGAATCGTGCTACGCAATTCTCGGATTGTCCGGTAGATCCCTGAGTAACTGCATAACTCTCTTCCACGCGCGACCGCTCGATTGTTGTGTCTGCGATTTTCCTGCCCACCTTATCCCGCAGTGCAATGGTAGCAGTAAAGCTAGCGGCATATCTGCCATCGTACTGTTGAAACTGCAGAGTTCGGTAGGGAACCGACACATAAACATCTACATATTCCTTACCCGTGATGTCCGGGCCGTGAAAAACGAGCAGATCAGTGAGGATAGCCGATCCCTGATGTGGCGGCTGTGCTACAGAAAATGCCGGTGCACACCAAACAAGCCAAGCAGACAGAAACAAACGGCGAATGGTCATGAGTAAAGGTACAATTCCATGAATGGATAGGAAATATCAGATGCGTACATTCAGTTTCCAGATGTCGTGTGCACCTTTTGAAAGCATTTCACGATCGTCCGGATGAGCTACCGAAATGAGTGCTTCCGCACGTTGCCGAAATGTTTTACCATGTAAGTAAGCAATACCGAATTCGGTAACCACATAGTGCACGTGAGCACGGGATGTTACCACTCCGGCACCAGGCTTCAATAGTGGAACCACTCGGGCAATTCCCTTACTTGTGCGTGAAGGTAATGCAATTATTGGTTTACCGCCTTCGCTCAACGATGCTCCTCGCACAAAATCCACTTGGCCACCCACACCACTAAAGGGGGCTGTGCCTATCGAGTCGGCGCACACCTGTCCGGTAAGGTCAACTTCAATAGCACTGTTGATCGAAGTCACCTTCGGATTCTGCTGGATAACCGTTGGTCTGTTCACATAGGCAACATCGAGCATAGCCACTACCGGATTGTCGTCAACAAAATCATAGAGTCTTCGCGTGCCCATTACGAAGGTTGAGACAATCTTCCCTCGATGTTTTTTCTTGAATTTGCCGGTTATCACGCCTTGTTCGTAAAGATCAACGAGCCCGTCGCTGAACATTTCTGTGTGAACACCCAAATCACGATGTCCGGTGAGTTCAGACAACACAGCGTCCGGAATTGCTCCAATGCCCATTTGTATTGTTGCGCCATCGTCAACGAGTTCAGCAACGTATTTTCCGATTCGAGACTCCTGCTCAGAGAGTACGGGTCGCGGCACTTCCGGGAGATTTTCTTCCCAAGGAACCAAATACGAGATGCGCGATGCATGAACAAGCGCATCACCATGAGTTCGCGGCATCTGAGGGTTAACCTGGGCAATAACCAGTTCGGCGCTGTGTAAAGCGGCGTGCGCTGCCTCCACGGTAACGCCAAGCGAGCAAAACCCATGTTTGTCGGGAGGCGACACCTGGATAAGGGCAACATCAATGTCCAGTTGGCCACTGTAAAAGAGATTAGGTATTTCACTCAAAAACACCGGTGTGTAGTCGGCACGGCCTTCTTGCACAGCCTGCCGCATGTTCCCACCTATAAACAGACTGTTTACTCGGAAGCTTTCGGCATACTCCGGAAGTGCATATGGTGCCGGCCCTTCTGTGTGCAAGTGCACGATTTCAACATTCCGCAAACGTTGAGCTTGGTTTACCAGCTCGCGAATAAGGTGCTGAGGTGCAGCGGCAACACTATGTAAGTAGATTCGATGGCCAGAGCGAATGTGTGAAATCGCGGCTTCGGCTGTTGTGACATGTCCCATAAAGTGTCAGGTAGGTGGTAGTCCGCAAAGTTATGGTTTGGTATCTTCGGGCTCACTTTGGAAGCGAGTTTATTCATGTCTGTTACGAATCTGATTTTCTTTGCTATCCTTCTGTGTGCCTTTGGGCTATTCTTTCGCAGCGCAGCTCGATTAGTGAGTTATTTGCTTGTTGCGAAATCTGAAAACAGATGGTCCAACATTTCTCAGCGTGTGCGCACAACGCTTGTTGTTGGATTCGGACAAAGCAAGATCCTCCGTGATCCGGTTGCAGGTCCAATCCATGCGGCCATTTTTTGGGGTTTCTTGGTGTTACTGTTCTCTGCTGTAGAAATGATCCTCGAGGGGTTGAACCACAACTGGTCGCTAAGTTTCCTTGGACCACTCTACACCGTTATAACAATTGTTACCGATGTGTTCTGTGTACTGATAATTGCAAGTACGGTTGTGGCTTTGTGGCGCCGGTACATCACACAGGTTCGCAGATTACAATTCGAAGGAGAAAAACTCGAGGCCGGGTTGATTCTGCTCACCATCTTCCTCATCGTTAGCGCATTGTTCGTGCAGAATAGCCTCCGCTCGCATGTGTTCGATACCGATTTTGCTTGGGCTGTTCGTCCTCTTGCGTGGCCATTTGGTAATGGTTTGGCCGGCATGTTGCACAGCACAACGGAGACAGTGTTCTGGATAGCCTGGTGGACGCATGCCGTTCTCATTCTGGGATTCATGAACTACCTGCCGTACTCAAAACATTTACATGTGCTCACATCAATCCCTAACGTTTTTTTTGGACCCTTGCATCCCACAAATGCGTTACAGCCTATCAATTTTGAGGAAGAGGGAGTAGAAACGTTTGGCGTCTCGGACATCGAAGATTTCTCCTGGAAAACCCTTCTCGATGGTTACACGTGTACCCACTGCGGTCGGTGCACAAGTGTCTGCCCCGCCAATCAAACCGGAAAGGTGCTTGACCCTCGAGGCATAATTGTTGCCATCCACGAACGAACCATGGACAAAGCCCCTTTACTGCTGAAAAAGCAGAAGGGGGCTGAGCTAACGCCGGAAGAGCAGACGTTGTGGGATAAGAAACTCGTTGGAGATTACATCAACCCTGATGCACTTTGGGCCTGTACAACGTGTGGTGCGTGTATGCAGGAGTGTCCGGTTAACATTGAACACGTGCCGGCCATTGTAGGCATGAGACGCTCGATGGTAATGATGGAGTCGCAGTTCAACCACGAGAGTGCTTTACTTCCCGATGTGTATGGAAACATGGAAACGAATGCTGTACCGTGGGGTGGATTTTCTCAAGCAGACCGAGCCCAATGGGCCGATGGGATGGGTATTACGACTGCAGCAGAGGATCCGGAAATGGAAGTGTTATTCTGGGTTGGCTGTGCAGGTAGTTATGACGAGCGTGCGAAGAAAATTTCTCGCGCTTTTGCCGAACTGATGCAAGCTGCCGGAGTTCAGTTTCGTATTCTCGGAACAGAAGAACACTGTACCGGTGATGTTGCAAGACGTACAGGTAACGAATTCCTGGCAGACATGCTTACCAAGACAAACATTGCAACGTTTCAACAGTATAACGTGAAGAAAATTGTGACAACATGTCCACACTGCTTTAACACTCTCCGCAATGAATATCCTCAGTTCGGCTTTCAAGCCGAGGTGCTACACCACACCGTTTACATTTCACAGCTCATCAACAGTGGCAGGTTAACCATCGACCGTTCTCAGCTTTCTTCGGCATCGGTTGCGTATCACGATAGTTGCTACCTGGGTAGATACAACGAGCTGTATCAAGAACCACGAACGCTGCTGGAGAATGTTCCCGGGTTAACAATTGTGGAACCCACGTCGCATCAAGATCGGGGCTTGTGTTGTGGGGCAGGCGGTGGACGAATGTTCATGGAGGAAACAGTTGGCGACCGCGTAAACATTGTTCGCACGCGCGAACTTCTTGAAACAGGAGCATCGACCATTGCGGTAAACTGTCCGTTCTGTACGACCATGATCACCGACGGCGTTAAAGCAGCAGAGAAAACAGATACGGTGACTGTTGTTGACGTTGCTGAAGTGGTGCTTGAGCATGTCCAACGGGGATAGTTTCATCGAACACCAATCACAACAGTGGAGACTAGCCTGGATCCTTGCCCTGGGAACAATGTTCTATAACATAGTCGAGGGAATGGTGTCGCTTGTTTGGGGAATGTCAGACGAGGTTCTGACGTTAGCTGGCTTTGGCATGGATTCGCTCATCGAGGTTGTGAGTGCTACAGGTGTTGCACACATGATTGTACGCTTGCGCTACCATGGCCCTCAGCATCGCGACCATTTTGAGCGTACAGCATTACGGATAACGGGACTATCGTTTTATGGGCTGGCCGTTGCACTTGGAATAACAGTACTCTGGAGCATCATGGCCGACCATAGACCGGAGAGCACAACAGCCGGCATCGTTGTTTCTACTATTTCAATTGCCGTTATGGGTGCGCTTATTGTTGCCAAGTCACGCATCGGTATCACGCTTCAGTCTGAGCCTATTATTGCAGACGCACAATGCTCACGAGTATGCCTGTATATGAGCATTGTACTTTTACTGGCATCCGTGATGTACAGCATTTCAGGTATTGGCTACGTAGATGCTGCAGGTGCAGCAGTACTAGCGTGGTTCTCAGTTCGTGAAGCGAACGAGTGTTTCCGGAAGGCTCAAGGCAAAGCTTGTTCGGACTCGTGCTGTTCATAGTACCGAGCGAGCACGTAAACCAACTATACAACTCGCAAGGCCGTAGCAAGTGTTCGTGCAACTTCGGCAGCAAGCACATCCCGTCGGTGTTGATCAACGAAATCCTCATTTGGCTGCGGCAGCGTACCGGCCATCCATGAGTCGTACATGCTCATTACTGCGTCCATTATTGCCTCTACGTCGGAAGGTGGAGTAATCCACGATGCTTTGTATCGACGTGCATCGGCAGTTGCTGTTCCTTCGGGAGCACAGACCAGGATCGGTTTACGTGTTCCAAAGTATTCATACAACTTTGCCGGCGCCCACGTATCTACATTTCTCGTATCTCCAAGCATCATCCATAGAGCATCGCTATTCTGAATGAGATTCACGGATTCGTTATGTGGCAGATAACCATGGTCAACAACAATACTATCGAGCTTCATTCTCCGCGCTTTACGACGGTACTCCTCTCGCAGCATCCCGGCAAAATGGAGCTCAATACGGATGTCCGGACGAACCTTTAATAGCTTGCGGATAGCTCGAAAAACATATGTTGGCGTAACAACATCGTAAAACGTACCAGTAAACGTTAATCGGAATGGCTGCTCAGATGTCCGAGTGGAACGCTGCGGTAACGCCGAGAAGTCCTGCGGGTCCCATCCGTGGGGTATAATCGCAACGTCGCGAAAGTCCAGGTGCGGATAGGTGGCAATCAGGAATTCCTTCATCCTACGATTGGTAACTGTAATCCGCGACGCTCGTGCCAACGTCTGATGCTCCAGACGTTTATGCTGATGCTTGTGCCACAGCGTTGGATATGAATGGAACTGATTTCCGAACCACAGGTCTCGATAATCAGCGACAAAAGGAATGCCGGTTTCACCGTTGAGTTGTGCACCCGCCATAAGCGTACTAAAGGGCGGTCCACTAGCGTAGATCACGTCAATCGGGAACTGTCCGATTACATCCCGCGCTTGTGCCACGGCCTTTCTGGCCCATCCTTTTTTGTTATCCGGAACGAACAGTGCACTGCTTAGTTTGCTCAGAGTCTTTCGAATACGCTCCCTGGGCATGGGAACAGTACCTGTTTCAACAAGCTTTTTCATGCGCGCCGATGGTTCGGTACGGATAATCTCAACGCCTGCATCCTGCACTTCTTGTAGTAGCGTACGATCTTCAGCATAGTACAACGTTGGTCCGGTTGTTACCACAATGGGTTTCCAACCAGCATCAGGGAGGTATTTCACAAGTTTGGCTATGCGCTGAACGCCGCTCAGGCCCATTGGCGGAAAGTAGTAAGCCAGGACCAAGACTGTATGTTGTGCCATGAATTAAACGATTACGAGTTCACGTGGTGCGGTAGTGAGGATCACGGAACCTTTTTTCTGAACAATCACATCGTCTTCGATTCGCATACCAAATTTTCCAGGTAGATAGATACCGGGCTCTATTGTAATAACGCAGTTTTCTTTGAGCTTTCCGGTGGTATTGCTTTGAGCTACTCTGGGATGTTCATGCACGTCGTACCCCAGCCCATGACCCAGCGAATGCTTGAAGTTGTTTCCGTAGCCGGCTTGAGTAATAATGTTTCTTGCCGCTGCATCGAGATCGGCGCCACTGATTCCGGCTTTTACTGCATCCAGTGCGGAAAGATGTGCATCATACAAAACAGCAAATACATCAACTGTGCTCTTAGATGGAGTACCGATGCTAAACGTACGGGTCATGTCGCTGTACAGTCCGTTTATACAGCACCCAAAGTCAACAGTAACAACAGTATTCTTCTTCAGCTTTGCATGTGTAGCTCTTCCGTGTGGCATTGCACTACGAGGTCCGGATACTACGATAATGTCAAACGCATCTCTTTCCGACCCAAGTGATCGTGTGGTATGCGATAAGAATGTGGCAACCTCATGCTCCGTCATACCGGCACCAACAATGCCCAACATCTTGATATACGCCGTGGAAGCAATTTCTGCGGCCTTAGCGATGGAAGCGAGTTCGTTGGATGTTTTTACTTGTGTTATTGCGGAGACAATGTCCGGCACTTCGACAGTTTTTGCCGGTGCCACTGCCTTCTTTATGGCTTTAAACTCTGACACTGTTGTGTTGTTTGGTGTAAAACCAACACGTGTTGCAGAGCCACCAATGCCGGCATCGGATACAGCTTTCCACACATCGCGGGTGATGTGTACGCGTAAACCGTCAAGCGGAAGCAGTTCGTTTTTTACTTGAACTTCATACAGATCATTCGTAAAAAAGTAAACATTCTTCCTTGTTACAATCATGCGGGCAAACGATCCGCTAAAACCGCTGATGTAGCGGATGTCTGTTGGTTGAACAAGAATCATACTGTCAACCCCGTTCTGTTTCATTGCAGTACGTAGTTGACGCAACCTGTCGTGGGCTGCATTCATGGTGGCTTTCGATGCCATGTTATCTTGTGAAGTAGTTAGGTGATTCTTTGGTGATGATAATGTCGTGAGGGTGTGACTCGCGTAGTCCGGCAGCCGTCATGCGCACAAAATGCGCATGTTGCTGCATCTCCGGAATAGTGCCGCATCCGCAATATCCCATTGCAGCACGAAGTCCACCAACCAGTTGATATACTGTATCGCTTACATTACCCTTAAACGGTACGCGACCTTCGATTCCTTCCGGTACCAGCTTGGCGATATCGTCTTCCACATCCTGAAAATATCTATCGGCACTTCCTTGTCCCATGGCGCCAAGTGAACCCATACCTCGGTACACTTTGTAGGCCCGGCCTTCGAGTTGAACCTTCTCGCCGGGACTTTCATCATGCCCTGCAAGCAAGCCCCCGATCATAACGGTATCTGCACCAGCGGCAATGGCCTTGGCAACGTCGCCGGTTTGCTTAATCCCACCATCAGCAATCACCGGAACACCATACTTGCCGGCCACCTCTGCAACGTCCATGATTGCTGTTATCTGTGGTACACCTACGCCTGCCACAACGCGTGTTGTACAAATGGACCCCGGTCCGATGCCCACCTTGATGCCATCAGCCCCGGCATCTACGAGTGCCTGAGCCCCTTCCGATGTACCAACATTCCCTCCGATAACTTGTAGTGAGAGGTACGTGCTCTTGATTGCAGAAACAGTTTGAAGAACACCTTTCGTATGACCATGAGCTGTGTCAACTATTACAACGTCAACGCCGGCATCCACAAGGGCTGCAACACGATCCAACGTATCCGGTGCGATGCCCACGGCAGCGCCAACGAGAAGTCTGCCTTGCTCATCCTTAGCAGCCTTTGGATAACGTTTTTTCTTTTGAATGTCCTTCACCGTCATTAATCCGGCAAGCCTTCCATCGTTATCTACAATTGGTAGCTTTTCGATACGGTGCTGCTGAAGGATGCGTTCAGCATCGTCGAGTGTTGTACCAAGTGGTGCTGTTACCAGATTGTGTTTCGTCATGACCTCGTCAACCATAAGGCCGCCGTTCGTTGCAAAGCGCATATCACGATTAGTGATAATCCCAACGAGCTTTTGCTCGCCGTCCACTACCGGAAAGCCACTTACGCGGTATCGAATCATCAGGTTGCGTGCATCATCAATCGTAGCTGAGGCGGACAGGGTGATGGGTTTGCGAATCATTCCACTCTCTGAACGCTTGACCTTGTCAACCTCTTCGGCTTGGCGTTCAATACGCAAGTTCTTATGGATGATTCCAATGCCGCCCTCACGTGCAAGTGCGATAGACATGCCGGATTCTGTAACTGTATCCATGGCAGCACTCACAATGGGGATATGCAAACGCAGCCCACGAGTGAGCTGTGTGCTGGTGTCGGCCTCACGCGGAAGGGTTTCCGAATATCGAGGTACAAGCAGCACGTCGTCGAACGTGATGCCTTCTTTGAGAATTTTTGTCGTCAGCATGGGCAAACATACGGAAGCTGTTCATTGTGCTGGATGTATCGAGGAATGGCACGCTAGTTGCAGCGTATGCTTGAATGCAGCATTTAAGAATCGTGATTGCTCTGATTAGTGCCGCAATCTTTACGTCGTGCAGTGAATCAACGCAACCGGCGGAGTCCGATGAGCGCTTTGCTGATATTGTGGACGTGAAACTAAGTGTCCATGCGGACGGCCTTACCTGTTTGTTATACGTTAAAACCTATCGTTCCTGTGAAGAGCCTCGGGTGGCACATTCAAATGTGAGTGCCAGCGGATTAGAGCTTGGTGTTACGACGTTCAAACTTGCTACGTCGGAGTGTACGCCAGATACTACGGTAAAGAAGGTTTGGCACACGTTTACCGGGCTAAGTGGGGGAGCCAGTTACTCACTGAGAATTCAATCAGAACGAGATACCCGCACTAACAAAAAGGTTGATACAACAGTTGTTGTGAATATCCCTTAAGCTGCTTCCGATTGGATACGCACGGCACGTTCACATGCCTCTGCCCAATGCAGATCTTGTAATGCCTGGCTTCTCTCTGCTCTATCAGTGGCGGCATTCCATCGTTCGCGTGCAGCAACAACCGATGCCGAGGCCGAGTTCGCATCAATGAGCGAAGCGGGCAACAGCTCTTCAACAACAATATTCACGCGGTTACGCAAAACTTCTACAAAGCCCTCGCGCGAGGCGAATACAAAAACGTTGTTCTTAGTGTCTTCCACTTTGAGTACACCGATATCAAGCGACGAGATGATGGGTGCGTGGTTATGAAGAATCTGAAATGGACTCTTTGATCCCGGAACACTTACTGCTAGAGCTTCTCCTTCGAATGCCACAGACTGAGGCGTAACGATACTTACGGATAGTGCTGTCATGACGTTCCTTATCCTTTACTTGCGTTGTACGCCTCTATCACTTCGTCCAGTGTACCCTTATAGGAGAAAAATCCTTCAGGTACGTTGTCCACTTCGCCGTCGAGAATGGCTTTGAAGCCTGCTATGGTGTCTGCCACCTTAACGTATCTACCCGAGAATCCTGTAAACTGTTCAGCAACGAAGAAAGGCTGCGAGAAGAAGCGCTGAATTTTGCGAGCGCGATATACCGTGAGTTTGTCTTCGTCTGAGAGCTCATCCATACCCAGGATGCTAATGATATCTTGTAAATCCTTATACGACTGCAAAATGCGCTTAACACGCATGGCTGTGTTGTAATGCTCGTTACCCAGAATAAGCGGGTCTAGAATACGGCTGGTTGAATCCAGCGGATCAACGGCGGGATAAATACCTAATTCTGCAATTTGCCGCGAGAGTACTGTAGTTGCATCCAAGTGTGTAAAGGTATTTGCAGGAGCCGGGTCGGTGAGGTCGTCAGCGGGAACATACACGGCCTGTACGGACGTAATGGAGCCTTTATCGGTTGACGCAATTCTTTCCTGAAGCAGTCCCATCTCGGTGGCAAGAGTTGGCTGATACCCAACCGCTGAAGGCATCCGTCCTAGCAAGGCCGACACTTCGGATCCGGCCTGTGTGAAGCGGAATATGTTGTCAACAAACAACAGCACATCCCGACCTTCTTCGTCGCGGAAGTACTCTGCCATTGTCAGCGCAGATAGTGCGACCCGAGCACGTGCACCGGGCGGTTCGTTCATCTGACCGAATACAAGGGCTGTCTTGTCAATAACGCCGGACTCCGTCATTTCCAGGTAAAGGTCGTTGCCTTCACGGGTACGCTCACCTACTCCCGCAAAAACTGAATAACCACCGTGTTGTTTGGCAATGTTGTGAATCAGTTCCTGAATAATTACTGTCTTGCCTACACCAGCACCGCCAAATAATCCTGTTTTGCCACCCTTGGTGAATGGCTCGATGAGGTCAATGACCTTGATCCCTGTTTCAAACATCTCCTTTTGCGTGGAGAGAGCGGAAAATGGGGGAGCTGACCGGTGAATACTCCATCTCTTTTCAGAGGAGATGGGATCCTTGCCATCTATTGCTGAACCTGTTACGTTAATGAGCCTTCCCAGAACGCTCGGCCCTACGGGAACCGATATGGGGGCTGCAGTATCGATGACTTCCATCCCGCGTACAAGGCCATCTGTGGAATCAATGGCAATGGCGCGAACGCGGTCCTCACCTAAATGCTGTTGCACCTCACATACCAGAATTTCTTCTTTTCCTGTATCCATCGAGGTACGAGGGATGTTTAAGGCTGTGAGCACCGGAGGTATCGCCCCCTCGGTAAACTGCACATCTACAACTGGACCAATTACCTGTACAATGGTTCCTTTATTCATGTGGGTCAAATAAAAAGTGATGGTAGGGGGCTCGTTATAGCCGACAAAAATAGAGAATACGCTTGGATTGTGCTGAGGCCGGTGCAGCATTTCAGGTGCTGACAAGAAAATTGCTGTGAATCAGGCTAATCTGCATGGAAACAATCGGCGGTCGTGCATAAGTCGTGCTGCCATAAACGAAGCGATGGCATACCACAGGACTTTTCATTCGTCCGATGACTACTCGGGCTTGCGGTTTTCAGCAATCCCGATGAACATGTATCCAACGGTATCATGCCCGCGGACAATCGCACTCGTGTCTATGTGCCTTGCCTGGCCATACCATTCTGTAAAGCGTTCGGGGGGGGTGTACACTCTGCTTGTTGAAACGAACCACACCTTATTCGGTAGCAGCGGTGACTGTTGCTTATTGTAGAACCAATACATGTGAACATCGCGAAGTGGCCCCAGGGGAACAACACGAAGCTGAAGCGGATAGGCTAAGAAGTATTCGCATCGTGCTAGGGTGAACCAACGGGTGCCAGTGATAGGTGCATGCTCCGGCATCAGTCCACTTCGAATGGTTTCCGCTCGAACAACGGCAAATCTCTCTGCAACCTGTTCCCATCCGAATACGTCCTGGAATACATCGTTTCTACCGTATTCTTCAAGACGTTCCGTGGCAGCGGGCGCTGGCAGCAGCCAGCCTGTTCGGACAATGGTCATCGCAAGTATGCTCACTGCCAGCATTACACACAGCGAAAGACGAATTCCAACCGGTAACATGGGTTTTAATCCGTTACCGTATAATGTGTTCGAGGCAATCAACATCAGCCCTACGTACCCTGCTGCCCCCCAATGTGGAAGGGTACTGCGAAAAGCAGAGACCACAATAAAGAGCACAACGAGGGGTACACTGATGAGCAGCAAGTAGCGGTAGCAATCAGCCGTTGGATGGCGCAGAGATCGCACCAAACCCATCACAACCAAGCCCCATACAATAGGGTTCTGGTACCCAATCTGACCAACGATTTCCTGCAGTAAGGTGTTTAGGTTTACGTGTAGGTCGGATGGGACAAGTGTACGCCCCTGCATGGAAATGCTGCCGGTGCTTACAAAACTCTCGAAACCATTGGATGCATGCCAAAACACCATTGGCAGTGTGCACAGCAGAGCAACGAAGAATGCACCATAAATGTATGGTTTCTTAAACCAGCTACGCCGATACAGGGCAACAAACGCAAGGGTACCCACAGCTAAAAACGCCGCTTGATACTTCGAGGCCATGGCCAATCCAATGCTTAACCCCACCCACACAAGCAGCCAGCCGTCCTGTGATATTTTGAACACCTGGCTCATCCTAGGTTCGCTCGATCGAGGTTGTATCAGCGATAACATAAGGTTGATAGACACAAGCCAGAAAAACACAAGTGGCGTATCAGGTAAAACGATTGTTCCGGAGATCACTGCACCGTACGTAGAGGCAGCAAACAAACCGGCCGAAGCTACTGCAGTGCGAACGGTACCCAGTTTTCTTCCGGCACTGTACATCAACCAAATATTCAGTGTACCAAGAACGAGTGCGGGTAAACGAACGGCAAGGGCACTATGCAGCTCTGCATTGATTGTAAAGAGTCGGATGAGCCAGCCAACCATACCCGGATGGTCGTAGTAGGCCAGCGAAGGGTGGACGGCATACGACCAATAGTACACTTCGTCGTTACCAAGTTCGAGAAGAAGAGCAAGGCAACAGCGAACAACAAATGATAAAGCCATAAGCCACAACACGATGCGCAATCCTGCACGTTCAGGATCAGAGGTTGTTATGGTGGTATCTTTGTACACTTTTCTCACACAACAATCGCTATTATGTCGTACATCATTTCCGCAGCCCGCACACCAATTGGGTCGCTCCTTGGGTCGTTAAGTGACTTTTCTGCTCCTCAATTAGGAGCTTTCGCCATTAAAGCCGCTGTTGAACGTGCACAACTTAACGCCGATCAGGTGGACGAAGTTATCATGGGGAATGTGCTCACCGGTGGAGTGGGGCAGGCTCCGGCACGTCAGGCTGCCATCTATGCAGGACTATCAAAGCATACAGCATGTATGACGATTAACAAGGTATGCGGTTCCGGACTGAAGGCGGTGATGTTGGCAGACCAGGCAGTTCGCTGCGGAGATGCTCACGTAATTGTGGCGGGAGGGCAAGAATCCATGACCAATGCCCCACACGCCATGCTTGATAGCCGCAAAGGGGTAAAATTCGGCAACGCCCGTATGGTGGATCTGATGCAATGGGATGGTTTATGGGATGTGTATAACCAGGTACCGATGGGTGATGCAGCCGAACTCTGTGCCAGCGATTGCAACATCGGAAGAGAGGCACAAGACGCATTCACGATTGACTCTTACAAACGGGCTCAGGCCGCAATCGCATCCGGTGCCTTCAGCAATGAGATCGTGCCCATTGTAGTACACGGAAAAAAAGGCGACGTTGTAATAGATACCGACGAAGAACCGTCACGTGTTCAGTTCGACAAGATTCCAACTCTAAAACCGGTGTTCAAAAAGGATGGCACAGTTACGGCTGCCAACGCCAGCACAATTAACGATGGTGCTGCTGCACTTGTGATTGCCAGTGAACAAGCAGTTGTCTCACAGAACATGAAGCCTATGGCGCGAATTCTTTCACAAGCCTCGTATGCACAGGACCCCATGTGGTTTACGACATCACCGATCGAGGCAATAAACAAAGTTGTGGCAAAGGCCGGGCTTACCATCAACGACATTGACTTGTTCGAAATCAACGAAGCCTTTGCTGTTGTTACTCTAGCCGCTGAACAAAAACTCGGAATACCTCATGAAAAAGTAAATGTGAACGGTGGTGCCGTTGCTCTCGGACATCCGATTGGAGCAAGTGGTGCTCGGATACTAACAACACTTTTGTATGCACTCAAACATCGCAGTCTAAAGCGGGGGCTCGCAACATTGTGTATAGGTGGAGGTGAAGCCAGCGCCGTTGTCGTTGAACTTGTTTAATACTCATCACGTCGAATCAACTTTCATACTGTTAAACCGAGAACTATGCAGACCGTAACGCTTATTAAGGGTGATGGAATCGGACCCGAAATTTCTGAAGCCGTTCAACTGATTTTCCAAGCAGCACACGTTCCAATACAATGGGAAGAAGCCGAAGCCGGACTGGCATCCATCGAGAGAATTGGCAGCGGCGTACCGCCGGAAACGATTGCCAGTATTAAACGCAACGGTATAGCACTAAAAGGTCCAACAACTACTCCCGTGGCTGGTGGGCACAAGAGCGTGAATGTTACTATTCGAAAAACCCTTGAACTGTATGCAAATGTTCGGTTGGCAAAGTCAATGCCCGCCGTTCCCACAAGATATGAGGGTGTTGATATCCTGGTTTTTCGTGAAAATATAGAAGACACCTATGCTGGTATTGAGCACTATCAAACACCTAATGTGGCACAGACGCTCAAGCTGATCACCTGGCAGGGTTCAATGGCCTTGATACGATATGCCTTTGAAGAAGCACGAAAACTTGGACGACGCAAGGTAACCTGTGTTCACAAGGCCAACATCCATAAGCTTACCGATGGGTTGTTCCTTGAGGTATTCCGTAAGGTTGCCGCCGAGTTTACCGACCTCGAAGCCAATGATATCATTGTTGACAATTGCTGCATGCAACTAGTGTCACGTCCGGAACAGTTTGACGTCCTGGTACTGCCCAATTTGTACGGCGATATTGTGAGTGATCTCTGTGCGGGAATTGTAGGGGGCTTAGGCGTAGCTCCAGGTGGCAACATTGGCCGCAATTGTGCCGTATTCGAAGCCGTACACGGTTCTGCTCCCGACATTGCCGGTCAAGGGTTGGCGAATCCAACGGCACTATTACTGAGTGGGATTCAAATGCTGCAATACATGGGGTTACTTGGTCATGCCGAGGCAATCATGAATGCACTAACGGCAACGCTTTCGAGCGGCATAAAGACACGTGATCTTGGCGGTACCCATTCAACCATGGAATTTGCCCGTGCAATTGCCTCTAACGTGAACCCGACAACAATTGGGAGCGAAACGAGCGTTGTTGCGCCGCGAACGGCTCCACCCGTTCCGGAAAACATACACGAAGATTGGACGCTCGTAGGTGCCGATGTATTCGTTGAGTGGAGTAATGGTCTGCCGCCAATGCCCCCATCGGTTGGACCGCTTGAACTTCGGATGATCAGTAACAGAGGTACCAAGGTGTGGCCAGGCGAACAGCCAGACATCATGCTGGTTGATCATCATCGGTGTCGGTACATCGGCGAAGGAATTACACCAAAACATATCACAGACGTGTTAAATACTCTCGATCAGAAGGGAATACGCTGGTGTCACGTAGAACAGTTAAATATTGCAGCAGATTCGCAACCTCGGTTCTCCAAGGCTCAGGGCGAATAACAGGCCGAACTTCCTGAACATGGAAGGCAGATGCCAATGACAAGCAGTAAATCAAATCATTCAGACCCTGTTTCCACCTCCTGGTTAAAACGAGGCGTTCGATTTGTATTCCGAGCTGCTGTGCGAATCATTGGCACATTGATGATCCTTCTTGCTCTTCTTGTGCTGTTCGCTCAAACCCCGTACTTCCAGCGTCTTGTTCGGGACCAGGGTGTTGCCTTGCTCAATCAGCAACTTAACGGCCGTGTTATCGTTGATGATGTGCGCATTGATCTGTTCCATGGAATCGTAATCGAACATCCGCAACTTATTGCTCACGGAAGCCGGGTTTTGAATGCGGAGAGGTTAACCTTGAATTATGATCTCTCCGCCCTGTTTGTGCGCGTTGCAGCCATTACCAACTTACTTCTGGAACAACCCGAAATCCAGATCATACGGTCTGATGATAGCGTTTGGAATGTTCAACGGATCGGCAAAGCCTCGGCAGATACAACTTCAAGCGAACCTCCTAATGGAACGTTTACGGTAAAACGATTGAGAATTGATCGAGGTTCACTATATGTGGACGATCGCACAACGGAATGGCCTTCCGGTGATTCGTTCGATCCTACGCACCTGAAAATCAAGGATGTGAAGCTTGACATGGGCGCACGCCTGAACCTTAGAGCGCATGATGCAAGCTTTGTTATTAACGGCCTTTCGTTCAGAGATGCCACGCTGGGACCGTTCACATTAAATCGACTCTCTACGATAGTGCATCTTTCTCCTGCAGGCCTCGATGTTACGCTCCTTCGCATCGATATGCCGCGTACACAATTGCAAGCTGCATTTACTATACCGAAAGTGGACATCTTTACCGGGTTCTCGGATAGTCTTCTTTTACTGCATCCGCTGGAAGGGTCGGTTCAAGCTCAACAAGTATGGGGACCCGATCTGAAGTACTTTATCCCCGATGTTGACTTTCTGGATGCGTACAATGTCAAAGCAGATGTGCGCTTCGATGGTAATACCATCGCCGTTAACAATGTTATGATGAGAGCCGGTCCTTCGGACGTTCGCGGAAGAGTAACGGTATCCGAGCTTCAGGGCCAAAAGCCATTGCATCTGAACATTGCTATTTTCAACAGCACTGGCGTATATGCAGACATCCGCAGACGAATGCGATTTGTGCCATTGCCGGATTTGCCGTTTCTTACAACTACGCGACTGGACACGGTTTACCTCAGCGGCATGCCGGACGATTCACTCTATCTCTACGTACAGGCTTCGGACAAGCCAGGAGCCATTGCCGGTGAAATTGAGTTGCTTATGCGCGATCCCGATCTTGGGTATCGCGCTAACCTGAATATTAGTAACGGCGACCTTAGTACCTTCTCGGATAGTACAATACACTCTTCTCTCAATGGAGTGATTCACGTACAAGGCCGGGGACTGACACTAGCAACACTTCAGGCCGAAGCAGAGGTAAAACTTTCACAGTCAATGCTGGCGCAGCGAGACTTTCAAAATGTATATATGCGCTTGCAAGCCGATGGGCACGGTACCATTGTTGCAGATAGCATTAGTGTAAGACTCGGTTCTGCACCGTCGGACTCTGCTCAGCAAGCAAGGTTGAGTCAGGTACAGCGACTGGAGATGAGCGGCGAAATAAGTTTAGTAGATCCCGACCGGCCAGTGTATTCGGCATTGATAACCACGGATGGACTAAACGTTGCATCGTTACTGCGAATGCCGGGAATGCCGCAACAGCTCACAATGAGCATTAATCTCTATGCCGAAGGGTTTGATATCGACAGCCTCAGGGGTACGTTGGGTGGCAGAGTGCAAGAGCTAACTCTTGACGACCGTGCGATGTTGCCATTTACAATTAACGCTAGCGTTTCGCGAAATCAGAGTCAGCGTAATTTTAGGCTAACCACAGAGTTCGCTTCAATACGAGTTGCCGGTCAGTATATACCTTCGCAACTGATATCATCATGTGCTTCCGGTGCAGAAGCCATGGTGAGTAGAGTTCAAGGTATGATTCAGCACATTGTTCCTGGTGCTTCAGCCTCAGCAAAGACATTCGCCGCCATCGAAGACTTCGATGTGTCCATTTCCGCTCGGATCACCGACGCATCCTTTGTTACAATGCTTCTCCCCCAACTGCACGTATCAGGGGGGGGCGACCTTCGTGCTCGGATGAGTGTGGATAATGATCAATTCGTTCTTACCGTTGATTCATTAAACACGCAACAACTCATTCTTTCGGGACCAAATCTCGAAGCGTTGATAGATCCAACACATCTGAAGATGGACGTCAAGATTAGCAGCATAAACGCGCAGCCCCTTGTTGATCGCTTAACTGTTAACGGTTTTGTAGATAGACTTATCATCGTGAATAACGTGAAGCTCACTTCAGCGTCGGTAAAACTTCACCACGATGGAACACAGGTATTGTTCGAATGTGAATCCGGAGTGAACAACACACATTTTATGGCGGCAGGTCTTTACAAACCACAAACCGAGGCAACGTCCATTAGCCTTGATTCGGCTCGGTTTGTTTTGGACAAGGACCGTGATCTTCGTTGGCAGCTTTTGGAACCAGCCATTGTAAATGTGAGTGCTGGCGTGTACAACATAGAAAAGTGTGTCTTTCAACGGCCTTGGCACGAAACAATTTCGGTGAGTGGTATAGTTTCAGAATCATCGTTCATTGGTGGCCGAGTTGTTATTCAAAATTTTCCACTTACCGACATCACCCGTTTCGTGGACCTAGATTATAGTCATCCTGTTCGTCTAGTTGGGGGCTTGGTTTCGGAGGCTGCTATACAGATTGATGGAACGTGGGAAGAGCCGAAGATTAAGCTTAGTCTGGGAATCCAGAATGTTTCATATAACAAAGCGTACATCGGAGAGCTAACGGGTGAACTAAACCATCAGAACCAAAACGTAAGCGGATGGGCACGTGTCACAAACACGGATTTCGCCACGGAGCGTGAAGCACTGAACCTGGTGGTACGTTCTCTGCCCGTGAACATGGCATTTACCAACGTAGAACAAAGAGTAAACGAAGACCGCGCCTGGGACCTCTCGTTAGAGGCACATGCTCTGTCACTTGCCGTTGCCGAGCCGTTTTTGCCTGCCATTGAACGAGTACGTGGAAAGACCGATGCCAAGATTGCTCTTCAGGGAAGTCGTTTAAAGGATATTCACTTATCCGGTGCAGCTCACTTCTGGGACGGACGATTCTTAGCTTCTTCTACCAACGTGTGGTACAACAGTGCTGGCTGGGTTCGATTGGACGGACAAAATCTGTACATCGATTCTATTCAGGTAAGAAACCTTGAAAAAGATTTTAAGAATGGTACTGCCAAGGCTAGTGGTGTAGTTGTTTTCAAGGACTTAACGGTTGATAGTATAGACTTTACTGTCCGAACACCTGCAAAACGAGGCATCATGGTTATGACGCCTTCTTCACAAGCACGGAGTCCAAACGTGTATGGTGATCTAATCATCGGCTCAGGGTTGCAGCCTATACGAATGTTTGGCAAACTAGATTCCCCAAAACTTACCGGCGACATTGTTGTTCACTACTCAAACCTTACCTTTCCAAAGGAGAGATCAACAACGAAAGCACGTTCTTCTGGCTTTGAATATATCCGAAGCACAGATGTTGCCGCAAAACAGAGTCTGGAGGAGTACACATTATATGGTTTACTTACCGACACTTCGGCGCAGCCTACTCCAGCGGACCCGATGCAGCAAACAAGTGAGGCAATTAAACAAGCGATCAAGGCAACCAGCCAGTCTTTTGTTGACATTATGGATTTTGACCTTGAAATTTTTCTTCGAGGACGCACGCTGTTAACGATGAACCTTGGCACGTTTGAGACACTAACGGCAGATTTAGAACCGGCAGTTGCAAATGAGCCGCTGACATTTACAGGACGTTTTGCAGATAATAACACTGACCTGCGTGGCAGCGTTCGCCTAAAAGAAGGCGCCAGTACGTACAAGTTTTACAAGCCATTCCGCACAAGCGGCTTACTAAACTTCTCGCAAGGTGGAATGACAAATCCCGGACTTGATCTAGTTGCCGTTTACCAAGACAGACGTAATATCAGCTCTGAAAGGTCCGAAGAGTACAAGGTGGAACTTCGAATCACTGGTACCAAAGAACGCCCGCGCATAGCCTATCGGGTATGGCGAAACGACAGAGAAATGGTAGGAGACAGCACAAAAATTGCCAGTGATGCTCTCATGTTAATTCTCGTTGGTAAAACAAGTGACGAGCTCACGTCGTCCGGACAGGGCGATCTTGTTGGTCAGGTGAATGCTGCATTCTCTGCAGTTGCTACAAATGCACTCTCAGATATCATCAGCGACCTAGGTTTTGTGCAGAATGCGCAGATAGATGTCGGGAGCGACGTTTCACAGAGCAGGATTATCGTAAGCGGTCAACTTTTTGGCGACGTTTCGTACCGTGTAAGCGGCCAGATAAGTGATTTATCAGGTAACAGTACCTTTACCGTTTCCATTCCTTTGCGTATGCTTAGCGATGCGGAAGCAATGAAACTATTCCAGGCTGATGTTTCCCACACGGTTAATAACTCCGGCAACATCACACGGCAAACCCGGTTGTGGGAGATTAAACTCGGAGCACGGATACAGTAGGTTGTGAGAGAAGCATGTTGCCACCCTCATGCCTTTAAGAGTTCCCTTGCGATAACGATGTGCTGAATCTCGCTCGTCCCCTCGTAAATCTCCGTGATCTTTGCGTCGCGGAGAAAGCGCTCTACGAGGTACTCCCGCACATATCCATAGCCACCATGAACCTGAATAGCCTCCAGTGCAACGTGGACGGCAGTTTGAGAGGCCAGCAGTTTTGCCTGTGCAGCAGCTTTAATGTAGTTCTGATGTTGGTCCTTTAACCAAGCGGCTTTATAAACAAGAATACGAGCAGCTTCCACACGCGTAGCCATATCGGCCAACTTCATCTGGATAGCTTGTAGATCGCTGATTGGTTTGCCGAAGGCTTTGCGCTGTTTCGAATATGCTAGTGCCGCTTCGAAAGCCCCTTTTGCAATACCAAGTGCTTGTGCTGCGATGCCGATACGCCCACCATTAAGCGATTCCATGGCAATTTTAAATCCCTGGCCAACATCACCCAGTACCATGGAGTCAGGCACAAAAACATTCGTTAGTCCAATCGAACACGTATCACTCGATCGGATACCCAATTTGTCTTCTTTAAGCCCCGGTTCAAATCCCGGAGCCGAGCTGGGGACGATGAAACAAGTAATTCCTTTATGACGCAACTCGCGATCGGTTTGCGCCATCACAAGATGCCACGAAGCGGTTGTGCCGTTTGTTATCCAATTCTTTGTTCCGTTCAGTATCCATCCGCCATCGCCACGAACAGCAGTAGTGTGCTGTTGTGTTGCATCGCTTCCTGCCTCCGGTTCCGACAAGCAAAAAGCACCATGAACATGACCCTGTGCAAGAGGGGTGAGCACATTTCTCTTTTGTTCGTCTGACCCGTACGTTTCTAGCCCCCAGCATACTAGAGAGTTGTTCACACTCATGATTACCCCGACCGAGGCATCCACGGCACTAATTTCTTCCAATGCCAAGACATAACTAAGAGCGTCGAGTCCCGAACCACCCCACTCCGGACTTACCATCATCCCTAGAAAACCCAGTTCGCCCATTTTTCGAACGATGTCAGTTGGGAACTCGCCTGTTTTATCGCGTTCAACAGCCGAAGGGGCTACGTCGTTCTGCGCGAAATCACGCGCAGTTTGGCGAATCATTTCATGAGTTTCGGAGAAGTTCAGAGAAAACATGGTCAGGCCAATACTAGATTGTGAGTATGGAGTGTGCGCAGCGGGTAACGATATGCCAGTACTAGGCAGTGCTCCGTTGTTAATCGAGCGCAGAGAAAACGGTCCGTCGCAAAAATAACGTTTGCTGTCTAATCGAAGATTGTTGCACGGGCTATTGAACCCAGAACAACCCTTGCTGTAGCTCCCGTTACCGATGGAAGATTTCCCGGTTGTTGATGCCAGGTAAGCCATGCCAGGTATGCAAAAGCGGCAGCTTCCTTTGCGTCAGGATTGAGTCCATAAAACGATGACGACACAACGTTGATACCCGAAAGAAGTGATTGAATCCGGTTCATGAGAAACGTATTATGGACGCCACCGCCACTGACAATAACCTCGGTTGTTTCCGGATGATACCGAAGAATATGATCGGCAATTGACCACGCAGTGAGTTCGGTAACCGTTGTAACCAGATCCTCGGCAGGTATTGAAGGGTGCGAATATCGCTTCCACATCCGCTCCGCAAGGTCCTCGCCAAACACTTCCCGTCCAGTTGACTTCGGAGGTGATTCCCGAAAATATTCCATAGACTGCAGCTCGTTAAGAGCACGTTCCAGCACAATACCAGAAGCGGCAATCTTGCCATCTTCGTCGAACTGTTTGCCAAAACTTAAGCGACAAATAGAATTGATGAGTATGTTACCCGGACCCGTATCGAATGCCTTCACCATCCCATGGTATCCATCTGGTGGAAGCAGGGTCACGTTGGCCATTCCTCCAATATTTAGTGCTACACGGGGCTTGCTTGATCTGAACAGGGCAAGATCGAACATCGGTACCAAAGGCGCACCCTGACCGCCCAAGGCAACGTCGGCACTCCGGAAGTCGTACACTACGGGAAGACCTAGAAGTGCTGAAAGCGCAGGGCCTGATACCGATTGCCATGTTGCGCGTGGCGGACAATGCCATAATGTTTGCCCATGAACACCAACGACGTCGGGTACAAGAGCGCTTGCATTCATAGCGCTCTTCACCGAGTTGGCGAAGGCGCGAGCAAGGTCAAATGGCAAAAGGGCGAGTTCCTCCAGACTACTTTCACCGGAGAGGGCTCGAGTAACAGCCGCCTGAAGCTCCGGGGAATAGGGAGTTTGTGAATAGTAAAGTAGTTCGACGGAAAACGGCAGAGTAGGGTCAGTCGGGAATCGGCAGATTGCAACATCTATTGCATCTACCGATGTACCCGTCATTACTACGGCAACGATCACGCAGTTAAACTGTTATTAGGTCAGAACGGCGAATACTTCCGGTGTCCTTACCGAAGTTCGCCAAGGTAGGTTTGGAGTTCGAAACCTTTTCCTGAATGTAGAGAAGGGCCTTCATCAGGGCTTCTGGTCGCGGCGGACATCCGCTCACATATGCATCTACCGGTAGGAACTGGTCTATTCCTTGAACTACGGGGTAGGACCTAAACATCCCTCCTGTACTTGTGCATACACCCATTGCTATACACCACTTGGGGTCGGGCATCTGATCCCAGATTTTCTTAACCACCCAACTCATTTTATATGTAACTGTTCCGGCAACAATCATCAGGTCAGCCTGACGTGGAGAGAAGCTGAATCGTTCTGACCCAAAGCGGGACGAGTCGGCGCGCGGACCACCGAACGCCATCATTTCGATTGCACAACAACTTATGCCCATGGGCATTGGCCACAGCGAGTTGCGCTGGGCCCACGTAATTACCGATTCAACCGTGGTTGTTACAAATCCGTCTCGGGCAATACGTTCATTTAGTCCCACTTGAGTGCTCCCTTCTTAACAACATACAGGTAACCGCTGAAGAGCAGAATCATAAACAGAATCATGGCAATAAAACCATACATACCTAATTCCTTAAACTGCACTGCCCACGGGTACATGAAGATGATTTCAATGTCGAAAAGGATAAACATCATCGCAACCATGTAGAATTTTACCGTAAAGCGCTCACGTGCAGTCTTTACCGGCTCCATACCAGATTCATACGTCGAGAGCTTGGCGCGCGTACTCCTTCGGGGTCCCAACCATTCAGCCAGGACGATGTTGCTTACGCCAAAAATGAGACCCACAAGGATCATCACCATGAGAGGTATGTATGTTTCAAGCATAGGCGTTTCCCTTTACCACGCAAACTTACCAAAACAACATGGAGTGCACAGTTAATTTCGTACATGATTATCACAGAAACGATTGAGGCCGGTCCGGTTGCTACCAACGCCTACGTGGTTTGCAATCTTTCCACGCACCTTGCGTTTTGTGTGGATGCACCTCCGCAGAGTGCCGAAGCAATTCTTGACGTTGTCCGCAATCACTCGTGCAAACTCACAGATGTTCTGCTCACACATACTCATTGGGACCATACCGCTGATTGTTCACCACTGGTAAAGCAAACGGGAGCGAAACTAAGTGTTCATGCACTCGATGCCTACAGACTTTTGGATCCCAACAGGCACACGGTATGGCCATTAACGATAACGCTGGATCGAGTTGTTCCGGACAACGTGTTCTCGGGAAATCAACGTATTCATCCCGCGGGTATCGGTTTGCACGTAGTGCATACTCCCGGGCACACCGAAGGAGGAGTGTGTTTTATAGACGAGGCCAATGAGCGAGTTTTTGTTGGCGACACCTTATTTGCCGGTAGCGTTGGAAGAACAGACCTACCCGGGGGAGATATGGACGTGCTCATACAGTCCATACATTCCGTACTGATGACTCTTCCCGATAACTACCTTGTTTTGCCAGGCCACGGACCTACTACAACCATCGGTCGTGAACGCACATCCAATCCGTTTGTAACACCGTGAACGATTATTCATCCAACCTTCATGTGTTCCGCACACTTCGACCCCTAGTTTCGCATGTTGTTTGTGCAACGTTAGCGGCAGCAGTAACCGCATGTTACTCGTTCAGAGGGGGGGCGATTCCGGAACACCTGCAAACGGTATCCATTAGCTCCGTTACCGATAAAAGTGGATTTGGTGATGCCTCTCTGAGAGAATACTGCACGGAAACGATGCTCCAACGGTTCCGCACAGACAACACATTGCAGTTGGTAGGCGAAAACGGAGATGCCAGACTAACACCTGTACTTGTCCGCATTCAAGATCAAATGCTGAATGTTCAGTCAGGAGACCTAGAAGGCCAGCGCAGGATGGTGGTCGCCGTTGAGGTGGAGTATGTGGATGCGGTAAAGAACCGCACGGTGTGGAAGCGAACCTTCGAAAATTTCGATGTGTACGACGTAGCCAATGCTACTGAAGATCGCTCTCGCGCAGCCCGTGTTGCTATTGATCGCATTGTTGATGATGTGCTCCTGGCAATCGTTTCCGATTGGTAAACCGCTGCAGTGTCTGTACAAGACGATTTTTTTTTTTTTAACCATTTCATGTTCTTTCTAGGGGGAACGTTCTTCATGGAGAACGTGCTACTGTTCACCTACTTCGCAGCACTTACTGTGCTCTTCGCTTTCGGGCTTCACGGCTTGGTGATGATTTATTTCTGGCATCGAACAGAAAAAAGCGCCAGACTGCCTGTACAGGACCTTCCGACAGATGCTCTTCCTGTGGTAACAGTGCAGTTGCCATTCTACAATGAGTTGTACGTTGTAGAACGGCTGGTCCGCGCTGTGTGTGAAATGGATTACCCTAAAGAAAAGCTTGAAATACAACTCCTGGACGACAGCACCGACGAAACTGTTCAGCTTTCGGCAGGCCTGGTTCAAGAATACCGTGCACAGGGATTCGACATTAAACACGTGCACCGTACCGTACGTACCGGTTACAAGGCTGGGGCATTAAAAGAGGGTCTTGAGTCTGCGCGTGGTGATTTTATCGCAATCTTCGACGCTGACTTTGTTCCGAGAAAAGAGTTTCTTATGAAAACCATCCCTCATTTTGCCGATGCTCACGTTGGCATGGTACAAACACGATGGGAACACCTTAACGAAGACTACTCTTTTCTTACACGTGCTCAGGCTCTTGCCTTGGATGGACATTTTGTAGTGGAACAACAAATTCGTCATCGAGCAGGATTCTTTATCAACTTCAATGGTACGGCTGGGGTATGGCGAAAGAGTACCATTATTGATGCAGGTAACTGGCACAGTGATACACTAGCTGAAGACCTCGACTTGAGCTACAGAGCACAACTCCGTGGTTGGCGTTTTGTTTTTCTCAACGACGTAACATCGCCGGCAGAGCTGCCTGCAGATATTAATTCACTAAAAACTCAGCAGTTCCGATGGACGAAAGGTGCTGTTGAAACTGCCAAAAAACTCTTACCTCAGGTATGGGAGAGTTCGCTACCACTCATTACAAAACTCGAGAGCACCGTTCACCTAACCAGCAATATTGTATTTCCTTTTATCATGTTGGTTGCTTTTTTGAATGTGCCTTTGGTTATTATTAAAAACGAGGTAGGGGGCTTTGACGCATACTTTAGCATGATGAGCGTTTTTGTGTTGGCCAGTATCTCTACGTTCCTGTTCTATCTGTATGCACAACGGGGTATTCACGTGGACTGGCAACGCCGACTGCTGCTGTTCCCTGTGTTCATGGCTGGATCCATGGGGCTGGCGGTGAACAACACCAAAGCTGTCCTGGAAGCACTCATCGGCTTGAAAAGCGAATTCAAACGAACACCAAAGTACCGCATTGAGAGCGCAGGTGACGACTGGAAAAAGAAACGATATGTGCAAAAACGCATCGGCTGGATTGTTCTTGTGGAGCTTGCGCTTGCCGGGTACTTTGCGTTTGGTATCATTACATCCATCTCCTACCTTGAAATAGCTGCAATCCCGTTTCAACTCATGTTTCTGATGGGTTTTGGTACGGTAGGAACAATGTCACTCCGACACGCTCTTTCTCGTTAGTTACCCTATGAAAATTGTATCGTATCAATCCGGCACGCAGTGGCGTGCCGGCCTTGTTTTAGAGAACATGGTGCTTGATCTTGAGCATGCTCACGCACAAGCCCGCAAACGCTTAACGCTCACATTTGACTTTATGCCTGCCGATGTGGTTGATATCCTACGTCTTGGTAGTGCAGGGTTGAACGATGTTCGCGCTCTCGGAACATGGTTTCTGAGTACAGGTGGGGAAGGCAATGAGGCAATACCTATGGAGAGCATCACTCTCGGTTCTCCCATCCCACGACCAACGTCTATGCGCGACGGGTATGCCTTCCGACAGCACGTTGAAGCTGCTCGAAGAAATCGTGGACTGGATATGATTCCTGAATTCGACCAGATACCAATCTTTTACTTTACTAATCACCAAGCTGTGTTTGGTCCGGGTCCGATAGTTGTGCGCAACCAGCACCTTAACAAATTAGATTTCGAATTGGAGTGTGCCATAGTTATTGGAAGGGAAGGACGCAACATCACCGCTGCTGACGCAGATGAATACATCGCCGGATACATGGTGATGAATGACTGGAGCGCCCGAGAACTCCAAATGCAAGAAATGAAACTCAATCTGGGTCCGGCAAAGGGAAAAGACTTTGCCACCTCCCTGGGACCTTGGTTGGTAACGCGCGACGAGTTGTCGGAACGCAGAATCGAAACCCCAAATGGCGAAACGTACGATCTTGAAATGACCACTGTTGTTAATGGAACACCGGTATCAAAAGGCAACGTAAAAGACATGTCGTGGACGTTTGCCCAGATTATCGAGCGTGCCAGTTACGGCGTTACGTTGTACCCTGGCGATGTAATTGGAAGTGGCACATGCGGCACGGGTTGTTTCTTGGAACTGAATGGTAGTAAGGTTTACAACCCTGAATGGTGGCTGAAACCAGGTGATGTGGTCACCTGTAGCATTGATCTGCTTGGTAGCCTCACGAACACCGTTGTTCTTGATCCACTTCCGTAACAAAGGAACACTCAGCGAGGATCTTCGCGAGCATGGAACGGTTGCCTATCGGGATATCTGAAACGGGAGCGTCCGGAAGTTTCTGTCGGAACCCCACAACAGCAGATAGGTTCCGTTCACGAAATCTGGGATGCTGATGCGTTGTTCGCTGGGGTTGGTAATTGTACCGCTACAAACCAGCCGAGCCGACATATCAAAGACTTTCCAGGTACGATCAGAAAGTAGTGGACGGGAATCGTGTACAACGACATCAGTCTGCCGAATCCGAATGTTAAGTCCGGTGATTTTTGATTGATCTTCGAAGACAGCCGAGCTGCCTTCGTCCAATACATATATGCCAACAGTTGTGCCCATAAACATCCTTCCCGTTTGCGGGCACACGGTAAGCGACCAAACATTACGGATGGTATCGCCAAGCTCATTAGCTTGCCAGGGGATGTTTGAATAGCGCTGCCACGTTTCTCCGTTATCAAGAGAGCGGAATACCAGGCTGTCTCCAACGTAAACGGAGGGCGGGATAGACATTAGCCGAAAGCCCCCTACCGTTATTTCGTCAGTTCCGCTTGGAAGGGGCCGCACAGACACTGCCCAAAAACTAGTGTCCGTAAATGCAATGCGATTCCACGTTTGGCCACCATCTTCTGTTGCGAGCAGCCCGCCATCGCCGTTGTTACGTATGGTGTCTGTCTGCGTAACAACAGCAAAACCTCGGTCGGGATTCGTGGTTGAAAACGTGATTTTGGGTATTTCGCTATGCGGCCGGACGGAATCTACACCATTGAGTACCGGAACTCGCGACCATGTGAATCCGCCATCAGCGGAGCGGAAAATTCTACCGTGTGTTGCTCCAATGAACAGGAGACCAGCAACTGATGGATGAGCTGTAATGGTACAAAGAACACGTGAACTTGCTTCGTCGGAAACCACGGCAATGCTGTCCCACGTTCGTCCATTATCTGTGCTCCGCCAAACGGAGTGATACGTAGAGCCGCGCGCAGCGTACAAAGTTCCGTCTATGCTCTCGGTAATCGCTTCCGAAATGAACCACATGTTGCGCTGCGCAGCATCGTTCAACACCGTCCGAAACGAAGCTCCGCTATTCGTACTGGTTTTAATCCCATTAAAACGAAAGCCACCAACACAAATAACAGACGTGTCTGATTTTGGGATGTGCACAGATGACAGGTAATTAATTGCTGATAGTGGGCCAGTTTCAGCAATGTACCATGAGTTACCACCATCATCAGAACGATACAACTGATTTGCCCAGTTGCCAACATAAAGTTTAGAGCAATCTAGTGGATTCAAGCGTACGGTATACGCTTGTATCGGATTTAGCAATCGCCACCTTCCCTTTTCTGAACTGTGAACAATGGCAGATGAGATGCACAGAAGCAGTACACAAATCC
>CAZGHI010000012.1:0-9267 GCA_964525565.1 uncultured Hyphomicrobiales bacterium
GCGCTTGTTGCATCAGGGGGGGGGCGTGTATATCCGGCGAAGGATGCACGTATGACAGGAAACACATTCCGGCAGATGTATGCCAACGAACTTGATCATTTCCGCATGTGGATAGATCAACAATGCATGAGCTCTTTCTGGAATCGTGTAATGGCGGAAGAACACCAATGATGACCCCTCGTTCCATTGTTGTAATTGGAGCCACGAGCACTCTTGCTCTGGCTGTTTCCAAAGTATATGCTTCACATTCTGCACGTTTTTTTCTTGTTGGTCGGAACGAAGAGCGCTTGCACGATGCTGCCCGTTGGTTGCAATCGCACGGCGCAGCATCATGCGCCATCTTCATCGCAGATGTGAGACAAAAGGATCTCCACGAACAAATTGTTAACACGTCGGCAGAGTCACTCGGCACGATAGATCTCGTTGTAATTGCTCACGGTGTGTACCCCAACGCCGAAGAGGCTGAGCAGAATGTAGATCTGATGCTTGACTCCATCTTAACGAATGCTGTAAGCGTTCTTTCTCTCATGCATAGGTATGCCACACAACTCAAGCAACAGGTGCTCAACACACAAACCGGCAAAGGGTATCCGCCATGCATTGCTGTGTTTTCTTCTGTTGCCGGCGATCGTGGCCGACGGAATAATTACATATATGGCAGTGCCAAGGCATGTGTTACGGCTTACGCTTCAGGGCTTCGGGCACGATTGTCTGAGCATGGAGTTCGCGTTGTAACCATTAAGCCGGGTCCCGTACGGACTCCCATGACGCAGCATCTTCACATGCCGTTGATCTCGTCACCGGAGCGTGTGGCTTCGGATGTTGTTCGTGCAATTGCGAAGTGCCATCATGTCGTGTACACCCCTTGGTACTGGCGGTGGATCATGGCTTTGGTGAAGGTGCTGCCTGAGCGCCTCTTCATGCGGATTAAGCGCTAAACGTGGGTTTGTAGAAAAAAGAAAGCCGCTGATAAGGAACCAGCGGCTTCACATACCTGTAACTGGCGTTAAATATTTAGAGAGCCGAGGCTTCGAAATCAATGGTTATGTCAACTTTTGCCTCGATAAAATCTGCTGTCGCTGGACCCGTGTTTAATGGACCGTACTGCACTTGGAAGCAAAAACGTGGACGTTCCAGAATCAACTTGGCAGCTTTATCAGCGTCGGCCGTCTTTGTGATTTCAATCGGTGTGCCGCCGCCAGGGCCGTAAACGGAGGCAAGGCTGAGGTTGGAAATTGTTCCGATCTCATAAACCTTGCTGTCCATATAGATTGGGTCGAATACCAAGAACACTTTGACAAACGTGAATACTTGGTCATTCAACGATCCTGAGGCGAACGAAGGATTTACAAGCTGACTGATAAGACCCTCAAGCTTGTTAATCCTTGCATCTTTGAACCTATCCTTGTTATCTAAGTAGTCTTTATTAGTACTTAGATCTGCACAGTCTTGTTGAACTAGTGGAATGGTAACGTTGTTGCCTTTCGGATACACTGTTACGGTTATCGGAACTTTCACCGTGGCAGCTTTTGTCAGTGCATCGCATCCAGCGATAAGGGCCGGCATCAGCACCACAATACCGAAAAGCAATACCTTTGTTTTGTAGTAACGAGAAAGCATGTGGGTCCCCGGACAAAAAATGAATGAAATCCGTGCTACCGATTAATGCAATCTAAGAAGGATTTAGTGCGAATCCTTGAGGGCCTGTTTCGGGAGAATCGGGCTTGTTCTGCGTAGCTGCTCGAACTTTTTCCCTGAATGCCGAAACATCCTTAACCACAGGTGGAAGGGTTTTGCCCGCAATAAGTGCATCCAACTCGTCGGCATCGAGAACTTCACGTTCGATAAGGGCTTTTGAAAGGCGATGGAGCAGTTCTATGTTATCTCTCATGAGCTGCTCTGCCTTCTGCTCAGCCTCGACAACGATACGTCGAACTTCTGCGTCAATCGCTCGTGCTGTTTCTTCGCTGTGGTCGCGTGGCTGAGAAATTTCACGTCCAAGAAACACCTCGTCGTGATGTGAGGCATACCGTACCGGACCAACAACATCGCTCATGCCAAACTCACACACCATTTTACGGGCGATTGCTGTTGCCCTCTCCAAATCGTTCGATGCACCCGTATTAAGTTGTTGAAATACAACCTTTTCGGCAGCGCGACCGGCTAGAAGTACAACGAGTCTGGAAATGAGCTGGTCGCGACTCATCGTATGCATTTCTTCGTTCGGCAAATAGCTGGTTACGCCCAAGGCGCGACCACGAGGAATGATGGTAACCTTATGGACAGCGTCGCTGTGTGGCATGAGTTTGCCAGCTAGGGCATGGCCAATTTCGTGATAAGCTGTGGTTTCCTTTTCTTTTTCACTCATAACCATGCTTTTCCGTTCCACACCCATAAGAACCTTGTCTTTAGCATTTTCAAAGTCCCACATGGTTACTTCGTTACTGGAACGTCGGGCAGCCAGAAGAGCAGCCTCGTTCACCAAATTTGCGAGGTCGGCACCACTCATTCCCGGAGTGCCACGGGCTATGGTTTCAAGGTCAACATCCTTGGCAATCGGGACCTTTCTTGTGTGAACAGCAAGAATTCCTTTCCGACCTTGCATATCTGGCCGGTCCACAACCACTTGGCGGTCGAATCTGCCAGGTCTGAGCAGAGCAGGGTCCAACACATCTGGTCTGTTCGTTGCTGCGATAACAATAACACCACTGTTTTGCTCGAAGCCATCCATTTCAACAAGGAGCTGGTTTAGAGTCTGCTCGCGTTCGTCGTGTCCACCACCTAAACCGGCGCCACGATGTCTGCCCACTGCATCAATTTCGTCAATGAACACGATGCAAGGCGCATTCTTCTTGGCTTGTTCGAACAAATCACGAACGCGGCTGGCTCCTACACCAACAAACATTTCAACGAAATCCGCACCGCTTATGCTAAAGAAGGGTACACCTGCTTCACCAGCCACAGCACGTGCAAGCAAAGTTTTTCCTGTTCCTGGTGGACCCAACAGAAGCACACCTCTCGGGATCTTCCCCCCAAGCTTTGTAAACTTACCTGGGTCACGAAGGAAGTCTATGATCTCTTTCAACTCTTCTTTTGCCTCGTCTGCTCCGGCAACATCCTGAAAGTTTACCTTCGTTTGTCCTTCTGCCAGCATGCGTGCGCGACTTTTACCAAAAGAGAAGATGCCTTTAGTGCCATTGGCACCCATCTGTACACGTCGTGAAATGAGGATAAAAGCGGCCAGAAGTAGAATCCAGGGCAAGAACTGAACCAGCGACATCCACCATGGAGCGTCACCACTCTCGTATGTCCAGTTTACCCCGTGAGACTTCCAAAACATTTCTGTTTGCGAATCCACAACACCAAGCTTTGTCCGAATGGCTTTCACGTTTGGTATAGTCTTCCCATCTCTTTGTATCGTAATGGGCTGTTCTAGTTCGGCATGAAATTCAAAATCGTTGAGTTGTGTCTTGGTGATACGTGCAAATTTTACGTTGCCACTTTGCACGGTGTTCACGTACTCATTGTAAGTAAGGGGCCATTCGTTGAGTTGCGGACCCGTCATCATAAGTCCAACAACAATTAAGCTTACTAAAATTGCTACCCACACAAGCACATTTCTCAGAACGCGCTTGAGTGTGAGGTCATTGTCGTCATTATCAGGTAGTTTCGGAGCAGCCATAGAAATAGTAGGGTGTTGGCAATAGTAGGTTCGTTATTTATGGTACGAGGACGTAAAGGGGCGTTGCATCATGTATTCGGCGTTGTTGTATTATCGTCGCATACAACCCAAACTCCGGGATATTGTCTTCCATATCCGGCGTAGTCAAGGCCATAGCCAACCACAAAGTCAGGTCCAATTTCCTTTCCAACAAAGTCAAGCTGAATGTCGCGGCCATGAACATCGGGTTTGCTCAGAAAGCTCACCACTCCAACGCTTGCCGGTTCAAAGTGAGACAGTCTTTTCACCAGTTCACGAATCGTATTTCCCGAGTCAACAATGTCTTCAACGATTAATACATGTTCACCGCGAACATCCGGTACAACATCTTCAAGGTCCACAGAACCGTTGCTCTTCATCGCCTGACGATAGCTGCTGGCCCGCAATGTCTCCAGCTTAACCCCAATGCTCAATCTTCGCATCAGGTCGGCTGCAAAAGGCAAAGCCCCTTTCAAGATAACGAGGAGTGTAACCTCCTTTCCAGCATAATGTGCGTTAATCTGGCGAGCAACATCACTAACTATGTTCTGCACTTCCTCTTCCGATATATACGGTTCAAAGGTCCGATCGAACACTCGAATGCTTTGTACAGTAGATTTCATTCAATTCGAAATGTTGTTACAAAAGTTGTTGTTGCTGTAATGCGTGTTCGTTCGGCTGGTCGAATACCACAAACCCACAGAATACCCTGGTCATCTGCAATAACTCGAATCGAGCGTCGAAGGTGAGTGGGAACTCGTGCGTTGGTTAGAACATCTGCTACCAAGACGGACTCCGTCATCCCAAATGGCACAAAGCGCTCACCGTGATGCCACGGTCTCCACACCATGCTACCGTGAATGGATTCGGTATCAACGTAAGCTTCGTCCGGACTGAAAGCAAATACAGTGTCCTCTACCGAGCGAGTGCGAACATACAGGGCTTTTTCTCCAGCTACAAAAACTCCGTCGCCACAAACCTCTATTTCCGGCTCGGATTCTTGTGATTTTGTCGTAATAACAATTGCATGGCGCTCTCGCCAAGCAGACGTAGATCCGGAAAGTGTTGCCATGCTTCCTGGTTCCGCACAAACCAGTGCCAACAAACGCTGAGTATCAGAAAATCCGGCAGCAACACCGGCTGCTCGTTGAAATGCAACCCGTACCACATGGGTTTGCTCTGCAGTACTCAATGGCTTAAGTGTGGAAAGCGGCAGTGCTACACCATGAGAAGTTGGTGTGATCTGGTCTGTTGCAGGAAGCATGGCAGTATCTACAATGGTCTGCGCCTGCCTGAGCAGTTCGGCAGAACGGACAAGGCGAAGAACAACGTCAGGACCGAACACATTTATAAATCCGGGTATTATCGTGTTTCGAATGTGATTCCGTTGATAGTTTAAATCTGCATTCGACGAATCTTCCCGCCACTCAATGTTGTGGATTCTTGCATACTCCTTGATTTGCGAACGTTGAATTTCTAACATAGGTCGGACCAATGTAACGTTCTCGGTAAGCATTCGATGTGAGCGATGTGCTACAATACCATCGATACCGCTACCACGTGCCAAATGGGCAATGATGGTTTCCGCAACATCGTTGGCTGTATGGGCAACAGCTACCCACCGTGCTTTATGCTGTTCAGCAACTCTGCTTAGGAATACATATCGAAGATTGCGTGCCGCCGCTTCCACTCCTTTCCCTAAGTGTACGGCATGGGAACGAACCGGTAAATGCTCTGCGTACCATGGAACATGTAGTTTCTGAGCAAGCTGTACAACAAACTGCTCGTCGGCATCAGATTCATGACCACGCAGCCCGTGGTTTGCATGTGCAACAACAATCGTAAGATTTAACTGGTTGGAGAGCGAAAGAAGAACGTGAAGGAGCGATACGCTGTCAATGCCACCGCTAACACCAACCACGACAGTACCGGAGGAAATGCCCTGAGCAATGAGGGATGACCGAACCGAACCTTCAAGAGACATCGGCACTCATTGCCTCGCAATCGGCAACAAACTGGAGTAAACGTTCTTCGATTTGGCTATATGATTCCATCCGAACAACATCCTGCCGAACGATGGAGTTGTGCGGCAGTCCTTTCAGGTATCCGGAGTAATGCTTGCGAAATTCATGGATTGCCCGAGTAGGGGGCTTTGAGGCAAGTTCCAACGACAGATGTTCCAGGCACACTTGAACGCGATTTCGTGGGTTCCTTTCGGGTAGCGGTTCACCGGAGCGAGCTTGTTTGATTTCTGAAAATATAAATGGATTGCCAATCGCTGCACGGCCAATCATCACTGCATCGGCTCCTGTCTCTGAAAAGGCACGTTCTGCATCCGATGCCGATTTCACGTCGCCATTAAGAATTACGGGTATCGATACCACTTCCTTTATCCGTGGTATCCACGACCAATCCGCACTGCCATCATGCCCCATATCGCGTGTACGACAGTGAACTGTTAGCGCTGCTGCACCGGCATCTTGAATGCGTTGAGCAACCTCGAGGATAACAATGGAATCGCGTGACCACCCTAAGCGTGTTTTGACTGTGACGGGAATTGAAACGCTTTGCACGATTGCCCGTGTAAGCTTTTCCATGAGAGGTGGATCTTTTAACAGGGCAGCTCCTGCATTGCGTACAACAACGTTTTTTACCCAACAACCATAGTTTATGTCGAGAAAGTTTGGATTGCTGGCCTCGGCTTTTTGAGCAGCTCCAACCATGACGTCAACATCTCCTCCAAAGATCTGAATGGCTACAGGGCGTTCCTCGTCGGATAGCCGGAGTTTTTCCATAGACCGGCGGGCGTCACGCACAAGACCATCACTAGAGATGAACTCAGTGTACACAATATCTGCACCATATCGTCTGCAAATCAGCCGGAAGGGTGCATCCGTCACGTCTTCCATGGGTGCCAGAAGCACGCCCTTCTCAACGCTAACATCACCAATTACCATAGTACAAAACTAGATTTGTTACCGATGGAAACACCGATAAAAGTTCTCCTCTTTCCACAAATCCACTATGCGCTTGGTTACGCGGGGATCGAGATTCAGCAAGACCATACCATAGAAGCACTCATCAATCGGGGGGTACAGGTAACCAAGGTTGATCTTTGGCAACGTGAGATTACGGAAAACATTGCACACGTTTTTGGCAGTGAAATTGGTACGTCCACGATAGTGGAACGGCTGCGTGCATCTGCGATTCCTGTGGTAGTAACGGCGATGTTCATGCCCGTGCACACCGGCATAACCTATGCTGTTGCTCAGGCGATTGGGAACGTGCTTCCAAAAACAACGATGTCCCTTCGGAAAGCAACTCTCAATCTGGCCAATGCTATCATAACTCTCACTGAGACGGAAAAGCAGCAACTCATTTCATTGCTAAAAATTGATGCACGTAAGATACATGTAATTGCCAATGGAATCGATGAGCGCTTTTTTCGTGCAACTCCGGATCTGTTTTATCAGCGAACAGGCCTTAAGGATGTTATTCTCTCTGTTGGCTCTATTGATCCACGAAAAAATCAGGTTCGGTTAATTGAGGCTCTTGCAGGGACTGGCGTGGATTTGGTGTTCATTGGACCGGTGAGCAAGCTAAATACGCCACAATTCCATCGTTATAAGGAACGATTCCACGAACTCGTGAAGACAAACACCAACGTTCATTGGCTTGGTGCACTGGATTATGAAGACCCTCTTCTGGAATCTGCATATGCTGCCGCTCAAGTCCACGTGCTGGTTAGCACAGCCGAAGCCCAGGGGATGGTAACCTTGGAAGCAGCCGCTGCAGGTGCCAATATCGTAGTAAGCGATCTGCCAACGCAGCGAGAGCTGTTTGGTGCCAGCGTCCGATATGCAGATTGCAAGAACCCGGATGCCATTCGAAGGGAAGTGCTTGCTGCCTATCACAGTCCTAGGGGTAGTGTTCAGCCACCGTCTAACGTTATGATTACATGGGACGAGGTTGCTGCCCGATTGGAAAATGTGTACCGCATGGTTCTAAACAACGGATAAGGTATTTACTGGTGCAGATTGTGCATTCCGTATAACTGCGGATTACAACGGCAACATCGTTAGCGAAGGGCCAGGAGGAGTTGGCAGAGTTTGCTGTACACCTTGTGGGATTTCTGATTCCGGATCAATGGACCAGCCCGCGTACGATGACAAGATGCCACGAAGTGCACTCACCATGGCTCTGAACGTAAATAACACACAGCTCCAAATCAGAGAGACAATGATTCCACAGATACGTGTTACCCAACACACAAAAGCATTGGCCGGTCGCACCAGGTTTGGCTAGTGGTATGCACTTTACGATCTTTCGAAGACTGACCCTAGAGATTGTTGGCAGTACGGTTCAGTACCTGCTGTTGAACATGTGTTTGGGTTCCCGGATGGATCTCGAAGGGGAGCCTTGGAAGGTTTTATTCATCACGAATTGAAGACCGTTGTGCGACTTACCGCCTCGTTTTATCGACGACATACTGAGATTGTTGCTAAGGAACTCATTGGCTGTATTCTACGAACACCGGATGCTGACGTGAGAATTTTAGAGACCGAGGCATATTTACACGAAAACGACCCGGCTTGCCATGCCAGTCGCGGCATCACCCCACGTAACCGAGTCATGTTCGAGAGTGGCGGTGTAGTGTATGTGTACTTCATTTACGGGATGCATTGGTGTACCAACGTTGTCACGGACAAACGGGGACGCGGTGCAGCCGTTTTACTTCGTGCTGGTATCGTACTTCGAGTATGGCCGAAGATCACTGAGAATTTGCCGATTCAAGAAGGACAACGAATCAACGGACCCGGCAGGCTATCAAAAGCTATTGGTTTTGACCAACGAATGAACGGACGCAGTCTTTTGCGTGGAAGCGAAATCAGCATCTTTGAAGATGAAAAAACCAGAGACGCTCGCAATGACATCATAGCTACTCCGCGGATCGGGATTAGCCAAGGTACAGATCTTCTGCTGCGATTTGTTTGTAACCGTTCAGAATTTTTTTAATACGCCATAGATAACCAATGCTGGCAACGGCCAAACCCACCAAGTACCCCAGCCATATGCCTTCGGCTCCGAGCTTCAAAACGAATGCACCAACGTACGATGCTGGAATGGTAACGCCGATGTAGCTAACGCTGGCAAGAACTGTAGGAATGGTAATGTCGTTGTACCCCCGTAAGATACCCAAACCCACAACCTGTAAGCCGTCGAAAAGAGAGAATGCTGCACCATAGAGCAGGAGGTGTGCTGCAAGATGAACAACAGCACGATCCTGAATGTACAGTTCTGGTAGTTGATATCGAAACGTAAGGTACACGATGCCAACAACAGTCATATACACAACAACAAGTAGCAGTGCAGCGCGCACAACGAGACGTGCTTCCGCAGGCTGACCAACACCAAGTAAGTTGCTTATGCGGATGGTTGCTGCACTGCCGATGCCCAAGGCAACCATAAAGGTTATTGATGCCATGTTGATGGCGATTTGGTGAGCAGACAGAGCAGTTGCTCCAACCCAACCCAACATAATGGCACCTAACGCAAATGCAAGAACC
>CAZGHI010000012.1:9279-31218 GCA_964525565.1 uncultured Hyphomicrobiales bacterium
TCCATGAGAATCTGTAATCCAATGCCAATACCATTGCGAACAATGCGCGTCATTGCCAGCGACGTGCTCACCGATGGTGCAGAGGAACGGAGGGCATTACGAAGGTCTTGGAAAAAACTCGTTCGCAAAAACACCGCCAAGGCAGTCAAGGCAGCAAGACCACGCGACAGAAACGTTGCAAACCCAGCCCATTCAGCTCCCATTTCCGGCATACCCAGGTTGCCATAGATGAATACCCAGTTCAAGCCGATGTTTACAACATTGCAAGCCAGATTGATGATCATCGACACGCGAGTATTCGACATCGCTTCTGCCGTCTGTTTAAAGCTACCAAAGAGTATTCTCCAGATAAACGAAAGCACAATCCAGCGGAAATAGGGAATAGCCTCTTCGGTAACGTCAGGAGGTGAGCCCAGCACGTCTAACCGATTGCTGAACAGATATAGCAGGCATACCAGGGCAACAACAACAGCCGTACTCACAATAGTCCCGGCTTTGGCATAGATGGCTACATCGCCCATGTTCCTCCGGCCAAAAGCCTCGCCGGCTAGAGGGGTAATTGCAGCAGTAAAGCCGATTGTGAACAACATCACGATATAGGATACAGCGCTGGCAAGAGTTACACCTGCAAGTGGAACAGCGCCTAACGGACCTACCATGAGGGCATCTGCCGTGTTCACCATCATATCGCTCACATGCGAGACAGCCACGGGCATGGCCAGCATTGTTATGGGTTTAATTTGCCGTTGTAGGTTCATCTGATTACACATGTTCTGAAGAGTGCACAAGGATCGTATTAACTTTGCCCACGTTCTTTGGTACAGCGATGTGAAACCGATACCGTTTTCATGGTTGCGTTACCTGGGCTCGTACAATCAACCGATGTTGCACGAACGATTTGCTTAACTGACATACCTGTATGGCCCGCTTCGGAATTTTCTCTAACGACGTTGGCATCGACCTCGGCACAGCAAATACCCTTATTTGGCAAAAAGGGAAAGGCATTGTGTTGAACGAGCCTTCTATCGTATCGTTCGATCGCAGTACAAAAGCCATCATCGCCATTGGACATGAAGCACAGGAGATGGTGGGCAAAACGCACCGTGACATTCGAACCATCAGACCACTCAAGGATGGTGTGATTGCAGACTTCGAAATAGCCGAAGGAATGTTGCGCGCATTCATACGCAAAATGAGTGCCAGTTGGCAACCGGCGCGAAGAATGGTAATCTGCGTTCCTAGCGGTATTACAGAAGTGGAAAAACGTGCCGTCCGTGATAGCGCCGAACATGCCGGTGCCAAGGAAGTTCACCTGATTGCCGAGCCAATGGCCGCTGCAATAGGTGTGGGACTTGACGTTCACGAGGCCAAGGGTAACATGATTGTTGACATCGGTGGTGGAACTACCGAGATAGCGGTAATTGCGCTGTCGGGTATCGTGGTAGATGAAAGTATCCGCATCGCAGGCGATGAGCTTACCAATGCTATTGTAAACTGGTTTAAGCGTCACCATAGTATCCTCATCGGAGACCGTACAGCAGAAATCATAAAGGTTAATGTTGGCAGTGCCTGGCCACTTGAAGAAGAACTTGAAATTGAGGTGAAGGGCCGCGACATGGTTAGCGGCATTCCAAAGAGCATTATTGTGAGCAGTGAAGAGATTCGTGAAGCGCTCAATGAAAACGTTACGGTAATCGTAGAAGCTGTTCTTACGCTGTTGGAAAAGACTCCTCCTGAACTCTCAGCCGATATCTACGACCGAGGAATTGTGCTTACAGGGGGCGGAGCCCTGCTCAAAGGCTTGGATGAACGTTTGCGCAGGGAGACGTCGTTGCCAGTTCATGTAGCCGAAGATCCGCTCACAGCAGTAGCCCGAGGCACTGGCAAAGTGCTCGAAGATCTGGCCATTTATAGTAGCGTGCTGATAAAGAGTAAGCGGTACTAATGCGCCGAATTATTGACTTTGTTGTCCGCTATAAAAACTACATCACCCTATGCGCGTTGGTCGTGATGAGTTTTTCGTTTATGAGTATAGGTAGCTTGTCTCAGCTTGGAGGATTTCGTGCCGTTATCGTTGGATCTATTGGTTGGATTCAGTCGCTCTTCGCTTGGGTCCCCAACCCTGTTGCCTTAAAAAGCGAGAACACGGCGTTGCGCGAACTCAATCTTCAGCTAAGTATAGAAAGCTCGCGCTACCGGAGGGCAATGGTTGAAAACACAACTTTGAGAAGTATGCTCGACTTACCGGCATATACGGACGACAAGCTCATTGCCGCAGATGTTGTAGGAAAAACAACGGTTGAATTACGCAGTTATGCAACAATCAACAGAGGTGTTGCCGACGGCATTCGCGAAGGACAGCCTGTTGTTACTGATGCCGGATTGGTTGGAAACATCATCGGCTGTTCAGATCACTACAGTGTTGTGCAGCTCCTGCTGAATCGCGACACACGAATTAGTGCACGAGTATTTCGGTCGAATGTGGATGGCATCTTGGTTTGGCAGGGAGAAGAATGGCTCGTTCTTCGTGATGTTCCCCGAACATTCGATGTGAAGACGGACGATATTGTGGTAACGTCGTCCTACTCCGTCATGTATCCGGAAAATGTTATCATAGGCAAGGTGCATCAGGTGAGTGAGGAACCGAACTCACTATTTCTGAAAATATTGATTAAACCAGCCGTTGATTTTGGAACCCTGGAGCAGGTGTTTGTTATTGATCGGTTACCAGATTCCGAGCGACTTGTTCTTGAAGACAGCGTGATCCGTGCCCACGTTTCCCGTTCGATGAATAGATAACCATATGGCTCCTGTTTCCGATAGAGCTCCAACGTTTTCCAACCCTGCACTTCGTGGAGTAGCCTATGCTGTGGTAGCAATGGTACTCTCCGTGGTTCACGTAGTATTTCTTCGGTTTATTGCCGTTGGTATAATAACACCGGATCTTCTGTTGATTCTGGTTGTATGGATTGCTCTCATGGAAGGGCAGTTTACCGCTACCATTGCCGGCTTTGCAATTGGCCTGCTCTTTGACGTGGTAAGTGCCGACGTCTTGGGAACGAACGCTTTGGCAAAAACAATGGCAGGCTTTCTGGCCGGCTACTTCTTTAAACCGGGGTTCGGCATCACGGCTATCGGGAGCTATCGTTTTCTGTTGATTGTGTTTGTTTCTGGTTTAGTGCACAATCTCCTATACTTCACATTTTACGTTCGCCCGATGCAGGTTAGCTTCTGGCAGTTTGTTCTTACCTATGGGCTGGCAACAACAATGTATTCCACAGTTGTTGCAGTATTCCCAATGCTTGTGGTAAACCGTCGACAAGATTGGTAAAGGGGCTGATGGCACCGCGCCAGTAGTTCCCAATGCCCTGAGAACGGGTCCAACACCCTTAATCGCATGAAAAATGGCCCATGTGGATAACTGATTGGCCTCCATGTCGGCGATTTTATGCAGTTTTCACTCCGACTCATTTGAAAGAACTATGTACCTCAGCAAGCTTGAAATGGTTGGCTTCAAAAGTTTTGGATTGAAGACCGATCTCACCTTTGATGATGGAGTCACTGCCATTGTAGGACCAAATGGCTGTGGCAAGACGAACATCGTAGATGCAATACGATGGGTACTCGGAGAACAAAAAACGAGTATGCTTCGTGCAGATTCCATGGAGCACGTGATCTTTAATGGATCAAAAACACGAAAGCCACTTGGGATGGCCGAAGTAAGTCTGACGATAGAGAACAACAAACACATTCTGCCGACGGAGTACAGTCAGGTCGTAATCACGAGACGACTGTTTAGAAGCGGTGAAAGCCAGTATCTACTAAACCGAACGGTCTGCCGACTGAAAGACATTGTTGAGTTGTTCATGGATACCGGAATGGGGGCAAATGCCTATTCCGTGATCGAGCTGAAAATGATCGAAACCATTCTCAGCGACAAGGCAGATGACCGACGTCACCTTTTTGAAGAAGCTGCCGGTGTAACGAAGTATAAGGCCCGACGAAAGGAAGCTCAACGGAAGCTTGAAGCAGCACAACGCGACATCTCCAGAGTCAGCGACATTGTCCGTGAGGTACAGAAAACAGTAAATTCATTAAGTAGGCAAGCAGAGAAAGCTCGGCAGCATCAAGAAATCTCGCAGCAACTCAGAGAACGTGAGCAGAGGGCTTTCCGAATAGAACGTGCAGAAGCTGTTCGCCAACGCGACATCGCAAGCAGTCATCTTGCCACGTTGGTTCAACAACGGCATACTGCTGAAGAACAGCTACTGAGATTGGAACGTGAACTTGAGCAGGCTGAAAGATTGCATAACGAGGCTGAAGTACAGCTACGCAATGCGATGGAAAATGAAGCAGCGGTACGCACAGCACAAAGTAATGCCGAGGCACAGATTGCTTTGCTAACCGAACGAGTTTCGGCCATTGACAGGACGTTGGTTCGGCTTGGCAGAGAGGAAGAAGATAGTCAGGGCGAGCAGACAACAGCACAAGAGCAACTCATGGTCGTAATTGGGAAGCTGGAAGCTGCACGCTCAGATAGCGAGGCAGCATCGGCAGAGTTACAACGGAGAAAGGAGTTGAGCGCACAGGCAGAAGCTGCTGTTGTCCAAGCAAAATCAATGCTTGCTGCAGCCAGGGTTCGTGCTCAGCAGGTACAGGATCGGTTAACGGAGATACAGAGAGAAAGTGATCGCATCAATGTGCACATTGATTCAACACAACGAAGACTGGGAATCCTGCATGACAGTTTACAACAAGCATCCCAACGCATTACAGAGATAGAATCACAGATTCAAGAGCAGCAAAGTGCACTTCCTGCTGTTGAGCAAGAGCTTCAGAATGCGGAAGCAAATCTCCGCGAAGCGGAACAACGCAAACAGGCATTGCGGACGATGCAGGAAGAAAAACAGAGTGCTCTCGATCAGCTTCGAAGTGCCGAGGCTCATGCTCGGGCATCACTGGATTTCCTTATAGGCCTCGTTGATACCACGGAGAGTTCACGATTCTTATTGAATTCGAGCGAGTGGAAACCGAGCAGCGAGAAGCTAACGCTAGCTGAAGTTATCAATACGTCCGACGCATTGCGTGTTGCCATCGAGGCTTCGCTCGGAGAGGCAGCGCGATACTTTGTTGTTGCCGATAAAACAGAAGCTGAAGAAGCGATTGCAGCATTGTCCCGTAACAACATCGGCAAAGCAACCTTTTTATGTCGGGACACCATACCTCAGCTTCCTTCTCCACCTGCGGTAGATCTGATTGAGGGCGTTATAGGTTGGGCAAGCGAACAGGTAGAGGCAGATGAGCAGTTGCGGGGAGCCATTCGCGGACTACTTGGAAAAACGCTGATTGCTGACACACTAGCAACGGCGTGGTTGGCATTACAAAAAACCGAGGCTGAACGCATTGTGACACTGTCGGGTGAAGTTGTTCATCGTGCCGGTGCTGTTCGGGGCGGTAGCACTACGCGAACAGAGGGAATACGCGTTGGTAAACGCGAGCGTATCGAGCAACTCAAAACGGAACTCAGCGATGTAGAACAACGAATCGAAGCGATCATTGCAGAGATTCATAACGTAAAAAATGAGTATGCCTCAATAGACCTCTCAGCCTTGGCCGAACAAGTTCGGCGCAATACTGTGGCACGCAACACGCTTGCTCAGAGAATCGAGTCGTTACTCCTTCGGAAATCGGAGTTAGAGTCACAATCCACCGAGCTATCCAAGGAGTACCAAGAGGCAGGGCAGGAACTGCAACGATTGCACAATCAAGCACAGATGCTGGTGCAGAACGAGCAGGCAATTGCCGACCAACGAGAGGGTTCTATAGCCGAGGTTAGTCAGTTTGAAGATGTTCTTCACACCGCAGAGCTTCAGTATCAGGAAACAGTGCAGAAAGTGCGCGAAACGGAAATTCTGGTTGTACGGCTCGATGCAGATGTGCAGAGTTTGTTAGCTGATCAAGCACGCCTGGGCAATCAGCAACTAACCATGGAGCAGAGAAAAGAACAGAGACGTCAAGAGCAAGAACAGCTATCGCAGCAGAAAGAACAACTAAACAACGAATTGCAGAATGTATCCGTTCAACGCGATCACTATACGAAAGCTCTTGAAGACGCCAAGGTAAATCGTGAGCAAGCAGACAATAGCGTGCAATCATGCGCAACAAGTATGCAGGAAGCGGCAGAGCGAATTCGCGCACAAAGACGACTGCTTGATGCAACAGTTCAGGAATGTCACGAAGCCGAAATGCAACGGAATAGTATAGAACTCCGACTATCAGCCTTGGTGCAACATGCAGTTGACGAGCTTGGGATTGACCCGAACGACTTACAGACAATCGATGATGTAGTTGATCAAACAACAGACGTTGATGGCAATGAACTGGAACATATCCATGCCAGCATCCAGGAGGCACGTAGAAAGCTTACCATGATGGGGAACGTTAACTTCCTTGCCCTTGAGGAGCATGAGCGCGAAAACGAACGACTCCAGTTCATGACAACACAGCTAAACGACCTGCTCGCAAGTGAACAAACGCTAACACAAACAATTCTGGAGATAAACCAAACAGCACGAGAACTGTTTACATCCACATTTGAAAAAATCCGCGAAAATTTCGTTCAGCTCTTCCAGTTGTTGTTTAGCGATGACGACGAAGCTGACTTGCAAATGATAGAAACCGACGATCACGACCCGTTAGAATGCAAGGTTGAGATCATTGCGAAACCACGCGGTAAACGGCCGCACAGTATAGAGATGTTAAGTGGTGGTGAAAAGACACTTACCGCAATTGCCCTCCTTTTTGCTATTTACCTGGTAAAACCAAGCCCCTTCTGTATCCTTGACGAGGTTGATGCGCCACTAGATGATGCTAATATTGATCGTTATCTGAAGATCATTCGTAAGTTTTCTGAAAACACGCAGTTCCTTATGATTACTCATAACAAGAGAACCATGGAAGCTGCCGATACGCTGTACGGGGTAACAATGGAAGAGCCTGCCGTTTCTAAGGTTGTGAGTGTTCAGTTGGGTACGCAGACAGCAAAAGAGGCAGCATAAAACAATAATTGCGAAGCTAGACCACCGTCGGTAACGAAATGTACTAGACTATAAAGGCCATGAAGATGAAATGTTGTATCGTTCTTGCTGTACTACTCATTGCTTCGGGATCAACGTTTACGAAGGCAAGTGAGCAGCCTGAGCAAGTTGTACTAACCGAAACTGTAGATGCTTCGTTTGGTAAGGTGTGGGATTCAATAAAAGAGGCCATGGCAGAGTTTGGCTGTCCCAAACCACAAACGGAAAAGGTGACGGAACCGATTGAAGAGACAGGTTTTTACAAGGGGCTGTATGTAAGCGACTATTGCCTTATTGCGTCCGGCGAGGATTCTACTCGAGAAAAAATGAAGGAGTTTGGCGAGTTGCCAAGAATACGTGGTGGAATATGGATCACAGGTCGCATTCAATTCAAGGTTAATGTCAAAGAAGAAGGAGTGCGGTTAACGAAAATTATCTTGAGAGCTGAACTCAGCGGTTTTGAGGAGTTCATCACCAATCAGGTTCACTTTTGGACCAGCAATGGAATTTTAGAAAAGCGGATGATGGACGCCATCCTGACAAAGGTCAAGGCAAAAATTGGCGGTTAAGAATTGTTGAGTTCTGCCTGGAATGGCTCAATGGTGTATTGTGCAACTTTAATGTCGAATTCGGTTCCAGGTTGATAGTACGACAGAAGTTCATCGTTGAGACATTGTTGAACACGTACAGTTGCCCAACATCCGCCGTGAAACTTGACAACCTGAGCCACATAAAGTGGAACACCATTCATACTTACCGAATAGGTAGCTCCCGGTTGGAATTCAGACTTGTCAACCTTTTCGTGTTGGATCATGTGATTTCCTCTTTGTAATGACGAAGTATCTCTTGGTGGAGCAGTGTCGCTACGCTTCGGGCGTTGGTCTCCGGGAGTGTAATCGTAAACACATGCTCATGAGGATTCGCAACGACGAACCAGGTGTCGGAATCGTTAAAACTCATTGCAAGTTTGCCCAAAGCAGCAAACAATACCTTCAAATTGCACAGTGTTACTGATATTGTGGCTAACTCTGGACCCTGTTCAAGTGAAAGAATGGGCGTATCTCCACCGCTGGTTTCAGATATAATTGTAGCAGGACCGTTAGGGTTTGATGCACTCACAACTTTTACTGGAATTCCAGCACGTTTAGCCGGCTCGATAGTGGTTGCATATAAAAGTTTCAAACCATGGTGCGCTGCAATATTGGCTTGGTCGTACGACAGGTAGCGATGATGTAACGTGTCCGAAAAAACAAACGGATCTGCTGAGCGCACACCTTCCACATTGGTAAAGAGCGTTACTGACGTTGCACCAATGAGTTCTGCAAGCAGAGTGGCCGTAAGTGTAGAACTTTCACGTCCCATGGTGGTAACCACCCCGTTCTCCGTAGCACCCACGAAGCCTTGGATCAAAACACAATCATGCTCATGAAGCAACGGAAGTAACGTTGCTGCAACGTGTATGCGCGTTTTTTCAATCAGAGGTATCGCTGCTCCGAAGTCTTCATTGGTCACTACAAGCCTTCGAGCATCCGTCCACGCAGCGTCTATTCCGCTTTCGGCGATAACGTGTCTGGCAATGTGCAGAGCGAGTAGTTCTCCATGTGCGATAACGCGATCCAGTGTACGCTCTGTGAGTTGCCTGGTGATCGCAATGCCCTGCAGCAAGCTCTTGACATCGGCTCCTGTTGCCACGATCAATTCTTCAATGGCAACCCTACTTTCCGGTGTGCTGAGGAGTTGTGCCGCAAATCCATTGTGCAGGTCGATCAATGAATCAACAGTGTGTAGTGCACTCTGGAGATCCGAGGTTTGCGCAATACGGGCGGCTTTTTCCAGGTCGCGAGTAGTACTAGCAAAGGCAGAAACCACCACGAGTAGCTGAGAGGGACGTTCACGGTCCGCAGACGTGAGGAGTTGTCCAACAATCTCAACCATATTCCGAAAACCCGTTACTGACCGTAGTACCGAACCTCCAAACTTTACTACCGCTGGTGTTGTTTCTCGTTTATGAAGCATCTCCAAAGTTACCGATCGCCTTTGTTGTGAACCACCCGACACGTTAACCCAATGCTTGGTGGCCGTTGGATCAATCTCGGTATCGCATAGCTTTTCACAATTTCCAGTATTGCGCCGTTAGGTCCAGACCCGTATCTTTGCTGTTCTCATAATACAACAACAGTTACAGGCACGGTGCAACATGGCTAAAGCACAATCCTTTGGTGATAAGAGCAAGAAAAAGGGCGGACCTCAAAAAGTAAGCGTTAAAGTCATTAAAGCATTCCGTTCAGAAACCGGAACTGTGAAGTTCGTAGAGCGCTTTCTTAAGGTTGATGATATCAGCCAGGTTGATGCACAATCCATCACGAGGTAAAACAGTGAAAAAAGGAATTCATCCAGCGTACAAAACCATTGAAGTCGTTATGACTGATGGAAGTACATTCAAAACACGGTCGTGTTACAAAGGTGACAGGATGGTATTGGAAATTGATTCCAAGAGTCACCCATTTTACACAGGTAAACAAATGCTTTTGGATACGGCCGGGCGTGTAGATCGTTTCAACAAGCGCATGGCAAAAACAAAGGCAGTGCGCGATGCTAAGGACCAGGGTAAATAACTATGAACAACAATCCATTGCGCCAGCAAGCGGCACCAAATCCGAACACGATAAATTCGCCGTTTCGTCAGAAGAAAAACCAGCCGCGAAAGAGAAATAACCCACTCAAGCAGTCACGATTGATCGACTATCTTGACCCAAAATTTCTCGGCCGGTTTACCAATGATCAGGGCAAAATACTCCCCCGACGAATCACCGGTGTTACGGCACTCCAGCAGCGTCGGCTAACCCGAGCAATTAAGTTTGCACGGCATCTTGGTCTGCTTCCGTTTGTGGCACAAGACACGAGGTAAGTTAAGAGTATAGTCCGGGGATGCAGGAACAACGGAGGCATTGGTGCGATTACGATGTCAAAGTGCTTTAGAGCAAATGCATTCCGGAAGAGGGGACTCTTGAGCAGTTTCAATATGATGCGATCGAAAATGGGTGTCGGTGTACAGCAGAGGTGATGTAAGATTTGGTGGTGAGGCCATAGGAGTACACAGTTCCTTTCATACGAACATTGAATTTGGGGCGTCGCCAAGTGGTAAGGCAGCGGATTTTGGTTCCGCCATTCGTTGGTTCGATCCCAGCCGCCCCAGCAAACAGATTAAAAGAAGTGTTGCCGTGAACGCCGAGGTCAAGATAGTTGCCGGACGGTCGAACAGAGAGATAGCTCGGAAGATCGCTCTGGAAACGCATCGAGATCTGGCTCAAGTTACCATTCGCAACTTTAGCGATGGTGAATTATGGGTCAAATTCGAAGAAAACGTTCGCGGTGTGGATTTGTACATCGTACAATCCACCTTTGCCCCTTCCGATAACCTGATGGAATTGCTACTGTTAATTGATGCAGCAAAACGTGCTTCGGCACGGCGGATCACAGCAGTAATACCATACTTTGGGTATGCTCGTCAGGATAGAAAAGACCAGCCGCGGGTTGCTGTAACGGCTAAACTTGTTGCAAACTTGCTTACACAGGCTGGTGCAAACCGAGTAATCACGATGGACCTGCATACACCGCAGCTTCAAGGGTTCTTTGATATTCCACTTGACCACCTTTATGCAGCAACTGTGAGTGTGGATATTGTTCGAAGCATACTTCCTGGAAAAGTAACCGTTGCGTCTCCTGATGTAGGCGGGGTGAAGAATGCCCGATCGTACGCCAAAATGCTGGGAGACGACGTTGACTTAGTGGTTGTGGATAAGCGCAGACCAAAACACAATGATGCAGAAATCATGAACATCATTGGTGAGGTGAAAGGACGGAACATCGTAATTGTTGACGATTTGATTGACACGGGAACAACGTTTGTACGCTGTGCTGAAGCTATGATGAATGCCGGTGCAGAACAGATTATTGGTGTGTGCACACATGCAGTGTTCAGTGGTGATGCCGTCGAACGAATCGGTGCATCGGATGCAATCACAAAATTATTTGTTACGGACACCATTCCGTTGACTACGCAACATCCAAAAATTGAAGTTATCAGCGTTTCAGGACTATTCGCAGAAGCGATAATCAGAACGCACGAAAACCAAAGTATCAGTTCACTTTTCGAGCGGGTACAGTCATAACCCGCGTCTAGTCACTTTTTCTACGAACACACATCGAGATCTACCATGAGCGAAATAATTCTTTCAGCAACAAAACGGTCGCCTGGCCGCAGCACTGCCCGCGACCTCCGCAGAAAAGGTCAAGTACCCGGCGTTTATTACGCAAATAATCAGGAACCCGTGCATTTTTCAGTGCCCGTGCTTAGCCTTAGAGACATTGTTTACACGGCTGAAGCAAAGATGGTACGGTTAGAGGTGGACGGCAGTAAGGGGCTAATGTGCATATTAAAAGATGTTACGTTCGACCCGGTAACCGATGCTATTGTCCATTTTGACCTTCTCGGCGTTTCGGCAGGTCAGAAAGTAAATGTGGAAATTCCACTCCACATTACGGGTCAGAGCATAGGAGCACGCCATGGTGGCGTTCTTGAACATGTGATGCATAAAGCACATGTACTAGTTGATCCCGCAAACATGCCCGAGCATATTGATATTGATGTAACGAACCTGGATATCAACCAATCCATCCACATCTCCGATGTATCAGTTCCGGGAATTGAATTCACCGATAAACCGGAGAGTGTGATTGTAACATGTGTACCACACCGCATCGCCGGAGAGTCGCCTGCACAACCTGCTGCTGATGTAACAGACGAGGCCGGGAAATAAAAAAACCCGGAGCAATATCCCTCCAGGTTTGAGCATCCTACGCAGCTTTCAGGGGAGAGAAAGCTGCTCAACTCGAAAACAAAATACGCAACCCCATTCACTATATAGAGTGTTTGGGGTTGTTGCGTTTTATATTCACCGTAGTTCTTTTATTATACATTTGTGGGAGCATACGATGGACAGTGTACGTAACACATTGCAATAAAAAAACATACGCTAACAATTCAAAAATAAGATGGCTTTGTCCGAATTATTTCAGATATTTGCATCTGAATACAAATCGTATTACTTACAGCTCATATATGGAGGGCATATGAAAACCCTTTTTGCAGTAACAATGCTAATAGTGGGCTATGTACATGCCATAGCAGGAGAAGTGTATGTACAAAAGAGTTGCTCAATGAAGATTGATGGCACCTCTACGCTACACGATTGGTCCTGTCCGGTTAATGTGGTCAGGGCAAAAGGCGAGATTGACATAAACAACGGAACCTTAAACTCTATCGGGTCAATGTGGGTTCAGGCCGATGTTCTGTCAATAAAAAGCGAAAAGGGCAACGACATGGACACAAAAATCTATGAGGCACTCAAGAGTGAGCAACACAAGTTCATAACGTTTAATTTGACATCGGTGAAAGCAGTTTTGCCTGATGGTAATGGGTGGAAGGTTGAGGTTCTTGGTGACCTCACGATAGCCGGTTCGAAAAAAAATGTTCCTTTGTCTGTAAGTGCAACTGTTTTACCAACTGGGGAGGTGCGTTTCAGTGGTACAAAGACCGTTAAGATGACGGATTTCGGTATGGATCGTCCTTCAGCTATGCTGGGGATGATCAAGGCTGGCGATGCAGTTACAATAACGTTCGATTTACTACTTAAAAAGGGATAGCCATGAATAATCTGGGTCGGTTTGCCGTTGTTCTCCTTGTATTCGCATTGGGAACACAACTATCTCAATCACAGTTTTTCCCATACATGCAGAATTTCCGTCCGTCGGATCAGAATGGTATTAACATCTTTGAGACTCCGAAAGACACAACGCCATACAATGGGATGGCAATCCGTTTTGGCGGGGGGTTTACACAGCAATGGCAATCGCTATCACACGAGAACACTGCAACCCCCTTGTTTCGTTCATATAATGGAGGGCGAGATTCCATTAATGTGAACAAACTCTACGATATTCAGACAGGATTTAACAATGCGTCTGCCAATCTTATGGTTGATGTTCAACTTGAGGATGGTGTGCGGTTAAATCTCACCACATATCTGTCGAGCAGACATCACCAGGAAGTCTGGGTCAAAGGCGGTTATATTCAGTTCGATCGCCTACGCTTCCTGCATAGTACATTTTTAGACGATTTGATGGACTACCTAACGATCCGGGTTGGGCATATGGAAATCAACTATGGAGATGCCCATTTCCGTAGGTCCGATGGTGGTATGACCATCTACAACCCCTTTATGGAAAATTATATAGTTGACGCATTTACCACAGAAATTGGTGGAGACGTAACGTTCCAGTACAACGGACTACTGGCTGTGCTTGGGATTACTAATGGCGAAATCAAGGGCAGTGTAGATCCTGTTACACCAGGTACAGTTGATACAACAACGAATCGAGACCCATCAATTTACTTTAAGCTTGGTTACGACAAGCAGTTCAGTAAGGACTTCAGGTTCCGGCTCACAGGCTCCGGATACATGAACAGTGCCTCAGGAAGGAATACGCTGTTTTGGGGTGACCGCACGGGAAGTAACTATTTCCTGGTCATGGAGAGTCAGGCTGCCAACTACGCTGCCACTGCAACAAGTGGTGGATCTATGAAACCCACAACCACAGCACAAGCGTGGTCGGGACGTCTGAACCCCAATTTTACTCGTTCAATACAGGCATTTGTCATTAATGCTTTAGTTGAATATGATTTTCTCGAGCTATTTCTGAACTATGATATTGCTCAAGGGAAAACTCCGAACGAGACGGAAGACCGCAAGATGAATCAACTAGCTGTTGACCTTATCGCACGCTTTGGTTCGGCCGATGATTTTTATGTTGGAGGCCGTTATAATATGGTTAACATGGAAACTCTCGGCCTCAGAGACGCACAGGGTGCACAACTCACGCAAAGTGTTAATCGCATTGCAATTGCGGCAGGTTGGTTCCTTACGAGGAATATACTTCTCAAAGGTGAGTACGTGATGCAGAAGTATAACGATTATCCTGAGACAAATCTATATGCAGGTGGCGCTTTTAATGGTGTAGTATTGGAAGCAGTTGTTGGGTTCTAAATCGTACGTTGTACTAGATAGCGTAGAATCCGAATCATGAATCGTTTACGACATCGTTTCGGAAGTAAACCGGCAGTACTCCTTGTAGGAGTACTGCTGGTTCTCTTTTGTTTTGCCGGATACCACTTTGAAACAGTTGGGTTCGTTATTGAACCTAAGAGTAGGCTGTTTATCTCCGGTACGAGTAACGTAAACAGTTTTGACTGTGAATACCGCGATCAATTCAAGCAGAGTCAGGTGCGAGTTGGTGTGGATGGCACATCACAAACCCTTCTGTTCGACGACCTGCTCCTTCTGGTCCCGGCCAAGGGACTGGACTGTGATAATAGTAAAATGAACAACGACCTCTGCGAGGCACTACAGGCAGGCCGTTATCCATACATCAAGGTGAAAATACACTCTGCTACGTTGTCTGCAGGAACGGTGTGGCAACAAGGTACAACAGCAATGGCCTCGGCTTCTGCTACCATTACGATAACTAATACGAGCAGAAATGTTAGTCTTCCGGTTCGAGTAACCAGACTTGATAACAATCGTTATTGGTTTGTTTGCAGAAAGCAGTTAAGGATGACCGACTTCGGCGTCGAACCTCCCTCAGTGATGATGGGTTTGATTCGCGTACGTGACAACATCACGATAAACTTCGACATGTATGCGCAAGTACTTTAAGTAACCTGACCCTTTTCAATCCATCGTCCATCTTCACGCATAATATCAATTAATGCTTCTAGAGCTTGCGCCGTTGGAATGCCTCTACGCACAATCTCCTGACCGCGGTACAACGTTACCTTGTCCGGACCGCTACCTACATAACCATAGTCAGCGTCTGCCATTTCTCCTGGCCCATTCACAATGCAGCCCATGATACCAATCTTGACGCCCTTTAAATGGTCTGTTGCAGCCCTGATTCTCGATGTTGTTTCTTGAAGATCAAAGAGTGTGCGACCGCACGATGGACAACTAATGTATTCGGTTTTGGTCATGCGCATCCGCGCTGCCTGTAGTATGCCGTAGGCCAGGCGCAACTCATCTCCAACATGGTAAGCATCCGTGGGAGGGGTTATCAACCCGTTGCCAAAACCGTCAACAAGCACGCTGCCAAAATCTGAAGCGGTGCGCAAAAGATGCGCCTGACTGTCTGCATGTACAGAATCGCTTGGAATTCGTTGCATCAGCACCGGAACAACACATGAATGCTGTTGCAGCCACGCCGCACATCTGCGCATGCTGGCAGTAAAGTCGTGTTCTGTTGCAACCAGCCACAGTACTGTGGACGCAGCAAAAAGGCTGGGAGAACAGGATTCTAGCTCAGCAGCATTAACTCTCAGTACGTTCATTGCCGGGTGCCTTGTCTCGGCAACAGAGAATTCGCCAGGTGTAAACACCGGAACGTTATATAGCTTGTCTGGTAGATCTTTCCATGTGCTGTAGTCAGCCAATGTCCGGATTCCCGAAGGGGGGGGGAAGGGTAGGGGGCTTGACCCTATGTAGAGATACTCTGCCGGCTGATCGGTTGAATGCCATTTGTCAGTTTTTGCATCGTATTGATGTCCCAGCGATAGTAGATCTTCCTTTGTTGTAATTCTCAACCCACCACAATCGACAACTACGCGTGGAGGATGATCGTGCCCAATATTGGCCACGGCATGCGTACGGCGTTTTCTATATGAGGTAGGCTGCTGAGCGGTGTGTGGTATATGATTCACCGGTGTGGTTGTGTGATTGCGATACCGTTCGGCAAGTGCACGTGCAACGGGAATTTCCGCTTCTGGTTCTTCGGTTAACGACACCCGTATCGTGTCGCCGAGTCCCTCAGTCAACAACGTCCCAATGCCAACTGCGCTCTTCACACGACCATCTTCGCCATCGCCTGCTTCTGTTACACCCAGGTGGAGGGGATACGGTGGCAATCCGGCTTCACTGCATCTCTTAACGAATAATCGATATGCCTCGACCATCACGATAGGGTTACTGCTCTTCATGCTGACCACGATGTTTCGGTACCCTTCCGATTCAGCAATGCTGAGAAATTCTAAGGCACTCTGAACCATTCCCTCCGGATTGTCGCCGTAACGGTTAACAATTCTATCGCTCAACGATCCGTGATTGGTGCCGATACGCATAGCCGTTCCATATTCCTTACACACTCGCACCAGAGGGATAAACCGATCGCGGATTTTATCGAGTTCTGCTTGATACGATTCGTTGGTGTACTCGACAATGGCAAAGGTTTTCTTATCAACATAGTTACCGGGGTTGATGCGCACCTTCTCAACAATGCGTGCTGCGATTTCTGCAGCGTTTGGAGTGTAGTGAATATCGGCAACGAGAGGGGTATTGTAGCCCCTTTCTACCAACTCCTTTTTAATGGCTGCTAAATTCTTAGCCTCGCGTTGTGATGGAGCTGTGATGCGTACAAGTTCGCAACCGGACTCAATCAAGCGAATGGACTGCGCCACTGTGGCTTGAGTGTCTAATGTGTTTGTTGTAGTCATGCTCTGCACACGAATCGGGAAGTCAGAGCCGATGCCAACAGGTCCTACGTGTACCTGAATGGTCGAACGACGTAAAACCGTCATAGTTGCCTACTTACCTCGAACAGAATGTACTTTTCTTGTTCGGTAAGTGAATGATAACCAGCATGCGAAATCTTGTCGAGTATTTGATCTATTTGCTCCTGTGAAATCGGTTCTCCATTAACCACAAACCGAGTTGGCGTTACAGTTGTTTGCATGCCAGTGGTTCGAGGCGATGATTCGACAGATTCTTCTGGTTGTGTGTAATGTATGGTAATCGGGTTCCTTCCATGAGACTGCGGTGTGATGTCGCGATACTCTACGTTCATCATTCGACCGCTACTGTATGTTGCTGTAGAAGATCCCATGCCGTCAATCCAACGAAACAGTGGTTCGCCGAACTTCAGCAGCAACAGCCCTCCGAGTGCTCCACCCAGATGGGCAAAATGCGCTACGCCGTCAGAAGCATTCGTAACACCAAGAATCAAGTCCAGTGCTGCGTATCCAATAACAAAAACCCGCGCTGGGATCGGGAAGAAAATCGGAAACATCATAACAGGGCGGTCTGGGAAGAGCAAACCAAATGCTAACAATACACCCATGATTGACCCGGAGGCGCCAACTGTTGGCACGGCAGCACCGTCAGTGATCCACGTTACTGCAAGATGAGTTCCGCCGGCGACAATGCCTGACAAGAGGTAGTACACTGCAAAGCGACGTGAACCCCAGAGATTTTCAAGCTCCATCCCAAACATCCACAAGGCGAACATGTTAAAGAAAATATGTCCGAACCCACCGTGTAGAAACTGATAGGTGATAAGCTGCCAAGGTTCAAAGCCTAATGAAACTGGCCACAAAGCAAAGTATTTAAGAGCCGCCGACTCCAGCGACAGGTCCCCTGCGCGAAGGCCAAGGAACCCTGTGATAAAAAAGATGCCAATGTTGGCAAAGAGGAGGAACTTGATGAACGGAGGGAACACCATGAATCCTCCACCTTGCGTTGTACCGTATCTCATAACGATCGGTTGAGTGCTGCTATACCGGGTAACGTCTTCCCTTCCAGGAATTCCAATGATGCGCCACCTCCGGTGGAAACGTGACTGACGTTTGAGCTTAAACCGAATTGCGTGATTGCCGCAGCACTATCGCCACCCCCGACGATGGTGATAGCGCCGTTGCGGGTTGCATCTGCCATTGCTTGTGCAATGGCACGTGTTCCTCTGGCGAAAGTAGGCATCTCAAAAACGCCCATCGGGCCATTCCAGACAACTGTGCCAGCCGATCGTATGTATGAACAAAAAAGCTCTGTTGTTTCTGGTCCAATGTCAAGACCCATCCATCCATCTTCGATTTCATCTACCCTATTCACCTTAGTGTTGGCTTCGTTGTTGAATGCATCAGCCAACACGACATCCAATGGTAAGATTAAAGGAACGTGTGCTGTTTCTGCGCTGTCGAGCAATTGTCTGGCAAGGTCGATTTTATCTTCCTCTACAAGCGATGAACCCGTGTCGAGGTGTTGTGCCCGTAAAAATGTAAAGATCATGCCACCGCCAACGAGGATTGCATCGCACTTGGATAATAGTGACTGAATGACGTCAATCTTGCCACTGATTTTTGAACCACCGAGAATTGCAATCAACGGGCGCTTGGGCTGTTCCAGAGCATTACCCAAATACCGGAGTTCTTTTTGAACAAGTAACCCAGCACACACAGTGTTAACATGGTGCGTTACACCCTCGGTGCTTGCATGCGCACGATGAGCGGTGCCAAAGGCATCGTTGCAGTAAACATCACCAAGGGTTGCCAGAGCAGCAGCAAAGGCTGGATCATTTGCTTCCTCCTGTTTGTAAAACCGGAGATTTTCAAGTAAGACAACATCACCGGGTTGTGCTTTTGCAATGGCACTCTCAGTCTCAGGTCCGATACAATCTGGTAAAAATGTAACAGTTGTACCCAGCAGTTCCGATAAGCGCTGCGCAACGGGTGCAAGGGAATATCGCGGATCCGGTGCACCTTTCGGACGCCCCAGGTGACTCATCAGCACGGCAATCCCTCCACGATCGGTAATGCTGCGAATGGTGGGCAGGCATGCGGTAATCCGTGTATCGTCGGTTATCTCACCGTTGCTATCCATGGGAACATTCACATCCACTCGGGTAAGGATGCGCTTCCCAGCAACGTCAATATCTTCGATTGTGCGAATCATGGGATACCTTTATCCGGCTACACGCAGCATGAGATCAACAATTCTGTTCGAATACCCCCATTCATTATCATACCATCCTACTACTTTTACTAATCTGCCGGCAGCCATTGTTAGCTTGCTGTCGAAAATGCAACTATGCGGATTGCCGACGATGTCGGAACTCACAAGCTCGTCCGTACTGAACTGAAGAATGCCTTGTAAGTAACTCTGTGAGGCTGTTTTAAAAGCCTCATTTACTTCGGCAACCGAGACGTCGCGAGATACAATGGCTGTAAAATCAGTAATTGAACCATCAGAAACGGGGACTCGGAAGGCAAGTCCGTCTAACTTACCTTTCACTTCTGGGATTACTAACCCAAGGGCCTTTGCCGCACCAGTGCTGGTTGGGATGATGTTTACTGCTGCAGCACGTGCCCGCCGCAGATCGCGGTGGGGGAGATCAAGAATGTTCTGATCGTTAGTATAGGCGTGAACTGTAGTCATAAACCCGGATTCAAGGCCAAACGTATCCAAGAGCACTTTAACCATTGGAGCCAGGCAATTGGTAGTACACGAAGCGTTGCTGAGTGTGACCTCCGTACCCGTAAGGATATTGTCGTTAACACCAAGAACAACCGTGGCATCGGGATCGTCCTTGGCCGGAGCGGTTAGAATAACCTTACGCGCATGTTTGGTATGTGCTCGGAGTTGATCGTTTTTTGTGAAAACACCTGTTGCTTCGATAACAAGATCGAGATCCGACCAAGGAAGGTTTTCGATGCTCTTCTCGGCACTGATTGCAATTCGTGAGCCATTCACAATCATGTCGTTCCCATCTACTTCCACAGTTCCCTGGAAACGTCCGTGGTTACTGTCGAATTTCAGTAAGTGGGCAAGCGTAGCAGCGTCTGTAAGGTCGTTGATGCCTACGATGTTTACATCCAACCCTCTGTTTTTGATAATGCGAAAAACGAGTCGTCCTATGCGTCCAAATCCATTGATGGCAATTCTCAAAGCCATGCTGCACATTCCTTTCTGGGATCAGTGTGAAGAGAGTAATGGTCAAACAAAATTACGGCGTGTAACCGGCTTGGTTTGTATGCAGTGCAGTTTCCGAGCAGTTATGCAGTACGAGAACGCCCATCAATCACATTAACGTTATGAGACCTGGGCTGTTAGTTGTTATTCATGTTAGCCAGTCTCTTCGCCCTTCTTCACAGCAACTTACGTCATGGGGCAGTGGTCATCAACTCTAGAATTTGATGTGAACCTAGAATTTGTTGCGAACAAAATCAGACCAAGCCTGTCGAGATCCTTTCTTTGTTGAGCGTCGGACCGGTTCCGGAGTAGTACCTCCATGCACAGCATGGCAGATTGCAATGGCTAGTGCGTCAGTAGCATCGTACGGCGTCGGTGCTTCTTCCAGCCCAAGTATTGCTTGCACCATTGCACTTACCTGGGGCTTGGTGGCGGAGCCACGACCAGTGACGCATCGTTTAACCTGCATGGGTGTGTATTGCACTGGTTCCAGTCCGGATTGCGCGCATACAAGAATTGCAACGCCCCGTGCTTGGCTCAGTTGTACCAGACTACGTGCATTCTTTGCGAAAAAAACCGCTTCTAACGCACACACTTCGGGCCGAGTCCGACTCATTACAGCCGTTAGACGATCGTAGATCTCACGCAAACGGAGAGGAAAGGATTCAGACCGGCGTTTCATCTCCACAACACCGTATTCTACCAATTGTAACGATGAACCTTGTGACTCGATCACTCCATAGCCACAAATCACAGAACCGGGGTCAATTCCTAGAATACGCATGGTTAATTGTGCTAACGGTCCAGCTCAATTTCTTCACTGAACTCGGCATTGTGAAACACGTTCTGCACATCATCATTATCTTCGAATGCGTCGAGAAGTTTGATAAGTTTTTTTGCAATATCAGCTTCGGAGACTAACACGGTTGTATTTGGAACATATGCTTGCTTGCGTTCAGGCACGTCTATTCCTGCCTGTTCAAAAAAGCTGGCAACGTGGAGGACGGCATCTGACGAACACTGCACCAATGCCCCATATGCGTTACCGTCGTCAATGAGCATTTCAACGTTATCGGCACCGGCTTCTATGGCCATTTCAATGAGTGATTCTTCGGCAGCGGTTGTTTCGAGTCGGATTAAACCCATGCGAGAGAAATTCCAGCCAACGCTGTTTGTTTCACCAAGATTTCCTCCGTACTTCGAAAATGTCGCACGAACTTCCTGCACAGTGCGATTCTTATTCTCGGTAGTGCATTCAACAATTACGGCAACACCGCCAGGTCCATATCCTTCGTATGTAACGTCTTCATACACGGCACCTTCAATTTCGCCGGTGCCACGTTGAATGGCTCGTTTAATGTTGTCTGCTGGCATTGAAACCGCTTTGGCATTCTGAATTGCCATGCGTAGCCGAGCATTAGCGTCCGGATCACCGCCGCCCAGGCGCGCGGCAACAATGATTTCTTTGCTTGCCTGTGTAAACAATTTGCCTCTGCGGGCATCAACAACCGATTTTCGGTGTTTGATATTTGCCCATTTACTATGTCCTGCCATTCTATACTTCTATCGGTTTCACGTACTGATAATAGTGTGAAAAAAACGAACCCTTATGATCACGTATTGTGCCATGCAGGCGCAGACTATGACACACACCACATGGTATCATGCTGCATCCATGATACGAAGTGCAGGCAGAGTCAGGTGGTGTAAGTAGAGCCTGCTGATACGACCAACTAGAGCTATACAAATCTGCATTGCCAACCATGATAAATTGTTGCCGTGCTCGTGTCACCGCAACGTTTAACTTACGATCCATTCCGTCAACATCGCTGCGGATAGACTCGAACTCTTGTTCATTTGACGCTGCTGTGCTGTAAATGATTACGTCCCGCTCGCTTCCTTGAAAACGCTCTACGGTATCAACAGTAACGCATGACTGTAGTTCGATGGGTATGTAGTGCAGTATTCTCCTATTGTGTATTCTGAATGGACTGATGATACCAACGCAATATTCC
>CAZGHI010000012.1:31302-39307 GCA_964525565.1 uncultured Hyphomicrobiales bacterium
GAGCGGAGGAGTTGCGCTGTGGAACGAGGCACGAGGGAAGTGGTTGGTTGCTTGTTTGCCAATCATGCAGTGTATGCAGTCTATTCTGGTAGAACACTGCCGACGGGAAACGCATGACATCAGAATGCATGCGTCCCTGATATTCAAGCGTGGCCAGAGGCAGCGTCCAGTTATTCTGCTCACAACACCGCACAAGACGCTGAAAGATGCTTTCACTTAAGTCGTACATGCCAATTCCACGCAAGACATCCGACGAAACTCGAGCACCGTTGCTGCTGATTGCAACTACGGGTGGAAGCTGTTTATGATCACCAATTAATATGTGGCGTTGCACCTCGGACAGTATTCCAGCCAGGTGCACATCTTGAACCTGGGAGGCTTCGTCTATAACTGCAGTTGTGAATCTTCCAAACGATAAGATCTCCGGCTGACTGTGCACAGAGTGAATAGTACTTATAACGCAGCGCACTTTTTGGAGATGCTTTGAAAGTTGCTCCGCTGACATGGATTGCGCAACCATTGGTAGGTTGTAGCTAGAATGGTCAGTTCGCATACCAGACAACGTTCCATGCCTAATAAACGAACCAGGCGGCAACACGCGCTGCAATACGTCGCAGATTTCGTTTACAGCTCGATTTGTATAGGCAAGAACAAGTACTCGCTCGTGTTCGTGCGCTGGAGCCCCTTGATTTGCAGTACCGGTAACCAAACGTTCAACAATGGACCTAAGGACAGCCGATGTTTTTCCGGTTCCTGGAGGGCCTTGGATGAGATACCAATCTCGGGCCGCTAAGGCTGTATTCACGACATGATTTTGTTGAACGGTAAGTGTATGGTCAAAAGTAGAAAGGGGCTCTGCAAAACGGGGTGGTACCGCTCCAAGAATTGACAGTCGTCGGGATTCAGAAGCACGAAGAAACCGGTATAATCCTGATGTAAGGTATCGTTGTCCTGCATCGGATACGTCCTGTTCCATGGTGAGTGAAAGTTCCATCAAGTCTGATAGCTGTGCTTGTTTATTTCGGAGTGAAACTTCTACTCTGGTTGAGGTGATACTGCGGATCACAGCCTTACACAGTAGGAACGTTCGATTGCTTTCAGAGTGGTGTTCCGGATGAATGAGCACCATGTCGCCTGCACGAAGGGCTGTAATCTGCAACTGGCGCACATCAGCAGGTTTAAGTACCAGGTGCATTACCTGCATATCAGATTCTTCGCATACAACTCTTAATGCCGTAAGTACAGTACTACTCGACTCCTTCTGCTGCGCAGACAGTCGCCAGAGATCGGCAGCAGAACGAGACTGGCCGATACCAATTCTTGCTTGAAACTGCTCGCCGACGATTGCTGTTAGCCAAGCCTGCATTGCTGTTCTGCTTAGTACGTCTGTATTCCTATACGCCGCAGCAAAGTCGCTTTCAAAGCTAGAAACCACTCCAGCATTGCGTAGTGAAGCGCCAGTGAAGCTGCGAAGGACATTGAAAGTTCTTTTGTTTAGTTGATGCTCCGTCGCAACGATGGTATTTCGCACATCGAGAACTATTCGCTGGAGACTTTTAAGTTGATCGTGAGACACGGAGCGTAGTGGATGCACCGGATCCGTAACATACCATACGCCGCACATCGAGGGCATTCGATGGTACAACTGCTCAAAGAGCATTGAATAGGCTGCCAACTGCGCAACATGATTCAGTCTTACGCTGTTTGGAGCAGCACCTGTTTTCAGTTCCCAGAGTTGTTCTGAGCCATTCACAGATTCCAGCAGGATATCAAATCTTCCTTGAAGGCCAACTGTGGCAGAGACAACATGTGGCTCTACTTTTATTTGTTTATCCTGCCACGTTTGGAGTGCTGCTTGGAGTCGTGGTACATACTTCAGGCAATCATCAAGTATGCCTGGACAGCCCACAGCAGATATCGTTAATGCAAAACGCTTCTGAAGTTCGTAACGTATTTCTGATTCTGTGCACTGTGGTTGAGCAACTAAGAAGTCAAAGGCTGCATTGATGAGTGAACCGCGGAGTGCAGAAATCGAGGGTACCTTAGGTTGAAATCTTCGAAGAATGGCTAGTGTTGGAAGAATCCCGGAGTGTGTGATGCACTCTGATATTTCGGTAACATCGAGAATATGCTCGGGTTCAAGAACAAAAAGAGTGTCACCCGACTGGCCGTGAGAAGGTTGAAAGGAAACATTAGCCCCCTTCCAGACCATGGCAAGAGTAGAAGAATGTACATGTGGTAGGTAGAGTGTTTCAGTGCCGTCCGCTACGTTCACCAATACTGTGTGCAAATCAGGGTCAACATGAGCTACAACGCCATCCAACCACATTGGATTACTCAGGACGGAGGTCTTTGATGCGAACCTGTGGGGTTGCTGTGCCGTTGAATGTATTTTCTTCAAGCGTGTACACCATGGAAAACACCTTTCCGTGGCTGCACTGATCTATTTTGTGACCCAGATTAAATCCAATAGCGTCAATAGCGAAATTGTTCTGCAACGCTCTGAATTTAAGGTGATTGTTTCCAACAATTTTTACACCGTTCGCTGACACAACGTGTTTGGTATAGAACACAGGGCGGTGATTGCTGTAGCCGTATGGGGCAAACCGAGAAAGCATTGCAAAGAATTTTGGGCTTAGCTCGTTGAGTTGAAGCTCGGCTTCAACGTGGATTTCCGGTACAATCTCCTGGTTTGCAAGGAAGTCTTTTGCAATAACGTTCACACGTTTTCTAAGCTCTGGTATGTTTTCAACATGTAGTGACAATCCCGCGGCATTTTTATGACCGCCGAACTCAATCATAAGATCTTCGCATGTTTTGAGTGCAGCGTGAATGTCGAAGTTTCGCACAGATCGTGCCGATCCCTTTGCGATACCTTCGATGTTGGTGAGCATAACAGTAGGTAGGTGAAATCGTTCTACGATACGTGATGCAACAATTCCAATAACGCCGGCATGCCAGTCAGGATTGTGCAGTATCAATGCCCGTTGCGATGGATCTAATTTCAGGGATTCCTCGGCAAGGGCGGCTGCAACTTCGAATGTCTCTTCGTCAATGGCACGTCGCATTCGATTATCATGTTCCAGTTGTTGAGCGATGCGAAAAGCCGCGATTTCGCTTTCCTGAATCATCATATCTACAGCGCGTCTTGGGTCACCTAAGCGTCCTGCAGCGTTAATACGCGGCGCCAATCCAAAAACCACACTGGCATTGGAAATCTGACCCAAGGTTAGTCCTGCACAATCAATCAGTCCCTTTAATCCAGGTCGTGTTTGTTCGTTGATGTGTTTCAGACCAAAATGGCTCATGATGCGATTCTCGTCGGCCAACGGAGCGATATCTGCTGCCGACGCAATAGCCACTAGGTCCAGATACTGATAAGCAGCCTCCGGATTGCCACGCTTTTCACAGAGTGCATGAATAAGCTTAAAAACAACACCGCACGCCGCCAGATCCTTGAACGGGTATTGGCATCCCGGCTTTATCGGATCTAAAATCGCAAGAGCAGCGGGGAGTTGCTCGGCCGCTTGGTGGTGATCACAAATGATTACATCAATACCAAGCTCGCGAGCATAATCCACGGTTTTCCATGCCGTAACACCCACATCAACCGTGATGATAACTTTCGCGCCAAAATCGCGAGCCAGATCTACGCTTCTGGGCATGAAACCAAACCCCTCATCCATACGGTTAGGGATGTGGTATTCGGCAATAGCACCAAGACTTCGCAAATAGTGCAGGATAATTGCCGTACTTGATGTTCCGTCCACATCGTAGTCGCCATGGATCCAAATTGGCTCCTTCGCCTCAAGTGCGTCTTCGATCCTTTGGACTGCCTCTTTCATACCATCCATTAGCCATGGAGAATGAAGTCGTAACAGGTCAGGCTCGAAGAACGTATTGACGTCTTCTACTGTAGAAATTCCGCGCCCCACCAGTACTTTGGCAATAGGCACAGGAATTTCGAGGGTTGAAGTTAGGTTTTGGACGGCATGTTCATCAAGGTTTTCCTGAAATATCCACCGATAGTTCAACGGTTTCCTAGTAACTTGAAACAACTTACAGCAAAATTACTGCGAATACTCACAACTGTCAACCTTTATTCACACTTGCGAAATCACTCTTTATCCGATGATGATGCGAACGAGTCTGTAAGAGCACGCAAGCATCGGCGTATTCCGACAACACGAACTAAGATCAAGCACGGCAAAACGCTGCCGGATGGTGCCCGTTCCGGAATTGTTGTTACTGCTATAGGTCCGCACTGGTTAGTATCCCAACCAGACAAGCAACATGATGAATCCGAGGAATCGTTTGTAATCTGCACTGTGAGCGGCACGGTTGATGCTCCTGCGGGGCGCACACTAATTGCCGTTGGGGATAACGTTTGGTTTACAATGTCCGGCACCTCTAGTGAAGTTAATGGCATTCGATATCCCGAGGGTGTTATCGTTCGCGTAGGCGTTAGGCGCACCCTGCTATCGAGGAAAGCAGCAGGAAAAGTGAAGCGAGAGCAAGTACTTGTTGCAAATGTGGACAGACTTGGTATTGTAATCGCAGCAGCGCAGCCTGATTACCATCGACGGTTAATTGATCGGTATTTGATTGCTGCCGATAAAGGTGATCTTCAACCATTTCTGATTGTGAACAAACTTGATCTGGTAGGTGGAGAATTATTGACTGCAATCTTAGAAGACCTGAGCGTGTATTCTGATGTGCTTGGGCTGCATGTTTTTTTTGTGAGTGGAAAAACAAAACATGGATTAAAGGAGCTTTCCGATTACTTAGTTGGTTATACGACATTATTTGCTGGACAGAGCGGAGTTGGAAAGAGTTCTCTCATAAATGCATTAACCGACTTGCGATTGCGTGTGGGGGATATTTCTGCTGCATATCAAAAGGGCAAGCACACCACTACCTCTGCTATTGTTGTTCCCATGCGTGGTGGTGGTTTTCTTGTGGATAGCCCGGGAATTCGTGAGTTTGCTCTTTGGGAGTTAGGATTGGAGGAACTGCCCTTTTACTTCCAAGAATTCACTCCATATATTGAGGACTGCCGATTCACTATGTGTACCCATACGCATGAACCCGGCTGCGCCGTAAAGCAGGCCGTGGAGTCTGGAGAGATTGAAGAAGGACGGTACATTTCATACGTACTTCTTCGCGAGGAGATCTCACAGAGCTAGCAGGTGGTTATATTTGAGGTTTCTTTCCACTATATCACGCCTTGGAGAGGTGCGAGAGTGGTTGAATCGGGCGGTCTCGAAAACCGTTATAGGAGCAATCCTATCGAGGGTTCGAATCCCTCCCTCTCCGCTCGAAGGGCGAGTGCTGAAATTGGCAGACAGGCGGGTCTCAGAAGCCCGTGTCGGTTCCGACGTGTGGGTTCAAGTCCCACCTCGCCCACATAAAGAGCACCATCATGATGAACGATCTCCGGTGGCGAGCAGAGCTACGAAAGGTATTTTGGGATGAGATCCGGTCTCTACGCGTCAATGACGGTGAACGGGTATTGTTAAGAGAGAGACCAACGAAGTATGAGGGGCAGGTCTTAAACAAATCACGAGCAAAGGAACTTTTAGCGTGGGGTGTTCAGCAGTTGGCAGAATTGCACGATGTACTCTACGCTCATAACCAACATAGTCTGCTGATATGTTTACAAGGGATGGATGCAGCAGGAAAGGATGGAACTATACGCCATATCATGAGTGGACTCAACCCACAGGGCGTAAAGGTAGTATCATTCAAATCTCCATCAGCCGAAGAGTTAGATCATGATTTTTTGTGGAGGCATTATAAGGCACTTCCTTCACGCGGAACGATTGGCATTTTTAACCGTTCGCACTACGAAAACGTGCTCATCAGTAGAGTTCACCCTGAGCTGGTTATGCGTGAACACCTTCCGGGAATAGTATCAGTGGACGATATTGATGACGCATTCTGGCAGAAACGGTACAGTGCTATTCATGCATTCGAGTCAATTGTTTACACTGGCGGAACAATCATCCTAAAGTTTTTTCTACACCTCAGTAAGGATGAGCAGAGAAAGCGTCTGTTGGAGAGAATAGACGATCCAACCAAGAACTGGAAATTTAGTAATGCCGATTTACGGGAACGCGATTACTGGGATAGTTACCAGCGGGCATACGAGGAAGTTTTGTCTATAACATCAACAAAAATTGCACCGTGGTATATTATTCCTGCTGATGATAAATGGTATGCCCGCGTGGCAGTAGCTGCCATTGTTTTCGATCATATTCGTTCCCTGAAATTGGATTATCCAACAGTGTCTGCCGAACAAAAAGAAGCGCTCTTGGAAGCGCGCTTGAAGTTATTATAAGCTTCTGCGAAGAATGTTCATATGAGTCTGCGCCAACTGCTTGTCTGGTTCCTTGTTTGGAGTACAACTGCCAATTACGGTATTACAATATCTGCCCAACTTACAGACGAGTTCCTCCAGAGAAAGGATAGAAGAACACTGCGGGAAAGAGCTGATGAAGCCTTTTATTCGGGCAAGAACGACTCACTAGCCACAAAACTGTACGAGCAGTGGCTTCATGCGGTGCCAAATGATACCGTTGCATTAAGCAGACTGCTTATGGTATATAATCGCAATGGCAAGGTTGCAGAAGTTGCACGCGTGCAAAACATGGATAAAAAGGCGAAGGTTGGAGATCCCCGCATAGAGGGTGTGTACACTTTGCAGGTTCGCATGGGCCATTATAAAGTGCTTCTTCCAAAAGTTATCAAGCCCGGGCGTCGCTACCCTGTAGTTCTGGTTCTCCATGGCAATGGCCAAAACGAAGAGACGCTGATAGATTGGGTGAAATCAATGAGTTTAGACTCCGTCCTCTTCGTGTTTCCTCAGGCTCCATATGTTAAGCTTCCTGAGGTACTCGCAACGCATCGTATTGCGTATTCAGCATCGGACAATGGCATTTCATTTCCGGATTCGATCTTGCCAGCAGTTATCGATGCTTCAGCAGCATGGTATCACGATGTCTTAACAGATGCGAAGTCGAGATATCCCGTCTCGGCAGTGAAACCAATTGTGCTGGGATTTAGTCAGGGCGGTTTTTATAGCTATGTAGTCTCAACGATGTACCCGCAAACGTTTCAAGGGGTTGTCTCTATCTGCGCAAGTATGTATGCGCAGGGTAATATTGTACCGAAGCTTGGAGAACTTGCCCGTTATGGCGTTGAAGTGCTCCTTACCCACGGCGCAAAGGATCAGGTAGTTCCGTTGCAAACAGCAGAGCTGATGGTGTCACAACTTCAGCGTTCGGGCGTCAAGCATACATTCGTGCCCTTTGATGGTGGTCACTGGCCTAATGCTGCCGTTACGTCCACCATTCGAGACTGGTTGTCTTTCAGATTACATTAAACAAGACTCTTGTGATGAAATACACATGTACCCTCTTAGCAACTTTGTTCTTTTTCACTGTTATTGTAAATGCCCAGCAGGAGAGAACTGTTGGGTTAATAAAAAGTGACTCTCTAGCCTTTGAGGGATATACGTTATTGGCTCCAATGTATGGGAAAAACACGTATTTGATTGACATGTGTGGGACAGTTGTTCACGAGTGGACAAGCGATTACTTTCCTGGTCATACCACGAGGCTTTTGCCTAATGGGAATCTGTTGAGAATGGTTGACACACGGAAAACAACAATCGGTGCCGCAGGAGGCGGTGGTATTGAAATTCGGTCGTGGGATGGAGAACTAGTGTGGTTTTGGGAGTACGGAGGCGATACTGCCTCAACCCATCACGGTATTTGGGTGATGCCCAATGGAAACTTTCTTGTGAATTGTTACCATGTTATACCTGGTGAAGATGTTATTGCAGCGGGACGCGATACATCTATGGTTAGCGATGTAATGTGGAGTGACAAGATCATTGAAGTTCGGCCAACCGGGTTACATACTGCCGAAGTCGTCTGGGAATGGCGGGCATTTGACCACTTAATCCAAGGTCTCGACTCAACAAAACCTAACTATGGATTGC
>CAZGHI010000012.1:39317-53845 GCA_964525565.1 uncultured Hyphomicrobiales bacterium
GATAACCCAGGGAGAATTGCTGCAAACTATCCTCAAAGAACCGGACCACTGCGAAAGTCTAGAGATTGGTTCCATTTTAATTCAGTTGCCTATAATGCTGAGTTAGATCAGATCGTAGTGTCGGTACTGTATTTCGATGAGTTGTGGGTTATTGATCATAGTACTACCAGCCAAGAGGCGGCGACATCTTCCGGTGGTAGATCGGGTCGTGGCGGCGACATCTTGTATCGTTGGGGGAATCCCGCTGCCTATGGACGGGGTACCAGCAACGATCGGAAGTTTTTTGGCCAACATGATCCACAATGGATTCCGGAAGGGTATGAGGAGGCGGGCAGAATGCTCGTTTTTAACAATGGTAATCAAAGGTTCGGGTCGCAGTACTCCTCGATAGAAACATATGATTTACCACTCCTTCCGGATGGCACGTATAGATTAGAGCAAAACAAACCCTACGAACCAGCCGACTATTCATGGATATATAAACAGACTGATGGTCCACTGTTTTTTAGTCCAATCATATCAGGCGCTGAGAGACTGGCAAATGGGAATACCTTCATCTGCGAAGGAACAAAAGGTAGGCTCTTCGAGGTTGATCGCGATGGTGTAGTCCGATGGGAATACGTGAATCCTATCATGCGGGATAGCGTCGTTCCGCAAGGTACTGTTCCTACCAATAATCTCGTATTTAAAGCATACCGCTACGGTAAAGATTACCCAGCCTTTGCAGGCAAAGAATTACGGTCTCGTGGTCTGTTAGAGAGAAACCCTACCTTATATCCGTGCGTTTGGGGTACTGTATCCAGCGTACATACAGATGGCGAGAATGCTAGTGAAGTTCCGAATCTGTATCCCAATCCGTTCTATGACATTTTAACGGTGTCGCACCCCGATTTGTCAGGCACAGTGATGCTCGTTGATGCTCTTGGACGTGTTGTCCTTCGGGCGACGGCGCAAAACAACCGTGTGGATTTCCACACCAGCTTGATTCCCAATGGTTTGTACCACATCACAACTGAGCGCGGATCAATTGGTACCGCTGTAAAAGCGTTTTAATGAAGTATCTAAGACATGGTATTCGCGTGATCAAGTGTGCTGAGATCAACTACAATCTCAGTGGTTGTGAACGAACAGTTTTCGTACCAGCCTTGATACAGTGCATGCTGTGTTCTTTCGGTTAGCCAATTCTCTAAAGTTGTGCACATTCATTTGATTGTGTTTTGCTTACCGTACTTGCTCGACCCTTGAATTGACGTGATAAACACCTGATAAGCAAACAGTTCGGTACTGCTTCACACGTGACAGGTTGTACACGGAATTGAATTGTTCTCTGTGTGCTGTTGTGAAAGACCAGCGTAACAGTCACGGTTGCTGATAAAATGGGTAGGACAATGCTCTGGCAGTAACCAAATTCTATTTCGTCTGTTATATACACACCCCCCCCCAATTATCTCTCTGTAGTTACCCATCATTCAAACGAAGTAATAATCATGTTTAAGACAATCCTTTCTGTCATGGTAGGAATATGCTCATATGTCAGCCTTACTGCTCAATTGTCAGTTGGTCTAACCTTGTACTCTGAAGAGGCGATGAGCGCCTACACGTTGGTTGCCCCGATGAACTCATTAAAAACTTATCTGATAAACAACTGCGGTGAAGTTGTGCATGAATGGCAAAGCGAATACAATCCCGGATTTGGAGTTCACTTTCTTCCAGATGGTAAACTATTGCGCACGTTGCGATTGGCATCATCGCCGGTACTACATGGTAGTGGCGGGGGAATTGAGATTCGAGACTGGAACAACAATTTAATATGGAGTTACATCATATCTGACTCCACTCGCACAATGCATCACGACGTGAAAATGATGCCCAACGGAAACATTCTTGTTTTGGTTGCAGAAAGTACTCCTATGCAAGAAGCTTACCAAATGGGTCGAGACTCTACGAAGCTATTTGCCGACCTGTGGTCTGATGCAATTTACGAACTTAGGCCCTTTGGGGAAGACCAAGCTGAGATTGTTTGGGAATGGCGCGCATGGGACCATATTATTCAGGACAAAGATCCAGGCATCCCTAACTATGGGATCATTGCAAATAACCCACACCGCATTGATGTAAACTATCATACAAACGTACCAGGTGTGTTTTACAAAGATTGGACCCATGCCAACCATGTTGATTACAATCCTGTGACAGATCAAATTCTGTTAAGTGTTCGAAACTTTAACGAAGTCTGGATTATTGACCACAGTACGGGTACGCAAGAGGCTAAAGGGTCAACAGGTGGAAGGTGGGGCAAAGGCGGCGATTTATTGTACCGCTGGGGAAACCCAATGGCTTATGGACAGGGCACAATAGAGGACCGACGTTTTTTTGCTCAGCACGACGCACATTGGATTCCAGAGGGAAAACCCTTTGCTGGCCAGATAATGGTCTTCAACAATGGAGTAATGCGTCCAGATGGTTCATATGCAACTGCGGATGTGATCAAACCTGTGGTGGATGACAACGGAGATTATGTGCTACTGGAGAATGGTCGCTTCGGTCCGCAGGAACAGACATTTATTTTACGTGGAAATCCGCCTACATCATTGTCAAGCACAGTATATTCTTCCGCGGAGTTCATCGAAAATGGCAATATTCTTTTTGTTGAGGGAGTTAAAGGGATTATTTCCGAGATCACACAGGAAGGTAACGTTGTCTGGCAGTATATTAACCCGATTGGTTTGCTTGGCCCAACAAAACAGGGAACTGCACCACATCTGAACAACGTGTTCTCAGCTCAACGCATACCGATATCTTCACCTGCCTTGAAAAACAAGTTGCTATCACCATATGGTCCACTAGAAATAGACCCTGTAGATATTGGATGTAGCATAGAAATGTGGCCAACAACTGTAGGGGAAAGAGATATTGAACGTACGGATCTGAACGCCTTTCCCAACCCATTTGTAAATGCTCTTACGCTGAATGGTACAGGTGCCACTGATTACATAACCGTTACCAATGCGTTTGGAAACACTGTTGCCGAAGGCACCCTCGTGGATGGCAAACTCCAGTTGAACTTGACATCCCTCCCATCCGGGGTTTACTATGTATTGTCAGCTTCTGGCGCAACCATTCCTGTAATAAAGGTTCAGTAGCACGCCATTCCGTCAATAAAATCAGGCTGTTGACTAGGGGGTTTGTTCGCCAGCTCGGTGCGCCATCGGCGTATATTTGAGCAACCGTATGAGGTGATCGTACGGGTTTTCATCAGCCAAGCAAGGAACATTGAGCATGAGTTTGCCGCTGACGCCTTCGTCAACTATAGAGCGCGTAGAAAAACTCCGCCAGTCCAAAATACTCCGCGAGATTCAAGACAAAGACACTGTTGTCATGTTCGAGGATCCGCTTGAGAACGACATGGTCCTTAACATGGGCCCACAGCACCCGGCTACCCATGGAGTGCTCCGTGTTCTTATTCGGCTGGATGGCGAAACTGTTGTTAAGTGTGTTCCAGAGCTTGGTTATTTGCATCGAGGCTTTGAAAAGCTGGCAGAGAACTCAACGTACCACGAATTCATTCCACATACAGACCGATTGGACTACATCAGTCCGATGAGTAATAACGTGGCTATCTGCATGGCTATCGAAAAACTCGCACAGGTATCTGTACCGGACCGTGCTGTGTGGGTTCGTATGCTCGTAAGCGAAATGGCGCGAATCTCGAATCACCTTCTGGCAATGGGAGCAACGGCAATGGACGTTGGAGCCATGACTGTGTTCCTGTGGACGTTTACAGAACGTGAAAAACTATATGATCTTTTCGAAAGAATTTGCGGAGCCCGATTCACCACCAGCTATGCACGCATCGGTGGTGTAGCCAACGATATACCGGACGATGTGCTTCGGGATATTCGGTCGTGGCTAAATCAAATGCCCGAGCGGATGCGTGAAGTGGAAGGATTGGTTAATCGAAATCGAATATTCGTTGACCGCATGGCAGGAGTTGGATATCTGCCGGCAAATAAAGCCGTACAATTAGGTATAACAGGCCCAACGTTAAGAGGGTCGGGCATTGCTCGAGACCTGCGTCGAGACGAACCATACATGTTTTATAGCGAGGTTGATTTCGATGTGATTACACGCAACGATGGCGACTGCTATTCGCGGTACATGGTTCGCAATGCAGAAATATGGGAATCACTCAAAATTTGTCATCAATGTATAGACAAACTCGAAGCCATGCCGAGGACTCCCGTGCTCAATGAGGATCAGCCTACTGCAGTGGTTGCTCGCAAACAATCCATTTACACAAAAATGGAAGAGCTCATCAACGACTTCATGCTTATCAACTTTGGATTGCAACCTCCGGTTGGCGACGTGTACAGTGCCATTGAAAGTCCGAAAGGTGAGCTTGGGTTCTATTACGTGAGCGATGGCACAGGTCATCCGTGGAAGTTGAAAATCCGTAGCCCATCATCGTCGAACCTGCAAGCGTTAAAGTTTTTGGCTGAAGGGGCTATGGTGAGTGATGTGGTGGCTATTATTGGTAGTATCGATCCAGTGATGGGCGAAGCCGACAAATAGGTATCATACATCTGCTTCATCCAGACCATATAACGGCAGAACGAGCGGCAAAGCTCGAAAGAGCTATCCGTAGGCGACAGCCAACGCTTACGGTAGTATTCGAAAATGTTCACGATCCACACAACGTGTCGGCTGTGATCCGCTCCTGCGACGCCGTGGGTGTACTAGACGCGCACGGAATCTATTACGGTCGGCAGACGTTTCCTACCCTCGGCGCAAAGAGTTCCGGCAGTGCCAGGAAATGGGTTAACGTTCACCTGCACAATGATGTTGCCTCGTGCTTTGGTGCCCTCCGTTCACAGGGGTTCAGCATTTATACAACCCATATGGGATCAACCTCGGTTTCCCTGTACGATCTCGATCTTACAAGACCGGTTGCACTTGTTTTTGGAAACGAACACGATGGCGTAAGTGAGGAAGCACGGCATCTTGCAGACGGTAACTTTTTGGTGCCAATGATGGGTGTAGTGCAGAGTCTTAATATTAGTGTTGCATGCGCTGTGAGTCTGTTCGAAGCCATGCGCCAGCGATTGCAGGCCGGAATGTACGCTACTGAACAAATGGATCAAGCCAGAATCGAAGAAATCGCTAACGACTGGTTCCGTCGGTAAGCGAATCGATACCAAACACATCGAGCAACATATTAACCATTGTACGGAGATACATCATGGCTGAAATGAAAACCGTTTTTGCAAAACGGAGCTTTCCACGCGGAATGTTTCCGTTTGTGGTAATCGCCGGTTCGGTGATTGTACTCATCGTTGTCTTTAGAATGTCGGTTACAATCGGAGCTGGACAGGCAGGAGTTTTATTCCGAACCTTCAGTGATGGTGTTGACCTTTCAGCACCCTACGGAGAAGGATTTCATATTGTTGCTCCTTGGAACGATATGTTTATTTATGAAGTACGGCAACAAGAAGCCAAAGAGAATATGAATGTGCTCAGTTCCAACGGACTTGAAATAACCGTTGAATTGTCCGGATGGTACCAACCTTCGTACAGCAACTTACCCAGACTTCATAAGGAGAAAGGTCAGGATTACCTTGAGCGCGTTGTGCGACCAGCCATACGGAGTGCTACACGTTCTGTTATTGGACGCTACACTCCGGAGGAAATCTACTCTACAAAGCGCGATGCAATACAAGACGAGATCTATGCCGAAACCAAGAAGATTCTTGACGGTCAGTACGTACAGCTCAACGAAGCTCTTGTTCGTGACATTACGCTGCCTTCAACGCTCAAGACTGCAATCGAGAATAAATTGAAGCAAGAACAGGAGTCGTTAGAGTATGAATTCAAACTAGCGAAAGCACAGAAAGAAGCCGAACGGCAGCGAATTGACGCAGAAGGAAAGGCTCGCGCCAATACAATCTTAAGTGCATCGCTTACAGACAAGGTGCTGCTAGAGAAGGGAATTGAAGCTACGCTCCGACTGGCAGAGTCGCCAAATACAAAAGTTATTGTTGTTGGTGACAAACGCGGGATGCCTTTGATATTAGGAAATCAGTAGAAAGCGGAACGATGCTAAACGGTAATGATATACTTTTTCGCCAGACAGCGACCCAGACTGGTACTCTTGTATTCACTTTGCAATGCAGGTGTATCCTCTTTACGATACTTACCTCATTCTTGTGCTCGGCTTCTCTTGAAGCGCAGTATACCATTGGACTGATTAAGGCAGACCCTGCCGCAACATTTAGCTACACGCTTCTCGCCCCTTTAAATAGCAAAAATATTTACTTGATAGATAATTGTGGAAGCGTCGTTCATTCATGGGAAACCGACCATCTGCCCGGATTTGCAACAACGCTTTTACCAAATGGAGATATACTCCGAAATATCCGCACGGGTAATTCGCCAATCCTTAACGGGGTCGGAGGCGGTGTTGAGAGGCGAAGCTGGGATAATCAGCTAATCTGGCGCTATGTTATTGCAGACAGTAACGCTCTGATGCATCACTCCGTTGAAGTCCTTCCCAACGGCAATCTGTTAATTATGGTGGCAGAGCGAATACCTATGACTGCTGCACATGCTGCAGGCCGAGACGAAAACCGGCTTCGCGCAGACTTCTGGGTTGATGCAATCTACGAAGTTCGGCCTATTGGAACCGATGGTGCCGAAATTGTGTGGCGCTGGAGCACGTGGGATCACACTATCCAGGACCGATCAGATACAATTCCAAACTACGGAGTAGTAGCCGAACACCCAGAACGCGTAAACATCAATTATTATACTACTGCTCCGAATGTACTATATCGCGACTGGACACATTTCAACAACCTCTCGTACAATGAACAGCTCGACCAGATCCTTGTTTGTGTGCGAAACTTTAATGAGGTATGGATAATTGATCACAGTACAACCACTCAGCAAGCTGCGGGGTCGGTGGGTGGACGGTATAATCGTGGCGGTGACTTGTTATATCGATGGGGTAATCCGTCTGCGTATGACAGAGGAGGTTCCGAAGCGATACAGTTGTACGCGCCTCATGATGCTCATTGGATACCGCAAGGACTACCTTTTTCCGGTAGTATTCTTCTGTTTAACAATGGAGTTGAGCGTAAACCGACAGTCTATTCTACAGTGGACATTATTGAACCTCCACAAACACCCACTGGAGATTATCATCGTTCTCAAGATGCATCATACGGTCCTGAAACCTTTAAGCTCAGCTTTGCCGGATCTGCAGGAGATACGTTAAGGAGCAACTACTATTCGAGTGCTGCGTTTATGCCTAACGGCAACATTTTTGTTACTGAGGGTACGACAGGACGTTTAACGGAGTTTTCCCCCGACGGAACAGTTCTTTGGCGGTACATATGCCCGGTAGGAAATAACGGACCTCTTGAGCAAGGCCGACCGCCAAGTCAGAATTCGGTGTATTCCGCCCAACGCATTCCGTCGGATCATCCTGCGCTGAGCCATAGGAAACTCGCCCCCTTGGGTCCCATTGAATTATATCCTGTACCGAACAATTGCAACATGAGCTGGTGGATAACCAATGCTGACGATGTTCAGTTAGGTTCACAAGCCACGACAGTCCAGCCGAGCGTTGCAGAATCAACTCTGTACGTTCATGGATCCTCACAGGGCGATATCTACAAAGTGTATTCATTGGCCGGCAAACTTGAGCTTCACGGCGAAATTCGCTCAAATCCACATGAGATAGATCTTTCTGCCATTCATAGTGGTGTTTACATTCTAGTACTCAGCAATAACACAGCTTTGACGTTTGTCAAGCTGAAATAGGTCTTCCATTGGGAATAGTATGTGAGAACATATAGTAGCACAAATAGTAGCACAAAGGCACTTTAGCATCAATTTTTCTTTTGCGAGACCGATTGTTGCAAATAATTGCATAGGTTATGATCTGTTGCTGACTGCAACGACTAGAATAGTTTCCTTCTTCTATTCGGTGGAGGCGCCTATGTTTGGAATTACTAGGCTACTAGGTGTATTACTCATCGGTGCAGCGTTTTGCTTCACAAACACTCCGAAGGCAAATGCCGGACAATTGGCCAAGCCCGTTATCAGTGTTGTGCAGATGCAGATTGTAAAGACTGCATTGGTGTATTCGTTCATGCTGAGAAATCTCAACGCAAGTTACTCTCTGGGAAGAGTGTATTGGACTGTGGTAATCTACCTCGTTGCAAAGAATCTGCAGGTATTTCAAACTACAGGTGACGTTGAAGTTGGACAATCTCAAACTGTAGAAGTGATACCGGAAGAGGAATTCGTCCCTGAGGAGGCGGGTGAATACAGGATTGAAGTTGAGGCTAATAGCGAAGCAAATATTACAGGGAAACAAACGGCCAGCGCCACAGTACAGGTTTCTGATGTACCATCCTGCACAACGGAACCCATACTACCGAGAAAAATCTTAATGTTTCAAAGTCATAAGAGAATTACGTTTACTGCTCCTGTTGGATGCTGTTACGAAATAAATCCGTTCATTAATACTGGGGTCTGGTATTCGCTGTCGCCGTCCACAAAACAAACGGTGTCCGATGGACAGAGCGTTTCCTTCGAAGTCACCGCGAAAGACCCTAAACCGGCTGCATCCTTGGTTGCGTTTGAATGGCGGGAATGCTCAAAGGGAACACCAAAGGGCGTACGTTATGTCGTTATAGATCCTTACTCAACATCAATCTGGGATACAACAACATACCAACCATCGGGCGGTGCGTTCATAGCTTTGTTCGGCGATCCCGTTTCGTCGAGTACCGGAAAGTTCGTTCAGCAGGAATTGCCAGATATTGAATTTGCAGCTAACCCGCTACTGCATTTTAAGCGAACATACGATGGCGGTTATGCGGGAGCAGCATTCCCCAATGGAATGGGGCCAAACTGGCAGCACAATTTTAATCACTTGCTCGTTGCGGATAGTGCAGTAGCAATCGTTTTTGTCCCTGAGGGAGTGATGTTTCATTTCGAAAAAGTTGGAACAAATTGGGAGTCGCGAACTACTAATCGCCGGGCACACCTGCAGCAAGTAGCCGGAAAGTGGATATTCACAGACATCACCAATAAACTGCAGTGCACGTTCGACTCATCGGGTAGAGTAACTCTACTTGACAACGGCATAAACCCGGTAACGGTCACATGGACTGATGGTATGCTAACACGTGCAGCAGATGGATTTGGTCATTCCATCGTATTCACTACCGACTCGGCAGGTCGGATCACTGCAATATCAGATGGAGTACGTTCTGTTCAATATGTTTACAATAGCAAGGGCGAACTGACGCAGTGTTTGAATGCTGTTGGTGAATCTACATACTACTCCTACACAACTGAAGGCGCTCAGCTCATTACTCGTGGTTATTCACCAACAACACCTGCCATAACAAATGAGTACGATTCAGAAAGCCGTGTTGTTCGGCAGAAAAATGCAGCAGGTGCGATTTGGACGTATGACTGGCACCAGAACACCGCAACGCTCACCGATCCCGACGGCGTAAAAGAGGTGCACAAGGTAAATGCAGCGATGCGCGTTACTGAGATCGGTCCGCAAGGCCAACCGGTAACAGTTGAATATGGCGCAAATGGTATGCCGTCAGAAGCGCGAAATGCCACAGGGGGAAGCATACGTTATACCTATCATCAATCTGGACAACCATCTACAATACAGTCAGAAACCGGAACTACAACGCTTGAATACACAGCAAGGAATTGGAATGGAGCCGTGGTGTATGATGTAACAAAAATTACTTTTGCTGATGGTTCTACTCGATTGTATCAGTACAATGGAAAGGGGCTGTGCACTCGTATCACTGATGAGCGCGGAAATCAATGGAGTATGACGTATGATGCTGCGTCGGGATCCTTGCTTACCATTTCTGATCCAATGAACCGGAAGAGTTCGTGGTCGTACGATGCTAAAAACCATTTGTCAGCGATTACGTCTGCGTCAGGTCAGACTACAACAATCGTAACAAATGAAAATGGCGATATCATTGAAGCTACTAGTCCGGGTAATGCTAAACGCAGTTATAAACGCGATCATCTCAGACGGTTAACCGAGTACACGGATGAACTGGGCCGGAAGTCGGTGTTTTCCTACAACGCCAGAGACCAGTTAACATCCATTCAAGCAGCGAATGCAACATCGACGACTTTTGGTTACGATTCCGATGGTCAGTTGGAAAGCATAGGAATGCCGGGAGGCGCACGTATCGGAATCACGTACACACCTGCCGGGCGAGCACGTCAGATAACCGATGCCTTGCTCAGATCATTCACTATGGACTACGATGAATCTGGTAACTTAAGGAGCGTTACGGACAGAGCTGGAAACACAACACAATTCACATACAATGCTGATGGTCAGGTTATTTCTATTGTCAGTCCGGCCGGTTATTCCACGGAATATGAATACGATTCGCAGAACCGACTGGTGGGAATTACAACTCCCGGCAATATCAAAACCACTTATACATACGACAAGGCACATCGTTTAACCAGGGTAAGTGGTCGGGGAAGAACGACAACGTTTACCTATGACGGACGTGGCAACCGCACGAGCACACATGTGTCTGATGACGTGCAGGCTCAATACACGTATGATCCTAGTGGTCTTCTTTCTACAGTGAAGGATCCGGAAGGGGGCCTTTGGGCATGGACGTACAATGCTGCAGGGCTCTGCACTTCGATCAAGGATCCTGCAGGTCGAGAGACAAAGTATGAGTATGACAATCGTGATCGTGTGACAAGAACCGTGCTTCCAGAAAATGCCGGTAGCTGCACCTATTCATACGATGCGGCCGGCAACCTTACAGGAATCACGTACTCGAATGGACCAACGCTGAGGTACACCTATGATGCACTCGGTAGAATCGTCGGCACCAACGGCGATACCTGTGAATATGATGAAGCCGGCAATATGGTGATGAGTAATGGTCTTCTCATGGAGTACAATGCCAATGGTTGGCTTACCAAACTCACGTTTGCACCAGGAAAAACTGTTACCTACACGTACACTGCTTCTGGAAGCCTCGAGAGCATCAGTGACTGGAATGGTGGAGGACAGCAGTACACGCACGATAATGATGGAGTACTTTTAAGTATCCGACGAGGCAATACCTTACGTGATATTTACGACATTGGACCTGACCTACGTGTTACGGAAATAAAGAGCGACGAGGCATCTATCCAGATTGCTTATGACGACGCCGGTAGAATACAATCCGTTGTGAAGAATGGACATCTAGAGGCCACACCTGAAGTCGGAGAGGTTAATGCAACATATGATGGTGGCTCGGCTTGCGTAACAACCTCGCCTGATGCAGTTGGGAGAGCAACACAGGTAGATGGAATCAATATCACCTGGAATGCAGCATCGCAGGCTACCAACTTTACAGGCAGCCTTACAGGCCAAGTACAGTATGATGGTTTCAACCGAATAACAGCACTCGTTTCGCCGGTTCAGAACACAACTATTGTATGGAATTCAGCATTTGGTGATGGCCTGCCAGCAGTCATGCGCTCGCAACGGACATTCTACTTTGTTCCAACACCCGGCGGAGGAATTGCATACTGGATTGACAGCGCAACAGGTAGCGCCTTTTATCCGCACTACGATCATATTGGCAATGTAGTTATGGTGTCCAATTCTGCCGGCGTAATTCAAAGCAGGATTGCATACTCTCCTTACGGAGAAGTTTTGCTAACTGAGGGTACAGGAAATTTACCGATGACGTTTGGTGGAGCTGCCGGAGTTATCACCTATACGACTAAGCTGTTCGTTACTCCGGGTCGGATCTATTATGCTCCAGGCGCTCGATTCCTAACACCAGACCCAGTACGAAGTCTTCATCCGCAGAGAATTAACCCGTACCAGTATGCGTATTGCGATCCAATTAACTGGACGGATTGGACCGGTAGAGCTCCGCAACCACGCCCACGAAGCGTGGACGAGATCATGGAAGAAAGTAATCGCCGTTTAGAAGAAGCCATGCGCAAAACTCAAGAAAAGTATGATGCCGAGTTGCGAAAAATCAGAGAAGAAGCCGAGCAACGCACTCGCGCGAGAGAAGAACAGGAACAGAGACGAAGGCAGCAAGAAGAAGAACTAGAACGCATTGCTCAAGAGCAGCAAGAAGAATTGCGGCGCAATCAAGAAGCGTTTGACCGTGCACAGGCAAAAGTAGCAGCACTCAATAAAGACAATCTGAATCCGGTACCGCCTCCGTCGCCACTTCACTCACAACCACGACCTGGAACAACGGGCAATACTTCGTCAGCAGGTAATACTCCTGGGGGTAATGGCAACACACCCGGAGGCGCGGGGCAACCTCCGCCTAGCGGTGGCACACGTACCCGCCCTCAACCAACAACACCAAACCCTGGGGGTAGAAGGCCACCAACGTCAACTGGTTCAGGGCCAGCCGGAAACAATGGAAGTTCTAATCTGCCACAACCACTTGGCCCAAATGCCACTGGTCGTGGAACATACGGTCAACCAGTTGTGAATGGCACCAGTGTTGTTTGGTCGTGGCTGAACGGTTTTGTTGAAGGGCTTAGTCCAAGTAATGTTTGGGACTACTACTTTGGCAAGTAGCTTATAGCTCTGACTGTTCTACCAACATTTGTCACACATTCTCTTTGAAACTTATGAAAACCTTCATCATCACACTTTTCGTTTGTGCAACGAGCGCAGTAGCGCAAACGTTTCACTATGATGCTGCCGGAAGACTGGTACGGGCAGTTTACAGCAATGGCACGGAAACGCGCTACACGTATGATAAAAATGGCAATCTTTTAAAAGCAAAAACCGATGTCATTAATTCGGTTTCAGAGGAATCAAGTCAAAAGCAGGAGTTGCAGGCATCTCCGCAACCGTCTAGTACGGTTGTTCGACTTACCGGAGTACCTAGTGGGTCATTGAATGCACACTTCATAGCATTAAACGGAGAAGTCGTCTCTGAGGTGCAGTGTGTGGGGCAAAACGGAGCTATTGAATTAGACGTACGCTCTCTTGCTTCCGGAACGTACACCGTGAAGGTTGTGCACAAAGATCGAGTGTTTACTGCTTCTGTTGTTGTTAGGCACTAAGATTTTCCATAGAAAACAAGCCTACGAAGTGAACGTTGCTTCTCTGTTGGCTGTGGTACGGACCGTATAACATGCCTAACGATTTCAAGGGTCTGAACAGGTGGAGCTGCTAGGTCTAGCAGAGTACCGTTTCGTTCAACAGTAATCGTGATCGGATCCTGCGACGTATTGTTCACAAGCCGTTGCAAAATGTGCCATGATCCAGGCTTCATAGTTGTACCATTTACCTTCCGGAGAACGTCTCCGCGCTGCACACCAAGCGGGTTCACATCACCTGGCTCTATAACTATAGAATCGGGTGAGCTCACTTCTTGGTTAAACTCCACACCAAAGGTTAGAACAGATACCTTGGTAGAATCGAGATACTCTAAACCGATCGTTGAAAGATACGACTGAAGAGGTAGGGGGCTGGTATTGCCAACGTACTTCTCTAAGTACTCTCGAACTGCTGGATTTGTAATTCGCTCTATTTCCACAAACAAGCTATCGTCGTCAAACGGTATGGAGGGCCCATACTTTTCCATGAGCTTGTACACTAACTCCAATAAGCCAAGAGAACCACTTGACTCTGTACGAAGTAGGATATCAAGAAGGAGAGCATTTAATGGACCAATCTGATAGATTGCCGGATACAGCTTCTGGTTCTCAGGTGATAGCACATTCTCTGAAAAGTCAGTAAATGCGAAGGTGTTAGGAAGGTAGCTAATAATTTTAGCGTTGGCACTGAGCTGTTGAATGAATTGTTCTTCTGTAGTCACAGCGCCTCGGAGTTGTGACTGATGAGCAAAATATTCTGTGACTCCTTCATAGAGCCAAAGATGTTTGCTCATTTTCGGATAGCGATAATCGAACGCATCAATCTCCTTACTGTGCACATGTAGCGGAAGCAAGATGTGTAAGAACTCGTGGGCTGCAATCTCTTCTATACCGCGGGGAAGCTCGCTGAATCTCCAGAAATAGAGACTGGACAGGCTATGCTCCAAAGCCCCTTGAGCATATTTACTTCGCTTTACATTTACAGTATCTGCATCCCATAGGTAAATGAGAAATGCATAGCTTGAGACGGGCATGGACGGAAGAAAAACGGCAACAGCGTTCGTGGCTTTCTGAAGAGCCTGAGCATAAACGGTGGCAAGTGGTTTATTTCTCTTTGAACCGCAGATGGCAACCAAAACGTCAGTGCCTTTTACAGTGAAGCGTGCAGTGTCGGCGCGGCAAACAAGCGCGGGCCCGTCCACTAAGGCGTCGTAGCTAGGAGCAAAGTATTCGTCGTAGTCCAACCCGCGCGTGGTAACGTGCAAAGCTGTGAAGGTTTGGATTGCTGGCGATCGGTTGACTCGCACAAAAAATGGGAGTCGTTGCTGTCCATACACATATCCCACAATTCCGCCGTGGTTAAACAC
>CAZGHI010000012.1:53865-57415 GCA_964525565.1 uncultured Hyphomicrobiales bacterium
ATCACCCTGAAAGCTCGTTCCCGTGGGATGAAAAATGTTAACTCGGTCATCACGGTCGTCGAACGAATCATGAAGCCGATACTCCACGAATGCTGTGTTCTTAGGAATCACAAACTGTGAGTCGGCAGTCCGACGCACCATAAGACCGTGACCCGAAGCCGTATATGCCCGAAACTCACGCACCAAACGCCACCAGTAATGATACTCGTATGTACCCGGAACCGTTACCGGGAAGACAAACACATTTGTGTCGGAAACCAACGGCGGGAGTTCAATACGAACGCCAATCTGATCCTGTTCATCGGTATCAGCAGTTATCGTAACTCGGTATTCGTAGTTAGGAACAGAGGTACACTCACAATGAACAGCGCAAGGAATTGGCGAACAATTCCACAATGGGGAGTACTCATTCCAACAAAGATAATGGCCTGATTAGTGCAGAGCGATCGGTACTGTATTGCCGTATTCTCGACAGAACATATTCACTACCTAGATTTGCCGTCCATGATAACCTGTAACGACATTCGATCTTCGTTTCTGGATTTTTTTGCTCAGCGTGGGCATCGCATCGTTCCGTCAGCTCCCGTTATTCCTCACGGTGACCCAACGTTGCTTTTTACCAACGCCGGGATGAACCAGTTTAAAGATGTCTTTTTAGGCATTGGTAAGCGAGACTATACTCGCGCAGCCGACACACAGAAGTGCATTCGGGTAAGCGGCAAACACAACGATCTTGAGGAGGTTGGTCGCGATACGTATCACCACACGTTCTTTGAAATGCTTGGTAACTGGAGCTTTGGTGATTACTTCAAGGACGAAGCCATAGCATGGAGCTGGGAGTTGTTGGTCGATGTATGGAAGTTGGATCCTCAAAGATTACATGCAACCGTATTTCGAAGCGACGACGAAAGCTTTGCCATCTGGAAGAAGTACCTTCCCGAAGATCATATACATCGGTTTGACGAGAAAGATAACTTTTGGGAGATGGGGGATACCGGGCCGTGCGGACCATGTACCGAAATTCACTATGATCATACACCAGATCTAAGCGGTGCAAATCTTGTAAACGCTGGGGATGCACGAGTAGTTGAGATTTGGAACAATGTATTTATCCAGTACAACCGTACACCGGACGGTGAGCTCCAGGAATTGCCTTCCAAACATGTTGATACCGGAATGGGATTGGAGCGCATTGCTGCTGTGCTGCAAGGAGTTCAGAGTAACTACGACATCGATATTTTCAGAACAATAATTGCGCAAACGGAGCAGCTCTGCGGAAGACCATACCGGAGTGCGCTGGACAGTCCCGATGGGATTGCAATGCGTGTAATAGCCGATCACATTCGAACCCTCTCGTTTGCAATTGCCGATGGAGCAATTCCGGGAAATGAGGGGCGTGGATACGTCCTTCGTCGAATATTGCGTCGGGCCGCCCGATATGCGCGCACACTTGATTTCACTGAACCGGTGTTGTGGCAACATGTAGATGTATTGGTGGGCGTTATGGGTGATGCCTTCCCTGAGCTTCGCACGAATAGCGAATTGATTAAGAAAGTGATCAAAGCAGAAGAGGAACAATTCCTGGTTACTTTGGACAATGGAAGATCCGAGCTACTTCAGGCCTGGCGGTCAGTGGTTACAGCAAACCTATCGCACACCGGTAGGCGTGTTGAAAATAGTCTTCATCCAAATCAACCAATTACCGTGATTGGTACGGAAGGAGAAGAACGCACATTCGCAAATGCACGTGAACTTGCCCTGGCGATGCCTGCATCCGTTATTCCTGGTGAGATTGCATTCAAACTTTACGATACATTCGGTTTCCCGGTTGATCTTACGGAACTCATTGCAACCGAAGAGTACGGGATGAACGTTGATCATCAGGGCTTCCAAAAACTCCTTTTAGAGCAGAAAAATCGCTCTCGTGCAGCTCGAAAGACACACGTTCAAGAGGTACAGACCACTGATCTTGGCGTAACAACAGTGTTTACAGGCTATACAGAGTCTGAAACGGAAAGCCCTGTGGTTTATGTAGATCGGAACCAGGTGGTTGTCCAGGCAACACCTTTGTATGTGGAAATGGGCGGTCAGGTTAGTGATACCGGCCTGCTTACCGTTGGTGGAACAACATACTCAGTAGAAGATGTGCGCAATGTTGGTGGTGCCATTGTTCACTTCTGCGAATCAGATGTTGATGCTCGTGTAGGAGATATGGCAATAACAAAAGTTGATCGCAACCGACGCTCTGATATTGAACGTGAGCATAGTGCAACCCATCTCCTTCACGAAGCTCTGCGTCGGGTACTTGGTTCACACGTGCAACAAGCAGGCTCTCTGGTGGCACCTGATCATCTTCGATTCGACTTCTCACATTATGAACGTGTGCAGGAAAGCGACTTGCGAGCCATTGAACAGTTGGTGAATGATAAAATATTTGAGAACATAACTGTTGTAACTGAGGAGCTTCCCACGAAGACTGCCCGAACGATTCCAAACGTAAAGATGTTTTTTGGGGATAAGTATGGCGACACGGTTCGCGTAGTATTCATAGATCCGGACTTTTCGGTTGAATTTTGTGGCGGAACACATGTTAGCAATACCAGCCAGATTGGGATGTTCAAAATTGTCAGCGAAGGTAGCGTTGCTGCCGGTGTTCGTAGAATTGAAGCAATCGCTGGTAGAACTGTACCCACATGGATACAGAAGCAGTTAGTGCAAATTGCCGATCTTACAGAGGAAAAGGAGAGACTTCTCGATCGTATTCGCCAGCTTGACAAAGAACTGCTTGCAAACAGAACAGAGCAGCTTAAACGCACCATTCCAACAGTTATGGCCAATGCGCAATACGTGGATGGTATTCGTTTGGTTGTTAGCCGTATCGACGTCGAAGACATGGATCAGTTGAAAAGCCTCGGCGACGAACTACGGTCACAGCTTCGCTCGAACGGTATCGGTGTTCTTGGTTCGGTGACCGATGGGAAAGTGCTGCTCGTATGTGTTGTAACTGACGACGTCACACATCGATACTCTGCTGGTACTTTGGTTAGTAGAATTGCTAAGCAACTGGGCGGTGGCGGTGGTGGCAAGGCGCACCTTGCAACGGCAGGCGGAAAAGATGCGAATAAGCTGGACGATGTGCTGGCCAATGTAGCAAAACTTCTCGCAGATCGGTAGCGGAAAATTTACATTACTCATTGTACGGTGAAGATTATGGCCAACTCTTTCGAAACATTTGGTACAATCCATGCCATTATGGATACTCAACAGGTAACAGACACGTTCAAAAAGCGTGAATTTGTGCTTGAAATAGCTGACGGTAATTACCCACAGCATGTAAAGTTTCAGGTAACGCAGGACAGAACAGCACTACTCGATAACTTCAAAAGTGGGCAACCTGTTAAAGTAATGTTCAACTTAAAGGGGCGCCCGTATCAACGCAAAGACGGAACAACGGATTACTGGCTTAACCTTGAGTGTTGGCGCATGGAACCTGCAAATGCGGCTAATACACCAACTGCTGAAACGGACTATAGTCAGATACAACCTTCTA
>CAZGHI010000012.1:57425-62076 GCA_964525565.1 uncultured Hyphomicrobiales bacterium
CTGTATCAGGAAAGAACGACGACTTCGACGACGTACCGTTCTAATCGGTTAACGACTCTGCGTAGCGCTTAAAGTTGTTGAGGATTGCTTGCCATCCAGACTGCTGCAGTTCTAAGGGATGAGTTAACTCAGCTTCGAAGACTTCAACAACATGCGTCCCGTGCGTTGTTTCGCGAAAACTCACGTTCACACGGCGCCCATCATCTAATGTGTATATCACAAAGAATGGTGGGGTTATGTGACGGAACGTGCCGGTGAAGTCGAACTGCACGCTACCATCGCGCGCTGCCATTGTGTAGCAGAATCTACCATTTGCCTGTAGATCGTTTACGGCCGCTGGGCAGTACCAGTCGTTGGAAGCAGCGTTCCAATGAGTGATATGTTCGCATTTGGTAAAAGCGTCAAATACAATGTGTATTGGCGCCCTGATGGTAGCTTGTACGGTGATCACATTCTGGTACGGTTCTTTAACGAGATCGTTAATCACCAGTTTGCGCATGTCTAACATGTTTGCAAAGGCGGCTGCCGCCAGTCCTGCGTCCGATCCCTCCATGATGTTCTGCAACTCGACTGAATCAATTTGCCATGAAATGCCAAATGGGTCCTTAAGCCATCCGCAAACGCTTTCCTTGCCACCACCCGATGTAAGTTGTTCCCAATAAAAGTCAATTTGGTCCTGATCTTCGCAGTGAACAACAAATGAAATCGCTTCAGTAAACGAGTGCGGTACGTTGGATGGTTCATCGGAAGCCATGAATACCTGAGTACCAAGGGTGAACTGAGCATGTTGAACAGTACCCGCCAAAGCACCTTGATTGCTGTTATGATGCACGATACCCATTACATGGCTATCCGGAAAAATCGTCAGGTACCGTTGCATTGCGGCCTCTGCCTGACCGGACAACGAGCCCCCAAAGAGGAGATACGGAACAATTGCACAGTTGCCGACATCGGAAAGCCTACCGAGCGACACATGCCACGTAATCCCATACTTGTCCACAATGCACCCGTAGCATTCACTCCACGGGGTAACGGAAAGCGGCGATTGGACAACTCCGTCAGCGGCAAAAGCATCCCACACTTGCTGCAATTCGTGTATTGATTTCAGTGTAGCGAATAACGAAATAGCTGAACTGTGACGTGTGTAGCTGCCGCCATTCAACGCGCCTAAGCGTTGTCCTTTGATCGTAAAATCCACATGGAGCACTTCGCTACCGATGCGCATGGCAGACAGAATCTCCCCTTTACCGAATGCGGAAATGTAGAACTGTGCGGCTTCCTCAGCCTGATCGTCAAACCATAAACATGGGGTAATGAGTATCGACATACGTTCACGACTGAATGATGAAAAGACGTTTTTGGGTGACCTTAGAACACGGTGTACAAAAGTGCACAAATTGCCATAGGTTTAGCGTATGTTAGAGGATCTAGATACAGTATGTTTATGTTTACAACGTGATCAAAGAGTTCAGTAGCAGTGACGTTTATTCATCTCAGGGAGGAACAAATGTCTGAGCGCAACTCCAGGGTTGTTATCAACAATAACGGCTCATTTGGGGGTTCGTACTTTGTAACGGTATTGGGCGCTGCCGTCTATTACATTCAGCATGCCACATCATTTGGTGATGGAGCCATTGGTTTGGTAAAGGCACTTCTCTGGCCGGCCTTTGTTCTGTATCGGACCCTTGAACTATTGCAGATGTGAAGATCGCACCAATCACGGTTTCATTGATGGAACGTTAGGTGTACGTGACAATAACCATTCAGAAAGTAAGATGTATGAACCTCGGAGCATTCTCAATCAGTCTTGCCGTGCAGGACATTACCGTTTCGTGTGAATTCTATCAACGACTTGGGTTCGTTGTTACTGCAGGCAATGCCGCACACGGGTGGCTGATAATGAAAAACGGTAGTACCGTTATCGGATTGTTTCAGGGGATGTTTGAGAAGAACATGTTAACGTTCAATCCCGGGTGGGATCAGGAAGGGCAGATGATTGCAGAGTTTACGGACGTGCGTGCACTTCAGGCGAAGCTAAAATCAGAAGGAATACCATTTGTCCAGGAGGCCGATGAAACAACTATTGGGCCTGCTCATTTTGTGATTCGCGACCCTGACGGAAATCCCATCTTAGTGGATCAGCACAGGTAGGTATGAATCCGTACGGACAGGTATGCTTCGTTCAAGCAGGTACAGCTCGGCCCTGGATTCTCTCAGTTCTCTGTACACTGTAAAGCAAATCAACTAATCTCCTGTGAAGGTGGTAACATGGATGCCTTACCTTTTAAGAAGGTTGCAGGATGGCTAGCAATTACAGCAGCACCGATAGCATTTGCCAGCTTGATTGTTCCCTTATCGGCAGTAAGCTTCGATGTTGAATCATTCGAAAACCCTACTACATTCCTCGAAAGCGGATTGCAAGGAGGTCAGGCATGGCGAACCGGTATGCTCCTGGATGTTTTTGGCTATTATTTGATGATCGTGCCCATGACGTTGGTATTGTGGATATGGCTCCGTTCGCGTGCGCCGCTTGCAGCATTGCTGGCCACAATCGGATTGCTTGACTACTCTCTGATTGGTTCCATTGGCGCCGTAACATTGGCTACTGTCATCCCAGGGCTCATCCGAGACTATGCGAACAATCTAGCTGATCAAGGTACCATTCGTATTGTTTTCGACGCGTTTATGAACATGGTGAATGGTGGGCTTTGGAACATTCTTGAGTAGTTCATTGACGGTAGCTCTTGGTTGCTGCTTGGCGTACTGCTCAAGAAGCAGAACACCTCACTTGGGATTCTTACAATCATTCTAGGTGTCGGCTCACTGCTTGATTCGGCGGGCACCATTATTGGCGAGCACGTACTCTCTTCTGTTGGCCTGTTCGTGTATTTAATCTTAGCGCCAGTATGGGGCGCAGCGCTTGGTATCGTGATGGTGCGTGATTCGTAACATTGCGCGACAGGCATTGTTTAACGACCACAGCCCCCTTTCATGAATCTACCAGTCCTTTTGCAGACCATAGGATTGCTCACGCTTTCGAATGTATTTATGACGTTTGCGTGGTATGCACATTTAAAAGAGCTTTCAACGAAACCGTGGATCATAGCCTCACTTGTTAGTTGGGGGATTGCGTTGTTTGAGTATCTGGTTCAGGTACCTGCAAACAGAATCGGGTACACTGCTTTCGACATCGGCCAACTAAAGATTATGCAAGAGGTGATTACAATTCTAGTGTTCATACCCTTTGCGGTGTTTTATCTTAAACAGCCATTGAAACTGGACTACCTGTGGGCAGCATTGTGCATATTAGGAGCTGTGTATTTTGTGTTTCGAAACTCTGCCGCACCCCATCACTAACACAATGGAGATCAGATCACGGTGAGTACACCAGCCGACGTTGTGAATATTCAACTACGAGCATACAATAATCGAAATGTTGAGGAATTTGCTGCTACGTATGCCGAAGACGCTACAATTATGCGCATGCCGGAATCAACAGTAATTCTTCGTGGCCGAGCAGAAATCGCAGAGTATTATGCAACACACACATTCACGAAGATTGAATTGAGGGCAGAAATTCTAACCAGAGCGGTTATAGGCAAGTATGTTATTGACCATGAGCAGGCATGGGGACTACAAGACACTCCAAAGACTGTTATGGTTGTGTATTGCGTAGAGAACGAGCTGATTCAAAAAGTGTGGTTCTACGAAATCTAGCCTGTTCACTATGCTTCAAACCACACCAGATCTCCAGCCCACACTAACATATCAACAGTTCATGCTTCGGCCCGTAATGGCGGCAGACGAAGAGCTTGTGTATGCAGCCGCATCGGACCCAGTTATCTGGAGTATGCACCCGGAATGGGAGCGATATAAGCGCGACGTGTTTCTTGAAGGATACTGGAATGGGGCTTTACAATGCAAGAGTGCTCTTGTGATTGTAGAGAATAAAGAAGATCAGATTGTGGGTTGTACGAGATATTATAATTGGCAACCAAAGGAACAAACCATTTGCATCGGATATACGTTTCTTGTTCGAAGATACTGGGGTACGGCGGCCAACACCATAGTTAAGCACCTGATGCTACGCCACATTTATCAGTGGGCCGAGATTGTGGAGTTCGAAGTAGGCATACATAATCTACGATCGCGTAGGGCTGTTGAAAAGCTTGGTGCATTGTATTCAAGAACAGTGGATCTACTTGTCAATAACAAGTCCGTACCTCATGTGGTTTACCAATTACGCAAAGTCCAGTTTCGTAGTTCCGTGTAACTGATCGCACGGACCAATTTTTCTAATATTCCTAGCTTCGCGCTGTTTGATGTAAAAGAGATTCACTAATAAAAACAAGGAAACAGTATGAAACATCAAAATGGTTCTGAAACCTCGAAGTGTCCGGTTCATGGTGCCGGTGCTGGAACAAGCAACGATCAATGGTGGCCCAACCGGCTTAAGGTAGAGTTGCTAACCGCTCATTCAGACAAGTCTGACCCGATGGGGGAAGACTTTAACTATGCCGAGGAGTTTAAAACCCTTGACTACTATGGACTGAAAAAGGATCTTGCCGAGTTAATGACAAGTTCACAGGATTGGTGGCCAGCAGATTTTGGACATTACGGAGGGTTGTTCATTCGGATGGCTTGGCACAGT
>CAZGHI010000012.1:62144-65040 GCA_964525565.1 uncultured Hyphomicrobiales bacterium
CAGCGTTTTGCACCGTTAAATAGTTGGCCTGACAATGCAAATCTTGACAAGGCTCGTCGGTTACTGTGGCCAATAAAGCAGAAGTATGGAAAGAAGATTTCTTGGGCCGATTTGATGATTCTCGCTGGAAACGTTGCATTGGAGACGATGGGATTCAAAACATTCGGATTTGGCGGTGGCCGGCCTGACACTTGGGAGCCTGATACCGACGTGTATTGGGGCAAGGAGTCAACCTGGCTGGAGGATAAGCGTTACAGTGGAGACCGTGAGTTAGAAAATCCGCTTGCAGCAGTTCAAATGGGGTTGATTTACGTTAACCCGGAAGGACCAAATGCAAATCCTGACCCTGTAGCTGCGGCCAAGGATATACGTGAAACATTTGCCCGGATGGCAATGAACGACGAAGAAACCGTTGCGTTAATTGCCGGTGGCCATACGTTTGGAAAGGCGCATGGTGCAGGTCCGGTTTCGTATGTAGGTCCGGAACCAGAAGCTGCGAGCATTGAAGAACAGGGCTTTGGCTGGATGAGCACTTTTGGTAGCGGAAAAGGGGCTGATGCAATCACCAGTGGATTAGAGGTGACTTGGACAAAGGAGCCCACTAAGTGGACCAACAACTTTTTTGAGAATCTGTTTGGCTATGAATGGGAACTAACAAAAAGTCCGGCAGGTGCACATCAGTGGGTAGCAAAGGATGCAGAGGCAATAATTCCTGATGCATTCGACTCAACGAAGAAAAAATTGCCAACCATGCTCACCACAGATCTATCGTTGAGATTCGATCCAGAGTATGAGAAAATCTCACGTCGGTTCTTGGAGCATCCAGATCAGTTTGCCGAGGCATTTGCGCGTGCATGGTTCAAACTCACGCATCGCGATATGGGACCACGTTCTCGTTACCTAGGGCCGGAGGTGCCAACTGAAGAACTATTGTGGCAAGACCCGTTACCCGTTGCAGACTATCCAACGATTACCAGCGAGGATGTAGCAACACTAAAGGGAGCAATTGCTCAGTCTGGTTTATCGATTTCCGAATTGGTGTACACTGCTTGGTCGTCTGCGAGTACATTTCGTGGAAGCGACAAGCGAGGAGGAGCAAATGGGGCACGTATAGCACTCGCACCACAGAAGAGTTGGGAAGTGAACCAACCAGAGCAACTGGAGCGAGTACTGCAGACCCTGCAAACCATTCAGGGAGAGTTTAATGTCCATCATTTTGGGGCACAGCAAGTAAGCCTTGCCGATCTAATTGTGTTAGGCGGTAGCGTAGGTATTGAACAGGCCGCCAAGAATGCAGGATACAATATAGTTGTCCCCTTTACACCTGGGCGTACCGATGCAAAGCAAGAGCAGACCGATATTGAGTCGTTTAATGTATTGGAGCCTATTGCCGATGGATTTCGTAACTACCAGAAGGCACGATACACCATTAGCCCCGAAGAGCTGCTCATCGACAAAGCGCAATTGTTAACGCTGACTCCACCTGAGCTGACGGTACTCATTGGCGGCATGCGCGTACTCAATGCTAACTATGGTGGTACACAACATGGAGTTCTTACCAATCGTCCCGGAGCACTCACCAATGACTTTTTTGTGAACCTCCTCGATATGCGGACCCAATGGGCTCCGACAACGAAGGATGCTACCGAGTTTATTGGTATAGATCGAGCTACAGGTCAGAAAAGGTGGACAGCAACGAGAGTCGATCTGGTATTTGGCAGCAACTCCATACTGCGCTCAGTTGCAGAGGTTTACGCATGTGATGATGCTGGGGAGAAGTTTGTGAACGATTTTGTTGCCGCCTGGGTAAAGGTTATGGAGCTGGACAGATTCTGATGTCTGGCGCAAGATTTCGGTAAGATACAGTGAGAGTAAGAGAGTAAAGGGGGGCTGGGAGAGATTCCAGCCCCCCTTTAGATTTGGTGTTAACGGTTAATTTTTTTTAATCGTGCCGGGATCATATTAGCTCCCGGCTGTATGAATGTTTGTTCATAATAATAGTCACCCCTGTTTACAATCCAAACTCTATCCACCAACAATACTTACTTTTCCTGTATTCATTACAGTTTATTGTTGTGCTCAATGCGAAATCCTGTTGCAAACGTCGTTCTTACCGGCATATTCTCACTAATCCTTCTGAGAGTTGTAAGTGGCTGTTCTGATAGAATGCCTATTCCGCATTCCTCGCCTACTGTTCTTACAAAGTTGTTTTTCGGACGGTCCATTGGCGATAGTGGCTTTGTATCAGACTCAGCATGGTCTACATTCCAATCGTTGACTCTGGCTTCGGAGTTGCAGTTAGGATTCACGGTTTACAATGCTTGGGGATACTGGGCACCAACCCAAGGAACTTTACATTCGGAGCCAACCATAGTTGTGGAAGTCATTCATACTAAATCAGACGATTTCGAGAAGCACCTTCAGACTGTTATTAATGAATACAAACAGCGCTTTAAACAGGATTCTGTGATGCGTATTTCGTTACCAATTCTTTCTAATCACCGCACCGAACAACCATGAAGTATTTTCTTCTTATCTACACCGTCGTTGATGATTACACAGAACGCCGATCAGCGTATCGCTCCGAACACCTCGCATTAGCAACCGAATCAGCAAAGCGTGGAGAGTTGCTTCTAGGTGGCGCTCTTACCAACCCTGTCGACAAAGCCGTCTTGGTCTTTCAAGCAGATAGCCCGGACGTTGCTGAACACTTTGCCACGACTGACCCATATGTGCTCAACGGACTAGTAACTTCTTGGGAAGTTCGGGAGTGGACTGTTGTTGTTGGTGCGGCTTTTGTTCAATAAAAGTACTCACTACCATAGAAACACTTCGTAGTGCGGTAATGAATCACATGATAAGCATGCTGGATAGGCTTTGGCATTTATTGGTCAGT
>CAZGHI010000013.1:0-15632 GCA_964525565.1 uncultured Hyphomicrobiales bacterium
ATCAATAGCATCTTCATGGAAAGGCGTGAATATCCGTTCTCCAAGAATCTCCAGTTCATCATCAAAGAGATTTAGATTGGTACCAAAGGCAACAAAGTTTGCTTGTGGCGGGATGTTCGATGTTTGTCGCTTTTGGATGATCTCATTGAAATGAGCATCGGGCTGTTGTACATAGCCCTTACTAAAGGTTTCCATTATCGAAAACACTGTACTGTCGCCCCTTCCTGTGTTTCGCATTGCCGTTAGGGTATCGGTGGTTACAACAAGCTTGGTGTACAACATGTATGTGTATTTATTCAATGAATCCTTCTGCTGTTGCTTGCGAGCAAGAACAGCACGCATAATGCTTAAGCTCGGATCTTCTGCAATTACAACGATATCTCGTGATTGCCCTGCTCGTTCTGCCAATGGAATGTGGACAAAGTGCTCTGGATCCTGAACTGAGACGGAATCCGTTCGGTATCCTACCATCGATGCAACAATCCACATCGGACGGTGTTGACTGTTTCCCGATCCAGTTGAGTGCGGTATGCGAAGCACAAATGCGCCGTCTTTTGTGCTCATGGTTACGCTGGCGTTGTTGCGGACTGTTGCGAATCGTAAAGGTTCCGAAGTAGCGCTGTCCGTAACACGTCCGCGAATCGTTATAAAACTATTCGAAGTTGTTGTTGGAGTACCTGTAGTGTTGCCTACCTGCGAGTATGCGTTCGGAATGGTAACGATAACGACACATACTACCAGCAAAACCGTGGCACAACTACTGCAAACGAAGTACCCGAAGTGCTTCTTGCTGTGCAGCATAAAGACTGGATTGTGGCGTGGCTTCTCCCAATAGCACGCGAACCAGGGCGTTTTCCAGTATTGCTTCCAAGTCCAGCCATTGTGGATGAACTGGCGACATGCGTGCGTATTGCAACTGCCTGGCAAACACCGATTTTAAAGGATCCCTTTGTAGAGAAGTATCTGACATGGTTTCTTTATCGGCTGGAAATCCAGCTTCCGAAATTTGTTGGCAGAGACGCAACGCTTGCTTTCCATTTGTGAGGAACTGTACAAGTTCACGGCTTCGCTGTCTGTTTTTCGTTGCAGACGTAACAGCAAGGTATTCACCACCGGCAATAGAAAGGCCAGGAGAGGTACCAACACCAGGCATTAGGATTGCCTCGGCTTGTAATCCGGGGGTTGCTCGAATTCTGGGAATTAGCCAGGAACCGCTCATCCAGATTCCAATTCTACCTTGGAGGAATGAAGCATCAAGCTGACGCTGCGTTTCTTTATAGCCTACACGTGATAGGTCTGCATATAGTTCAAAGGCTTTGATGTTTTCCGGTGAATACAATGTTGGTTTGCCACTTTCATCTACAACATCGCCACCGAATGTCCACATGATCGGAAGGATTTTCTTGTATAGTCGGTGTGCATCAGCCCCGTTGGCTCCAAATCCATACGCGCCGGCTGCATGTATTGTCTCGGCTGCCTCCAGCATTTCGGCTAACGTAGTTATGTTTTTTTTCCATCCAGCGTTTGAGAGTAGTGTTCGATTAGTGTACACCACTCTCGTGTCCACCGTCCAGGGATAGGCATACAGACGCCCACCCCACATTGCCGGCTTCAAACTAAACGATACAAAGCGATGGATTACGGATGAGTCCAGCGGTAGAGGAAGCAGTACACCTGCACTAGAAAACTGTGCAATCCAATCGCTTCCCAATTCTACTACATCCGGTGGAGCGCCGCTATTAAATGCCGCCTGCAGCTTTGCCTTGCCATCATTCCAGCTTAGTTCGGTAAGCTCTACCTGTACGTTATACTGCTTTTCGAATTCCGACACAATCTCCTTCAACGCAGAGCGCTGCCCAGGTTCGCTCCAAAAGTGCCAGAAGCGTAGGGTAATGTTGTCTGTACTATGCTCGCCCTGTTCTGTGCAGGCAGCCAGAAACACTAGGCAAATCATGCAGATGTAGCGGAGAAATACGTTCATACACGGCGAAGTTACGAGATTGTGGTTGGCACTTCCACGCATTCGTCGTACTTTCGATCCCGTCCTGTTCTCGACTCATTAAGGGTATATGTCGAAATACATCTTTATCACGGGCGGGGTTCTGTCTTCACTAGGCAAGGGCATCGCGTCAGCCAGCATTGGTCTGCTCCTTAAAGAGCGAGGCTACAACGTCACTGTTCAGAAGTTCGATCCATACATTAATGTGGATCCCGGAACCATGAACCCATATCAGCATGGAGAGGTTTATGTAACCGATGATGGTGCAGAAACGGACCTTGACCTTGGGCACTATGAGCGCTTTTTGGACACCAGTATGCGCCGGCAAAACAACAGCACAGCCGGCCAGGTGTATTTCGACGTTATCAGTCGTGAGCGCCGCGGTGAGTACCTGGGAAAAACTGTCCAGGTAATTCCGCACATTACAGACGAGATCAAACGCCGAATGCGATCGTTCGATGGTACGTGCGATGTTGTCATTGTAGAAATCGGGGGTACCGTTGGCGACATTGAGTCACTTCCCTTCCTGGAAGCTGCCCGTCAGATGGGTTTGGATGTAGGCCGACAGAATGCACTATACGTTCATCTGACCTTTGTCCCATACATCAAGAGTGCCGGTGAGCTCAAAACAAAGCCGACACAGCATAGTGTAAAAATGCTCATGGAGCACGGTATCATGCCGGATGTGCTCCTATGCCGATCTGAGCACAAACTCGATCGTGAAATCAGGGCGAAAATAGGCCTCTTCTGCAACGTGGAAGAACGATCTGTTATTGAAGCCCTTGATGCTGAAACGATTTACGAAGTGCCCATGATGTTTGCCAAACGTGGTCTGGACTCGATCATAAGCGAAAAACTCTCGCTTCGGAAAAAGTCGTCGAACCTAGAGCAATGGTCGCGGTTTGTCCATCGGATTAAAGCACCCAAACGCGATGTTACTATCGGACTTGTTGGCAAGTATGTGAAGTATCAGGATAGTTATAAGAGTATTAGCGAAGCATTTGTTCATGCTGGTGCAATTAACAACGCAAAAGTCCATATAGAGTGGATTGATAGTGAAAGCATCGATGCTTCGAATGTTGAGTCCAAACTTGAACACGTTCACGGTTTGCTCGTTGCTCCCGGTTTCGGCTCACGAGGCATCGAAGGAAAGATACTCTCAATTCAATATGTGCGGGAAAACCAAATTCCGTTTTTTGGTATCTGCCTTGGAATGCAGTGTGCTGTTATAGAGTTTGCGCGAAACGTTGCCGGTCTGACGGATGCTAACAGCTCTGAGTTCAAGAAAACGCGAAACAACGTTATCGATCTTATGCCCGATCAACGAGGAGTAACGGACAAAGGCGGAACAATGCGTCTTGGTGCATACCAGGCGGTACTTGAGCGGAATACGTTGGCTTACAAAGCATACAAAAAAGATCGCATTACTGAGAGACACCGTCATCGGTATGAATTTAATAATGATTACCGCGACCTACTGCAACAACTTGGACTCCGTTGCAGTGGAATGTCACCCGACAGGAAGTTGGTAGAAATTGTCGAGCTGCAAAAGCACCCGTGGTTTGTTGGCGTTCAATTTCACCCTGAACTCATGTCCAGGGCAGTTACCGGTCATCCGCTGTTCACAGCGTTTATTAAAGCTGCACTAGCTCACTCAGATCAGTCACAGAGATGAACGTGCAGGTGCTCCTTGTTGAATCTGCAAACGTGAGTGGCTTGTACCCGTTCACGGACACCCATTGCACGTGGGAACTTCGGTGTGGCGCATTCACCATTATTGAACGGTGGATACGTGCTGTACCGTCTGCACATGTCACGGTTGCAAGTGATCGCGATACACACGTTCGTTCGTTCGTTGAACGTTCACGCTTGCGTACTCCGTTTACGTTAAGACCGACGGTAATTGTTGGCGGACATGTTCTTCTAAGTCCCAACACCATGCGCTCTATTGTGCAGGTATGTTCCGAAGTATCGCACACCACACTGTTTTTTTGTGAAGATGAAGCTGTTGCTGTCTGGATGCCGAACGGATTTTCGTCACCGGCAGATGCGGCGACTCTTATTGACAAGGTTGATGTTCGTTCGGTACACTCGATCGAAATTCCGGGTAAGGTGATTTCACGGCTCTGGCAGTGTTTAGATCTGATTCCTGATGCTATCATGTGGGACTCGGAGTTCCTCCGTGCGAGTGGTACTACAAATGCCTTCATACATCCTTCGGCAGTCCTCGATACCAGCAATGGACCCGTCCTTGTCATGGACGAAGCTCAGGTTGGTGCAATGTGCTACGTACAGGGTCCGTGTGCTATCGGTTCCGGAACGATTCTAAAACCTCATACCCAACTGTTGACATCTGCAATCGGACCAGTATGCAGAGTGTCAGGTGAAGTATCTACTACGATTATGCAGGGATACTCCAACAAGGCCCACGAAGGCTTCGTTGGACACAGTTATCTCGGAGAGTGGTGCAATCTGGGCGCAGGAACAACTACAAGCAACTTAAAAAATAACTACAGCCATGTTCGAGTGGAGTTACCAACAAGTACCGAAGACACGAACCGGCTCATGCTTGGTACCATGATGGGAGACCATGTTAGAACAGCAATCGGCACTCTGTTGAACACAGGGACGGTGGTTGGCGCTTACACCAACATCGTTACTGCAGGTTTTCCTCCAAAGTCCGTCCGTCCGTTTTCGTGGTATATAAATGGAACGTGCTCGGTATATGAGCTAAAGGCAGCATTACAAGTAGCACGTGCAGCTATGGCTCGGCGCTTAGTCGAGATGGATCCACACACCGAATGCGTAGCCAAGCATTTATACACTGAATATCATGGATAAACCACTACACATTTGGGTTGTAGGTGCTAGCCGTGGCATTGGCCTGGAAACGGCAAAACTTTTGGAACAGTCGCATCGAATAACAACGTCGTCACGAACTCACGACCCGGCAAGACGTCTCTCGATAACATGTGATGTAGCATCGGAAGCAAGTGTGCATCAGGCACATGAAACAGCAGTTCGCGTCAATGGGGCTGTTGACGTATTGGTGTATTCTGCCGGCATAGGTGTATTTGATCGTTTTGTTGATATTCAGTCATCACACTTTGATGAGTTATTCAATGTGAATGTTAAGGGGCTATTGTACTGTGCACAAGCCGTGCTCCCCTCCATGATGAGCGGTAATCATGGTATGATAGTTCATATTAACAGCGTGGCTGCCATTCGGTCGTTTCCCGGAAATGCTGCATATGCAGCTTCCAAATCGGCATGTAAATCAATGTTGGGGGCATTGAGAGAAGAAGTTCGTTTTAACGGAATTAAGATTGTTGACCTCATCGTGGGAGCCACAGCTACCGGCATATGGCCAAAGGATATGCTGGAAAATCACCGCAGCAGAATGATGCAACCGGAAGATGTTGCTAGCGTTGTAAAAAGCGTAGTGGACTCGTTTTCGAACGGACGACTCATGCTTGAAGAGGTTATCATACGCCCACAGGGCGGAGACATTTAGCCCTACCAAACTCTAGCACGTCACATCGTCAAACCTCAGTAACTCTTTTCGTTGTGCTAGTATCTTTGCGACCACATTCTCAGTTTCTTCACGGATTATTCATGCTTCGCTTGCCCGCAATTTTGTTGTTATTGCTGTTTCAATGTCTTCCACTGGCCGTATTTGCACAAGAGTACAGCCATGGAGATCCAACGGACGAAGAGCAGTTAATGCTGGAGCTTATAAACAGGGCTCGATCTGATCCTAAGGCGGAAGGCATTCGTTTGATGGATACAGACGATGGGTCTGTTCAGCAGGCATACACGTATTGGCAGATTGATAAGCAAAAGACGAAGACAGCATTTGGTACATACCCTGTACGCCCGCCATTAGCTTTTCATCCGGCCTTGATTGCTTCGTCGCGTTTGCACACTGCAGACATGGTAGCCAACAATTTTCAAGGTCATGTTGGGAGTAATGGAAGTCAACTGGGCCAACGTTTAGCTGCGCAGGGATATACATCGCAGGGTCAGTACGGAGAAAATGTTTCAGCGTATTCAAACAGTGTATGGTATGCGCATTGTGGACTTAATGTTGACTGGGGTCCTCAAAACCAGATTGACCTAGGTCATCGTTCGAACATTATGAACTTCGACGGTGCCGTGTACACCGAATGCGGAATAGGAATAACCCGCACCAACGGTGGACTACAGCAGGGCACGGTTGGACCAGTTGTCGTCACGCAGAACTTTGGTATGCGAAGTCAGCGGTACATTACCGGCGTGGTGTACGACGACAAGAATGGCAATGGTTTTTATGATGTTGGTGAAGGCATTGGAGGCGTGAAGATACAGCCATCCAGAGGGAGCTATTGGGCTGTAACAAGTTCAAGTGGCGGCTATGCAATACCATTTACGGGTAACGGTGATGTTGCCGTCACCGCTTCAGGTGGAGCACTCACTTCACCAATTACCATCAATACTTCGTTTGAAGGCGTGAATGTAAAGGTAGATTTTATTCCTGCGGCACAGGTACCGGGTTCCATTACATTGCTCTCGCCGGCAAACAACGCAACAAACGTGAATCGAGCATCGGTTCAACTACAATGGCAGTCGGCATCGTTTGCCGAGAGTTATGATATTCAAATTGCAACTACCAGCACAATGGCTCCGGGTTCCATTGTTCGTGAATTCTCAAATGGCAGTACATCAACAACGGTGACTGATTTGCTCTGTGGTACCACATACTACTGGAGAGTTCGTGGTACCAATAGCATTGGAAGTGGCTCTTGGTCGGCTCCGTTTTCGTTTACAACAGCCGGAACAAATCCCGGACAACCGGGAATCGTGGGTCCACGTGGTAATGCCACGTTCGATAATAACGGTGTTGTACTCTGTACATGGTCGGCTCCGCCGAGTGTGCAGCGGTATCATATTCGATTTTCATTGAATACCGGCTTCTCGACAGTATTTGCAGAAGACTCTTCACTGTCCGAACCGCAGTTTTCTTTACCAACAAGTACCCTCCCTGACGGAATCACCATGTTTGTTTGGCAAGTACGTGCTGGAAATGAGTGTGGTTGGGGTGCCTGGAGTAATAATGCTGTTGTTACTCCAACAATCACCAGTGTACACGACGATTCACGCCGGAGCGGCATCGGAGTTCATATGCCTTCACCGGCAACCCTGATGTCTTCTTTTGTCGTCCCCGAGTCGTTTGGTAGTGAAGTTGTGATGCAGGTATATTCAATTGCAGGGCAGCGCATATCCGAAATTCAATCCAGCGGCGGACAAGTAGTAAGACTATCGGATCTTGGACTTCAGAACCGGGTTTCCGGCATGTATCTGCTTGTTCTTAGTAACAACCACGGCAACGTGATAACAGCTCCGTTCCAGTTCATCCACCGGTAACTACTGAACGTGCGATTGTACAATCGCCATCCTGCGTAATTGCGGGATGGCGATTTGCGTTTCTGTCACACAGAGCCCCCTAACCACCTTAACAACTTCATGCTTATTAAACAAGCGTGAAGAAGTCGTGACCGTCTTGACTGTTGATGTGTAACACTCCGGCTCGAACCAGTTTCACAAGTATTTGAGAAGCCCGCCTGCGTGAGATATTCACAAGTCGAGCAAAGTCGTTCACGGAAGCCTTACCATAGCGTTCCAAATAGGTGAATAACCTCCGTTCACGATCACCGATGCTAATGGTAAGTCCCGGAGCATCCGGGTGCATCGCTTCGAGAATCTTTACCATTTCCTTCGATGCCGTTACACTGTTTTCGCCCTGACGGATAAAGGCTTTGCGGTCGTGCGGACGTTCAGTAGGGTCGTCAGTACGCAGACGATGTGGACGGTTTGTGCTTCGTGGAACCTGAATCACAACAACATCCACATACTCTATCTCTACGATTTCAACAGTAATATCCAGCCAAGGTGTAATGCTGTGTTGTGCAATTGTAATGAGTTCAACCTGCTCTTTTTCGCTTTCTACACCCACAACCTTGCCGTTATCATCAACGCCAACCAAGAGCACTCCGCCATCTGTGTTGGCGAAGGCAATGATTTCGCGGGCAAACTTTTCAGCGCTAGTAAATTTTCTCTTGAATTCAACAGTTGAAGACTCACCGGCAGCAATTATTTGCCGTAGTTCATTGCGTTTCATGGTGTTGGAGCAAGTCTCCACTGAGATTTGGGAACCCACCACTGTCCGGGATTATATCCCGGGCGGACATAGCTGAATTTCACGTTTTGCAAACGTTTGTTGTAAACGGCAGGAAATTTCACCGTCCAAAGCATCGTATATGGTTGCTCATCATAAACGATACGCTGAAATTCCTTCATGTACTGAATTCGCTTTGCTTCGTCGAACTCTACGCGGTTTAGTTCCATCAATTCGTCAGCCCGCGCATTGCGAAAACCACAATAGTTTGACCCCTTGTTTTCGATCTGTGAACTGTGCCATAACTGATATGGGTCAGAAGGTGAAGGATCGTTTACCCATGCACCCACATATGCGTCGAAATTGTGCAAGCGAGTATCATCAAGAAAAACTGTCCAATCTAATTTTTTGATTTTCGCGTGGATACCAACTTTTCGGAATTCATCAACGAGAAGGAGCATTATTTGCTCGCGCATTTCATTTCCGCTGTTCAGTAGGAACGTAAAACGAAAATCAATCTTTTTACCTTCGTGGTATCGGTCGAGGACGCCATCATTATCTGAGTCCGACCACCCTGCTCGCTGCAGAAGTTCTTTAGCTTTTTCCGGCGAGTATTCTATTGCAGGAAGAGTGGTATCGTATTCTTTACTGGACGGATACAGAACACTGTTTTGTACAACGGCAAGCCCGCGCACAACTTGTTTGATAAGTGCTTCACGATCCACAAGATGCGATAGAGCTTTTCGCGTAAGAGCATCGGAAAATATCGGCCGTTGAGTGTTCCATCCGATATACAAGTAAGCATTTGTTTGATAAGCATGTTTTGCCAGGTACGGCATCGTCGTGGTATCAATTTCATCCTGGAACTTCGCAGCCGGAACGAACTCCATAAAATCAAGCTCTTGATTTTTTAGTGCAACCACTGCAGTATTGCGGTCGTTCACTACCTTGAAGATGATTTTGTCCGGATAGGCCGGCATATGAGGATCTTTTCCTTTACGCCACCATTTGTTATTGCGAACAATGATTACTCCCTCGCCCGGATTTCGTTCCGCGTATATGTACGGACCGGATCCAATGTTGAATTTGGGTTCCAGTTTAAATTCAGGTTTATTAAACCAGTCTGCAGCACGTCGCAATGCAGGATTCTCGCCGGCAAGGGAAAGGTTGTTTGTCTCAGCGAAAGAATATGTATCGGTTAGATTGTTAGGGTCTTGGACATGTTTCGGTTGTATTTCAACCGAGCCTAGCTGAAGTTCTGCCATGAAGTAGGGCTGCGACATCACAACGGTAAAAGACCGATCGTTGTGTTTGATAACATCGGCAACATCGTTGAAGTAGTTGCGCTTGGCAGCGGCATCAATTACTAAAGGGTTTTTGATGACCTTAAACGTATAGATTACGTCGTCGGAAGTTACTTTATGTCCATCACTAAATGTGGCATCATCACGCAGTGTGAAGGTGTAACGAAGATGGTCTTCCGATATGGTGGGTCGAGATTCAGCCAGTACAGGTTCAAGCTCGAGAGTCTCAAAATTTTGCTCTAACAATCGTTCGTACACGCGGATGAAGATTGCTTGTCCTGAAGCATCATTAGTAACTATCGGATTCAGACCTTCAGGATCGCTCAGTTCATGCACAACTACCCACTCACCCGGGATGGGCGAAGTAACATCGGCAGCGTTTTGGTTAGCAGACTGACCTCCACACGATACAGAGAGAATGCTAACTACAGCAAGGGCAAGAAGAATTGGAGTAGTGCTTTTATTCATCGTCGCTTTGAAAGTAGGTGATGTGTCGCTGTTCATAACGTCCTTTCTCCTTACCACGTCTTTGAATTTCACCTTCAAGTCGGTCCGCAAATTCTCGAGATGCATTGTAACCATACGTTTTAAGTAAGTAATTCAAAGCAATGGTTTCGCTAATTACGGTAACGTTTTCACCAGGAAAAATCGGCAACTTCACAGTATTGATAGGCACACCGAGAATCTCTGTTGTACTTTCTTCTAGTCCGGTTCTATTGTATTCGCGGGACTTATCATATACTTCAAGTTCAACAATTATCTCGAGGCGCTTTTGGAAACGAATGGAACGTACGCCGAACATCTGGCGAACGTCAATAACTCCCAGACCGCGAATTTCCATAAAGTGTCGCACTAATGCAGTGCCCGTACCCATGAGAATGCTTTCGCGCTTCTTCGTGAACACTACAATATCATCGGCTACCAGACGATGTCCTCTTTCTACCAGGTCCAACGCGATTTCACTTTTACCAATTCCGCTTTTGCCGATGAAGAGCATTCCAACCCCGTACACATCTACATAGGACCCATGGACAGTGATCTGTTGGCTGAAGTGATCGTCGAGAAATTCACCCAGCAGATAGATTGTTTTAGAGGTGTCAAATGGTGTTGTTAAAACAGCAACGTTATGTTCGTGAGCTATTTCAACCAGGTCCGGTGGCAAGACATGACCGTTAGCACAAACAATGCATGGCACATTAAAGGCACAGATTTTTCTAAAAGCCTCTCTGCGTTGGGCTTCGTCAAGACTTTTTAAAAGATAAAAAAATTCAGTATTACCGAATAACTGTACCCGGTAATACGTGAATAGTTCAGTGAAGCCGGCAAGAGCTAATTGGGGACGGTGTAGATTTTTGTCTGTTACCAAATTGTCTAAACCGATCTCTCCGGTAACTGCTTCAAGGTTTACCGGACCGGCAAGTATTTCTCGAACGGTAATCGACTCCTTCACTAATGGAGTGGAGGGTCGGATTGATGTTGGCATGTATAAAGCGTCTATGGAAGAATTGTTGTCCGGACATTGTGCTGTCTGTCATTAAAGCGCCGAAGCTGTCGTTCAACCTTTTCACGGGCATCATGAATGGCTTTTATATGATCCGGGCCATTTTCTTTTGCGACGATGGTCTGTCCTTGAACTTTTACAGCAAACTCAGCCCCCTTCTGACCAGCATCTTCTGAAGCAACAATGTCCACGCGAAGGATGTTTTCGTGAAACTTCATCAGATGTTCTGCTGCCTTAATTGCCGCGCTGTGTTCATCGTTGGTGAGTTTACAGTGACGGGAGGTGATGTGAATATCCATAACGACTCCTTCTCGGTAAAGTGCGACAATTCTGACGTAACAATGTAATCAAAGATGCTTGGATTGACAAGAGTTACTGAGCGTTGAGCAGCAACTCTAAACCCATGCGAAGGACGAAACCACCGGCATGTATCGTGTAATCACGGGCTAACTGTTGAGGTTGATTTGCCATAGATTTTGCTGTTAGCTCGAAATAACGTCCATGCATTGGAATCCACATGTATCCTGCTTCAACGAACAGACCAGGCCTGGTTTGGCCCGACCAGCGTTGGTCAAATCCCAGAAACAATCCGGATCGAATATGCACCAGTGGCGAGGCCTGCCATGCATCGTAGCGTATTCCACTCTGGCGAGCTCCTGATTCAGTACTTGGTGAGAGTGCTTCTTCCCAGTAAAAGTGGTTGGCAGAGACTCCAAGGCCTACACCTACATAACCGCTGAACTGACGGCGAATTGGATGGTAGTCCACAGTGATCATGGTTGGGATGCTCGACAGCAAAAACGTCTGCGTTATCGTTTGAGCAGGACCCACCGGATCGGGTCGAGATCGGGGGTCGTAACCATACGTTTCACGGACGGCTGCTCTGGTGTAACCACTCGATAGTCCAAATGCAATATCGGACAGTTGAAACGATGCTATTGTTGCCGAAACCCCTGTTGGAATGTCGAAAGATGATGCTCTTGCACCAAGGTAATACTGAACGTCACGAAAAAACTCAGTTGCGGCTATGCCAAGCGTCCAATTCACATCCGCTCGAACCAACAGGGGTCTTCCCCGCTGCACCCCAACAAGCGTGTCCGCTTGTGCAGCACACTTCGCTTCTGTTATTACCAGAGTCCAAAGAAAAGCACATAGGATACTTGTACAACGCACGGCTTTACAGTATCCGTTTACCCATGGATGACGCTACGACGTCTGCAGCAAACTCAGCAGTCTTATTACGTTCATCCAGAATTGGATTAACCTCTGCCACCTCTAACGAAGCATAAGCTTGTATTTGCGAAACCATTTCCATAAAGAGGTGGGTTTCTCTGTACGAAAGTCCACCAGGAACCGGCGTTCCAACTCCGCTTGCAACAGACGGGTCAACGCCGTCAACGTCAAAGGATATGTGAAGATGGTCAACAGACCTCGACATGTCTTCAAGCACGCGAGAAGCTACTTCATACATACCGATTCGGTCGATGTCGAACATTGTGTAGGCAGCTACTCCCAGCTCATGGATAAGCTCGCGCTCACCCGGGTCAATGGAACGCAGTCCGATAATGGCTAGATTTCTCGGGTCCAGCTTAACAAAATCACCTCCAACCGAAGTGAGAGTATGATGGCCATAACCCATTGCTACTGCGAGCGGCATTCCGTGAATGTTCCCCGAAGGAGTGGTTTCGGCCGTATTCATATCGGCGTGCGCATCAATCCAGATGACACCCAGCGTTTTCCCTTGTTCTTTACAGTGCTGACCAATTCCGGCTAGGGAACCAATACTCATGCTGTGGTCACCACCCAAAATCAAAGGGAAGTCACTCTCGTCTAAGATGGCTTTAACTCGAGCGCACAGTACGTGGCTCATTTCGGCAACTTCAGGAAGGTACTTTAACTTACTGTTCGTTTCTTCCTGAACCTCAATTGCCCGAATAGGAATGTCTCCCTCGTCAATAACATGGTACCCCAGAGCTTTTAACCGCTCATCTACGTTTGCTATCCGCATAGCCGACGGCCCCATGTCAACTCCTCTTCTATCGGCACCTAGGTCTATAGGAAAACCTACAAGACGCACGCGTGTAGATTGATTAAGCACGGTTTGATGAGGTTAAGTGGTTGATAATACTGTAGATATTTGCCTTTAATTCACGCCGATGTACAACCATGTCAAGGAAACCATGTTCCAGTAAAAACTCCGAGCGTTGAAAGCCTTCGGGTAGTTTCTTACGAATCGTTTGTTCTATTACGCGGGGACCTGCAAAGCCAATTAACGCCTTTGGCTCACCGATGATAACATCACCCAGCATTGCGTACGAGGCGCTTACCCCACCAGTTGTAGGGTCGGTTAGTATTGAGATGTAGGGAATTCCTGCTTCGGCTAGTTCTCCAAGCGCTGCACTGGTTTTTGCCATTTGCATGAGCGATAAGGCAGCTTCCTGCATCCGTGCTCCGCCGGAAGCGCTGATAAACACAAACGGAATGTTCTGTTCCAGGGCACACTTGACGGCACGTACGAACTTCTCTCCAACAACGCTGCCCATTGAACCGCCAACGAAACCAAAATTCATGCACCCAAAGGAAACACGCACTCCATGTATCCTGCCTATGCCGGTAGTTACAGCATCTGGAAGTTGGGTGCGTGCATATGCTTCTTTCAGCCTGGCTGCATAAGGACGGGTATCAACAAATTCTAAAGGGTCAGCTGAGCGCACATTGTGGTTCGTTTCCTCCCACGATCCAGGATCGAAGAGCAGCTCAATGTATTTAGATGCCCCAATGCGGAAGTGGTGTTCGCAAACTCGACATGTGTACGCATACTGCTCCAACTCCTTCCGATACAATACTGTAGAGCACGAAGAGCATTTCGTCCACAAACCATCGGGCATGTCACGAACAGTTTGAGACTCGCTGATATTTTGGGATTTACGAAGGAACCAAGCCACGGTGTATGTAATCTCCTGCTGGTTTCGGAAACGATATCTGCCTTTGCAGGTCTGCTGTTATCGTACACTCGAAGTTACGGTGTTGTGCAATGAACAAGTCTGTCCAAACCAGAAATGTGAACGATGTTATCCTTAGACAACCTCGATTATTTTCCTATAGACAAAACCTCATACTGTATCACTCCCGCTGGAACCTTCGTTTCAACCACATCGCCAACCACCTTTCCCAACAACGCTTTACCGAGAGGACTTGTTACAGAAAGTTTGTTCTGCTCAAAATCTGCTTCTTCAGGCGAAACAAGTTGATATTCAACAGCTTTGCCAGTTTTAAAATTTTTTAATCGAACCCGTGACAGAATATACACCTTATCGTCCGGAAAATCATTTGCATCAATAACTTGAGCCTTGCTTAGTGTGCTTTCAAGCCGTGAAATACGTATTTCCAGGAGTTCTTGCGCATGTTTTGCAGCATCGTAATCTGCATTTTCTGATAAATCGCCGTGTGATCGCGCATCGGCGATTTTCTGTGCGATGTTGCCGCTCTTGCCCAGGCCGCTGACGACGACCTTTTTAACTCGTGTAATTCGGCACGAAGATTTTCTAGGTGCTCGCGTGTAACGTAAACCGCATCACCTGCCATTGGTGAACCCTTTAGAAGTGGCAACACGAAAAAAAAAAAACAAAGCCGCAGGGGGCTTCGTTATGTACACAATTTACAGATGCCGAAGCACATGCCCAAGTTTGTCGCGCTTTGTTTTCAAGTATTCTTCGTTGTGAGGGTTGGGCTCGATTTCGATGGGAACGAGTTCTACCACCTCCAAACCGTACGATGTTAATCCGACGCGCTTCCTAGGGTTATTCGTCATCAAACGCATTTGCCGCACCCCAATTTCATATAATATTTGCGCCCCAATACCATAGTCTCTAGGGTCAGGTTCAAAGCCAAGCATGGCATTAGCATCTACAGTGTCCACGCCTTGTTCTTGTAGAGCATAGGCCTTTATCTTATTTGCTAAACCAATACCTCTCCCCTCCTGCCGCATGTACAGTACAACGCCATTCCCTTCTGCCTCGATTAATCGTAAGGCAGCGTGGAGTTGAGGACCGCAGTCGCAACGGCGAGACCCGAAGATGTCGCCTGTAAGACATTCACTGTGGACACGAACCAACGTTGGCGTATCGGATGTTATCTGGCCCTTTATTACGGCAACATGTTCACTTCCGTCAAGAATATTCCCATATACCCGAACGGTAAACTCTCCATACTGACTTGGCAGTCGAGCCTCTGCTAGCAGTTCAATCAGCTTGTCGTTTTTTCTTCGGAATGCAATAAGGTCCTGAACGCTGATCATTTTCAGGTTGTGTGTATTAGCAAAAACGCGCAGGTCTGGTAAACGTGCCATAGTGCCGTCAGCCCGCAAGATTTCGCATAATACACCCACGGGTGTAAGTCCAGCCAACTTCATGAGATCAACAACAGCCTCGGTGTGTCCTGCACGGCGTAAAACACCGCCCTCCATCGCAACAAGAGGAAAGATGTGGCCGGGCCTACCCAGATCAGAAGGTTGCGTTGATGGGTCTGCCATTGCGTTTACGGTTGCTCTTCTGTCCGATGCCGAGATACCGGTAGTTGTTCCATGCACGTAATCCACGCTGATTGTGAACCTAGTTCCGTGCAACGCCGTGTTCGTATGAACCATGTTAGGAAGGTTAAGCTCCTGTGCCCGTT
>CAZGHI010000013.1:15649-23541 GCA_964525565.1 uncultured Hyphomicrobiales bacterium
AGATTAAACCCCGTGCATGGCTTGCCATAAAGTTGATAATGTCATCGGTACAAAGCTCGGCAGAACATATAAGGTCGCCTTCGTTTTCGCGATCTTCATCATCTACTACGATGATGCAACGTCCGGCTTTGATCTCTGCGATGGCATCCAAAACGGTATCGAGCATGAACTACTTCCCTGTATCAGAACCGGGGTTCACGCTGCTTATCGATGCTTTATCGAATGTGATATGCATATTATCTGCAACTGTAACCTTCACCGTTGTGTCCTGAACACTGTGTACAACACCGTGCATACCACTTGACGTGACCACTTTATCGCCTTGCTTAATGGACGATAAGAGGCGCTGGTGTTCTTTGGCACGTTTTTGCTGTGGACGTATCATCATGAAGTAAAAAATCAGAATAACAGCACCCATCATCACAACGGTGCTGAGAAGAGAACTTGTTGGGTCTTGGCCTTCTGAAGGCGGTGGAGCGAGTAGCATGCTTTTAAAACAGTAATGATGTGGAAGGATATCCTGGTATTACGCCGTTAGCATCATCACGGTGGGCAACTGATGAAAAGTATCGTGTATTTATTACCAACCGGATCATAACTTGGAGAACAGCGAGACTGTTAGTCAGCCTAGCTGGTACGAAGACGTGTAATCGTTGGCAAAATTCTTTCCATCCATTGTGCATAGGTACCGTTAAGAATCTGTTCCCGTGCTGACCGAATGAGCCAGAGGTAGAAAGAAACATTTTGCTGTGTTGCTATCATCAATCCTAGAATTTCGTTTGCCATGAACAGATGGCGAAGATACGCCATTTGCACTAAGCTGCTATCGGCGGAAACGTCGGCGCTGTCCAATGCCTCCGTACAAAGTTTCCACTTGCTGTTTCGAATGTTCACCTTTCCTGTTGAGGTATAAATCGTTCCATTGCGGGCATTTCGTGTTGGCATCACACAGTCAAACATGTCAACACCAAGTGCAATGCAACGGAGAATATTCTCTGGTGTACCAACACCCATCAGGTAGCGTGGTGCATCAGGCGGCATTACTGCCGTACAGTCCCTTGTTACTTCATACAGTTTTTCCGTTGGCTCACCAACGCTCAAGCCCCCTATTGCGTAACCGTCAAACGGCATTTCTACCAATTTGGACATGCACTGTTCGCGCAAATCACGATAAATACTACCCTGTCCGATAGCGAAATGGTACTGCCGGTGGCCATATCGAAATGGCGAACGTTGATGTTCTTCGGTTGCACGTTCGGCCCATCGGACTGTTCGCTCCATACTGCTTTGAGCTGCGTCGTGCGATACCGGGTAGGGTGTGCACTCATCCAAAACCATAAAAATGTCGCTGCCAATGCTCCTTTGGATGTTCACAACACGTTCCGGAGTAAACTCATGCGTGGAACCATCCAAATGCGAGCGAAAACGCACACCATGCTCATCAATGGTACGAAGATCCCGTAGCGACCATACCTGAAACCCACCACTATCAGTTAAAATAGGCTTGTTCCATCCACAAAATCTGTGCAACCCGCCAATGGATTCCAATACCTCTGTGCCTGGCCGGAGATACATGTGATACGTGTTTGCTAGCACGATTGAAGCAGGGATGCCTTGCAGTTTTGCCCAATCCATGGCTTTTACTGCTCCCTGTGTTCCGACGGGCATAAATATGGGTGTGGGTACGATACCATGCGCCGTTGTGATGTGTCCGGCTCTGGCTCCAGTTGGGTCAGTGGTTTCAAGGGTGAAAAAGGATGTCGGAGTTGTTTTCATGAACAGCACAAATCTACAGGCCTTCCTTTGCCGACGTAGAATTCCAATTAGGTTCGTTCCGTGCTGTTTCGAACTCTCTTTGCAAACTCACGCAGTGCGTCGGCAATCGAATCATCTGTAGCCTTCATATGCTGAACTACCCAAAGTGCCCCCAATACATGGGTGAGCTGTTCCTCGGCCGTAGAACCCGGTATGTCCGGACGTGATGTTGTGCCTTCCAATAAATCCATCTCTGCTTGCTGCAGCTGATGGTCGTTGCAATTCTCCACAAGAAACTGAACACTTCGGAGATTCACTGCCGTAGCCTGTGGATGATGTCAACCACAACATCCTCTCGTGCAGTGGACACACCCTCTACACATTCGCCGTTTCGGAATGCTGCAAAAAACGGAAGGTGAACAACGCCGGCCCGTTTACGCATTATCGGACCTTCTTCGCTGTTAACGGCAAAGAATGGAATATCTGCGTAGTCGGGATTTTCGCTCATCCGCTTAACGGATGGTGCGAAGAGTTTACAGGTGCCGCACCAGTCTGCATAGAAGTACACCAGAGCACGCGGAAGGTGCTCAATAGCTTCTGTACATTCGGTGTCGTTTACAAACTGAACTGTGGATTTTGTTACCATGGTTTGTTTATGTAAGTGTGTTCGATGTATTAGCACCCTGAACTACCGTTTCTCAAGCGACCGAGATCCGGTAAGAACAGTAGTGTACTCATCGAACAATTCAAATGTACAATCACGGCTCATCCTTTCTCGGATGAAGTTCAACCGATGGTCGAGAGCTAATGTTACATCGTGTACATCGGCTGCTCTGTTCCATTGGATACGTTCAAGCTTACCGAACCTAACGTAAGCATCAGGATACTGTTCATGAACGATTTCATATCGTAATCCCACCGGGCATATCCAGACATGTTCTAGTTCACGGATTAATAGTGCTGTTCCTGATTGGCTTTCCACAGGTTTGTTTGGGTGTATGAGTGCACCCTGTGGAAATACCCAAAGTACATTCCCTTTTTCAGCGAGAAGGTGTGCAGCATATTTTATCGACATGAGTGCGCTACGTGCATTAGTGCGATCTACGCTGAACATCCCAATCCTGCGCATGAATTTGTGGCGAACTAGTTGTTTGTAGTCCATCATGCCAAAAGCATCGAAGTTGAAGTACTGCAAAGAAAGATATATTGTTATTGCCGCGTCCCACCACGAATTGTGGGTACAGTACAGAATTAATGGTTCATTGATACGTCGTTGCGGACCCGATTTCCATGGTTGCAGTTTTTCATGAGCTGCTAACTGTACGGAATGGAACGACCGTTGAATAAGCCGACGGAAGTACCACCCCCAAAATATTTTTGCCACTCTTCGGGGCTCGGCGGTTAAGATCTGCGTAGGTTGCACAGGAACAATATGCACAGGAAAAGTAATAGAGTTGTTGTTGGGATGTCCGGCGGCGTTGATAGCAGCGTTGCTGCTGGACTTCTCGTTGAACAAGGGATGGATGTTATCGGTATTACGATTAAGACCTACCGATACGAGGATGTTGGTGGCAATGTGGGTAATGATTCGTCGTGTTGCTCATTAGATGGTATCAATGATGCCCGACGTGTGGCCCTGAAATTGGGGTTCCCTCACTATACGGTTGACTGGTCAGAGATTTTTAAAGAAAAAATCATTGACTACTTTGTTGCTGACTACATTGCGGGCAATACTCCCAATCCGTGTACGCGGTGCAATCGTGAGATAAAGTGGGAACAAATGCTACGCAAAGCCGACGCGTTGGGAGCCGAATATATTGCTACCGGGCACTATGCCGAAATTCAGCACGATCCGCGTAGTAACCGCCGCTGGGTGCGGCGGAGCCCCGACCGCAACAAAGATCAAAGCTACATGCTGTGGGGAGTCCGCCAGGAAAGTCTCGCCCGTACGATATTCCCACTTTCCGGATTCACCAAGGAACGCTCACGTTCGGAAGGAGAGCGTCTCGCCCTGCATCTCGCACAGAAAGGTGAAAGCTATGAGATTTGTTTTGTAGCCGATAACGACTATCGGCGGTTTCTTCGCGATGCCATAGGTGTTAACCATTTTGAAGGTGGACCCATTGTTCACCACGGAAACGTAATTGGCAAACACGATGGATACATGTACTACACGATTGGTCAGAGAAAGGGGCTTGGCATTGCAGCGCCGGAACCACTCTTTGTTCTCGATGTTATTCCAGAATCAAACACGGTAGTTGTAGGTGCTGAACACGAATTATACTCAACAGCACTCACAGCTAAAGACGTAAATTTATTGAAATATGAAAACCTTCGAGAGCCGCAGGTGTTTACAGTGAAAATCAGGTACCGCGACGAAGGTGTTCCTGCGGATTGTTGGACTGATGCTGCAGGTACGTTGCACGTTCGATTCCATGAACCACGCAAGGCGGTGGCACGCGGTCAGTCGGTTGTTATGTATGAAGGCGACGATGTTGTTGGCGGTGGTGTTATCATCTCATCGCTTCACGACGGTAAATGAATGAATAGCTGTATTCGAGTTTAGTTGGACAATGTAGATTCCTCTAGCCAAACCAAGATCGTTAAGGTTTAGAAGTACATCATCCTCTGGATTACGATTTTCAATGGTTGTAATGGTTTGTCCCTGTACATCGTACAATTGCAGTGACCACGAATCATGAATTGGCCAACGAACATGCAAAACGCTCGACGTTGGATTTGGCCAACATTTCGGAAGCTCTTGTCCGCCTTCAGATACACTCGTCCCCACTTGAGTAAAGGTATAGGATTCAGAGGTGTTGGCACATCCATCATCGTTTGTTACGCGAACTGTATATGTGCCCGAGGATACAGCACGGTACTCGCGTTGGTTCGCTCCGTCTATTAACGTGCCATCTTTGAACCACTGATACGACAGGTTGGATCCCGAAATAAATGCACGTAGAGTGTCGGGCGGTCTGAATGTAATGAGTGGTTTTGTGGGTAGTCGTTTTACAGTGATTGAAACGGGATCAGATGTTGCTCTGCAGCCTTTATCATCTATTACAGTTGCTGAATATTCTCCGCTCTGTCCCGGTGTAGTAATGATGAGAACAGAATCTGTAGAGCCATTAGACCATCGGGAAACAGGATATCCAAGAGGTAAGAACAAACGAATGGTGTCACCTTGACAAATGTTCGTTTGCCCGACAACTTGAACGGTAGGTTTCTGCGCAACACATTGTTCTGCTCGGACTTCCCAGATACCCCGGCCATACGTTGAAATGCGAAGAACAGACGACGATGGAAGCAGTTCCATACCTGACACCACAGTCGGTCGCAACCCAACTCCGTATGGTTCCCAAACTGTGCTGTTTTCATCTTTAGCAAAAACGCCGAGGTCTGTTCCAACATATAACCTGTTCAATGGACCTGGTTGAAAGACCACAGCGTTAACTGGAATATTGGGTAAGCCAGCACCTGTTAAGTTTTTCACCATGCCATTGTCAATTTCTACAACCTTGGATTGCGCAGAAAAACCGCCAAACACAACAAAAGCCCGTCTTGGATTTGTGGGGTGGACCCGAATCGCTTGAATGAAAGAATTAACACCTTGAATTGGCTGCCATGTTGTTCCACCATCTGAACTGGAGAACATCGTGTTGGTAAAGGCTGCATAGAGGTATTTTCCATCGGATGGCGCCACGGCGATAAGTCTGAGGTAGCCATCAACACCAAACTCGCCAAGTCGTTGCCATGAATCGCCGGCGTTATCAGAGCGGTACATCCGTGTGTACCCTATGTACACCCTATTGGTTTGCGAAGGGTCAACTGCTATCGGAGCTACCCACGACCCTCCCGGCTCGCCTCGTGATGATGCTCTGCTGATAATTCGCCAGCTTGCTCCTCCGTTTGTGGATCTAAAGAAGGATCCGTATGGCTGGCTTGCATACATCAAATTTGGATTCTTGGCGTCAATTGCCGATGCCATGCCATCGCCATCAAGCACATGCATAAACGAAGCTCCGTCAGTCGTGCGAGCGGTGCCGTTGTCTTGTGCTCCTGCAAGCGTAACGCTACTATTCAAATCTGTTACGGCCAAGCCATAGTACTGTTGAACTCGGAGGCCTTGAGAAATATCTCTCCACGTCACGCCCCCATCGGTTGAACGAGCAATGCCGCCGTCGTTGCAATCATAAAGTCGCTTCTGAGTCGGATGGAATACTATGTAGTGGTGATCAGCATGTACCCAAGGAGCACCTTGACCAACCCAATGCGACGACAAAACCCACGACATGCCCGCGTTGGTTGATCGCCATGTGTTCACACCTCCTACAACCCAGTTGTTAGCATTCGAAGGGTCTATTGCCATTGCAAGATCATAAAAACCCTGTCCTCCAGCCTGCCAGTCGTTTCCCTGGGCATCCCAGCCGAGTAGATTCTGGCCGACAATTCGTTTTGTGTACGTTTTTCCAGTATCGCTACTGAAATACACTCCTTCTAATCCATCGGTTCGCCTGTCGGATGCCACCAAACCAACAATGGCGGGGTTGGATGCTGCAACTGCTATTCTAATTCTGTTGGCCTCTGCCATGGTTTGAACTACCGTCCATGTGACACCATTGTCCGTTGACCGATATACGCTAACGTTACCGTTAAAATTAAACGAGGATGCAAAGAGAAGATCAGGCCGCGTTGGATGACCTATGAGGTCACGAAACGCAACGTTTGCAAATGTGGTAGTCCATGACGAACCTCCATCTGTGCTACGCTGTAAACCCGCATATGTAGCAGCAACAACAATGTCTTCGTTACGCGGATCAACCCATAGCCGGGAAACCAATGCATTCTCTTCCGGCAGTCGTGATAAACTGGTGGTATTCCATGTTTTCCCGTTATCTGTTGATTTCCATACACCATAGCTAAAACCTGGAAACGACGTAAGCTTGCCGGGAATCGATGCATGCACGTCGCCGGTTGCTACATACAATACATTGTAGTTTGAGGGGGAAACAACGATGTCGCTTATTCCACAATGTGGCAAATCGGATATCGTAACCTCTGACCAGCTTGCGCCATCATTTGTTGTCTTCCATATTCCGCCCTGAGCCGCTCCGGCCCACATTGTGCCGGGTGCACTGTGATCGAAGGCCAAACAGTTCATTCTACCGATGCCATTCCATACAGCGCTTCTCGAGGGTAGGTCTGGTGCAAACGGACCCACTTCTTTCCAAACAGCAACGTTCTGCGGATTGGAAGAGCTTTTGTTCTGACGAACTGAATTAATGGCACTTAAATAATCGTGGGCCGTAGGGAGCGTTCCATCAGGAAGCGTTCGAGCAGACCAAAACCATTCCCACCTTCGAAATTGTTTAGAAACTTTGAAACTGCCGTCTGGCTGCTTTCGTGTATAAATGCTCTCAAGTTGTTGTCGAAGATCATTGAATGATGGACGTGTTTGTGCAGTGAGAGAGGTGATACAAAGGATTGAGAATAGAGTGATTGTGGCTATTGTTCGCATGTAATATTGTTATAAGGGTGAGCTATCAGAGGAAGTCGCAAAGATGCACGACTGTAAAAATACAATTGCGTTACACGCATGTTCACAATGTGCTAGCATTAGGGAACGTACCACCCTGCCACAACGACCATTACCAGAATCAGCACTTTATAAACTCCTACAGATCAAGCTGCTAGGCCTTCGCAAGTAGTTGTCAGCACTAAATAGTTGTCAACAATAAAAGTATATTTGACCAGATGAAGGTTTCTGTGATATTGGCAACACGCAACAGAGCGAGTATATTGAATCGGTGTTTGCGTGAATATGACAACCAAACATTCCGTGATTTTGAAATTATTGTTAGTGACAATGGAAGCACGGACTCCACGCTCGAGATGTTGCAGAAGGAACATCCGAGCGTTCATGTAATTCGATTCAACGAAAATGTGGGGCCACTTGCTCTCAATGCTGCCGCAAAACGTGCACAGGGTGAGTTACTATGGCGAACCGATGATGACGCATTCCCGGAAACTCCGACTACGCTAGCTGATGCTGTGCAGTTCATGGACACACATCCGGATGTTGTTGCGCTGAGCGGCGAAGTGATCGAGGCTACGAGCAAAAATCAACCTTTGAA
>CAZGHI010000013.1:23551-39082 GCA_964525565.1 uncultured Hyphomicrobiales bacterium
CTACCCGTTTCCTGTGTCTACAACCAAAGCATCATCTGATGGCCTTCCTTTTTACACATTCACAGGTACATCTGCGATGATTCGTAAAAACCGATTTGTACAAGCCGGCGGTTTTTGGGACGAATTTTATTGTGAAGAAGAGGATCTAAGCATACGAATGCTGCGGTTTGGCGGAACTATTCAGTACGTACCGTGGGTTCGTTCAGTACACTTGTGTGCATTTGCAGAAAGCCCGGATCTTCAGCGGCGTTGGCAGTTGAAGTTAACACAAACGATTCGCATGCAATGGAGGTATTGGCCGGCATTAGTGGCCTGTTATCGAACGGCTGTTATTGGCGCAATCATGCTTATTCTGGCTTTGTTTCATCGGATTCCTGTACGGTATATCATCAAAAGCTATGCAAAATCAGCTAAGGGAGCCATAAAAGCTTATACCGCGGAACGTGTCGAAATTCCATATCGGTTGCTTCGGACGATCACAATGCAGAGGAGTGTTTGGGGCTTAATGCTCCATTATTATTGGAAGCGTTTTCAGACTCGTTATCTGAAGAAATGAACATATTACAGATAATGCCGCAAGTTCCCTATCCACTTGTTGACGGAGGGAAAGTTGGTCTTTACAACATCACTAAGCATTTGGCAGAGCGGGGACATTCGATGGAGGTCTTGTGCTTTGGATCGAAAGGTCAAGAAACGCCTCAGCTTAACAATGTTCGGTATTCCGTAATTCACCATTCAACGAAAAACACCCCCTTAAGGGTTGTCCAAAGTGTTTTCACGCACTCTTCGCTCTACCTAAAAAAGCACTACTCCGTACAAATGTTGGCAGCAATTGAGCATGTCATTCAACGTACTCGGATTGACATACTCTACGCAGATCACACGTGTATGGCCCCATTTGCTGCATGGGCGTCTCAGCGCTTCACCGTGCCATGGGTATTGCGATTACACAATGTGGAGTGGATGATTTGGCAACGGTATGCGGAGCGATTTTCGGTGGTTCATCCCATCCGATGGTATATGCAAGCACAGGCGAATAAAGTTCGATGGGAGGAAGCTGATATGATTCGCATGGCTGATACGGTATTCGCGATTACCGATGTAGATGCCCAACGAGCACGGACGTTAGGACCATCAACCAACATTGTCCTTGCCCCTGCAGGTGTTGATGCACAGGCATCACCACCTGTAAAAAATGCCGTCCGTACTGAGCTGGTTATTGCAAGTAACTGGGGCTGGATTCACAATGTCGACGGACTTCGCTGGTTTCTTGATAAAGTAATGCCGTTACGTAGTGAACACGACCTTGCTCACATAACTTTAGGCGTTCTGGGAAGGAACCCTCCTGCATGGATTACGCGATATATTGAAGCCGGCGTCGTTGCAGAGGGATTCGTAGATGATCTTCATCAGCGACTGCAACAATCTCTTGTGTTTTTGTCTCCTCTCTTCGTAGGCAGTGGTATCAGAATAAAGATACTCGAAGCTATGTCGGCCGGATTACCGGTAGTATCGACGTCCGTTGGTGCCGAAGGAATTGCCCTCGGCGAATGTGACGGATTAATAAGGGCCGATGATCCGGTGTTGATGAAAGAAGCCATAAGTTTTCTCCTGCGAAATACAAACGAACGCGATAAGCTTTCGATAAACGCGCATAAAGCAGTTCTCGCAAGGTACACCTGGCAATCAAGCGCGGGTGTTATGGAATCTGCAATGCTTAATCTTGTCCGGAAAATCTAGTCGTCTGTTGCTGATAATGCCTTTGTACGCTCATCTCGATAATCTAAATAACTGCGAGATGCATAATTCAGGTGCGAAAGTGTAATCGTTTATCGCTTCCACTGATCATGTATATCTGTGTATGCTTATACGCAGACTATGTGAGGCAAAGTACATAACTACAGATTTATTGATCGTTATGTGCTGTTGTCCTTTCTTCCGAGTTTGGTTTGTTGCGTTACGATATTTGCACACTTTGATTAACTGCGGGAGACAGAAGGTATGTACGGAGCAATACGACAACATCTTGAGAGTGAACTGATTTCTATCGAGCAGGCAGGCTTGATGAAGCGGGAACGCATCATCACATCGCAGCAAGGACCCGAGATATTCGTAGAAGGACGAGAGAAGCCTGTACTGAATTTTTGCGCAAATAACTACTTGGGATTGAGCAGTCACCCTGAGGTTATTGCAGCAGCACATACGGCACTAGATTCGCATGGATTTGGCATGAGTAGCGTTCGATTTATTTGTGGAACGCAAGACATACACCTGCAACTCGAAAAGAGCATCAGTACTTTCTGCCAAACAGATGATACCATATTGTATGCTGCGTGTTTCGATGCAAACGGAGGAGTCTTTGAACCTCTTCTTGGTTCTGAAGATGCAATTGTATCCGATTCATTAAACCATGCATCGATTATTGACGGTGTCCGCCTCTGCAAGGCACAGCGCTATCGTTATGAAAGCTGCAACATGCAGGACTTAGAACAACAATTGCAAATGGCACGCAGCAATGGTGCACGACATATCCTCATAGCGACGGATGCGGTTTTTTCGATGGACGGCACCATGGCCCCCTTGGACAAAATCTGTGACCTTGCCGATCAATACGAAGCATTGGTAATGGTTGATGAATGCCACAGTATGGGTTTCATAGGCAAGAATGGTCGTGGTGTTGTTGAACACTACGGAGTTACGGGTCGTGTTGACATTGTAACCGGCACGCTTGGTAAAGCGCTTGGGGGGGGAATTGGAGGCTTTACTACCGGAAGAAAAGAGATTATTGCTTTGCTGCGCCAGCGCTCTCGCCCTTACCTTTTTTCAAACTCATTACCCCCCTCCGTTGTTGGAGCCGGCATACGAGTGTTTGAATTACTGAGCACAACCACAGAATTACGGGATACATTGGCATCCAATACAACATACTTCCGCAACAAAATGTCGGACTTAGGATTCGATATCTTACCTGGTAACCACCCCATTACCCCGATTATGTTATACGATGCTCGTCTTGCACAGGAGATGGCGGCACAGTTGTTGGAGCATGATGTTTACGTTATTGGATTCTTTTACCCGGTTGTTCCTAAAGACAAAGCTCGAATCAGAGTCCAGGTGTCAGCAGCACATACAAAGGAACACCTTGATACTGCAATCCAGGCATTTAAAACTGTTGGCAGAAAACTTGGAGTTATTTCGTAAGGCGTAATTGGCGCCATTTGGTAGATGATATTTCCACGACAAGGATTACGAGCATGAATATTGGCATTGTTGGTTCAGGGATTATGGGGCGCAGTATTGCCTTTTCCGCAATCCTCCATCAACATTCCGTGGTCTTGTACGATGCTAATAATGATGTTGCAGACAAGGCGCTTGAATGGATAGAATCGCAGATATTGAAAGGCGTGGAGAAAGGGAAGATTACAGCAGAAACGGCTGCGCGTTGTAAATCTGCAATACGCAGGATTACAACATTGGAAGAGTTGTTAGGGTGCAACCTGGTTATTGAGGCCATCGCCGAAAATGTTGATGCAAAGTTGGGGCTGATTCGTTCACTGGAATCAGTAGTTACATCAGATGCAATCATTGCCACAAATACGTCCAGCATATCGATAGCACGCCTTTCCAAGGATATGCAGTATCCACAAAGGTTTGCTGGATTGCACTTTTTTAATCCAGCACACATCATGCGGCTTGTAGAAGTCATTCGCGGACCTAAAACGACGCAAGAAACCGTTGATGTATGCGTACAGGTTGCAATGAGCCTTGAGAAGACACCTGTTATCGCACGTGATGTTCCCGGATTTATCGTAAATCGAATTGCGAGAAATTTTTACAACGAAGCACAGAGAATTGTTACGGAAGGTGGCGCCACAGTGGAAGCCGTGGATGCCTCGCTTAAGGGGCTGGGTTTTCGCATGGGACCCTTTGAGCTTATGGATCTCATTGGTGTTGGAACAAACCTCGATGTCACAACAAATCAGTGGGAACAGTTCTATTATGAACCGCGCTTTCAACCATCGGTACTTCAGCGTCAGATTGTTGATGCGGGACTAACGTTTACAAAGAGTAAGTAATAACGTTTCTCCAATCAACGGTGGCAGCACTCATCTGGTTTCTTTCGTCCCGCCTATCAGCATCGCTTCGTACCGATGTCTTTGCACGAATTACTGCAAGAGCAAGCGTTATGAGTGTAGCGCTCGGCACGTTTGCGCTGATTATGAGCGTGTCTATCCTTACAGGTTACGAAGAGCGGATTCAAGAAGCAGCACTGAAGTTTACGTCACACGTAGAGGTCCGACCACAGCATATCTCCCAACATGATCTGGCTAGGTTGTTAACATCAATTCATGAACTCAATGGTGTAGAATCTACACGCATGATGTTTGTACGAGAAGCTCTGATCAGAAGTAGAAATGATGTTGATGGAGTAGTTGTTCATGGTGTAGATCCATCCAGTTTACAAGAAACCTTTTCCGGCATTGTAACAGAAGGTACGTTGCCAACAAGCAGTGATGATTGCGTAATAGGTGCTGACATTGCACGTAAACTGAGCCTGCGAACAGGTGATACCGCATTATTTTATGCGGAGCAACATCAATCGGATGGTGAGTTGACGCCTGTTATGTTCATTAGCCGTATTTCAGGTATTGTAACGTCGGGGATGGGTATGATTGACGGCTCGCTTGTTGTGATGGATAAAGGTGAGCTTGCGAGGGTCATGGGATCAGATTCACTTGCATCCGCTGTTATTACAGTAACTCTGGCGGATCCTAATCGTGCAGACCTATTGGCAATTCGACTTCGTACATTGTACCCAGATAACGCACAAGTAACAACGTGGAAAGAGAGATTTGCCGGGATTGCAGGGTGGATTGAGCTTCAGAAACAACCCATACCAATCGTTCTCGCGCTGATCAGTTTAGTAGCTGTTTTTACACTGATTAGTTCAATTGTGGTATCTGTTGTATTAAAGTCAAGATCACTAGCAATTCTGTCAACGTTAGGACTCAAACTACATGAAATAATGGCTGTGATGTTTGTTCGAGGACTACGACTAGGGTGTACCGGTGGCTTGCTTGGTGCATCTTTGGCATGGATACTTGTTTTTATTCAACACACGTGGGCACCTGTGTCGCTCGATAGTTCCATATACTATGTATCAACCTTACCTGTTTCTCTTTCTCCCCTTCCGTTTCTTATAATCACTCTTGGCGTGATTCTGCTCTCAGTTATTGCATCGTGCTTGCCGTTGATTGCGATTAAACGCTTAAGGATTTCGCAAATACTGCGGTTTAGCTAATACAAGGTTGTTGAAATGCTTGTTCGCATTGTCGCCCGCGTTTACGCTCTTCTATCGGCCTGCGTAGTCGCTTTCCAGCTTGCTCTTGTTGCAGGATTCCCACTCGGACGAATTGTGATGGGTCCATCCTCTCCTGCTGTGTTCCCTATTGAAATGCGTGTTGCTGCAATTGTACACTCCCTCCTAATAGCTTTATTCGCAGCGATTGTGCTCTCTCGTGCAGACGTTTCGTTCAGGAAACTCCAACGCTCAAGTCGTTGGAGTATTTGGGTGGTTGCGGCTTTTTCAGGATTCAACTTGCTTTTGAACCTGATTACACCTGGCGCTGAAGAGCGAACAATAAGTATGCCTGTTGCAGGAATGCTGTTTATTAGTAGTGCATTTGTCGCGTACCGACAACGTCACCTGGTCCCGTCCGATAAATCAGCGTCGGATGCGATGTTCTCCGGCTGAGCATCTTGGTGTTGTTTTCGAAAGAGAAAATGGTCAACGCTCCATAACCCAGGGCCCATGAAAAAAATGTACAGACTTAGGAGCATGTATAACATCGGCTTTTCTTGACGCTGGAAAAAGGGTCCGTCGTATGCCCATATGGCAGTTATTATGAAGAACTGAATTGCAATTGCTAGTGCAGCAGGGCGCGTGAATAAACCAACAACAAGGCACACTCCACCAGCGAATTCAATGAATACAGCTATGAACGCCTGAAGCTCCGGCAACGGCCATCCTTTAGCCACTACTTCCGCAACAAACGAATCGAGTCCGTTGAACAGCTTATCGCCACCGTGCCCTACCATTAAAGCACCAACAAGTACACGCCATAACGTTGGCCAAGCGTTTGTTAGAAAGGGCTTTGTGAAAAGTGATAAATACTGCTGCATAATGAGATGCCTTACGAATGTGCAAATGCGGAATCTAGGATGCTCGGCAATGATACTTCGTACACGTCTTTGAGCAAAGAAACCGGTTCGTGTATCAAATTCTCAATACTTAACGATTGACCTCCCGTTACGCCAAGTTTGTGCAGTGGAACATCTTCTTCGTTAGCCATCAAGTTCAGCAGGCGGTGATTGGATTTGGAGACTTGAACAAGTATCCTACTCTGCGACTCACCAAACAGGTGCCCTGCTGTATGATCAAATGGAATACTGCCGATAACGCCTACTCCTCCAAAACACATTTCTGCAAGTGCAACAAGCAATCCTCCTTCTGAACAATCGTGAGCGGCTGAAATGATACCTTCACGAATACCTCGAAGAACAAGCCGTTGCAAATTCACTTCGTGATCCATATCAAGGTGGGGAGCATCGCCTACGATACGTTTCTTTATGACCTTTAGATATTCACTGCCACCAAGTTCATCGTGTTGCCAGCCAAGAAGATAAACGTCAGCCCCTTCCTCATTAAACACATTTCCACATATGGTGTTTATGTCATCAATTATCCCAAGCATCCCAATTGTGGGCGTTGGGAATACGGCATGTTGCTGACTTTCGTTGTGGAAACTTACATTGCCTCCGGTAACCGGCGTATTCAACAACCTGCACATATCTCCCATTCCACGTATGGCTTCAGCAAACTGCCAATACACTTCCGGGTCATAGGGATTGCCAAAATTTAGACAATTGGTTATTGCCACTGGTTCGGCACCTACACATACACAGTTACGTGCGGCCTCGGCAACTGCTATTGCTCCACCCATATAGGGATTTAAGTACACGTAGCGTGAATTGCAATCTGTAGATACTGCAATAGCTTTACCTGGTAATTCTTTTATTCGGATAATTGCCGCATCGGTATTGTTGTTCCGAACAGTATTTGTACCCACTTGGGAATCATACTGTTCGTAGATCCACTTCTTCGAGGCAATGGTTGGTGAAGCTAATAATTCCTTTAGGATGCGAGTACATTCTTCTGCGTGTAGTACAGGTCCCTGATCAACTTTCTTTCTTGTGAGGTTGAGATATTCCGGCCTTTGTTGCTCCCGCACGTACACCGGGGCACCACCACCGAGTACAAGCGAAGCTGCGGGTACAGACACTTCAACCTTGCCGTGCCGTGTTACTTGTAGCAGACCATTATCTGTAACAACACCAATTTCGGTAAATGGAACGTCCCATTTCTCGCAGATTGCCTTGGCTTCCGACTCCCGTCCAGAGTGAACAACAACAAGCATGCGTTCTTGTGATTCACTTAACATGATTTCGTATGCACTCATGTCTGGCTCGCGCAGTGGAACCCGGTCTAGGTCCAACAGCATTCCCACCCCACCTTTCTCGCTCATTTCTGCCGACGAACACGAAATGCCAGCCGCGCCCATGTCCTGCATACCATACACAACACCGGCTTGAATAAGTTCTAATGTGGCTTCGAGAAGGAGTTTTTCCGTAAAAGGATCACCAACTTGAACGGTTGGCCGCATATCGGCAGTACGGTGATCAAATTCCCTTGATGCTAACAACGATGCACCATGAATGCCGTCACGACCGGTTGCACTACCCATGATGAAAACACGATTTCCAATACCACCGGCCGTTGCACTTGTTAAGTGACTTTTGTGAACAAGGCCTACGGCCATTGCATTTACAAGTGGGTTGTCTGTGTAGCACCTGTCGAAATAGACTTCGCCGCCAACAGTGGGAACACCAAAACAATTGCCGTAATGTCCAATACCATGCACAACACCTTTGATGAGGTACTTGGTACGCTCATTGTCGGGTTCGCCAAATCGGAGCGAATTCAGCGCTGCAGTGGGCCGTGCTCCCATTGTAAAAATGTCTCGCAATATCCCACCTACCCCGGTTGCAGCACCCTGAAATGGCTCAACAGCAGAAGGATGGTTGTGACTTTCAATCTTAAACGCAATGCCGTACGAGTTACCAATATCAACAACACCGGCATTCTCCTGACCGGCCTCTACTAATAAGCGTCCCCCTGAACGAGGGAGAGTTTTCAGTTGAAGGATACTATTCTTGTATGAACAGTGCTCACTCCACATTACCGAGTAAACGCCCAGTTCAGTATAGGTTGGTGTGCGGTTTAGAATTTCAACGATGCGGTTGTACTCTTCGGCCGTTAGACCTAGCGACAAGGCAGTGGATTCGTCGGTCTGCATTAATCTCCTTAACCGTTACATGATGGACAGGGCAAATATCGCAGTTTACCTGAGTAACGTGAATGAAGCGTCACGGCTTACGGTTCTGCTGTACGCCGGCCTGGTGCACGTCGGGCTGTTTCCTGAGCGAATCCTCCGGCTGCAACAGTGGCAATGAGTAAACGCATCTGGTCGGGTATAGGTATTGGCCAATGGCTAGCAACAAAACCTGTATCGTAAACTCCGCTTCGAAAGGGTTGGCTATCGAGTGTTAGACGGCAAAACGGAATCGTGGTTTTTAACCCTCCCAGATGGTAATTATCCAGTGCACGGATGGTATTCTCTATACATTCATCGCGTGTAGGCGCCCAAACAATGAGCTTCGCAATCATTGGATCGTAATGAATGGTGATTTCGCTGCCCACGTGAACGGCATGATCGTTTCGAATATGTTCACCAGTGGGTTCGTGGAACATGGTGATACGTCCTACGTCAGGAAGGAAATTCGCATACACATCCTCAGCGCAAATCCTGCACTCTATTGCATGACCATTAGGTTCTGCAATCTGTTGCTGTGTAATGGTCATTGGTTTGCCACTGGCGATATAGAGTTGTTGTTCAACAAAGTCTATGCCGCTAATGGCCTCCGTAACAGGATGTTCAACCTGAAGTCGCGTATTTACCTCCATGAAGTAAAACTCGCCATTCGCGTCATAAAGAAACTCTAGAGTGCCAGCATTCGTGTAGTTAGCCTGTTGAATTAAACGCGATGCCGCTTGCCCTATTCGTGCGCGAACATCGGCGGTAATTGCTGTAGAAGGGCTTTCTTCAATTACCTTCTGGTGACGGCGTTGTATTGAACACTCGCGTTCCGGGAAATACAACACATTGCCAAACGAATCTGCCAACACTTGTATTTCAATATGCCGAGGATTCTGGATGAAGCGTTCAATGAACACCCGCTTATCGTTAAACGCTGTCTGGGCCTCGCCCTGTGCCATCCGTAAAGCATTTTCTAACTGAGATGCCGAGGATACAATTCGCATTCCCTTTCCGCCACCACCGGCGGCAGCTTTGATAATGACCGGATATCCAATTTCTGCAAGGAGATCTTTTGCCTCTTCCAGGGTTTCGATTGCACCGATGGAACCCGGTGCAATCGGAACACCTGTTTGGATTGCTAGATCACGCGCCGCCGTTTTGTCGCCAAGAAGTCGTATTGCCTCCGGAGATGGACCAATAAAAATTCGTCCACTCCGGATCACGGATTCTGCGAAATCGGCATTCTCACTTAAAAATCCATAACCGGGATGTATTGCTTCAGCATCTGCTTGCTCAGCCGCTCGCAGCACTTTGTCCACCACAAGGTAACTGTCTCTGGGTGTATATCCACCTATTGAAATGCTTTCATCTGCATCTGTAACGTGTAAACTCCCGGCGTCCGCATCTGAGTAGATTGCAACAGTGCGAATACCCAGTCGTTTGCACGTTCTGATGACTCTGCGGGCGATCTCGCCGCGATTGGCAATCAAAACGGAACGTATCATGGTGCGAAGTTAGCGTGTTTAATGAGCAGGAGGTATTAGAATTCAACAATCGTGACGCCATCGCCACCTTCTGCAATGGTTCCGCTGCGATAACCGGAAATGAGGTTCTGATGTTCAAGGAAGGTATGCACTACCTTCCGTAGAGCACCGGTGCCCTTACCGTGTATTATCGTTACAAACGGATGACCGAATACAACAGCATTGTCAATAAACTGCTCTGTAAGCCGAAGAGCTTCATCTGCGCGTGCTCCACGTATGTCTAAGGTCATTGAGGGCGTTGTTCGGGAACGTACAAAATCTTCAGATTGTGTGCGTCTGAGCGCGTGCAGCGAATTCGCATCTGTAGCTGCCTTCTTTAATGAACTACGTTGTGCTGACACCAATTGCAACTTATCGCATGCAACGCGCAACTTTACATCGTTAATGTTAACAATTGCATAACCCCTATCATCAATCGTAATAATCGTTCCTTCAGAGTTCGTACCATCAATCCTGACAACGTCACCTACAGTTAATGATTGCGCTTCGGCATGCCCTTGGTTAGATACGTCGGATTGGCTAGTTAAACGTGTTATTTCTGTAGCTTTTTCATGAAACTCACGCTTACTTTCTGCTACACTTTTCTGTTGTTCTCGTATCTCACGGATAGTGTTTTCGACAAGTGCTTTAGCACTATCTACGATCTCGGCGGCTTGTTCACGGGCACTTGAAAGGAGCTTAGACTTTTTTTGATTGAGTTCATGCAGTTTGGTCTCGTATTCGATGCGAAGACGACGAGCTTGTTCCATGTCTGCCGCTGCGTTAGCTGAATACTGCTCAGCCTCCTTACGATGACGCTGGAGAAATCGGATACTTTCCTCCATTTCATTATGCAGTCCACCCAGGTAGTCTGATGCTCTGTTCAGTACCGCATCCGGCATTCCAACCGATTGTGCAAGATCAAAGGCATAGCTGTTTCCGGGAACGCCTACAAGAAAGCGGAATGTTGGCGACATATTCACATCATCAAATGCTAATGAAGCGTTTGTGATGTTCGATCGCGTTATAGCATATTGTTTTAGGGAACTTTGGTGTGTTGTTACTACGAAATAGGCACCGTGTTCTATAAGTGCATCAAGAATGCCTGCAGCTAGTGCTCCTCCTTCTGCCGGGTCTGTTCCAGCACAGATTTCATCAATGAGTACCAATGCATGAGAATCGCAATGATGCAGGATGTCGCGAAGTGTTATGATTTGCGAAGAGAACGTGCTCAAGTTGGCATCTATACTCTGGTGATCGCCGATAGATGTGAATATATTGCAGATTGTTGTCGTGCATTCACCCAGAGGAAAGATCCCACTAAACGCCATGCACAGGTTTAAACCGATTGTTTTCATAGCAACGGTTTTTCCACCAGCATTGGGACCACTGATGAGGATCCCCCGTGTCTCATTCCCGATTGTTACTGAAAGCGGAACCACAGTATTCGGGTTCTGCCGCTCTCTCTTGCTCTGGTGCACAAGAAGCGGGTGCTTAACATTTAATAACTCAATTAGAGAATCAGTTGTAATGTTTGGTTTGCAGCCTCCATACTCTAAAGCATAGTGTGCACGTGCTTGTAGTGAATCAATGTGGGCTAGAACGTTAATAGCATCGTTTAGGGCTATGCTTATTGCAGCAACTTCCGCAGTAAGTGTCGTTAGGATTCTCATGATTTCACGTTGTTCACGTCCACGCAGTAACGACAACTCATTGTTGAGTTCGAACGTTTCAGCAGGTTCAAAGAACACCGTTTGTCCTGACTGACTTACACCATGAATAATACCGTCAACACTTCGTTTATTCTGAACGTGAAGCGGAAGCACAAAGCGTCCATCACGCTGAGTGATAAAGTCGTCTTGCAGTAGTTCTTCTTCGCTATACTTTTTCAGAATATGTTGAAGGCGGCTCCGTAGTCGTGCCTCAATGGCACGAATGTCGGAACGAATGTTTAACAGTTCACGGGAGGCATTGTCGCGAATGCCGCCGGACTCATCTATCGTATCAGTAATATGCTTTTCGTGTATTCTGTCGTCAACTAGTTGCTGCGCAAATGGCAACAGAGAAGGTGCTTTTTCTGATCTGTCCGTAAGGTATCGTTTCAGAACCCGTGATTGAACAAGTGCATCATATATACTGAGTAATTCGGGTGCGCTGAGGTAGTTGCCGGTAATACGGGACCGTTGCAACAATGGCGTTACATTTGAAAATCCTTCCAGAGGCAACGTTTCTCCAGTGATGATGATTTGCATTGTTTCATCAACCTGGTGCAGCTCTCGTTGCAATTCAGATATGCCCGAAAGTGGGCGGAGGTTGCCAACAATTGTCGCCCCCACTTCTGTAACACAGTACGTCTGGATGTGATTCAGAACTGAATCAAAACTCAGTTCTTGCAGCATTCGTTCTTCCAGGCTCATCACGGACATGCTATCCGAGCATCTCCTTTACAATACGTTGAATAACTGCTCCATCGGCTTTTCCTTTTAGTGTCTTCATAGCAGCTCCCATAACCTTGCCAAAATCAGCGCTTGAAACTGCTCCCATTTCGGCAACGAGGGTAGCAATGGCATTCTTCACATCGCTTTCTGAGAGTTGTTCCGGGAGATACTCCATGATGATAGCCAGTTCTGCCCTTTCCTTTTCAGCTGCGTCGCTGCGTCCTGCACGTTCATACTGCTCGATTGCATCCTTTCTCTTCTTCGCAGCGGCGTTGAGGATTTTAAACTCATCATCGTCAGTCATGGCACGATCTGCCCCACTCTTCTCAAACTCAGAATACCCGCCCTTATTGAGCGTAGAGTTTCCAGCCGGATGGTATCACGAGCAAGCATTGCTTGCTTCATATCGGAGTTGATTTTTTCGGTTAACATCATGCACAAAACTACTGTAAACACGATCATGAACCACGAATCCTCAAACCAAGCATGGATGTTCATCGTATTTTTGAACTGCGATGTATAGAGCTGTAATATTCGATCTGGATAACACGCTGGTGGACTTCATGGCTATGAAACGACAGGCCGTGGACGCAGCTATTGGCGCTATGATGGATGCAGGATTGCAGCTTACATTCGATCAGGTAAAAGAGCACATCGACAGTATTTATGCGGAACTTGGGATTGAATATCAGAAAGTATTCGATACACTACTGGAAAATGTACTTGGCCGTGTGGATCCGCGTATCATTAGTGCAGGGATCATCGCCTACCGGCGTGCACGTGAAGCAGCACTGAAGCCATACCCGCATGTTACGGCTACGTTAATGCACCTAAACCGCAAAGGACTGCGGCTGGGGATTTTAAGTGATGCCCCAACACGAGAAGCCTGGTTACGACTTTGCTTTATCAACTACCATCATTTTTTTGATGAAGTAGTGACGTTTGATGACACTGGGAAACGCAAGCCAGACCCGGCGCCCTTTCAGCTCATACTCAAGAGGTTGAATGTGCAAGCTCCGGAAGCTATTATGGTTGGTGACTGGGCAGAACGCGACATGGTTGGTGCTCGCAATGTTGGAATGAAAACAGCATTTGCTAAGTATGGCGATGCATTCGGCAATCAGACAACGGAAGGAGTGGATTTCATCCTTGAAGACATTAAAGATCTCATCACAATAGTAACTCCCCAATAGCACGGTCTTTATTCATGTTACCGGTTTATATCTATAACCATCCTATCCTGAGAGAAAAAACACAAGCTGTCACGGAAATCACAGACGATATCCGAACGTTAATCAGCGACATGTTTGCAACAATGTACAATGCAAACGGTATTGGGCTTGCTGCAAATCAAATTGGTAGGGGGCTAGCCATCACCGTTGTTGATATTGCCGAAACCGAAGATAAAGCAGAGTCGAATGGACGATGCGTACTCATTAATCCAGTTATCGAGGCATATAGCGACGAAGTCGAAGAACTTGAAGAGGGATGCTTATCACTTCCAGAGTTCCGCGATATCGTGGCCCGGCCAGAGGCCATTCAGGTTCGCTACTTTGACGAGAATCTTCGGGAACACGTCCGTGAGGTTGATGGCCTTATGGCGCGAGTTATTCAACATGAGGTGGATCATCTTAACGGTGTTTACTTTTTTGAGCGTCTGTCTCCCGTGCGGAGAGTGCTTTCTCAAAGCAAGCTCAAACGCATAGCTCGCGGGGAGTACGATGTACCGTACGATACGTTTCGGCAATAGCTCCTGTACTCTATTGCCGCAACCAACACGAATGTGCATGCTGCATACATCCCGGTTTATACCGGCATGAAGCTTTCCGGTTAACGTCGGGTTATGTCTTCGTTTAGTCAGTCACATCAATCTGCGCTCTTTGCAGGTGACCGCTGTAGTCAACATATACCGTTTTCCATTCAGTGAAAATATCGAATACTGTCCAGCCCCCTTCCCGGTGGCCGTTTCCAGTTCCTTTGATGCCGCCAAAGGGCATGTGGGCTTCCGCTCCTATCGTTGGTGCGTTTATGTAAGTGATACCGGCTTCAATGTCTCGCATAGCTTGAAATGCGGAATGTACATTAGAGGTGTACACACTGCTCGATAAACCATACTTACAGTCATTCGCCAGAGAAATTGCCTGTTCGAATGAAGAAACGACGGAAACACTCAGTACCGGTCCGAAAATTTCTTCTTTAAAGAGGCGATGATGTGGCTGTACATCAACAAAAATGGTTGGCTCAATAAAGTAGCCATGCTTACAGTTACCAGTGGTGAGGCGATTACCGCCAAGAATGCACGTGGCTTCTTTTTTACCGGCATTTATATGGGCGAGAATGTTGGTAAGCTGACGTTCATTAATGATTGGACCCACCTGTGTTTCACTCTCCATCCCGTTACCTACAACCAATGTAGCTGCGCGTGAAGTAAGCTCTTGCATCATTGGCTCATAAATATCTTCATGGAGAATAAGGCGGCTTGTTGCTGTACAACGTTGTCCGGTTGTTCCAAATGCGCCCCATAATGCACCGTCAACTGCCAACGAAATATCAGCATCGTGCAGTACGATTTGAGCGTTTTTCCCCCCCATTTCAAGACTTACTTTTTTATTAAGGGCACCACAGCGTTCTGCAATAAATCTTCCCGTAGTTGTGCTACCGGTAAAACCAATGAGTGCAACATCTTCATGCTCAACAAGAGCTTTACCGGCTTCAGCTGTTCCATGAATTACATTGAATACACCAGGGGGAATTCCGGCTTCGTGCAGGATTTCAGCAAAGATGTTCATACTGTGTGGCGCATCTTCGCTTGGCTTCACTACAACCGTGTTACCACAAGCAAGTGCCGGTAATATCTTCCACGAAGGTACTGCAATCGGAAAGTTCCATGCCGTGATGATGCCGCACACGCCAACGGGCATTCGGAAGCTTAGGTTCATTTTGTTTGGCATTTCACTTGGTACCGTGTGCCCAAACAAACGTCTCGTTTCAGAGGCTGCATAGTATGCGGTATCTATGGCCTCTTGGATGTCTCCTCGCGTTTCTACGAGTGTTTTGCCCATTTCTCTCGTCATCACCTTCGCTAGTTCTTCTTTTCTGCGAGTAAAGATGTCACCAGCAATTCGAAGCAGC
>CAZGHI010000013.1:39092-56058 GCA_964525565.1 uncultured Hyphomicrobiales bacterium
GGTGCAGGTACCAACCGCCAATGTACATAGGCATGCCTGGCTGCTTGCACAGCTTCATGCACATCGTGAGCATCGGAGTCTGGAAAAGAACCAATCACATCCCGAACGTCGGCCGGATTGTAGTTGATAAATTTTTTATTGGAATGAGACTCTGTCCACATTCCGTTAATGTAGTTTTTCATGTGAATCAGGTAGAATGGTAAATCACAAACCTACTGTGTTCGAAAAGAAGGTCACATTGTGTTAGATTCGAACAACAAAAACTGGGAGTGGACATGAAGATTGTTGTATCCGCACTTCTTGCCTTAACGGCATTACATTGTTTAGCACAGGAAGATGTGCTCCGACCAAAAGGTCGGCCTGCCGGTTCGCCTGCACCAAATGGCACAACTCGGTTAACCGCGTATATGGGTGTAGAAGCAGGCATTAATATTAACATGTTGTCGCAGAAGATAACCTGGGCTACCACACTTGAAAATTCACCGGAAGAGGTACTGCAATCCGGAACAGGTATAAGTCCAATGATTGGATTGTTTGCAGATGTACCACTGTCACGGTCTATTGGAATTCAGTTTCGTGCTGCGTACGACCCCAAATATGTGAGCAATACGAAAAGTGATGGGATCGTGGAAGCAGAACGCTTATCGAATAAAGGAGTGATAACGGGTTTCGGTCCGATTGATGCCACCGTAGAGTCTCATTACCACATAACCGCCAGTGCCATTTCGATTGCGGCGTTAGGTAGATTTAACCTTGTTGATGAGTTGTTTCTAACTGCCGGCCCCGTGCTGAACCTTGCTGTGGCCGACGTACAGCGTACAGACCGTTTAACGGTGCTTGAGCCTGACGATGTAAACATTCTTATTGACTATGAAGGTAATAGCGGAACGTACAAAGAGATTACGCGAGAGACATCGCTTCATCAAAGTATTCTACCACAAAGTGTTGCCACTGAAGCGAGCACGTATGCAACCACGCGCTTGGCCGTAGAGTTTGGCTTAGGATATCGGTTCTTTGTAAACCAATCCAAGTCTATATACCTTGCTCCGAACGTACGATACCAGTTATTTCTTACTCCACTAACGGAATCGTTCACATCATTGGATAATTCTCGGTGGGAATCGGAGGGAATGGTACCCATGAGTTTCGACAAAGCTTCGCTCAATACTCTGGCAATTATTCTTCAACTCGGTTTTGCATTGTAAGGGGGCTATGTCTATGCGATACTTAACGCTTGTTTTGTTTGCTGCAACGGTATTAGTGTCAGCACAGGATGTTCAGATTACTCCCCTCGATAACAACACGGAAACTGATGATTTTGCACCTTCCCCAACCCAACATGGCAGGATGCTGATCATATCGTCAGAGCGATCAGGAAAACAACAACTTTACGGCATGGAACGATCCAGTTCAGGTTGGAATTCACCGAAGAGATTGAGTGGCGACGTAAATGATGGCGATCATGTTGGTGCAGCCTCGGTAACATCGGATGGTCAGACAATGGTGTTTTCAGCTTTTCGACATTCTGTTGACGGTCAAGGTAGAACCGATCTCTACATGGCAAAAAAATCTGGTGGACAGTGGACGAACGTACAGAATCTGGGCGGAACGGTGAACTCCTCGGCATACGACGCACAGCCTGCAATCTCTGCCGATGGCAGAGTAATTGTTTTCGCTAGTGATCGCTCCGGTGGTATGGGAGGAACGGATTTATACATCACGGAACTTACCTCTCAGGGGTGGTCGGCTGCACGCCCACTAGAGGGAGCAAACAGTGGTGCTAACGAGATGAGTCCGATTATTAACGCAGATGGGAAAACGATAACATTTGCCAGTGACCGTCCGGGCGGCTCGGGTGGTTTTGATATATATGTAGCCCGACTTGATAACTCAAAAGCGTCGAATGTTCGTAATGCAGGTGCACCGATAAATACCATGGCCGACGAATTGTTCTATGCTTCTATACCGAATAGCAATCAAGCCTTCTTTGCCCGTACAACTGCGGAAGGAGATTACGACATCTACAGTGCAGTTCCCAACCCATTCCCGGGCGATCCGGTTACACTTGTCGAGGGCGTTGTTCGCAATGCTACTACCAAGAGTCCGGTAGGTTCAGAAATCATCGTAACTGATTTATCTACACAGAAGGCTATCGCCAGATTACGCAGCGATGATGAAACGGGAAGATACTATGTAACCCTAACACCCGGAAGAGTGTACTCTGTTACAGCAAAGGCACCCGGGTACATATTTCACTCCGAGAGATACGAAATTCCACCGGGCGCAAAGGGTCAAACGATTTCAAAAGACATAGATCTGTCGCCTATCGACGGAGGTGCCGATCGCTTACTTGTATTCTTTGATTTTGATAAGTCGGAGTTGAAGAGTGAGTCGTTCCCAGACCTTGAAAGAGTTATTGAACTCTTACGAGAAAATCAAAACATTCGGATGAGGTTTGAAGGTCATACAGATGATCAAGGCGAACCCGGATATAATAAGTCTTTGAGTGAACGTCGTGCAAAAGCAGTAGCCGACTACGTTATTAGTGGCGGCATTGATGCGAGTCGTATTGAGAGTATTGGACACGGTAAAGCTAAACCACTCGTTCAAGGAACATCGGAAGAGGCACGTGCTTTGAATAGGCGTGTAGAAATGAAGGTGATAAAGTAGCTCCTGCCGTACATGTAATACGCAGCATTGCTGAATGCTGACGATATGTTCAGTTAAGCGTCCTCTTTACGTGGCGTTTTGCTCAGTTAACTCTCTGTTCATCCGAGATTAAAACCATGATTTAATGCTCAGTTCCCGGACCTCAGAGACGAAAAAGTACGTGAAATATAGTGTTTGGCTTTGGCAGCGCTTACTGGAATAACAGGTTCATCCTTCATCGCTCAGCATAGCAACTGGTTTCTAAGGTGTATGCGGGTCAGTCCGGTAACAATGTCTATAATCGTTATGAGTTCAAGCAGTATTGCTGGCGAGCTCATGTTCGCATTGGAATGGTACATCAAGTGCAGCATACTGTGCATTCTACGATCAGCATCTACTACCGACAGAGTATTGTACGTTGATAAGAAATACAGTAAGTATGAATCGGTTGTGAAGCCAGACGATACAACATTTCCTGTATAGTTTTATCAACAACGTGTTTTTGAAGGTTAAGAACTCAAGTATCGAACCTTATGTGCTGTGTATTACTGATCGTGTATGCATAGTCAGTAATTGGCATTTTGCTGACTTGTGTTCCATAATTATACCAAAGGCTATAAAAGGTAAGCACACCAGCATATGAAGGATGTTTCTTCGTTGTCCGATTCCGTTGCGCTTCACAGTGAAATTGTGATTCCTGTTCGTTATCGCTGTCCACTTGCAAGTGCCACCCCCACGACAATCAGAACCATAGCAAGAACTATTGATACATTGATTTTTTCTCCTTGAACCATCAGTGCGTACAGTAACGTTATTAAAAACACCATACCAGTATTGAGGGGTACAAACACATGAAGTTTGGTGAATGTTAGAATCATGCTAGTGACAACAAATGAACAGAATAAAAGAGCAACGCCAACGATTCCCGGTATAGAAAATATTGCAGCGATAAGTTCGCGAGGAGCAATGTTCTTACCGCCAAGAGCCTCGGTAAGCATGCCCATGCCAACCACGGCAAGTAGGCTCTGCAATAATGAGAGTGCAATAAGTTTCACTGCTGCGATGGTTGAAGTCGAAGCTTTTGAAGGGCTTCAAAGTATGTGCGAATGAGGCTTTCGTAATCCTTCGTGAATCCGCCCCTTACCTGGTCAAGCAGAGATCTGAGAGCGGCCGGATTGTCGAGTTGAAGTCCAATAGCGGGTGGACCCTGACGCACAACATCATTCCCGCTATTGCTCTCTCTCGTTTTTTCGTAATCGCGCTCGTTCATTGAACGTGAGGCATTCAACAATCTGCTTAAGATTCTTTCTTGTCGCAATCGTGTTTCGGGAGTGATGTTACCTGTTTGTAAGTCGGACATCACCTCTTGCATGTCGGAAGCAATCTGTGACAAGTCTCCAATGGGTTTCTTGGAACCAGAGGCAGAGCGGCGTTCCTCTTCTAACTCCTGTATAGCTTTCATTGCTCTACCTTGCTGGGCAGCTAACCTTCCGAGCTCTGCACGTTGTTGTTGCGAAAGCTGTCCGCCGATTCCATCTGCACCCTGCTGTTGGCCTCCTGGTTTTTGGCCTTGACCCGGCATTTGATTATTGATCTGTTGTTGCAATTCTGCCAGTTGTTGCAAGCGTTGAAACGGGCTTTGACCGTTTCCTTGCCCCATCCCTGGGTTTTGCCCTTGTCCACCCTGTCCCGAGCCGTCGCCATTCATCATTTGCGCGAGGGCATCACTCATGCGCTGAGCCGCACTGTTCATGGAACTCATCGCTTGCTGCTGACTGCGTTGAGCCATGCTTCCACTCCGATCCTGCATGTGTTGAATTGCATTATTCATTTGCTGTAGTGCATCACCCATGTCTTGCGCCATCTCGGGTGATACACTCATGCTGCGTTGTGAGAACTGCAACATGGAATTCGCCATGTTCTTCATGGCTTCCTGAAGTTGCTGTTGTTTCTGTGCAAGTTGATTGAACTGACTGGACGACGGATCAGTCTCCCGCATCTGTTTCCACAATTCCTCTTGTTGTTTCGAAAGGTCAAGCATGTCTTCCATCCCTTTCTGCATTTGTCGAGCAGCCTCGCGCTGAGCATTTTTATTCATCTGCTTTTTTACTTGTTTCATTTGCTGGGCAAAGCGCTGCAAATTCTTACTTGCATTCTTTTGTTTACTGCGTGCATCCTGCATGTTACCCTTGTTCATTTCTTGCTGGGCAGATTTCATGTCCGCCGATGTCTGATCAGCATCAAGTTCATCAAGAGCAGCTTTCATTTGATCGTTCGGCATTGAGATTCCAAGGTCCTTCATCATTTCTGCGAGGTCTTTGCTTTCATTTGCCAATTGCTGCAGATCTTCTTGCAGTTTTTGCTGTTCCGCAGCGAGTTTTTCACGTGATTGTTTATCAGATGGGTTGGTATTCTCGGCTTGCTTTGCCAGATCTTCTTGTTTGCGGGCTAACTCTTCGGCGCGCGACGCAAGTTCGTCTGCCTTTTGTTCGGCTTGGATGCGTTTAAGAAGATTCAGAGTCCGCTCAATGTTTTGCCGAAACTTTTCTTCGTCAAAAGTGAAGTTTTGCATCATGCGTTCAAGCTCTTCGGGCGTGAGTTGCTTCATGGCCTCCTGTAGCCGACGTTGCATGCGTTCAAGCTCTTCACTTTTTACTTTCCGCATCAGCTCTTGAAGTTCTTTATACTTATCAAGAGTTTCGGGACTTATGGCTTTGTACTGTTCCAGTTTTTGCGTCATTTGTTCCAACTTGTCCGCCATTTGATCCATGCGCTTCTGAAGGTCTTCTTGTCGTTTTACGAGTTCTTCTGCTTTTCTCTTGTCTGACCACTGGGTTTGTGCCTGCGCCTGTGCTTGCTGTTTTTGCATTTCTCTTCGCAACTCGTCGCTTTCTTTGCGAAGTTGATCAGTTTCTTGAGCAAGTTTTTTTAGGTCTTTAAACAAAGACTCCTGGGTTCGATTAGTTTCTGCAAACACCTCTTCAAGAGAAGGTAACCGCACTTTGAATGTGCTTGTTTTGGCGGCTTTATAGCCGTGCACATGGTCATTGTCGGCAACCTCCACAAAGAACTCATATTCATCGTCCGGTGTTATCCCCAACGAAGCCAGATTCCATGTGTATCCTACGTCTAAAGCCGTTGCACCGCTTTGCAACGGTAATGGGATGGTGGAATAACTCTTGTCGGCCATTGCATACCGTGATTTCACCAACTTGTAGTGAAGGGTAAGCCTTGAAAATCCGTAATCATCGGCGATAGAAACCAACAATGGAAGTCGTCCAGTTGCATCTATGTCCACATCTTTTCGTGGTTCAACCATTGTAATCGTAGGGTAGCCATCCGTGAGAACTACGATGGTGTGGACCATTGGGTCGGAGTTTTTTTGGCCTTCGATATCATTGAGCACAATACGATACGTTCCTGGTTTTGAAACCGTAAAGGTGCCCACAGCCGTAGCCCCTTCCACTTTCATGCGAAGGGAAACGGTGTCGGCAGTACTTGAGTCAGTAGAGCGAGTTTCGAGGATGATATTGGCTTCTGCCAGCGGTTTGCTTGATCGTACAGTTAGCTGTACCACCGATCCTGGTAGCGCTGTAATATCCGCCTGCTGCTCGGAGAAATCTGTTGGTGGTAACTGTGTATATGCTGGTGGTATAACACGACCTTGAAGCGACCTGATTAGAGGAAGGTCTATCACGGTAACTGTAATGGTATCAGAGGATACACCCTCTTCATTCCATTCGGCAAAAGCGAATGCCTGAACAGATCCGCTGATACCGGGTAGTAGATGTCGATATGCGTCCGCAGTATCAAAAGCAACCGGGAAGGGAGTGAAACGATCAGATCCCGATTCTTTTACGAACAATACAACGTGCTCAGGGCGAACACCGGTTGCAGTTACTCCTATCCACGTATTGGCTCCTCTCATCACGGTATCTGCTTCTGCCTGCATGTGCAGTGTAAATGGAGCCGGAGGCATGTAGCTTTTGTCGTATGTATAAAAACGCTGGAAAGCTGCACCGAAACTGTCTGGAAACACGGCCAGGACACTTGCCAATAAACCTGCTGCCAGTACTCCCCACAGCGCTGCACGTCGTTGAAGTTTTTTGTTGATAATGACGGAGAAATCAGTACTCTGTACATTGTGTTCTGCTTCCCGAACGGCCTCCGAAATCAGGTCAGGCGAGCCAGTGGGATGCTCGAAAAGTTGAAGAGCATTTACTAAAGTGTCTCGAACTTCAGGGAGGACTTTCCCAACTCGATGTGCAACATCCAGTGTGGTAGGCATACGAAGCAGGCCAGCTAACCGTAATACCGTTGGCAGAATGAACCACAATGTCATCAGGCCTGTGAGACCGGTCCATGCATACCACAAAGTGGTTCTTACCGATACCGAGAAATGAAAAGCCGCTTCGGCACTCAGGATCAGAAAAAGTAAAATACTTGAAGCCGCGACGGTTGTCCCGGTATTTCCCAGTAGTTTCCAATATTGTTCTCTTCGGGCAGTTGCCCGTAACCGTCGTACTACGTATTTCATTGTGTGAGAGCAAAAACAATAATGTTTGTTCCGATCTTCAGGGCAGCTTCTCTCTTCTCCGGCGGGTCGTGATGGACATCTGGATCGGCCCAACCATCGCTTGGATTCGTCTCAACAGTATAGAAAACACACAATCTCTTACCACAGAACAATCCATATCCTCGAGGGGGCTTCCCATCATGCTCATGAATCTTCGGTAAGCCATTTGTGAAGGTAAAATGTGCGGTATAAATCGGGTGACTGAATGGCAATTCCTGCAATTCTTGATCAGGAAACACTTTTCTAAGTTCTCTGCGAATACTCTGATCCATACCATAGTCGTCGTCGATGTAGAGAAAACCTCCATGGTCCAGATAGGACCGCAATCTTTTCACCTCTTGTTCACTAAAACTCACCGTTCCATGACCGGTCATGAACAGCAATGGATAAGCAAAAATGTTGTCGCTGGCAAGGTCAACGAACTCGTATTCCGGGATAACAGCAATGTTGGTATGATTTTGAACATATCTCAAAAGATTCACTTCCGCGCTAGGGTCGTTATACCAGTCTCCCCCCCCGCTGTACTTAACTCTGGCAAGCTTTACGCCGGACAATGTGTTGGCCGGCGGAATCCCGCTAACAACAGGTTGTGCTGTTGCCTCATGCAGCATACAAACAAGGATGATTACAAGAATGCACACGTTACAATCTTTTTTTCGTCTTGTGTAAACATTGGCAATCCTATGGCGTCAATTGCATAAACCGTAACGACCATTTCTTTATGGGCTTTGCGTGCATTGTTGATCTCTTCCGTCAGATCTCCACCTTTCAGCAAGACAATTGTTGCCTTCTCCGTACGCACATCTTTCGTCCATTGTACGATTTCAGCAATCGGAGCCACAGCTCGCGATACAATAACGTTAAAGTACTTCTTGTATTTGGCTGACTGCGACAAGGATTCCACACGCGAGCAGACGGCTGTAATATCCTTTAATGCAGTATGTTGTGCAAGCATCGAGGCGATGTTGAGTTTCTTTGCCACACTGTCAACTAGGGTGATTTTTATGTCAGGGCGTGCAATCTTTAGCGGAATCCCTGGCAGTCCCCCACCTGTTCCTACGTCAAGGACTCTACTCCGATACGGAATCTCAACGTACTTAAGGATCAGCAAAGAGTGAATGATGTGGCGTTCCCACAACATGTTCACGTCTTTACGGCTTACGAGATTTACTTTCTGATTCCAGTACAACAGCTCATCGTGATATCGTTGCAGATCATCCATCTGCGATTTTTCCAGCACAATGCCATTCACCGACAGGTGAGTCCAGACATCCGCCAGTGCTTTCGGTTGTGTGGTATCTTGTGCCATGAAGAAAAACGGACCTTTCTTTAGTGTAATCACCTGCACATGGAATCGTGCTCATCTTCTACAACGCGCTATTGACTCTCTCGTCGGTCAGACAGAGACATCCTGGGAAGCAATAGTTGTTGACGATGGCAGTACCGATCACACCGAGGAAGTGATACAAAGCTACATCGTCAAGGACGAACGAATCCGGTACGTGAGACACCCAAATAATGTTGGTGTTGCCGCAGCCAGAAATACTGGCATTCGTTACGCACAGGGAACGTGGATTACGTTTTTGGACTCCGATGATGCCTATGCACCGGAACACCTTACACGACGAAGAACCTGCATCGAAAACAATGCACATGGTGAAATGCTCGTTGGCGGATATACTGTCATAGGCGATCCATACGTTGCCGATCGGTTCGACCCAACGAAGAGAATTCATGTAAACGAATGCGTGGTTGGAGGTACGTTCGTAATTCACAAAGGTGTATTTCAACGTATCGGCGTGTTTGCCAATATTCCGTATGCAGACGACTCTGAGTTTTTTGATCGGGCATGATCATCAGGGGTTGCGATGATTCAATGCGACTATCCAACCTATCTGTACTTTCGGGACACAGATAATCAGCTAACAGCAAAGAGGCTATGATGCGCAAAACGGGACATTCACAATCGGCTAGAATGGCTCACATAATCCAAATACTGCAGGAATCATATCCCGATGCCAGAATCGGCCTTGACTATAGCAATGCATTTCAACTACTCATTGCAACCATACTTTCGGCACAGTGCACAGACCAACGTGTAAACTCAATTACTCCACATCTTTTTGCAAAGTACCCTTCTCCCGAAGCGTTTCTCTCAGTTTCCGTAAGCGAACTAGAAGAAGATGTTCGGCCCACCGGCTTCTTTCGGAATAAGGCTCGAAACATCCAAGGATGCTGTGAACAGCTCGTAGCGAAACACGGAGGTGTAGTTCCCAACACAGTTGAAGAGCTTACAGAACTCCCAGGTGTGGGGAGGAAAACAGCAAACTGCGTATTAAGCGGGTGGTTTGGTCTTCCTGCTATTACTGTAGACACTCACGTTGCTCGTGTGAGTAATAGACTAGGGTTTGTTGATACCAACAACCCGGAACGCATTGAACAGAGACTTATGGCTGTGACCCATCGGGATCATTGGAATCTAATCAACCTGCTCTTTATTGCACATGGTCGCACCATCTGCGTTGCGCGAAGACCACGTTGTAAAGCATGTTCAATTGCACAGTTTTGTCCAAGTGCAATGGTCTGATCTTTTTTGCTCGTCACAATTATTGGATGTCCCTCCACATACCTCAGTGAAAAACTACGTTGTATTCTGCGGCATTTTGGTATTACTGTGGACGTCACGTTTGCCTTGTCAACAAACAACATTTGGTGTTGCTGGTGGCCTTCAGAACACGATGCATGCAGCCGACTTTTCACAACTGGGCAACTATGCTTCATGCTGTCCGAAATTTTCGGACGGCACGGGAATTGGCTACTGGTTTTCTGGTGGCGTCGAATTCCCTGTTTTCGATGTGATGCGGATTGTTCCACGATTTAACATTGCAGTGCATAACGGCACGCTTCGATACGATGAATGGACAGTGGTAGCAGACCTTAGAACGCCACCCTCCGTTCGGGATGCTCTTTTCCGACATGAGTTGAACACGTCTGTATCCACCGTTGGACTAGAGGTTGTTGGAGCTGTGCAGTTACTCCCATCATTCGATGTTGTAGCTGGGATTCGAACAGCGTGGATATGGACTTCGCAATTCCATCAGACTGAGCATTTGGTACACCCCGCTGACTATGGATCATATGTTGGAGGAGGTAGGGTTTGGGTAGATCATCGTGGGACTATCCCAAACGCATTGCCCTTGCAGTTTGGACTGTTAACGGGACTACGGTATGCATTGCCATTATCACAAGCCAGGACTGTTGTTCTGCTGCCTGAGGTCACATACCATCATAGTTTAACACAGGTTACTTCCACAGAACGTTGGAAGACACACGATCTTCGCATAGGCGTTGGTGTTTCTGTTGCACTGCGCAACGCTGAGGCCAAGTCTGATACCGTGCCGGAACCCCCTACCACGAATGTGCACAATATTCCTCCGCCGGCAGACCCACCTGTAGCCTTTATTCAGGTAAGCGGTAAACGAGGTGGTCACGAGGTACCGTTCGACACGATTCGCGTCGAAGAGACCGAAATCGTTGATTGGCTGCCTGTTTTAGGACATGTGTATTTCGATAAAGGATCGGATTCCATACCTAGCCGATTTATCGAAACCGGTCGCACGGCATTCGTCAAGCCCGAAGCGTTAACACTTGAAGAAGCGACAAGTGCCGTGTTGGGTATCGTTGCTTCAAGAATGATCGGTCAGCCCGGTTGCACTATCGAACTTATAGGATGCACCAGTGATGTTCCTGGCGATGAAGGTATCGTGTTGGCACAACGTCGTGCAGAGTCAGTGAGAAGAGAACTCCTCCGATATGGTATTCATCCCGGTAGAATTACAATTCGTTCACAACGGTTGCCATCCATGCCAACACGAGCATCGGATCGCAAAGATGATGAACTTGCGCACGAAGAAAACAGAAGAGTTGAACTAATCCCTAGCGACCCTGAAATTCTCGATCCACTTACTCTACGGCAGACTCATCGAACAGTAATTCCTGATTCTCTCATAATTCGATTTTCGATACAATCACGGCTTCCGTTGCGATCACAAACCGTACGAATTCCAACCACCCCTGCACACAATTTTTACGGTTCACCATACACAATTCCATCACCTACACAGACTGATAGTGCGATCATGGTGGTCGTTGATTCGCTAGGTCAGTCCGACAGTGTTCTGAAAGTGTTGCCGGTAAGCTATTCGTCTGTTCAAAAAAAGCGAACGGAGCATCAAGCCGGAATCGATGTAGAGCGTTATAGCTTAATCTTATTCAAATTTGACGATGCAACTGTCACCAAAGAGCATCGTCGGGTGTTAAATCATATTCGAACGAAGATAAATGAGGGGGCTACGGTTACAATTCTGGGTATGACGGATGTGATGGGGTCGCAGGACTACAACACAACGTTATCGCGCAAGCGGGCAAGTGAAGTTGCGAAGGTACTTGGGATTGAACCACAGTTCATTCAAGCTCTCGGCTCCAAGCAACCACGATTTCGGGATTCCGTTCCTGAGGGTCGCGCTTACAATCGTACAGTAGTCATAGAGCTTCGACCGTAGTACTTTCCATGCTTCGTTCTTTGCGGTATTCTTTTTAACGCAGTACCTTTGGGGAAGAATATTCCAACTACAGACACAGTGAAGAGTGAACCATGAGGAAGATCTTTTTTGTTATCACGCTTGTTATCACGTTGGTATTTTATACACTTAGCATTCACAGTCAGACCTTCGTTCCGACGTTAATACAGGTTTCACAATACCCTGAGATAACAGTGAAGGCTTATGCATTTAATGCTGCCGGTGTTCGCATTCCGGTACCCAACCCCGAGTTAAAGATCAACGGTCAGAGTTTGCAGACAACCTCCGAGCAGGAGGAAGGTGTTACCGAGCGTTCCGTTTCGTGTATGGTTATGGTAGATCAGTCGGCTAGCCAAACGATAGGTACCCCGCCCAATAGCGAGCTAAGTCGTGCAGCGGCTGCAGCTGTACCACTTTACCTGAATGCCGTTTCCGATCAGATTGGCCTAGGGATGTTTGATGCACGTCCCACACTACTCCATGGCATGACAACGGACAAATCTGCATACATCTCAGCTTTATCAAATCTTGCGCTTGGAAGTGGTTGTAATCTAGACAGCGCACTGTTTGCAAATCCCGAAGGAGCATTTACACATTTACGGAGTGGCCGATACTCCAAAGCGATGATCCTGATTCTTGATGGCGCTCCACGATTTAATGTTGCAGATGCTATAAGGATTGCTCGTGGTCATAATATCGCCGTGTATATCATCGGCATACGAACTGTGCTCACTAATGAACTGCGGAGTCTTGCGGACAGTTCCGGCGGCCTGTATTGCGAATCAATAAATGACCAATCTGATGCCACAGCCTATGTGCAGGCATTTATCTGCCATGCAAAAAGGCTACCTGCAACGTTGATCAAGGCAACGGCCGGAGCAACGTGCGAAGTGGAAAGCAGACTTGACATTGTCAGTGGCGCAACCACACGAACGCAATGGATTTCGTTGCCACCCGGCAGCTTAGCGGAGCTCGAGTGGTCAGAAGCAGGTGGAATCGACTTTGGAACCGGTGCTGCTGAGGGAGTACGCACCGTATCATTAACAGCACGCAATGGTAACGTTACCATAAATAGCTTAACAATCAACAGTCCGGCATTTTATCTTGATAGTCCCAATCCGGCAGGACAGGTATTGCAGCAAAACCAAACAATTCAGATTCGAATTGGGTATAGGGGTGGCTCGGAGGGGGCTTGGGGTGAAGTACAACTCACATCATCGGCATGCATCAATAATCGGCTTACCCTTCGCGCAGGCGGATATACCACCGGACAGTCGTTACGGTTGGTTTCCCCCAATGGAGGCGAACGGCTCCTAGCGGGACGTCCGACAACCATTCAGTGGACAAATGTGTTGGAGTCCGACATTGTTAGACTTGAATCCAGCACAGACGATGGAGCTACATGGGGCCCAATAACGGAATTCGCCCAGGGACTCCAGTTTCAGTGGACTCCAGGTCCGGAAACCAGTTCACAGATGAAAATCCGAGTCATGCGAACGGTGCTACCGCCGCAAGCTGTGATTACGATGAGCGGTCATCGAGAGCCGGTTTATTCAGTAGCATTTACTTATAACGGGCAGTATATCATTACCGGCGGACATGACCGCACTGTTCGCTTGTGGAATGCTACAACAGGGGCGCAAGTCCGTGAACTAGGCTCGCACGCGAATTTCGCATGGGCGGTTGCAACGCACCCAAGTCAGGATATTGGAGCAAGTGGTAGTCACGACGGAACGGTACGGGTGTACGAGCTTCAAAGTGGGGTACGATTGATGAACATCAATGCGCCGTCGAGGGTATGGTCCATGGATTTTTCACCAAATGGGGAACATATTGTTGTTGGTGGCGACAAATCGCTGGCTGTGTACGATTGGAAAACGGGTACTCTCATAAACAATATCGTGGTTGACGGTGGTCCAGTGTATTCAGCACGCTACTCAAACGATGGCACACTCCTTGTTACCGCCGAAGCAAGTGCCGTTGTTCTACGTTCAACTTCCACATTCGAAACCATTAGAACAATTGATACGGGACCAAGCGTAGTGTACTGCGCTGACATCAGCAACGACAATACAGTAGTCGTGAGTGGTGGAGCCGATTTTGTTGTCAGAACATGGAATGCAACCACAGGCACACCTATTCATGCTACAAAAGCGTCCACTGCCGCAATTCTTAATGTAGATATTTCCCCATCCAGTCAGACGTTCGTTGCCGCAGGTGGTGATGGTTCTGCGAAGTTGTACCGCACGTCAACACTTGAACTTTTAAATTCACTCTCAACAGGTCCTAACATATTGTATGGGTGCCGCTACGACAACACAGGCAACCGCGTTGCCACGGCGGGAACAGACTCTGACGCCAGAGTGTGGAATTTGCAGGGAGCAACATTAGCTCAAGACGTGTCGGATGCAACCTTTTCTGTTGTTTCCGGTTTACCCGTTTTAAATGATGTGAACCACGGTACCGTGAAGCTTGGTGATGCATCAGAGCGACGGGCAACAGTAATAGTAAACGCGGGCCCCGACTCATTATGGGTAAATGGCTGGAGGCTTGTTTCCGGAGATCTTAATGATTTTGATATACTAACGCCGGCACTTCCAACAATATTACCTCCGAATGGTGCGACAATTGTTGAAACCATTGCACAGCCGATTGCTACAGGTAATCGGACTGCACTAATGGAGGTTAGCGTTGCCGGTGGGATAGTACCTGTAAATATAACTGCCAACTCGGTCAACCAAGATTTAGTCGTACCGGACGTGGTTAACTTTGGCCGGCGATTAGCCGGTCAGGATGTTGTTGATACTACGATTAACATTCGTGCCGTTGCAGCACAGGGTGTTTCCGTAACCCGGACGGTTTTGAGTGGCGTGCAAAGTTCAGCATATCAGGTTCTTTCTGGTGGTGGTGCGTACACACTTACCGCTGGCCAATCGAGGCAAATTGTATTTCGGTTTACACCGGAAACTGCCGGGAGGTTTGCTGCATGGGTAGAACTACACCTTTCTGATGGTTCCGTTCGCACTATCCGACTGTACGGCGAAGGCACCGGCAATGCACAAATTCATTCGTCGGCGCAAACACTTTTGTTTAGTAATGATGCTTGTACAAATACGCCAACGACCCAAGAGATTACGGTATCGAATCGTGGATCATCAGCGTTGTTGATTTACGCTGTCGAAGTTATTGGATCCAGCTCTGATGAATTTCGTATAGTTCCAAACATTTCGCTTCCAATCACTCTTGCATCGAACGAAACGGCTTCAATTGCCATCGAGTTCAATCCAACACGTGTTAGTGAAAAGTCGGCTGTCGTCTCAATAACATCGAATGCAATCAATGCACCTAATGGTATCACGCAGATTCAGATAGTTGCGCGTAAGGATAGTGTTGGATTCGACCTTTCTGCTACCAACGTAACGTTTGCTAACGTACAGGAGGGGCAATCTGCCGAACAACGAATAACCATCTTCAACACCGGCAGCGTACCTCTTCGTTGGCCTTCGACTGGTACCGATATAGGTGCGTTCAGAGTTGAAGCGGCAAACCCGCCAATTACCGCACCTGGAGGCACGAGCGAGGTTACCATTCGCTTTAAAGGGGGCGTTGTTGGTTCGTCGTATGCCGAAACCTTTGTCTTCTCTGATACGATTTGCAATCGATCCATCCAGATATCTCTCGAAGCCACTATCCGCTCTTATATCGGATGTACGATAACAATTGACCAGGTATCGGCAGCAATTGGTAGTACGGTAAACGTACCGATACGACTTACGGATAAAGTGAATTTCGACCGAACACAAGTGACGGAAATGAAAGCTTACTTCCGCGTTAATGGTTCAATTCTAACTCCCACAAACACAGCAAGTACCTTCCATCCAAATGGTAGCAGAACTTTTGAGGTCACAATACCAACAACGGCACAGGGCGACGTAGCTGCAACAATTCCATTCAACGTTACTTGGGGTAATGACACAGCGTCGGTTGTTGCAATAGATTCAGTTTTGGTTTCTGATACCATTGTAGTAAAGGTTAACCAGGGCAAGGTACTATTGAGCGATTTGTGCCGTGAAGGCGGACCACGATTGCTACTGCGAGAAAGAGACCGTTTCCCATCCAACGCCGTGCGCCGTCCTGCGGAAGCCCGCATTGTACCGATGCCCGTTCATCATGATGCAACCGTTGACTTGCACATTGTAGAAGACGGTCCTACGCGCCTTGAGCTTGTTGACGCAACAGGTAGAATCGTGCGAACACTCGTAGATAAGGAGCTTACCATTGGCAACTACCTGATTCCGTTCGACACGAATGATTTGGAAACAGGAACATACACGATGTCGCTAGTGACTAGAACCCAACACATGTCTCACCGTATTACAGTGATCAAATGATCAGCCGTACTTCTGCTCTTGTTTTATTTCTATTGTCATGCACTGTTGGGTTTTCTCAGGATTTGGACAGCATAACCGCGAATACCAAAGCAGCGCGATTCGGAGTGTTTGGTAACATTGACCTCCCCTTTAGTAACGGCGGGTTCAGTGGGATCCCGGAGGTATCAAGTTGTTGTCCGGAATACACAAGCACTACCGGCTTTGGATGGTTAGCTGGACTGGCTTACATCCAACCGCTCTCGTCGGAACTCTCATTAAACCTACGAATGCACTATTGGACGTTTAATACACCGTTCACCGACACGGAAACGCTTCCTATTGTGGATCTTACAGGTGGACCCTCGACAGCCACCATTGAACACTCTCTGGAAGGTATGTTTCAGCAGATTAGTATCGAACCCCTTATGTCGTACCGTTTGGTGAACTATCTCAATGCAGTCGGAGGCGTTACTTTAGGCGCAGCGTTTGCATCGGAATTCAGCCAGAAAGAAACATTAATTGACCCAGTGGATGGAACGTTTGTAAACAAAAGCAGACAGCGTAACGTTCAGCAAGGTGCCATACCGAACTCCACAGTATTGAGTGCGGGAATTACACTTGGACTTAGTTATGACCTTGCCCTATCGGCAGACCGATCACTAGTACTTAGTCCAGAAGTACTGTTTACGTATTCAATTTTCAACCATACCGAAAACATGTCGTGGAAGACAAACCACCTGCGGGCTGGTGTTGGCTTAAGTTTTGTACCGCCGGCGGTTGAAGACTCATTA
>CAZGHI010000013.1:56081-59350 GCA_964525565.1 uncultured Hyphomicrobiales bacterium
TTCGCTCGCTCGGTTCCCCCTCCAACAGTTGTGAAACCAGGTGTGCCTTTTGTGTCGTCCGTATCACACACCGGGCTTAATGAAACAGGCACAGAAACCGCAGCTTCGAAAATTGTTATTGAGGAATTCCTCTCAACTCGCGTGCGTCCTCTTCTTCCTTACGTGTTCTTTACACCTGGTTCAAGCAATCTACAGAAAAAGTATCGGAGGCTCTCCAGCGCTCAGGTTGAGCAATTCTCGATGAGCAATTTCTATAACTTAGATGCGATTATAACATACTGCCATCTTCTCAACATCATTGGAAAGCGGATGATAGATGAGCCGGAAGCAACGATTACGCTCACCGGTTGCACTGATCCTTCTGAAAACGATCCAACCCTTGCAATGTCCAGAGCAAGAGCTGTTCGTGACTACCTCGTACAAACGTGGGATATTGACGAACGTCGGATTACCCTTGCTTCCAGAGGTTTACCAAGTAAAGCTTCCCGCTCTTCGGAGTCAGATGGTGTAGCAGAAAATGCGAGAGTTGAGATTACATCATCGAGTCAGTCAGTAATAGCTCCCGTTGAAAGCACAGATACGATGAAGGTATGTACGCCTAGTGCAATTCGTTTCGTGCCGTCCATTGATCCTCGGGTACAAATTGGTAGCTATACCCTCTTCATTGCACATCAGGGTTCCCTTCTAAAGACCTTCGGGGGTCCGGACCCGCTTCCTAGAACGATTGACTGGAGATTATCGGAGTCTGTACCTTGGATCCCGAAAGATGCAACTGAAATCACGTATTTGTTGGCTGTGCGTGATACAGCCGGTGCTGTAGTCCCCTCGCCTACCATTTCAATTCCAATAGAACACATTTCATCTTCGGAAAAACAGGAAAAAGGGGGCCAAAATATTCGCGTGGACCGTTATTCGCTGATACTCTTTGGCTTTGACCAGGATGCGTTGACGCCTGAGCATATGCAAACGATCGAGGTTATCAAGAAACGCCTTCAGCCAAACAGTACAGTTCGAGTTATTGGTTACACAGATAGGTCTGGAGACGCAGAGTATAACCAAAAACTGAGCGAGCGCAGGGCGCGTGCAGTAGCAAAGGCATTGGGCCTTGCAGAAAGTGTAGCGTCGGGTAGAGGTGAGTTGCTACCACTGTACGACAATTCCTCGCCGGAAGGTAGATTCTATTCTCGCACGGTTGAAGTCCTGGTTGAGACACCTCAATAGCCACAATCGTTCTTATACATCTACCAACTAATCGTGCACTTGCACTAAATGCACATTCTTGTAATTAATTGGCAAGATAAATCGCATCCGCAGGCAGGTGGAGCGGAGGTTCATCTGCACGAAATTTTTGGCAGAATAGCGAGTAAAGGGCATACAGTAACGCTTGTTAGCTGTGGCTTTAAAGGCGCACCACGCAGAGAAATAGCCGATGGGATAAACATCATCAGGATCGGAAGACGCCCTTGGTTCAACTTCGCTGTTCCAGTTTGGTGGTTGATGAATGGGATGCGGAAATCGTATGACATTGTCGTAGATGATATAAACAAACTTCCGTTTTTCTCGCCACTCTTTGTGCGCAAACCAATTCTTGTTTTACTACACCACTTTTTTGGTAAAAGTATTTTTTCAGAAATTGGTTGGTTACCAGGAAGTTATGTTCGACTGTTTGAGCGCATGATTCCTGTAGTATATGCAAAGAACATGCTATGCGTTGTGAGTGAGAGCACACGCAAAGAGTGCCTGGAACAGGGCTTTGCTTCGGAGCAGATTCATGTGATCCATAATGCAATAAACGTATCTCTCTTCCCTATGAAGGTCACCGAAAAAGCACCACAACCAACAATAGTGTACTTCGGGAGATTAAAGCGCTATAAAAGTATAGATCACCTTTTGAGGGCACTTGTACTGGTTCAGCGACGCTTTCCAACTGTGCGATTACAAATTCTTGGAACCGGCGACGATCAGCGACGCCTGGAACGATTGGCTGGTGAACTGGGAATACAGAACAGCGTTGACTTTTTTGGTTTTGTGCCTGACAAGCAAAAAAGCACATTACTGTCCGCAGCACATCTGGCAGTAAACCCGTCTGTTAAAGAAGGTTGGGGTATAACAAATATTGAGGCAAATGCCTGCGGAACACCAGCAATAAGTGCAGACTCACCTGGCCTTCGTGATTCAGTTCGAGACGGAGAATCTGGTAGATTGTATCCATACGGTGACATCGAAAAGCTTTCTGAAATAATTGTGGAACTTCTTACCAACGTAGATGAATACCAACGGTTGTGTACAGGAGCAGTTGCTTGGGCATCACGTTTCACATGGGAAGCAAGTGCTGCGTCGATGCTCGAATTGTGTGATCGTGTTATTCATGAATATCACGCCAACTAGACTAAGCAATATCTGGATCGTGCTGCTTGCTCTGCACGGTCAGATGCTCATTGCGCAAGTAACGCGCACGTCACTTGGGAATGACTTCTGGGTTGTATTCCCCCCCACCGAACACACAACATCATCCGGTCAACTTGTTGTATTTATTGCAGCGCAACACAACACAGTTGTGAACATCGAAGCCACTGATCGTAACGGCATGAGTACCACACAGTCGCTGCCTGTTGGCGCCGGTACAATTTCTGAGATAACATTTGATCGTGCATTGTTTGAACTTCGTAGTGCTGAATATCCAGTAGGAAGTTTAAATGACTGTGAACGAATATCTACGAGCCATGTTCACATAACTACTGACTCAGCAGTGGCAGTATATGCAGCGGTGAATGATCAATACACTAGCGATGCATGGATGGTCTTGCCGACTACATCCCTCGGTAATTCCTATCGCGTTCTTTCGTATGCTTCTGACTATACCACATCGCGTATTGGCTTTATTATCCAAGAACTCTTTTACCCAAGTCAATTTGTTATTGTAGCGACGGAAGACTCTACAGTTGTGGACATTACGCTGAGTGTATCTCGTTCCCGTTCCGGCATATGGAAAGAACGTCAAATAACACTCAACAAGGGAGAATGTTATTTAGTTCAAGCTCATGTTAGCTCGACAAGTCCTAACGAAGATCTTACCGCATCAGTAGTTCAAGCATCGAAACCAATTGGAGTATTAGGATCTCATCTTCGGGCACAAATTCCTATTACAGCAAACGGAGCTTCGCGAGATTTTCTTGTAGAGCAACTTCAAAGCACAGATGTCTGGGGAACCAAGTATGTTGTTCCTCCATTACACGTTCCCAACGATTACATTCAAAGCGGTCAAAACG
>CAZGHI010000013.1:59360-62083 GCA_964525565.1 uncultured Hyphomicrobiales bacterium
TGTAGTTAGAGTGTTAACTAACGAAGACTCCACGTTCGTTAGTCTTGATGGATTACCTCCGTTATTGCTTGTTCGTGCAGGAAACGTTTGGGAAATGCCACTTCAACGAGGCAGAGTTATACAGTCATCAAAACCTGTTTTAGTTGGTGTCTTTGATAGGTCAAGCAGACGGGATGCTGGAACCATCCGAAGTGGCGATCCCAGTTTTATCATTATTCCACCTGCAGAGCAATATCTAGACACGTATCGGATTGTAAGTATTGATCCAAAACGTAGCAATAATTCTGTATATGACGAGCATTTCCTTACCATTGTTGCCCCAATAAGTCGGCAGACGTATTCTGTGGATGGTGTTGGATTACCACCATTAACCCCAATCGCCGGTAGTGATTATGGATACGTTCATCAGCGAGTTGCTGCGGGAACTCACATAGTTCATGCGGAACCGGATCCATCGCTCGACACAATTACATCCTTTGGGGTTGTGGTTTATGGTTATGGACCAGCCGAGTCATACGGATACACCGGTGGTATGTCGTTTACTAAACTATATGGACCGTCTGTTTGGTTACGTGTATTGAATGTAAACGCCGCTCCGGCAGATAGCACAGCATTTATCATTGTTGTAGATAGCATTAGTAACAAGGCATCGTTCGACGCACTACAGGTGAATGCAGCCAGAATTGAAGTGACATATAATCCAACAATTTACGTTCCCTCCCTACGCGACTTTAACAACATGATTCCGGTTGATCAGGGTCGGTGGCAGATCACAGCATCCAGCTCGTTCTCAGAGCTAAAAGATGGTGATACCGTTGCCACTATTCGTGGTGTTACAGTATTGGGAAATGTGGTCGCTGATTCAGTTGAAATACGCAGTGTTCATTGGTTTCGCGATATGGTGAACGAAGAACGCATCTCAACGCATACTGTTAAAGGTTGGCATACAATAATGAATGTTTGTGAGAACAATGGCACTCGACTATTTAATCCATACTCTAATAGCGCACCCTTAAAAAGGTGGTTTAATATTCTCGGACAGGAAGTAGTGAAACCGGAGAACGAAACGATGATTATCGAGGTAGAAACGGATGGTTCGCAAAGTGTTATGCGATGGTTTCATCCGTAATAGTTGATTGAATTGTACGAACAGTTGTACTGGTCTTGCGTTCCGAAATGCTACGAATGTCACGAGCATAGCGAACGATACTAAATGCAAAACCCAAAACCATCGTAATAACACCAGCCCACACAAAAGATATCCACGGTTTTACCGCAAAATCGGCGATAAATATCTCGCGTTGTACAGGAAGCGGTTCATTCATGTTCCGAAAGCTTAACTCGGCAGAACTTTTATCCGGGTCTTCGTTATTTCGGATAATTCTTGTTATTCCTACAGCATACGGCGTCCCGGGAATCGGTTCCCACAACGGATCAAAGGTTAATCCACTACTACCGTTAGAGATTCTTGTAATGGCACGGATTTCATTGTCAGGAATACCGCTGGTACGAAGCACAGCCGCCATCTGCATGCGTCCGTCGGATGCCGATCCCAGTTCCGTTGGCATCGTGAAGCGTTCAAGCGTGAGTACAATCGATGTATCAAGGGGGAGGCGTATTGAAGCCCCTTTAACAACTGTTGTTGCCTTAAAGACATCTTCAAGACTGGTGGCCTTTGGTGTTAGATACAAATCGTTGTGAATACCCCAGCGTATTCCTGGCTCTAAAAATGCACTTTGCCTACGATTAAAATCACTCCAGTATAGCGTTGCATAAATTGTTGTGGGTTTTGCGTTAGGCTGATCAGCCGGGACTACCGATACATAGTACCGATACTTTTCACGATCCGTCCATTGTTTCTCTACTTGTTCTTTTCCAACGAACGTTAAGATGTGTTCACCTACTGTGGTAGGTACCCCTTGAACGAGAACAGCGTGTTGAACAATGCTTAATTGACTTGTGGTGATGACTCCAAAAATCAGCAATGCAATACCGCTGTGACTAATGTATGCAGCGGCATGAGAAACACTTCGCCGTGCAATGGCATAACCAATCTGAACGTTAATGAATAACGAAAAGAAGGCACTGGCTGCCATGATAAGCATACCGATGTCCGTAATTCCGCTAACTGGAAAAACAATGGTGCAACAAACAGATAGTGCAAAGGCAAACAGAACTCTGCGGACAAAAACAGTACGAACAGTTGAACGCCACTGCGTAAGCAAGCTTAGTCCATTTACAATCAAGATCAACGGAACCAGTACCATATGAGTCTGATTGTAAAAATTGGTCATTACTGCTACCTTCGGTTTTCCGATTACCTCCATGATCACAGGCCACGAGGTACCTACAGTAACGAATATCGAGCTGGCCAAGATCAAACCAGCTCCAATGCTTAACATGAATTCCCGCGTTGAAGGGCTAAACTCTTCTTTGGTTGAGCTGATATGGCGGAAGCGATAAACAATGCCACCTATACCCAACGCGGAGAACAGTACCATGAAGGCTAGCAGTATCCAAAAAGCAAAGGCACCGGGGTCAACAAAGGAGTGTACGCTTGTATCACCAAGCACACCGCTGCGGGTTAAAAAGGTTGAGTACAACACCAACACAAACGAAAGTATTGCCAGTGCAAACGTGGTTTTTACGAGTCCGCGTGTTCTTTTTTGTACAAGCATGGTGTGAACTAATGCCACACTTTCTCTCCTCGGAATCTAACTGCT
>CAZGHI010000013.1:62093-63212 GCA_964525565.1 uncultured Hyphomicrobiales bacterium
GTTTTCAACCGGATCCCATCCCCAGAAGCCGCCCCACCCTAACGTTTCATATGCCCAGAATCCTCCCAGCATGATGCCAAAACCCAGAACGGCTGTTGCAAACAACGTCCACGGTAATGCGATAGAGATCCAATTATGGTAGTCTTTTTTTGCAAGGCCAGCCAAAGCAAAAACAAAACTCACCGTCATTGCAGCGAAGCCGGTAAATAAAATAGGCGGATGAATTGTAATCCAAACGTTGTGCAACAACGGATTCATTCCTCTGCCATTAAGAGGAACATCGGCACTTGTAATGCCGTTGGCGGCGAATGTTTCCCAGTACAGGGCAAATGGATTCTTAGCAACGAGAAGCAAGGTGAGAAAGCTCAGCACTGCACCAAAGAGCACCATCACTTCATTTTCGTACTCGTGACGACGTGCATAGGGCATCACCAATACGGCAATCACAGCTACGAGCATCGTCCAAAGAAGAAAACTACCCTCCTGACCGCTGTAAAAGCTAGCGATGAGTAAGTGTAGCGGCATCTCACGCGAGCTCTGGTTATACACATATGTGTACTGAAACTGATGCTGAATGATATTAATGACCAGCATTGATGATGAAATCACGAGTCCGGCCGCTAACAATGCTAGGAGGAAGCGACCTATACGCACATATGTGTATGTGCCCTTCCAGACGGCAAAGCCATAAGAAACGACCATCCCAACGGCACAGCCGTTGAGCAAATGAATGACAAATTGCTCTATCATTGCTCAAACACCTGCGTAGCGTGGAAATAGGGTTGATCGCCATCATGAACATGGCCAACAAATCGTACTGTTTGCCCAACGGTGAAAGGGACGTTAGGGGGCTTTCCTGTGTACTCTACCGAAAACGATGTTGCCTTACGATCTTCGCACAGCAAACGATCATTATCTATCCCAACAATGGAACAGACAATCAAGACCTTTGGTGCCTGTGCCTCGTCCGAGTATTCGCCAGCACGGTCAACAGCCTCAAGAAATGTTGTTGATTGCGGCTCGCCATACTGCGCAGCGATGTAGAACGCTAGTACTACAACAACAATTGTTGATATCATGGTGATGCGTTTAAGCATCAGCCGGTGTTCCCTCGTATTT
>CAZGHI010000014.1:0-22267 GCA_964525565.1 uncultured Hyphomicrobiales bacterium
TGCCACCGCCCTGAACGGCAACGCCATTCCGAACGACCCCCTCGGAATGTCGTTGCCGTTCAGGTCGATTCCATATTCATCGGTGTAGGCAATTCCCTGTCCGGCCGCCTGCATGTTTGGCCGTCCAGAGATTGGCGTTGTGCCGTCGGCCCTAAAGAGCTTAGTTCTGCTGAGAATGGTAAACTGCCCTGTTGCTGTGTTCAGTTCAAACCTCGTGACTTCCGGCTGGTAGTTTGGAAGTGGAAACGGTCTGCGAAGTGCACCGCGCACGGTTACCGGTTCAGCGTTCGGGCCACGATCGCCGTGGGTTAAGAATACATGGGTGTTCGGTCCGCTACCAGGTCCCACATACCACAAACCTGAACCAACACCTAAATAGATGTTCTGCCCTTTATCGGTAGTACCTTGAATCGGACGGTCTGACCACGTGTAGTTCGTACTTCGTGGTACCCCTTTACTAAAGTCCTTGTATCCAAGAGCAACTACACGTGTAAGTGTTGCCGTAGGGATATCAATGATGGCCAGAGCATTGTTTTCCTGAAGGGTAATGTATGCTGTTTTACCATCCGGACTTACAGCAGCATATTCGGGTTCGAAATCCTGCGAGGCCGTTGCATTGGGTCCATATATGCGTATGCCCATGTGTCGTAGCGAATCTTCCGAACCATTCAGACCAGTAAACGTTACTGTCTGAACAGTTGGCGATGCAGGATTTGTAACGTTTATTATAGAAACGGAACCATTAGGATCATTGGTATAGGTATTATCCGGTTCGCCTTCGTTGCAAACGATAATTGTTTTACCGTCGGGCGTAAACGTGAGCTGGTCGGGTTGTGCACCAACTGTAACCATGCTGCGGAACCCACCAGTATTGTCCATGATAATCACGCGCCCCGGATTCTGCCTGTTTGTTGCGTCTTCGAGGGCAACAGCAAGTACGTTCCCCTTCAGCGCAATGCTATTCACATAGCCGCCGTAGGCGCCTATTAGCACGTCGTATTGCCAAATCGGGTTCGACGGATTAGCAATGCTTACAAACGAGAGTTTGTTGGAATGACCATTCGATACAATTGCCATTTTATTTACGGGATCATACGTGACAACTTCTGCTGCTCCGACGTTATAGGCGCGTGGATTTTGCCAGTTACGTGCGAGAAACTTCATCACAGTTGATGTTTGAGAGTAGAGAGTCTGTGATACGAACAGTAGCCCCGCAAGTAGGAGCATATTACGCTGCATAGTTGTACCTCGATGTAGAAGTGTGGTGATCAATCGTGGACACAAAAATTCAGCGCAGCCATGCGTTCTGCCGCATGGTTCAACGTTACAATCTCTTTATGTTATGGCTCTGTAACGCTACAATGCCCGAATGTTACCTTAGTGTTATCAACAAGGCGTGCATTGCTCATCGTGCGGCAACAATAACGGCAATAGCCAGCAGGACGGCATACGCGAGGTATAATGCTGAAGTGCCAACCAAGGCTTTGTTCAGCGCTTGTCCTTTCCGTGTGGTAACGATGAATGAAAGCCACAATCCTGCCGGTATCACTGCTACGGGCAACATCATTTCCATACCACGATGAAGTAACAGAATGGACGGTAGTAGTACAGCCAGTAGGGTACTAAGCATGTACAATTGTCGGGATGCCTCGCTGCCTATGCGAACGGCCAGCGTTCGCTTTCCCACTGCTGCATCCGTTTCAATATCTCGTATGTTGTTCACACCTAGAATGTTTGCAACAAGCAAGCCGGGACCAATAGTTGCATACACAACATCCGTCGTAAGTGATCCCGTATGAACGAAGTATGTTCCGCAAACGCCTACCACGCCAAACAGTAGAAAAGCAGCAGCATCACCAAGACCATGGTATGCCAGAGGCCACGGCCCTCCCGTGTAAGCCCACGCTGCAATCAGACAGACCACGCCTATTACAAGAACAGGCCATCCGGCATGCTTAACCAGCGGAAGTCCCAGAATAAAGCAGATAACGGCTGCAGCCCAGGACGCATTCCTCAGATGGCGATAGTCGATGAGTCCATCAACAAGCAGTCTGCGTGGACCCACGCGATGTGTATCTGCGCCGCGACGGTAGTCGTACAAATCGTTCACCCAATTGGAAACAAGCTGTATCAAGATGGCACATACAAGCACAAGGGGAGCAAGTTCCGCTGAAAAGTTTCCATCAGCAACTGCAAACGCCGATCCAACGATAACTGGCGCAACACTAGCCGCAAACACCTTTGGCTTTGTGCTTTCCACCCACAGCCACAGCTTCATCAGGCAACCTCCCCGATGTAGATATAGGCAACGCCTCCGGTAAGAGCATGCTGTTGCACACTGGCAAAGCCCCCTGCCTTCCTCATCAGATCTACGAATGCAAATCCACTGGGAAATCGTGATGCAGAATCGGGAAGGTATTCGTAAGGGGCTCTGGTTCCGGTTACCAGTTTTCCAATCAATGGAATCACATGCTTGCTGTACCAACGATAGAATATGCCAAGAATACCTCGAGGCTGACCGAATTCAAGCACAACGACCCTTCCACCCGGCACTGTTACTCTACGCATCTCGGCAATAGCACGCGAGGGATTATCCACATTACGAATTCCGAAGGCAATGCTGCACACGTCGAAAGTTGCATCCGGAAATGGCAACGTCTCGGCATCTGCTTGGAGAAAGGTGATGTCGAAATGCTTTTTTTGTGCCTTTTGCGGAGCAAACGAAAGCATCTCCGCATTCAAATCAGTTCCGGTAACCACCCCTGTCTGTCCAACAACCTTTTTAAATGCTATGGCAAGATCACCCGTTCCCGTTGCCACATCCAAGACCCTGCTACCCAGGGTTGCACCTGAAAGCCGTACGGCAACCGCACGCCAACGATGATGAACTCCTAGTGACAAAATGGTGTTTGCCCGATCATACCGGTGTGCAATGCTTGAAAACATTGCCTGTACGTGTTCACTCATTCCGCAAAACTACCTTGTTAAGAGACTGTGCCTAGTTCGGTTATCTTGCAGGTTGGAACGAAAGGACTTACCATGATCCGACATGTTTACCTTCTGCTATTTGTGTTTTTGCTCCATTCAAGCGCTAATGAAATGTGGGCTCAGAGTTTGAAAGACAGAGATCCACAAAAAGTAAAGAAACGCTTCGAAGCGTTCCGGAACCGACGCATCCCGGCAGGAACAGTGCTACCGGAAGACATACGAATTCGCGCAATCGAAGCGGCGCGTATAATGGAGTCTGCAAAGAGCGTGGCTATGGTTCAGGAAGCACAACCAACGTGGAAGAATATCGGACCGCACAGTACGGCCGGTAGGGTAAAAGATATTATCGTACATCCCAACGATGCCAATACGCTGTATATCGGCGCTGCTGCCGGAGGCGTTTGGAAGTCCACAAATGGCGGAGCTACGTGGCGTCCGCTAACCGACGATGCAAATGCCACAGCCATGGGCTCACTGTGGTTTCATCCGAACGACCCAAATATCATCTTTGCCGGCACCGGTGAACAGGTTACCAATGCAAATACCTTCCTTGGCGCTGGTTTGCTTAAGAGCACAGATGCCGGCGAAACCTGGTCAATCGTTGGTCTCACGCACGTTGGCTCAATATCCAGAATCTTCGCTCACCCTAAGAATCCGGACCTGCTCATGGCCGGTTGTATGAATACAAACCAAGGTGTGTATAAAAGTACCGACGGAGGAACAACGTGGAAGCGGATGCTGAATGAGACGGTGTACGATATGACGATAAATCCAAACGATGAAAACGAATGGTTTGTTGGCGTTCGTGAAAAAGGCATCATGTATTCAAGTGACGGTGGGGTAACGTGGGAAACACGGAATAATGGCCTGTTTGGTACCTACGGTAGGACGTCGATTAAACAAAGCCCCACCAATCCCGACATTCTCTACGTTCTCATGGAACTCAATCAGCTTGCCGTAATCGCCAAAAGCACCAACCGCGGCCAAAGCTGGACCATGCAATACAACGACTCCAGAGGTTGCTTTTTTTCCGGTTCGTGCACACCTGAATCAAGTCAGGGATTCTACGATAACTACGTATCTATCTCTCCCACCAATCCCGACATTTGTTTTGTGGGTGGCATCGACATTTGGCGGACTACCAACGGTGGCACAACATGGATGAACGTAACAAACGGATACGATGATGGCAACGGCGCAAACCTGGTGCACGTTGACCAACACTGTCTTGCATTCGGTCCGCCAGGTTCTGGTGTGATTTATGCGGGCAACGACGGAGGGATGGTAAAGTCGTTCGACGGAGGTACTACGTGGCAGGCCATAAATAACGGATTGGCCATCACGCAATTCTATGATTTCGATAACGACCCAACCCGACGGGAACGCTCGTTCGGTGGAACTCAAGACAACGGAACGCTGGGAACGTTTGGTCCCATTGAATGGGACTCGATATGGGGGGGAGACGGAATGGTTACGATCGTTCACAGTACTGACCCTGACATTGTGTATGGAAACAATCCAAACGGGAGGCCATTCCGACTGAACTTCCGCACGCAACAGGCTAGGTACATCACATCCGGCATAGACCTTAGCGAATCTGCACTGTGGGCTGCCCCGATGGTGGCAAATCCATACGACGGTAATAACCTGATGCACGGAAGAAGACGTGTATGGAAGAGCTATACTGCCGGAAACGAATGGGTGGCTTGGTCGCCTGCATTTGTAAATAATGTTTCTGCCATGGCGTTCTCGTATGCAGATGAGTTTGTGCTGTGGGCAGGTTCATCAACTGGTGAAATCATGATTAGCGAAGACGACGGTAATTCATGGAGCTTTCTCGAACGAAATGAACTGTCGAACCGATTCATCGGTGCCATACATACATCATATAAAAACAGAGAAACGGCATGGATTGGCTATGGTTCGTACGGCGCACCCAACCTTTGGAAAACAACAGATTTAGGCAGCTCATGGACATCCGTTTGGGGCAATATGCCAGACGTTGTTGTTAACGGTATTGCAGTTCACCCTGATGATGAGGACATCATTTTCATTGCTACCGATATTGGGGTATTTGCTACCTTCGATGGAGGTAATCATTGGATGCCGTACGGAAAGGGATTGCCGCGAACAGTTGTAACCGGCATACGCCTGAATTACGAGTTCGGATATTTACGGTGCGTTACGCACGGCCGCAGTGCCTGGGAGGTTCCACTCCTCTCTGTTGCACCGACCGACCCGAGTATCACAGCCCCGATTGGAAGCGAAATATTCACCGGAACACTGCACACCACGATTTCGTGGACGGGATTTACTCCGCCTGTTACGCTGGAATATTCAGTTGACGATGGATTCACGTGGAAAGAGATTACCACAGGAGTAAGCGGACGTGCCTACCGATGGCAAGTTCCCAATTGGCCTACCGTAAATGCACGCATTCGCATTACGTCGGTCACAACCCCATCGCAGCAGGTGGTTTCGAATACCTTTACCATAGTACCCCTCGTAAAGGGGGGGGTTGTTTCCAGCACAACCGTTCCTTGGGTGCCGTACGGTCTAGCTTGGGATGGCAAAGAGGGCTTGTGGTCAAGCAGCTTCTATACACCATACCTGTATAAACTGGACAGAACAACGCTGCAGATGGTAAAAAAAGTACGTCTGCCATCGGTTGTTGGTGATTCACTGTTTACCGATCTTACATTCGATCGTTCAACAGGAACAATCTATCTGCACAAGCTTACTGCCAGCGATGGAGTTGGGGCTACCGTGATTGTAGTTGACACGAATGGCCAACTAATCAATCGCTTTCCGTCGCAAGCACGCCGATATGCCACCGGACTGGAGTACGTAAACGGCAATCTCATTGCAGGAGAACGTGATGGCTTCCAGAATTTGTACGTAATGACGACCAGTGGAGCACTGGTTTCAGAAACGCCCAATCCGTGCAGGGTCCGTTACGGACCACGATGCCTGGCAAGCGATGATAAGGGTAACCTGGTACAAACCTGTACCAACTTTCCATCGGAGAGTTCTACTCTGTCAGACTGCTACGCAATTCGAATTCCAACAGACGATTTACAACTTGAAAAGGACCGCATGCAGCTAAGCACAAACAACGGTCTCATTAATGCCCGTGGCATTGAGTACGATGTACGAGATGGCGGGTACTGGGTTGGTGATTTTAGTGGTAATATTTACAAGATCACCGGCTTTGATTTTGTTGCTCCACCGGTAACGTCGGTTGAAGAGAGCAACGTGGTTGCAAGCATGCTGAGCGTTCGTCCGAACCCTGTATCAACAACCTGTGTTGTTTCGCTTTCAGCGGTTCAGGCCTCGCGCTCCGTGTTGCTGAGCGTACGAAACATTCTAGGTGAACCAGTCGCACGTATCTACCGTGGCGACCAACTTCCCGGCTTAGACCTTGTTGTGAGTTGGCCAGCCTCGTCGCTCGCACCTGGCACGTATATCGTAACCGCAGAATCAAGCGGCACCATCGTCGGTTCTGTTCCAGTTATTATCTCCCGATAACCATGAATCGTATCAACAATCACACACCACAAGACCAGAAGGCCACGACAACACAAAAAGCGCAAAATGAAACGGAACGCGAGTTTCTTGAGGGTCCCCACTCCAGGCTTCGCGAGTTTGGATTTGTTCTGCGTGTAGTTCGTGAATTTGTTCACGGGTTCAGGAAGTTGCATTTTTTAGGACCGTGTATAACTGTTTTTGGTTCAGCACGATTCAAAGAGGACCATAAGTACTACCAGCTTGCCCGCGAGATGGGATCTGCACTTGCAGATATGGGCTTCACTGTGCTCACTGGCGGCGGTCCAGGAATCATGGAAGCTGCTAATCGTGGTGCCAAGGAAGCCGGAGGAACAAGCATAGGCTGCAACATTGTTCTACCGCACGAGCAGAATCCCAATCCCTACTTGGATGTGATGATAGAATTTGATTACTTCTTCGTCCGCAAGTTCATGCTCATCAAATACTCGCTTGGTTTTGTGGTAATGCCAGGGGGCTTTGGCACACTCGATGAGTTGTTTGAAGCAATTACCCTGATGCAGACAAATAAAATCAAAAACTTTCCGGTTGTGCTGATGGGTCGGGAGTATTACAAAGACATCATGGAAACCGCCCAAACGTTTCTAAAGGAAGGAACTATTAGCCCATCTGATCTAAATCTGTTCCTCGTTACAGATTCTATCGAGGAAGCGTGTGCATACCTTAGGAAGAACGTTGTAAAGCGCTTTGGCCTGAAACAACAGTTATTCATACCACGCGGATAGTCGGGGTTCAGAGGTCTGCTTGATTTGAGCTACAACCGTACGCCAACTGCAAGGGTCACGATGCCATGAATAGAGTGCACAGAACCATCAGAGCGGAGGTACACCGGCTCCGATGCTGAATAACCCCGCACTTCCATGCCGATATCAGCATGGCGATCGACAGTAGCATGGATACCGCATGTGGCTGCAACAACCTGAAACCTCCGTTCGCCAGGGGTTGCCACCACAACACCATGCTTGTCGCTGTAATACTCCAATCTTCCAACTGCCCGAAGCCATGATGTTGGTTGCACACTAACCAAACCGTTAACCGTCCAAAACCATCGGCTTTTGCCCGCCGAGTCGTTCTGAACACCACAGTCGAATGTTGACTGTGCACGCACGCCATTTGTAATGCGCAGGTCGGCGTATAGGTTCGAAAAATACCGTGTTCCGTGGTTACCATACACGTCGGCTTCAGTACCGGAAAGGGTGGACCAGTTTACTGTAACATCGGCTGACGGGGTGTAGGTTATTTGTGTGCCGATCGACTTCTGAGGGTTATTGTCAACAATGAGTTGCCACCCATTAACAAGTAACGAAGACACACGAATAAACGGGTTTATCGTCCACGTACCACGTATGCCGGTTAGGTAGTAAGGAGAGTTATCGGCAGCTAAGGATCGAGTGAATAAAAGATTTTCAGACGGAACAATCGATTCGACACCAAGGTGCGAAGAAAACAAGCCAACGTCAATCTCAACCTCACTAACCGGATATATTCCTGCCCATGCTTCTCCCAGGAATTTCATCTGTGCATCGGGACCAACGTAGTTGGCATCTGCAACCGTACCAAGCTGCCCAATGAGAACAACTTTGATCTCACGACCAGTAGCAATGATGCCTGCCCTGGCAAGAGCAATTGAAAACTCCTGTGCTGTAAAGGGCGTGGTAGAGAAAGGAATAATCTTATCCTCTCCGCTTTGATCAGCGTAGTACGCATCCAGCGAACCTGCGACACGAATGCGCAGGGTATCATTTGACATCAAACACCGTGGATGCATTATCAAAACAAGAACATAGAGATATGTCCACCATCTGTGCAACTTCATTGCTATTTCTGTTTCTTGAACACGTTGAATTCGCCAACAAAGGGAAGCATTTGTATAACATCAATGTTTATGGCATTTAATATGTATGACTCCATTTGGTAAAACATTGCTGCCGTTTGTGTTGATGTTGCTTTGCGAATGTCTTTGTAATAGTCATAGATCAACTCACGAAGATCGCTGTTGACATCATCAATATCTTCAACCATGCAATGAATTTCGTCGTGGGTAATATTGGGAAATTTACTTACAAACTTCTGCAGCAACTTAACATTCTCTTTTGCGAGGTCTTTGCGCTTTGATTCGTACTTGTCGTACAGTGGCCAGAACCCAACCGAATCGGCAGCCGAGAGCTTCATGATTTTGTTATAGATAGAACGTTTCTCCATTCCAAAAAGGCTCTGTACGATTGCAACTTCTTCCTGGTTGAACTGAGCAGCTACCTTGGTTCCTGTAGCACCAAGAAGTGCAACCACGACGAAAACCCCGAACAATGTTTTCATACCACTATCCCTTTGATGTAAAAACTGGTTACTGATTTCAATGCAAAATTGCATGGAAATTGTAACTGTACCGTTGTCTCTGGTGGTCCGGTAAACATTGTGGCATGGTTTTGGCCTTCAGCGATGCCCTTCTATGATTCAAGCATTCCACCAGCGATTTCTGTTCACAGCGGCCTCCAAGGTATTAAGCGTTGGCAAAAAGCGTCCGCTTACACCAGCGGACTTCCCACCCTTACCTCAGAGCTTCAATCCTGACCACATCTCCGATAAATTTCATCACATCAGAACTGATCGGTTGGTTCCGTTCTTGTGGAATATCTTTCGTGTCACGGGGGCAATATCGAAGAGGCTTGTGGTCTTTAACCTCCTGTATCTAGCCAGTGTACTTGTTAGCCCACTATTGCTATCTCACCTACTGCACCTGCTGCCGCATGCGGCTCGCCACCAAGCCGAAGTTCTGGTAACCGCTACAGCGTTAGGTCTGGTTGGTATGGTTGGTGCCATTTTTTTACAGCAGTACTATTACAACGCTACAAATTGCTATGCTGCAATAGTGAGCGGCATCAACCAACGAATTGTTGTGCAGGCATTGCGACTACAACGTAGTGCCCGTAGTGTCATGAACACCGGCGATCTTGTCAACCACCTCTCCAGTGATACAGAGGCTATTGCAGAGGCTGCATTCTTTGTCCCCGACATGATTGGCATGATCATCCGTACGCTTATAGGAATTACTCTTCTGTGGATGTTCCTTGGGGCAGCAACACTCGCTGCGGTTGGAGTGCTCCTTTCTCCTTTGAGTGTGATGGTTGCCAGGCGATATCGTGCACTTGACCATCAACTCATGGAGTATAGGGACCAGAGAGTCACGCTGATGTCGCAAATCCTGCAAGGAATTCGTGTTGTAAAGTATCAGGCATGGGAACGCAGTCTGCGCAATGATGTGTCTGATATTCGCGACAGAGAGATCAGAACGCGGGTACGCATTGTTGCCACTGATGCCGTAAGCACGGCGCTGTTTGTGAGTGTAACCACCTTGGTTGCATTTGCCGGATTTGCAACGTTTGTTGCTATGGACGGAGAGCTTACCGCACCAACGGTTTTTGCCTGCATTGCCTTGTTTGCGTTACTGGAAGAGCCATTTGGCATGATCAGTCACTTGCTTGCCAACATTCAACATGCAAACGTTGCAACACAGCGATTGCACCACTTCTTTACTGCACCGGTACGCGCCAACGATGAACGTAAGCACTCAGCCCCCTGCCAGCCTGTTGGCGTATCACTTCGCAACCTAACGATCCAGTTTCCGGATTCACCGGCGCTTGCGTTAGAGTCGGTATCACTAGAGATTCCCCGAGGCACATCTGTTGCAATTGTTGGTGCTGTCGGCTCTGGCAAGAGCACACTTCTGCGTTGCATTGCCGGTTTACACATAACGCAATCAGGCGGCATTACCTTTAACGATGTTAGTGGTGATCAGCGACCACGCATAGCATACGTACCGCAAGAGTCTTTTACATTAAATGCAACGATCATTGACAACATCACGTTTGGGACCGAAGAATCTTTGTTGACTACCGAGGTACAATCCATCGTTTACGATTGTGCCTTAGCACCTGATCTTCGCCAAATGCAAAACGGACTACACACCGAGATTGGTGAGCGTGGTATCAATCTCAGTGGAGGGCAGCGTCAGCGAATCTCTCTCGCCCGTGCCGCTTATGCACAACCAGGGATAGTATTACTGGACGATCCTCTCTCTGCTGTGGACGTTGAAACCGAAGACCACCTTGTGAAGCACCTTCTCTTTGGGCGATGGAAAAACATAACACGGGTTGTGGTTACCCACAGACTTACCCATCTTGACAAGTTCGATAAAGTGGTTGTTCTCGAAGGTGGAAGAGTAATCGCAAGCGGTGCATATCATCAGGTACAGCATGCGATTCCTTCGGCAGCATTTGAATCCGTACCATTACATTCCTTTGCAACAGGAGAGCCGGTTCCGGCAGAAGCGATGCTTCATTCTGCTGTGCCTCACGCAGTTCCAGCCGATGGTAGTGTAGAAGAACGAGAGCGATTCACCCAAGATGAAGATCGAGTTACGGGTGGTGTTCGTGGTGCCACGTTTGCTGCATACGCACGGTCTGTGCTCGGTAACCATCCGGTGTTTGCCCCGCTCCTGGCAATTGCACTTATTGCCACGGCTGCCGGTATTACAGTGCTACCTATGGCTCAGTCGTGGTGGATGGCATACTGGACAAACGGTTCAGCACCCAACGTGTCGGCGCTGCTTGCTGTTGGAATTTTTGGACTTCTCGGTCTTGTCGTTCTTGTGGGGTGGGCTGCCGAACGATTGTTATGGCTGTGGAGAGCTGCAGAAGCCGGACGAACGTTGCACAACCGGGCGCTTCAGGGCGTACTCTATGCTCCATTGCGATTTTTCGATACAACACCTTCTGGTAGAATCCTGAACAGATTTGCCCGCGATCAGGAAGCCGTGGACGATCATTTATCGTGGAATTTTGAACAGAGCTTTAAGTCGCTGGCTCAAACATTAGGCTCATTGATTCTCATCATGGCCATTGTACCGGTTATTGTTGTTGTCACGATACCCGTGCTGGCAGTGTACTACATTCTGCAACGGGACTACCGAACATCGGCACGAGAAGCCAAGCGTCTGGAGTCCATCGCACGTTCGCCACGGTACTCTCATTTTAAGGAGCTTGTTACCGGATTAGACGTTATCCATGGATATGGAAGAGAAAACTGGTTCATGCAAGGATTTCATCGTGCGTTGCTAGAGTACCAAAAAGCATATTACTGCTCGATTCTTCTCAACCGATGGTTTAGCGTTCGCGTCCCACTGGTGAGTGGCTGCGTAGGCCTTGCAACCTGCATCGCCATCGTGATGCTGGCGGAAACCAACACTATTGCGGCAGGCACTGCTGGACTGGTGCTTACGTATGCACTATCGTTTTGGGGTAATCTGAATTGGACGGTTCGTGCTTTTAGCGAAGTGGAAAGTCGGATGACGTCCGTTGAACGCCTCGAGTACTACGGTTCTCTGGAGCCGGAACCAAACATATCGGGCGAGCCGATGCTTGATCCGGCAGCACCGTGGCCGACACACGGAGCAATTGTGTTCTCTAATGTTAGTGTCCGATATGCCCCTGATCTTCCTCGTGTACTAAACAACATTACGTTTTCTATACCGGCGAAAGCAAAGGTTGGGGTCATCGGTCGAACTGGTTCGGGTAAAAGCACGCTGTTTCAAACCATCTTTAGGTTTCTTGAGCCGGAAAGTGGTTCGATTGTTATAGACAGCGTGAATGTCCAGAACATCCCTCTGGAGCGGCTTCGCAACGCCCTTGCCATCATCCCACAGGATCCCACCCTCTTCATGGGAAGTATCCGAAGCAATGTGGATAGATACTCGCGGCATACCGACCAAGAGATCTGGTTGGCGCTGCAACGAGTTCAGCTTGATCATTTCATTCGATCGCTACCAAACGGACTTCACAGTTTGGTTACTGAAGGTGGCAGCAACTTTTCACAGGGCCAAAGGCAGCTCCTCTGCCTTGCCCGAGCTATTCTAGCAGATTCGCGCATCATTGTTCTCGACGAAGCAACAGCAAGTGTGGACTCGGTAACGGATGCCCACGTTCAGACAACCATTCGGAAAGAGTTTGCACATGCAACGGTTCTTACGATAGCACACCGCCTTGAAACTGTTGCCGATTACGACATAATCATTGAGCTTGATGCCGGACGTGTAAAAAGCATACGCCACAGATTCTCGGAGTAGTGGGCGTTGAACAGGTAAGCTACCATATGTTCACCTCAGGCTCAAGCGATATACCAAACCTTTCGCGGACGCTTTGCTGGATGCGAGATGCCAGTCTCAAAATGTCCGAACCTGTAGCGCGGCCATAGTTCACGAGCACCAGTGCTTGATGTACATGAACACCAGCGTCTGCATCACGATAACCTTTAAACCCGCACTGATCTATAAGCCATGCTGCTGCAACCTTAACCGTGTGTTCATTCACGGGATACACCGGCATTGTTGGATATGTTTCGTTCAATCGCTCATACATATCCCTGCCGATCACCGGATTCTTAAAGAACGAGCCGGCATTCCCCAACACATGTGGATCCGGGAGTTTTCTTTTGCGGATTGCTACTACGGCATTATACACCTCCTGTATCGAAGGGTTTGGCGTTTTGTGAAGGGCTTCTGCAACATCTTTATATGTTGTGTTAGTTGAGTAAGGGGGCTTTGTTAGCCGATACACCACTGAGCACACAACATACCGTCCGGCATCTGCCGATTTAAAACGACTGGTCCGATATCCGAAACCACATTCAGTGCGATGCAGCCGAACCATTGTGTTTTCAATGCGGTCATAGGCCTCAACTTCTTCGCACACAGAATCTTGTTCCACACCATATGCACCGATGTTCTGTATCGGCGCAGCGCCAACAGTGCCGGGAATCAACGCGAGATTTTCAACACCACCAAGATTGTGCTCAACACTGTACGATACAAATTCATGCCATGACTCTCCGGCACCAACACGTATCTGGATTGTGGTATTGGTTTCGTGTATGTGCTGATAACCCGGTATCGCTATTTGTATGATTGGTACATCAACGTTACCGGTGATCAAGATATTCGACCCCCCGCCCAGAATCTTTGCGTTGGGATATGCAGCGCATGCTTCGGCAACATCGGCTACCGAGTGTACGGTGATGAGCCGCTGACCAAATGCCGGCACACGAAAACTCGTACACTCGGTAAGGTCGGCTTTTTCGATAACGGTCACCGCGGTCCCAGCATATCTTCCGGGCGTACCCAGGTATCGAACTCTTCTTCGGAGAGGTGACCGAGTTCCAGAGCACTCTCTTTCAGCGTTATCCCTTTCTTGTGCGCATTCTTTGCAATGGCTGCTGCATTGTCGTAGCCGATATGCTGATTAAGCGCAGTAACCAACATCAATGTATTCCGATTATAAAATTCCAGACGTTCTACATTGGGTTCGATGCCCTTGGCACAATGTTCGTTGAACATTGTACATGCATCGGCCAGAAGATTGATGCTTTGCAAAACGTTGTAGATGATAACCGGTTTAAATACGTTCAGTTCAAAGTTTCCGCTTGCACCTCCGATGTTCACTGCAACGTCGTTACCCATCACCTGGGCACAAACCATGGTCATTGCTTCACTCTGGGTTGGGTTTACCTTGCCGGGCATGATGGACGAGCCAGGTTCATTTTCGGGGATGGTGATCTCACTCAAACCGCATCGCGGGCCGCTTGCCATCCAACGAACATCGTTGGCAATCTTCATCAGCGAAGCGGCAAGTGTTTTCAGGGTACCATGGAGAAACACCAATGCATCGTGAGCAGCGAGGGCTTCGAACTTGTTAGGTGCAGTAACAAACGGAAGTCCTGTAAGAGAGGCAATAGCCGATGCCGACCGTTCTGCAAACTCGGGGTGCGTGTTTAAACCTGTGCCTACAGCGGTACCGCCGAGAGCGAGCTCATAAACATCACGCAATGCAAGGTCTATTCTGCGTACATCATTCGATAGCTGTTGTACATATCCGCTAAACTCCTGTCCGAGAGTAACAGGGGTAGCGTCCATGAGGTGTGTGCGTCCGCTCTTGATAAGCCCCTTAAAGTCTTCAGATTTTGCAGCAAGCGTTTCTTTCAGTTGTTGCACTGCCGGCAGTAGTCGTTGCACCACGGCAATAGCCGCAGCAATGTGCATTGCTGTTGGGAACGTATCGTTTGACGACTGCGACATGTTCACATGATCGTTTGGGTGGATAGGTGTTTTACTGCCGAGCACACCTCCCGCCATTTCTATAGCCCGATTTGCTATTACTTCATTTACATTCATGTTCGTCTGTGTGCCCGAGCCAGTTTGCCACACGCGAAGCGGGAAGTGCGAGTCCAGCATTCCATCAATAACTTCGTTAGCCGCCGCTATAATGAGAGCTGCTTTCTCGGCATCCAGTTTACCTAGGTCCTGATTGACCATAGCAGCCGCCTTTTTAAGTATTGCCATTGCACGGATAACCTCGATAGGCATGGTTTCCGAACCAATGGCAAAGTGAATAAGGCTTCGTGCTGTTTGTGCTCCGTAATAGGAGTTCGATGGTACCTCGATTGGTCCCATCGTATCCCGCTCAGTACGTGTTTGCATGGTTGTACTCGTTCAGTTTATGTGGTGTGCAATTCAACAGTTTACAAATCGAATATGAGCTTCGCAGCCTTCTAATACGATTGACACATGCAAATTACGGAGTGCAGTGATGGTCTTGCGGCAATGTGGGCACCTTAGTGGTGGAATGGTTTACCCGGTTGAAACTCGCTGACAACAGTTAAGTAACCGATGTTTGAAAACGCAAGTACGGCTGGAATCATGTGGGAAACAATGTGCAGATTGTGTGCTCTACTGCAGGTGAGGTTGGTTACCTGATGTTGCGAGGTTCTATCTGCTCCCTCTCCGAATGTTGTACCGGTAATGAGATGAATACAGACGAGTTTGACGGTTACGCAGCGATGCACTGTTGCACATGGTACGTGGCCTTGTGCCGGGTTATGCACGGAAGTGGTTGTGCGAGCTAGCGCAGTAACAGTCCACTCAAACGGAGCAACTCCGTTGCTGCCAGCCTCTGTTCGTAAGTACGACGTGCAATGCTCTCACCTATCGTAAGCAAGGAGAGGAATGCTTGTCGGACTTCAAGTCCATCAATCGTTCCAATTCGCAAACGTTCAAGAGCAATGGTAGCGTTTTTCATTGCTTCTCCATACGATTGTTGCTCAATTGCACGTAACTCAGCGGCAGTCGTGTATCGCAGGTATGTTCTGTGTAGTTGTCCGGTGAGCTGATTGCGCAGTGCATCACCTTCGATACGTGAGCGCTCGGCAAGTACGAGCGCCCGCTCTCGGGCTAATTGGTCCGAGAAGCCATTAAAGATGTTCCACTGGAGTTGCGCACCTAGATTCCAGCCCACAGCTTGATTTTCAAGAATAAACCCTGCACCTTGCTTAGTTCGATTGTACTGGTAACCTGCGCTAACACTCAACGTTGGTAAGAAAGCTGACCGGGCTTCGGCAATATGAGCGCTAGCAGCTTCGAGAGAATGCTGAAGTGCCACAACGTCAGGGTTGAGGGTTGATGCTGAGTCGGTGAGAACGCTCAGATCAGGAACAAACAGCGCCAAATTAGTCGTATCAGCCAACACCAAAGACTGTGGTTGTTCGCCAAGTAAGGTAAGAAGAGCCGACGATGCATTTTGGACATCTGCAGCCATCTGTATGCGAAGAGCCCGCTGAGAGTTTAAATCTATTCGGGCTTGCGAGAGCTGTACTCCGCTTGTTGCTCCAACGTTATAGCGTTGTTGTTCTACCAGAAACCGCTCCTCGGCCAGTTGTAGTGCACTATCCACAGTTGCTAGGAACTGCTGGTTAGCTACCAATCCATTGTACGTGGTAATAACATCGGCTACAACGGTGAGCATCCCTGCTTGAACACGGGCCAATCCTTCTGCTTCCAGGGCACGAAGTCGGTCAGCCGAAGCGAACATCCGAAATCCATCAAAAAGGGTCCAGCTCAAGACGGCATTGGCATTCATGTTCGACACGGTGGCGCCATCTCGTGCAAGTCTTCTTCCATCAGCAAGAACCTGATCAATATTGTTCGATCCCGAACTCACACTTCCTTGAACATTCACTCGCGGCAGAAAGTTGGTAATGCTGCCAGACCCTAGGTTTCGGGCAAGCAGAGAATCCTGTCGCATAAGTTGAACATCATAATTCTTCCTGAGAGCAATACGAACTGCGTCATAGAGCGTAAGGCGAACAGTGTCAGCAGCACGCGCCGCACACAGGACTAAGCAGAAGAAAACAAAAAGAGCAGCCTTCATCATTGATGTACAGCTCCGGAGTGCCGTTTAAGTTTACTCAGAACAACATATAAACTCGGAATTACCAGAAGGCTTAGAAGCGTAGAGTACATCATTCCACCAACAACAACAACACCCAGGCCTACGCGACTTTCCGACGATGCGCCAAGTGACATGGCAATGGGCAATGCTCCGAGTGTTGTTGCAAGCGACGTCATAAGAATGGGCCGAAAACGCGTTGTAGCAGCTTCGATTGCTGCCTGCATCAACGCTGAGCCGCTCTCTATCTTTTGGTTGGCAAACTCTACAATCAGAATGCCATTTTTTGTAATTAAACCAATGAGTGTGACAGCACCGATTTCACTAAAAATGTTTAATGTGTCGCCGGTGATCCATAAGGCTAGTGCTCCTCCTGCCAGTGCAAGGGGTACCGTAAGCATAATCGTAAAAGGATCAATAAAACTCTCGAACTGAGCTGCCAAAACCAGATACACAAACACAAGAGCCAGCAAGAATACCCAAACGAGACTGGAACTGCTCTCGGCAAAGTCCCTGCTTGATCCAGAGAGTGATGTTGAAAAACGCTCATCCAAAATGGTGTTCGCGATTGAATCCATAGCTGCTATTCCATCGGCAATCGTTTTGCCTTCCGCCAAACCGGCACTGATGGTTGCACTCACCGATCTGTCTGTACGGAAGAGTGCAGGTGGTGAGCTGCGCTCCTCGATATCTACAATACCGGCAAGCGGGATAACCGTTCCGGCCGATGTGCGAACACTCAGGGAGCGAAGATGATCCGGTGTGGATCGCTTCGATCGCTCTACGTCTGCAAGTATCTGATACTGTTTCCCATCCCGCATAAAGTACCCAAATCGCTGACCGCTGAGCGCAGCCTGGAGTACCTGTGCAACATCGGCAACACTAATGCCGAGGTCGCGAGCACGCTCACGCGATATACGAACTACCGCTTCGGGTTTCGTGAAACGCAGGTTAACATCGGTAACGCTAAATACTGGATTTGCTGCAGCGGATTCCATGAACTGAGGAAGAACCTCGCGCAAGTCCTGTAAAGATGATGCCTGTAGAACGTACTGCACGGGAAGCCCCGGACGCATTCCGGTACTGATAGTTTGCTCTTGTATTGGAACGATCCTGGCCTCGGTTGTGGCGCGGAGCATCGGCGTTATTGCGGCAACGATGTCCATTTGCGAACGGTTACGCTCTGACCGCGGAACAAGGATAATCCGCGAAAATCCGTTGTTGTTGCCTCCGCCAAAAAAAACGGGTGATGTTACGGTTAAGATGATCTGCGCTTCGGGCACAGCACGGGCAACCCGCGACTGTAGGCTGTCCATAATAACATCCATTTTGTCGAACGTTGTTCCTTCCGGTGCCGTAACGTTAGCGGTTATCAAGCCCCGATCTTCTAATGGAGCCAGCTCCTGCGGAAGTGAACCACCGATGAAATAGATGATTGCAGCAGAGATTGCCATGAGTGCTGCCGAAAGCCATGGTATCTCCATCACCTTTTGCAGTATCTGTTGGTAGGCACGGGTAAGCCACACAAAGAATGGCTCCGTTACCCGTGCCAACCAACCGTTCATATCATGAGCATGGAGTAGCCGCGAGCTCATCATCGGCGTTAGCGTTAACGAAACAAATGCACTTACAAGTACGCTTGCAGCCACAACGCCGCCAAACTCGCGGAACAATCGGCCTGTAAGTCCGGGAAGGAAAATGATCGGAATAAAGACAACAACCAACGTGATTGTTGTAGAGATAATTGCGAAGTAGATTTCCGAAGCACCTTTTTCAGCCGCTTCTTTCGATGGTTCTCCTGATTCAATTCTGCGAAAAATGTTCTCCATTACAACGATTGCGTCATCCACAACCAGGCCGGTAGCCAGCACGATGCCAAGCAACGACAGCACATTAATACTAAAGCCTGCCAGCCACATCACAAAGAAGGTAGCCACGAGACTCACAGGAATCGCAACAACAGGGATTATCGTAGCACGCCATGAGCGGAGAAACATAAAGATGATAATCACTACCAGTGTAAAGGCAATGAGCACCGTTTCTTGAACTTCCTCTACAGCAGCACGGACAAAGCGCGTGTCGTCGAAGGCAATTTTCAGCAAGATATCGGATGGTATAAACTTCTTTAACGCTTCGTACCGACGATAAAACTCTTCGGCAATCTGTACCTGGTTGGCCCCGGGCTGTGGTGATATCGCCAGGCCAATCATTGGCACTCCTTCGCGCTTCAGCAATGTTCGCTCGTTTTCGGCACCCAGATACACACGAGCAACATCGGAGAGACGAACAATACTTCCGTTCACGCTCTTGAGAACAATATTCCGGAATTCTTCAGCAGTGCTTAGTCGCCCCAGCGTTCGTACTGTAAGCTCAGTGCTACTTCCCTCAAGTTTTCCGCTAGGTAGTTCAACATTCTCCTCTTGCAATATTCGCTGCACATCCGCTGTGGTGAGATTATACGCCGCCAACCGATCCGGATCCATCACAATGCGCATCGCGTACTTGCGCTCACCCCAAATTGTAACGTTCCCAACCCCTGGTATTGTTTGAATGCGTTCTTTTAAAACATTGGTTCCAAATGCTGTTAAATCGCCCAGTGTTCTTGACGTACTCTGAACCGTCATAACGAGAATTGCTCTGCTGTTTGCATCAGCTTTGGCAACAATCGGGGGGTCAATATCCGGTGGCAAATTTCTCTTTGCACGGTCAACGCGATCACGAACATCGTTAGCGGCCTGTTCCAGATCTACGCCAAGTTCAAACTCAACAGTAATCTGTGAACGGCCGTCGCTACTCTGAGACGTAAGCGACCGGATACCAGCTATGCCGTTGATGCTCTCTTCGAGAGGTTCTGTTACCTGGGCTTCAATAACATCGGCATTTGCACCACCATAGGTTGTGGTAACAGTAATGTTCGGAGGGTCCACATCAGGAAACTGCCTTACACCAAGGAATAAATACCCTACTACACCCAGCAGGATGAGTATAATGCTGAGCACTGGCCGCCGAATTGTCAGGATAGACAGATTCACGATTACTCTCTCTTACCTCTTCCTGTAAAACGATAGTTACCAACCGAATGGCACTCCGTGCCCGTAACCATGCGCGCAATGTTCATGCAACGCTCCTACGCGACAGATAGATATTGCGTAGAGCATGACAAAACCAAGCAATCCCTACAACTGCCAGTGATCCAATAACGTTCAGCCATAAAAAGCTTACTGCATCGGTAATCCAACAAGTAAATACCAAGACTTCCGCGGCAACTGTTGCAACGAAAACTGCTAATGCAGTAACCTTTCGAAGGAAAAACGCAACAAGAAAAATACCGAGAATAGGACCATAGAACAGACTTCCGAGTTCGTTGACAGCCTCGATTAGCGACCCCATCGTGGTTGCCAGCATGCTTATAGCAACACAAAAAGCTCCCCACGCTAGAAAATGCCACCTGGCCCATTCTACGCGTACCGACGTTGGTGATGTACGTAAGAGAACCTTTTGAACATCAATCAAACTAGCGGTTGCAAGTGCATGAAATGCGGCTGAGATACTCCCCCACGATGCCATTATAACAATGGCAAATACAAGTCCAACAAGACCGGCCGGTAAATACGTTCGAACAAAGTAGAGCAAAACATAGTTAACATCTGAGTGTTCTGCTATTCCCTGTTTCTTTGCGATTTCCGTGAACTCATTTCTGATCTGTTTTTGCTGTGCCCTCGTTTCATGAAGTAACTGTATTGTTTCTTGTTTTGCTCGCCCGGTGTTTCGCGTTTCGTGCACCAGAGCAGTTGCAGCCTCGTGCAACTGATGTGAAGTTGTATTCCATTCATTCTGGAGGGTTAAGTAGCGAAGGGGCTCACGCTCACGAACGTGATTGGCAACAGTTTGGTTAAAGAACAGCGGTGCCGGAATAAATGAGTACAGCGCTACTAGCAATGCTCCAAGAAGCAGAATGCCAAACTGCATTGGGATCTTTACGATGCCGTTTATTAACAGTCCACGTTTGCTCTCCGACTCATCCTTGCCAGCAATGAATCGTCCCACTTGGCTTTGATCTGTTCCAAAGTACGACAAAGCAAGGAAGCCCCCCCCGACGATGCCACTCAACAGATTGTACCGATCGTTGAGGTCTATCGTAGTGGTAATCACATTTAACACCCCGCTTTTACCGGCAACAAGCAAGGCGTCGCTTAAGCCGAACCCCTCCGGTAAACTCATAACAACAAAAACACCGCATATCAGCATTACAACGATGATAATTCCGAACATCAGCGTCTGCGTATAGGCAACGGATCGTGCGCCTCCACGCAGGGTGTACACCATAAGCGCTCCGCCAACAACAACGTTTGTAAGGTAGATGTTCCAATCCAAAATGGTGCTGATAACAATACTTGGTGCATAAATGCTAATACCGGTGCTCACACCGCGGGAAAGCAGAAAAAGCGTACTCGTTAGCACGCGCGTTTTTCTGTCAAAACGCTGTTCAAGGAATTCGTATGCAGTAAAAACATTTTGTCGTCGAAACACCGGAACGAATACAGCACAGATAACCACCATCGCGATTGGCAGCCCGAAATAGTACTGAACAAATCGCATTCCATCGGTGTATGCCTGACCAGGGGCAGTAAGAAATGTTATGGCACTTGCTTGTGTTGCCATGATGCCAAGCAACACAACTGGCCACGATAAGGAACGGCCGGCACGTAAATAGGCTTCCGTTGAATGTTGCTGTCGGCCCCGATACAAGCCATAGATAATAACAGCAAGAAGCGTTGCTCCAAACACAATGGTATCCGATAGGCTCATCGGTATGCCTCAGTAAACAGCCAGTAGAGTACAATCTGAATTACCAGGAGGAGCAGCACCATAACGTACCAGATTCTCCAACGTTTGTTCTTCTCCTTTGTTGTCATTGACCCAACGAGATCATGTTGCAGAGGAGTTTCAAACCACCTTCCACGCCGGCAGGTATCTGCCGAAAGAGCGAAAGCGCGCAATACACGTAGTGCCCCGATCCATATTGACTATACAATAATGAACCGTTTAATGGAGCTTCGCCGGTGTCCGACATCATAAGAAGATCATCGTATCGTTGGTCAACAGCACCTGTAAAGTATAACCCCCGTTCCTGAATCCATCCATCGAAATCGCGCTGTGATATTCGGTTGGGTTTCTGAAAAAGTTGGTGGTGCTGGTTCACGCACTACAACGGTTGCATCTTCTTCGGTAACGCGGTTTCGTGTAAGATTAAAGGGCCATGGTCCGAGCAGCGTTGTAGCGAGGTCTTGCGTGGTATTGTACTGCATTACAAGCGTTCCTCCTGAATGCACATACGAAAGAAGTGCCGGCATAAGGTACTGCATGCTCTTTCGAACATTCATAGCACGTACACCGATAACGATAGCCGGATAGCGTTGCAGGAAATCACTCAGCAAGGGAAC
>CAZGHI010000014.1:22277-31144 GCA_964525565.1 uncultured Hyphomicrobiales bacterium
GTCCGAAAGCTCATCCACCTGCACTCCAATCTGCCGCAACGCTTCCGCAATTCCATCTCCGGCTCCCGCAATGTATCCAATGTGTTTTACGGAACACAGAACAGGTTCGGCTACAACGCGCACCTGAGCAGGTACCGCGAATTGCAGCGTTGGCAGATGGTCGTAATTGATGATTTTAATGTGACGTTGATACGAACGGTTAGCCACAATGCATTCAATAGTATAGGTTCGCGACTCAGCACGTATAGGCAACACAAGCAATGTATCCGTGCGCTCACGAAGTGAAACATTCGAAACACTTTCTATTATGCGGTTGCCCAGAACAACACGAAGTGTTGCATTGTCTATTTTTTTATAAGCACGCAGCCGTATTTGAAGACGGGCTACTGTATCAGCGACATATAATGTTGGGGTAAGGGGCTCCACGCTTACCTCCGGCACGATGCGTAGTTCTTCTATCACATCGCCACGTAAAGGATCCAATCGTTTACTGCTTAAGGGAACGGAGAGAGCAATGGTGTCTTGTGCAACCACAATACGTACCACAACCTGCAGGGTTGGCGGTGTTACCGGAACATGGAGGAGTGAATTGTTTGGTAATTCGAATGCACTACCTGTAGTTGGCAATGCTAACCAGTAGGGTTCTGTAATAGGTGTATTCGATGGAATAACGATGTCGTGTTCTATCGAAACGAGTGAGTCATGCACGCACTGCTGATCGAGGTGGACGGTTCAACCACTGCACGGATTGAACCGTAATATTCTGATGTGAGCGCTGAATAAATCGTAGCCGTGATTTCAGTGCGGAACCGGGAACCACCATTGATTCAGCTACTGTAGCATCCGCCGTGATGCCCATACAACTAATGATTGCTTTGTTCACCTCGGCCAGTTTTTGATCTCTCCAATACAGATCCTCAACACTAAGAATGTTACGCCGAAGTTCTAACAATGCGGGAAGAGAACGATACGGCTGGGTAAAGGAATAAGCGTTGATGATGGTTTGCACAGCAGTGACAATGTCTGGACGTTGCACGCGTGTCCACGATGTGTCTATACCGTCGAATAGCGACGTAGAAAGGGGAGATCCTCTGAGTACAGCAAAGTACTCTGGCGCAGTTCCAGGGGTACTGGGAGTACCCGCTCCCTGACTTCGATGGATGCTTCTACTGATTCCCGCCAACTCGCCATACCCCATGCCAAGCAAGGGATCGTAATTGCCCACTTCTAACCTGAACATGTCGTCAGTAACGGTACTGCGATTCCCAAACCTGAAAGCATTAAAGAGCAATCGTGCAGGAGACCACGGCTGAGTTCCTTTCAGTAAATCTTCCAGTCTCTTTTGATTCTGTGGCGAGAGACGTAGATCACCCCTACAATAATCAAAGGCTTTTTCGGTAAGGATTGCCGATGCGGCGTGCTGACCATGGCCAGCAAGCGAATCCTTAGGGAACCTGCAGATGATCACATCCGGCCGAACATGGCGGATGATACGAACGATGTCTGCAATTAGCTGAACTTCGTCCCAATGCCTGAACGTTTCCTGCGCCGACTTCGAGAATCCGAAGTCAACTGCACGTGCAAAGTACTGCTCTGCTCCATCCAGCCGGCGTGCGGCAAGAAGTTCATGCGAACGGATAAGGCCGAGAGCTGCCCCCTGTTCTGGACCCAATATGTTCTGTCCGCCATCCCCCCGGGTTATCGACAGGTATGCTGTCCGAACGTATCTGCCAGTGGCAAGCCACGAAAGCAGCCGTGTGTTTTCATCATCTGGATGTGCAGCAACATACAGTACACTCGTAAGCGATTGTAATCGCTTGAGCTGTGCATAAATGGCCGCAGAGGAACCGGGTGTGTGCTGCTGTGCGGGTGCATTTATCGCCAGCATTGCTGTTATCGCTACAGCACACAACCGGAGTGTCCAGTACATCACAACGTAACGCCTACCTTTACAGCGAATCAATAAGGGCCTTGCTCAACTTCGCATACTCTGCCTCGCCGGGTGTTCCTTTGGCTACTTCCATCGCCTTCTGTGCAGCCTCTCTTGCTGTTGTCTTGTCGCCAAGCTTTGCTGCAATGCGAGCCTTCAGTAAAAAATTCCAATATGCTTTCGGATTGGCTTCAAGTGCCTTACTGATATATACAAGTGCTTTGTCGAGATGCTGATTGGTTTCAAAGTAGTACGTAGCCGCTTGCTGGTACGGAATGCTCGGGTTGTTTACAGCTTTTTCGATGGATTTGTGAATACGTTCCTGGTTATTGGCAACAACCGGAACCACGATGCGGGTGCGTTCCCACTCAACCGTTATATCACACGACGAAAACGTGATGTTTCCTATACTAATCGTAAACGTTTCTACCGGACTTGAAAGCGACTGAGGCTTCACCTTCATCCTCACCACGTCATCGCTGCTGGCATAGCCGTTCGTACCCCAACTACCGGTATTGGTGTTTATGATTACTTCCCATTCTTTTTCTCCCGGCACAGTATAGAATGAATAAGAGCCTGCCTTAACGGTGGTGCCCCCTATCACCACGTCTTCGCCAAATGTGATTTTCGTGGCAGCATTCGCACCAGTACGCCACACCTGACCATACGGCACAACGTCGCCAAAAATTTTGCGGCCTCGTATTGATGGTCTGCTATACGTGACCTCGATTCTAGACGTTGAGAAGTCTTGTGAAATCGTGGCCGACGGACTTAGCGCCGGCAACTTTAAATCCTGTGACCACAATGCACCAGTTAGTGAAAGCATACCATACATAAGCAACCATTTCTGCATACAAAAACTCCTAAGGAACATCATAAATGTGTCGCAACATACGAATTGACTTCATCATGCTTCTTCGCGAAGCGGACCGGCACACCAACTGCAGGTACCGGGAATACCTGAAGAATCGCTGGTAATGTTCGAGGCTATACGACCAGGCAATTACTGTGAAACCATAGCACGGACGGGGCTACCGTTCTTTAGTGCCAGTAAACCGGATGTTGCTATGGTATCGCCATCAACAAGGCCGGTGAGTACGTGAACCTTATCTGAGGTTCGGCTACCCAGAGTAACGGGTTGTTCTCTTGCCACGCCATTGTTTATCACATATACAGACGACCCCTTCATTCCCTGTTGCACCGATTCGGACGGAACAAGGAGTGCCCGGTCCAGCTTTGCAGTTCCCAACCGCACCTCAGCTACAGCACCCGCAGCAACGATGCCGGATGAAGACTGCGGTTCAATAGCACACCGTACTCGCAGAGTACGTGTTTCGGACTCCATGGAGGGGTCCATTGCATAAACACGAGCGTTCAAAGTATCGGTACCAAGCCGATGCCGTATAACACACCGGAGAACTCCGCCAATGCGCACTGCCTGTGCATAGCGATCGGGAACGAAAACATCGAGTTTCAACCTGCGAAGGTCTGCCAGTTTAATAATTGGCGATTGTGTTGTGACCACGGCACCGGGGCTTACATCACGTACACCAACAGTACCGGAAAAGGGAGCTACAATTCTTGTCTTTTCCAACGTTGCTTTGGCTTCGGCAATTTCAGCGCGTCGGACCATTAGTTGCGCCCGGGCGGCGTCCAGTTCCTGCGCACTTACGCCATCAATTTTTCTGAGGTTCTCCAGCCGTTCTAACTGAAGGCTATCCAAATGATACTGCGCCAGTATCTTTTGCAATCGCGCGCGAACATCAGCATTGTAAAGCGACGCAATGATCTGACCACGCTGCACAACCGTACCCTCTTGCACGTAGATAGAATCAATTCGGCCCGAAACTTCTGAATAGATGGTAACTTCTTCGGAGGGCATCACCACGCCGGTTAGCATAAGCTCTTCCGCAAATTGCTCGGCGCGCACAATGGTAGCGCTTACCGACAGAGCTGCTGCCGGTGAACGCACTTGGGATCCACTGTTTTGGTGATTGCTGCCCGTATTCATCAACACGAGCACAAGTATCGCAACTAGAGTTACAAGGCCTATGCTGATAAAGAGACGAAACTTCTTCATATGATGACGTTAGTTCCTGCGAAAGTATGATTTTCGCAACCGACGAAGATCAAGCACTGGAGTTGTAGTAGAATCGTCTTCGTTGTTTCTGCTGAAGCAGTCGTTATCACCCACCGATGAAAGGCACCATAATGAAAACAATTCTCGTAATGATGCTGGTTTCCGCTATTGCACTCGTAGCCGAGCAGACGCTTGTTGTCCCTGTTAGTGGCAATTGTAATATGTGCAAGAAAAAAATCGAGAAGGCAGCTAATTCCGTTCCGGGCGTAACGAGCGCCGTGTGGAATCGAAAAGAAAAGAAGCTCACCGTGACGTTCGACACAGAAAAAACTACAAAGGATTCCATTGTTCAGGCCGTGCTGAATGTTGGGTACGATGCTGACGGTAAGCAGGCACCGAACGACGCCTACAGCAAGTTACCCGATTGCTGTCGGTATCGTGATACAGAGCACTAAGCTTACCCGACGCATCGTATTGTAGCATTTGTTTCCTGATGTAAGCGTCGTCAGGTAGCGGATGTCGGGTATGTTCAACGCTAATTTTGTGATTACGAAGTAACGACACAGCCCCTTATCACCCCTTGTTTACAAAACACTACCCATGCTTTACCGCGATGAGTTTCGTGCTCGCCATACTGGTGCAACGCTCTCTTCTACCGATGCAATGCTGCGAACCATCGGTGCATCGAGTGTTGATGCGCTGCTTGATCAAACGATTCCACCAACAATCCGGCTAACACGTCCGCTAAAACTACCCAAAGCTGCAACGGAAACCGAGATGTTGCGAGAAGCCGCGGAGCTTGCGGCCATGAACACCGTTGCACGGTCCTTTATTGGCATGGGGTATTACGGGACGATTACTCCGCCAACGATACAGCGTAACATACTGGAGAATCCAGGATGGTACACGCAGTACACACCGTATCAGGCAGAAATAGCCCAGGGACGTTTGGAGTCCTTGTTGAACTTTCAGACAATGGTCATTGACCTTACCAGACTCGAGATTGCAAATGCATCGCTGTTAGACGAAGCAACAGCCGCGGCAGAGGCAATGCACATGATGCATGCAGCGCTGCCGGCATCGAAGAAAGATGCACATGTCCTGCTGGTAAACGAAAACGTATTCCCGCAAACATTAAACGTGTTGCGAACGCGAGCGCAGCCATTAGGAATTGAGGTTCGCGTTCAGCCGTGGACCGATTTTGAGTTTACCGACGAAGTATTTGGATGTTACCTCCAGTACCCCGCGGGCGATGGAACAGTACATGACTACGAAGAGTTATGCAACAAGGCACATGCAGCCGGTTGTCTTGTTACCGTTGGAACAGATCTATTGGCACTCACTATGCTGGAGCCGCCTGGAGAGTTCGGAGCAGATATAGCGGTTGGTTCAGCACAGAGGTTTGGAGTGCCCATGGGATTTGGTGGACCCCACGCTGCGTTTATCGCAACGCGCGAAGTCTTCAAGAGGCTGATGCCAGGACGTATCATTGGCGTGAGCGTTGATGCGCAGGGTAACGTAGCATATCGCATGGCACTGCAAACACGCGAGCAGCATATCCGCCGCGACAAAGCAACGAGCAACATTTGTACCGCCCAGGCCTTGCTTGCAAACATTGCTGCCATGTATGCTGTATATCATGGACCGGACGGTTTGCGTGGCATTGCTGAAAGAGTGCACGCCTATACCGGTGCTCTTGCAAAGGGGCTAACGGAAATCGGATATACCGTTCTCAACCCCACGTGGTTCGACACACTATGCATTAAGGCGCAGGAAACCGTGGTGCGTCCTATTGCTGAAGCAGCGAACGTAAACTTCCGATATTATAACGACGGTGAGCGAATCGGCATTTCACTGGACGAGACCGTAACAGAATCCGATCTGAGTTTGATATTAAACATCTTTACACAAGCTCACGGAAATGGCAAAGGCATTCCCAACGTGCACGCACTCATTGCCGGCACCACCGGAGGGGTACCAATGACCATGCACCGTCACAGCCCCTTCCTGCAACATCCGGTATTCAACACTCACCACACCGAGCATGAGTTGTTGAGATACATGAAGCGGTTAGAGAACAAGGACCTGTCGCTTGTGCATAGTATGATTCCGCTGGGTTCCTGTACGATGAAGCTGAACGCTGCCGCCGAGATGATGCCAATTACATGGCCAGGGTTCAGCAGTTTACACCCATTTGCGCCGGCACATCAAACGCGGGGGTATGCTGAGGTGTTCCGGCAGTTGGAAGCATGGCTGAACGAAATCACAGGATTCGACGCATGTTCATTGCAACCCAATGCGGGTGCACAAGGTGAATATGCAGGTTTGTTAACGATACGGCGTTTCCTGGACGCAACAGGCCAACACCGCAGAAATGTTGTCTTGATTCCTGCTTCTGCTCACGGAACGAATCCAGCGAGTGCTGTTATGGCCGGAATGAAAGTCGTGGTTGTTAAGAGCGATCGCAATGGCCATATCGACATGGATGACCTTACCGCGCAAGCCCAGAAGCATTCGGAAGATTTGGCTGCACTAATGGTTACCTACCCGAGTACGCATGGAGTGTTTGAGGAAACCATTCGCAATATCTGCACCATTGTCCATGAACACGGTGGACGTGTTTATATGGACGGGGCCAACATGAATGCACAGGTGGGACTCACTAGTCCACGTGCTATCGGCGCCGACATCTGCCATCTGAACCTGCACAAAACATTCTGTATTCCGCACGGCGGTGGCGGACCAGGAATGGGCCCTATATGCTGCACAGCCGAGCTTGCCCCTTATCTGCCGGGTATTGACCAAGCCATTCAAAAGGCCACACATCACAGTGCCACAACCAACTACCAAGTAAGTGCTGCACCATGGGGATCTGCATCTATTCTGCTAATATCATGGGCTTACATTCGCATGATGGGGGCCGATGGGCTTACCGAAGCAACACGTCAGGCAATTCTTAATGCCAATTATGTTATGAGTCGCTTAAAGGATGCGTACAAAGTCTTGTACACCGGTGCTGAAGACAGATGCGCTCACGAATTCATCCTCGATATGCGTGAATTCAAACAACGCGGTGGCATTGAGGTAGAAGATATAGCAAAACGGCTGATGGATTATGGTTTTCATGCTCCTACCGTAAGCTTTCCGGTTGCAGGTACACTCATGATTGAACCCACGGAAAGTGAAAGTTTGGCCGAACTTGACCGGTTCTGTGAGGCCATGCTGTCAATCCGGATGGAGTTAGAGGCCGTGTGCTCAGGAGTTGCCGATAAGACGGACAATGTTCTTAAGAATGCTCCACACACACAATTTGTTGTTACCGACGATCACTGGTCACACCCCTATAGCCGACACCAGGCAGCCTACCCCTTACCATGGGTACGCGACCGAAAATTCTGGCCTTCGGTAGGCCGGGTGGATAATGCCTACGGCGATAGAGTGCTTATCTGTAGCTGCCCGGCCGTAGAGGAGTACACGATGTAGCTACATAATTTTCCACACCAGTGTATATCGTGTGGAAAAGTGTGTTAACTCCCTCTCAGTTTTTGTTTACAAAACAGGATAATGCAAATCATTATCCTGTTTTTTTATATGCACTTAGCAAACTGGTACTAGAATTGATGTTATGTGTAGATTGATGCGGATTAAGTATTATTACGTAAGTTGTAATCATATGAAAAAAGTCTTTCCCTGCATTCTTCTCGGCTTGTTGGTGTACTGTAGCGGCACTGTTTCCGTGAGTGCACAGCCGGTTTGGTCGAGAGCAGCCGGGGTGAAGGCAGGTGTTGATTGCAGGTTAGAATCGAATAACTCCTTTAGCATCCTGTACAACAGCAAGGATGTTCTCTTTAGTGGACCCGGTGGGTACATGTGGTGGAGCATACGTCAGCATTTTTCGGACGGACTGGTTGCTTCTTGTGTGCATTCAAACCAAATGTTCGGGATGAGTGTGGACCCACATGGTTTAGTTTATCTGCACTCAGCATCCTCCGACGGAGGTTCTTGGGAGCGTAGATCAGTGTTCTCCCTGCCGGGTGATGAGTCAATTGTTGATATGGTTTCTTCAGAACGAAGGCTGATTGTGTTTACAACTGCCGGAACAATCTACCATTCCGATGATGGTGGAATTCGATGGACGCAGCGAACAATCCAACCCTCTCTGGGCACAATAACGGATGTTGCCTATGCGAGTGGGGTGTGGGTAGCTTGTGGAACCAATGGCGTTGCATGGTGCACAGACTCGTCCACAGCCTGGTATCCCATGGCTGTCCCGGTACAAATTGGCGGCGCAATTACACTCGTAGAAGCGTTCAAGGGTACAATTTGGGCTGGAGGTCTGTTCGGAACAGCAAGAATGAATCTCCATAGTCATTCATGGGAACCTATGATTGATGGCTTGCCTGCCGTTCCTGCATTGTTCCCGCGGCCCATTGAACTTCGGGAACTGGGAGGTAATCTGTTCGGCATCTTTCGTAGTAATACAGAAAACATGGTGTATCGTTGGGGCGGGGGTATGTGGTTAGCGGTTGACCGTGGCGGCTCACCGCCGGGTGAGCATGTGCGACGATTTTCCATTGGATTGCAGGCAGAGAACTTGTTGGTGTATGCCAGCGGAACAGACATAAATTTTCAGGGCATTTATGTTGTTCGACATGGCCTCCCAACGAATGTACCCGAGACAATACAAGAACCTGTACTTTGGCCCGTACCGGCAACAGACGTACTCTACGTATCTACGGAAACCACATACCCAACGTATTTCACTATATGCGATGCAACCGGATCTATAGTATCGAAAGGCAGCCTAGAGGATAGCCGCGTGATAAACGTTTCCGAACTCCCTTCAGGTTATTACCT
>CAZGHI010000014.1:31154-41711 GCA_964525565.1 uncultured Hyphomicrobiales bacterium
CAGGTGATGAGACGCGATAACCTTGTAAGTGCACCATTTGTTATTCATAAATAGAGCATCGTTCGAAATCGCGTTGTAGTTTGGTACTATCATCCATAGCTGAACACTTCACATGCGCGTTGTTTCGTACCTGTTTGCTTTTTGCTGTACTGTTAGCCTATTCGCCCAGCGACCATGGATACCAATGGCAAACCCCGAGGTAGGCTCTAACCCTCGGTTAATAAACTCTTCGAACACCCTCTTTGCCTTTGATACCGGATTAGCAGCCAGTTATGACTTTGGTGCAACATGGATGCCCGTCAGCGATGTCAGCTCGGAGTGCAAGGCCCTTACCTCGTTTGTGAATGGTTCTACAATTGGATTCTTCCAACCTGCGGTAGGTGGCGTGGTAAAGACGTTTTACACCGTAACCGGAACAAGATGGCTAGAATCGGAAACGCTGGACCTGAACCAAAAAACGGCTGTTGATGCTGCCCATTTCGACCAGACCTTGTTCATTGCAACAATCGAAGGATGGTTGTATGCATGGTCGCAAAAGGTTGATTCTTTTCAGATTGACAACCACCCTCAGGCTATAATCCGTGAAATTGCCGCAACACCTGTAGCTCTTGTTGTTCGCACTTCAGAAGGCCTGTTCCAACGAAACCATACTACACGAGCTTGGGTACGATCAGACCCGCCTTCGCATCTAGATGTTGCAGAGGTAACTGTAGATATCACGGTACACGGATCGTCGCTCTTTGCTGCAACGGATATGGGTGTCTTCGAGTATGATTGGAATACCTCCGTATGGAAGGGGCTGGGGTATTGGCCTGCGGAAATAGCAATACCGCAAGTGGTAGCCATTGCTGCCGACAACGCACGGCTTGTTGCAATGTGTACTACGGAACAGAATCGGCATCAACTGTATCGGTTAGATAATGCTGACACTGTGTGGACGGCAACGGCATACGAGATTCCGATGGATGCGCCTTCGATTGGCAACGACGCATTGGTTTTGGATGGGGGCTGGGCAATAACGTATCAATCATCGGCAGAAGAGCCAGACTCTACCGGCCTTTATGCCTATAACCTGAACGATTTCACATCAGTTTCAGAATCGCTGAATCGGCCTGTTGTACAACAGTATCCTACAGGCCTTTTCATTAACACTGGATGGCCAGGCATCTCCACTGGATATGTGATGTCGTTACAGGGTCGGCTGCTTACTACATTCACGGCAAACGAAGGCGAGCAATTCATTCCGCTTTCGATATCCGAATCCATTTCCCTTGTACTTCTCGTCGGCGAAAACGGTCAGGTTGAGCGCCGCGTGCTCTTGCGCTCATGGCCAAGGTAAATACCGCGCAGGTTCAGCGCGTGATGACGCGAAAGGTTCTCATCGTAACGTCCATAGCAATTGCCGTGATCCTGGCGTTTGTACTGTTCTCAAGTCATGGATTGGTGTCCCGTTGGTCGCTTTCCTCTGAGCACGCCGACCTGACTCAACAGATTGAACAATTACGTACCACCGAAGACTCGCTACGCAAGGCCTTGCAGATACTAACAACCGACACCGCTGTAATCGAGAGAATCGCTCGGGAACGGTACGGGTATATCAAGCCCGGAGAAAAGGTGTATGTTATTGAGCAGGACTCCGTAAACTAGGTTTGTACATTACAACGATTCATGTATTTCGTGATATGACTCTTTCACCCTTTATCGCACCCAATGCCCCATCGGCCATAGGTCCGTACTCGCATGGTGTTGTTGCCAGCGGCACATTTGTTTTTCTCAGTGGTCAGATTGCGTTACTTTCTGATGGAACTCTTGCATCGGGTACAATTACAGAACAAACGCGGCAAGTATTTGCAAACATCAAGGTCATCCTGGAAGCAAAGGGACTTAGTCTTCAGCATGTGGTAAAGACTACAGTTTTTTTGACCGACATGAACAACTTCGGCGAGATGAATACTGTGTATGCCGAAGAGTTCGCTGGACACAAACCTGCGAGGTCAGCAATTGAAGTATCGGCCCTGCCGAAGGGAGCGGCCATTGAGATTGAAGTAATAGCATGCGCTTAACGTCTTTGTTCATTGCTGCTGCTCTGCTATTCTGCTCGGGACGTTATTGCACAGCCGAAACCGATCAAACAGCACCACCACTCACAAAGAGTCCAACAACTGCTGTTGTGTACTCCCTGATGCTGCCAGGGTTGGGTCAGTATTATACCGAAGAGTACTGGAAAATTCCGCTCTTCACAGGAACTTGTTTAACAACAGGTATCCTGTTCTTTTACTACAATAACGAATTCAACAGCACGAGCAACCTGTATGACCAGGCGGTTGAAACAGGTGCTCCATCCAATGTTATTACAAGTTTACGTTCACAGAGAGAGGCCTATCGCGACAATCGAGATCTGAGCGGATTGATCTTCGTGCTATCGTATGCACTTGCTGCTGTTGATGCATACGTGGGAGCACACTTGTTTGACTTTGATATCTCTGACGATTTGTCAATGTCCATTCGCCCGCACATTCAAAACACATCGGGCATTTCGGTAGTGCTGCGATGGTAACTTTGCTTATGCGCAAACTTTATGTGTTTATCGCGATGGCGGCTATCTGGAATACTGCCGTCACTGCCCAGCAATACACTGAAACGTTCGGTGCACGGGTGCAGGGTGGAGTGTTGTATTCACTCCATGCTGCACACTTTTCATCGAATGGCGACATCACAGACTGCGGACAACTGTCATCCGGTTCTGGCCTTAACCCGATAGTTCAGGCCATTTTCGAGTTTCCATTGTCGCCTTCTATAGCAATCGGAGCAGGAATTGGATATGCAGGCAGAAGTGGTGTTCTGTCCAGAACGAATACCTACCCAATCAGAGACGGTCAGACCGGCGCCGAAAGCACACTCACAACACAGATGGATGTAAACGCCACGTTGTCCTATCTGGAGCTTCAGCCTGACGTACGCATCAGTTTGCTCGGTAACAACAGCAAACGCACACTTGGTGTTGTCGTAGGACCGCGCATTGCATTGCCCCTTACCACTTCTTTCGCGCAAAGTGAGAGAGTTGTTTCGCCTGAGAACGCTGCATTCATTGCCGACGGAGTCCGCACACAAACGCGAAGCATCGCAACCGGTCCGCTAACAACACGAAGCTCCGTTCTGCTGGGTCTGTCGGTGGGTGCAGAAGGGTTACTCCCTGTTTCTGACAAAATCTCCATTGTGCCTTCTATCAGCGCTGATTACTTTCTAAATAGTGTGGTTGTAGATGCCACCTGGAAGGTGTTTGCAATACGTGCGGAAGTCGGAATCCGATACTCTTTTGGCAAGAGATCTACCGTTGATTCACCCCCCCCCCCCCTCCTCCATCGGAGACACCTGTTGTGACGTATGCACCGGTTGTACTCTCGATAACGAAACCACAGTTTAGCGGAGAAATTGTTACGGGCAGCCAGCTTCGCGCAACAACCCCAATAGTAAACGCTGTGTTTTTCGACACACTAGGTCACGAGATCCCCCTTACATACCGTCGGTCAGATGATGGATCTATCCCGCCGACAGACCCTGTTGAAGCACATAGCTGGGTTCTGGTACGGATTGCACGCGCTGTAAAAAACAACAGCAATGCAACCGTTGTTCTCGAGGGTGCCGGTGGTGCCGTAGGACAGGAAAATCGAGGTCGGCAACGTGCAGAAGCAGTACAATCGGCATTGATTGCTATGGGGGTTCCGGCAAACCGCATTACGGTTAAATCATCCGACATGCCCCGCGTTCCTTCGAATGTTGACTTTGCCGGTGGACGCGAGGAAAATCATCGTGTTGACATACTCGTAAACAACGCACCGCTGCAAGAATGGGTGAGCAGCGAACGCTTTGCATTGTTGAGTGGTACACTCAATACCCAGGTTCGTAGGTCCGGTGGTGATCCGGCAAAAAGGGATAATGCGAGGATTATAGCTAAGGTAACCGGTGCAGATAGTAGCACCGTAACTCTCAATGGATCTCAGGGCACGATTGCTGTTCCCATCCAACAATCATTAGACGTTGGAGCAGATACCGTTACCCTTACTCTGGTTGCGGAATCTGATGGTGTTGCAAGTGAATCTTCGCAGTTGATACAATTGAGCGCACTTCCACGACGAAGTGTTGAGCTTCAAACGAAAGATTTCGAGGCTGTTCTTCGGTTTGATTACAATAGTGCAGAACTTACCACCGATGTTAAGCAACTCTTATCACAACTCGTAGAAAAACTACCTGCGGGCTCCGAAATCATCATCACTGGAAGTGCCGATGTGCTGGGCACCGTTGAACGCAACCGTCAGCTTAGCGATCAACGTGCTCGTAACACTGAAGCATACATAAAATCCATCGCAGCCGGTAAGGTTTCAACAACATCCAGTACCAGTAGTGCACGTTTCCCTGACACCAGTCCACAGGGTCGCTTCCTTAACAGAAGTATCAGGGTTCGGGCTATAGCGCCGTAACTAGAGACACATGGACTGCATTCTTGAGGCTTTGTTCACCGCTTCCCATTGAGCGTTCTTGGAGCAGCGGAACAAGTCCTGTGTGTGTTGTTACACTTCCACACGAGCATAACAGAAAGTCGCACCTGCTGCTCACGGCAGAACATTTCATCTGCAATCATCAACAACCAGCCCAGTCTTGCACAACGAGCAACAAGAGTCTCCCTGCCAGGGCATATCCTGAAAATCAGGTCCGGTAAACCAACATGTTGGCCGCTGAAAAAAGTCACTTCCAACCCGCCGACGCTGATAGCGGTTGCCTGCTATGCTGCACCGGCTTGCAAACACGTACAATGTTTCGAGAAGGAGTTAGACTACTGCACAAACCATTCTCGCGCAACGTAGCGATGCACTACACCATAGAAGTTCTGTTGCGTTGGCAGCCACTCACAGTGATAGTCTTACGATATTACTGCAGCAGTTGTATTGGATAGAAGCCGACACCCAGGCCAGAAAGTGGGAATCGGCTCCGTACCGATAAGCTGAATTCGTGGCAGACTACTCTGTATCCGTCAACACTGTGGTGTGGCTCTTGCAGCCACACGAAGGGGCTAGTCAATGGCCCGTTTACCGCCAGCCATCGTCACAATCTCGTCATCATAATGGTCGGCAATCACAGCAACGGTAGCAACAGCCGCTTCAAGTTCGTTTGCGTTTACGGTATTACCGCTAACGGAATAGCTGAACACAATACTATCGTCGAACAACAAACCAAAAGCACCGAAGTGAAGTTCAGCATTTTTACGAAGAAGCCAATGGAGTATATCTCGATCCAACGTAGAACCACTTGCGATGTGTGCCATGAGTTCTACGATCGTGTCTGTTTCTGTATAGGGTCGCACAACGAGCGACACACTGGTACTGCCGTAGGCAACAGCAAACGTGCCATCGCCAAAGTCTATGTAACCGGGAAACCGTTCTTGGAGTACATGCTGCACCTTCGCTTGCGTTTCTTGAATTCTAGCATTCACGTCACTCATTTGTGCCCCCTTCTCCCAGTAATCCCATCTGTTTCTTCATAGCCAGCAATTCGGATTCCACGCTGGCGCTGGACGAAAGTTTTTTGAATTCTTGTTCCAAGTTGGTGTTTTCGCCGGCCAATTGCTCAAATGCTTCAGCTTCGCTTTCCAGCTTTTCAATCTTGCCCTCAAATTTGTCGAACTTGCTAAAGGCATCACTTCCCACGCCGGAAAACGTTTGTGCAATCTGCTTTTGTGCTTTTGCCGCTTGCGACCGTGCAATCAGTGTGCTCTGACGTGAACGGGCTTCGTCGAGCTTATTCTTTAGAGCATCGAGCTGTTGCCTGAGAGTCACCGAGGTTTGAGCTGCCTGCGCATGAACAGGAGCCAGGTCTGCTGCATTACGTTCAGCAACGGCCTTCTTTTCAAGGGCAGCCTTTGCTAAATCTTCCCTACCGGCCTGCAGCGCCTGTTTTGCTTTCTCATGCCAATCCGCAGCAATCGTGCGCTGCTGATCGAGCTTTCGCGCCAGACTCTTTTCGTTTGCGATTGCATTCGCTACTGCCAGTGTTGCCTTATTCACACTCTCTTCCATCTCGAGTACCATCTGCTTGAGCATCTTCTCTGGATCTTCGGCCTTGTCCAGTGCATCGTTCACATTTGACTTAAAGATGTCGGAAATCCTGCTGAATATTCCCATGCTGTTCTCCGGTTGAAAATAGAATTGCAATTTACCGAACACAGTATCTTCGCCATATGGATTCACTGGAAACCGTAATCGAACACTTTAGCTCGCTTCCAACAATTGGAAAAAAGACGGCACGTAGGCTGGCATTCTACCTCCTAAAACAACCTCCGTCTGCCGTTGATGCCTTTGCTGCAGCCTTGGTGAACATGCGGTCGTCACTGCAAGAATGCGAGGTGTGCTGCACGTTTACGGACCGGGTACGCTGTGCAATCTGCTCATCGGAAAAGAGAGATCACACGGTAATCTGTGTGGTAGAACAACCAACGGACGTTTTGGCTATCGAACGTACAGGAGATTATAAGGGGCTCTATCATGTTCTGCACGGTACGTTGAGTCCTCTGGATGGTATTGGCCCGAACGACATTCGGCTTCGTGAGCTCATCGCCCGCCTTGGTACAACTGTAACAGAAGTTATTCTGGCACTGAATCCTACAGTAGAGGGCGAGGTCACAACCCAGTATATCATCAAGCAAACGCAAGCACTGTCTATACGGACTACTCGCATTGCGCGTGGGATTCCGGTAGGGTACGACCTTGAATTTGCCGATGATGCGACCCTATCTCGTGCTCTTCTCGGTCGCGTTCCTGTGTAACGATTAGCAGGCATATGCGTGATTTGGAAGCACACAGGTTTGGAAGCCCTTGGCATCGAACGATGTTGCGTCATCGGCCCACACAAGAAATGCGGCAGCACCTGTGTCGCGCTCAGCATGTACTTAGCAAATCACGAGGCGCATGCATCATTGGTGTACCTTACACCGACAGATGCTCTGCTCTGTGCCAAAGCGGGCTACAGCAATATCAGGGCCAACGTACCACAAAAGATAGCCAAGGTAACGTACGCTGGATGTGTGTACGCGCACAATGCATCGGAATTACTTCTTACGATTAAAATGCGTTGGTTCACAATATGATTTGTTCAATAATTGTTTACTATGTTGGGATATGACGCCCCAATCAAAGAGGTTATACCGAACGTACTACACAACTTCGTCGGCTTACCACGAGGAGACTTCTGCCTTCTCATGCACTCACATGCAGAGGCTGCAACAGTCAGTAAATGCCAGACACTGTTTAAAATTTTGATGGTACTTTGATGATCTTAGAATGTATGGATTACAGCAGATACGTTTACAACACCGTTCCGGTAACAGCTTCACGCAATCGTAACAGCAGGTATCTGGGCAGGATTCATGCATGGCGAACACCATGCCATGTGCAACTCCGTGAGCACTGGCATCAGGTGGGAGTCCTTGCTTCTAACAAAGATTCGACATTAGCACTTCAACAGGAATTATCGCAACGTAGGATCTGTCAGGTTCACAAACCAGAGTACACGTCATGAAGACATTCTCTGCACTACTCACTTGTATTCTGTGCTCGTGGATGATGGCATGTACTACCCGTACACCAGAAGAGCCTACCGGCTCTCGTGGAACATTCATACCGCCTACCACGCCCAGCATTGTTGTGGAGAACATGCGCAATGCCATTGCCGAGAAGAACACAGAAAATTTTATGCTGTGTTTAGCCGATGTAACTGTCCGCAGTACGTTCGCCTATTCATTCGAACCCTCGGCAGAAGCACGTGCACGTTATCAAACGCTCTTCGACTCATGGACAACCGATAAGGAACGGCAAGCGTTCTTATCCATGGTTGCGCGCTTACCGTCAGACAGAGCTCCAATGCTGGATCTCCTTTCTCCTACAGTAAACTTTTCGTCACCCGATAGTGTGGTCTATGTTACCGACTATCAATTACAAGTGGAACACGATATCGAGTCCGTACCCAAGGTGTTAACCGGCACCATGGTGCTCACCATTACTCCTGAAAAAAGCGGGCTCTGGAGCATTTCTCGTTGGCGTGATGCACGGAGAGTGGCCGATACACTTGAGAATACATGGAGCATACTCAAGGCAACACTTACCAATTAATTGACAGGGCCTACTTCGCAACTAAAAGTAATTTGATTCATCTCTCCACTGGACAATCTTCCAGACATCAGCCGTTGTAGGCCGCTGAACTCTCAGACTCACCCTTCCTTGCGCGCGCTGGATATCGTTGGCCTTAAACGTTATCGTGAGGATGAATCCGCGAGAGATAACCTGGTGTAAAGAATCACCGCTGGCAACAACAACATCGTTCCATACAAGGTCGAGATTCTGTACAGCGGCAAAGAGACCATTCGTGGCAATCATGTCTTCGTCGCGTCCCCACGTTAGGTCAATTAATTTATCATAGTCGCGATAAATGAATGAAAACGACCGATCCAGAAGCCTACCATACGTTAGTGTATCCCGAAAAACGTATGCATATCGAAAATTCTGAAATACTCCTTCAATCGTTCGCTGATCACCCAGAATTGGAGCGTCGGATTGTTCACTAGCCAACCCCGGCGCAAAAGGATTTGTGCACGAAGCGCACGTGAGCAACACTGCCAACAAGGACAGCCTCAGATGGTGCCGTCCGGCCATCATTAGCCCACAAGACCCTTGGTAAGGCCGGTAAACATTAACAATCCAAGAATAAAGTTTGTAGCACCAGCCCAGCCAAAAATTGCTGCGCGATTGCCGTCAACCGTACTGGTTCCCATAGCCCCCATCACTGTTCCGCTTGCTCCGGTAAGAATCCCACCTACAACGGGATGCCACCCCATCCCCTTGGCAATACTCACAAAGGCTATACAAAGCAGTAGGCCCAGTAAAATACCCAGGAAGGCAGTTGCAGCATTGTTGTTTACATGTACCGGTTGATCGTGATCGGGGACGGAATAGTTGTGTTCCATGGCTTTTAGTGTTGGTTGGTTGATAACAGTGCGAAAAATAGCGATTACGTGCATACTACGGGTAAGCCCGGTATGAAAATCTGTACCTGTGCAGTGTAGTACCATTTCACCCAGACGTAATTTCTATGGAGAACATTTTCTTTCCCGTGGAAGGCACCACAGCCACATAACTCACATAAACTTCAACGATTACGCATACACAATTGCCGGCCATGCATCCGCTGGTTAAGGGATGCAAGCGTTCATGTTCAGTGGGCATCAGTTTACGGCAATAAGAACACCGCAGAACATCGAAGTGCACTTTTCGGAATGGGCTCCCAAAGGGTCGTTCGAACGCAGCTAGGCACCTGTTTCCCAAGCCCCCTACCCCATCCTTCGTAAATTTGAAGCTCACCAGCATTCCACCCCATGCCAACAACGAAAAGATCCGATCTTCGCTCCATTGCAATTATTGCTCACGTTGACCACGGTAAAACAACACTTGTGGACCACATGTTGCGCCAAAGCGGGACCTTTCGCGAAAACCAGCAGGTGGCTGAACGGGTAATGGACAGTAACGACCTTGAGCGTGAACGTGGCATTACCATAATGGCAAAGAATGCCGCAGTTCGTTGGCGAGATGTTAAAATCAACATCGTCGATACCCCCGGACACAGTGACTTTGGCGGCGAAGTAGAGCGCGTGCTCTCCATGGTAGATGGCGTTCTTCTGCTAGTGGACGCAGCCGAAGGTCCATTGCCACAAACACGCTTTGTTCTTAAGAAGGCACTCGAGATGGGGCTACACCCCATTGTTGTGATTAACAAGATAGACAGGCAGGACGCACGACCAGCGGAAGTGTACGACGAGATTCTGGAACTCTTCATGAACCTTGGTGCATCCTACGAGCAACTTGATTTTACGGTGATCTACGCCATCGGCCGTGATGGCATTGCACGGACATCCCTTACCGATACGAGCGACAATCTAAACGTGTTGTTTGATGCCATCCTGGAGCACATGCCGGCACCAGTTGTTGATGTACACGATGAGTTTGCCATGGTTATCAGTGCATTGGACTGGAGCGACTATGTTGGTCGGATTGCCATTGGACGGATCGCATCCGGTACGGTAAAGGTGGGAGATTTTGTAGCACTGATTAAGCCCGACGGCAGTAAGGAAACAGCTCGCATAACGAAAATGAGCGTGTTTGAGGGTATCCAGCGGGTAGAGGTGGCAGAGGCTGCTGCAGGAGAAATTATTGCACTCTCCGGCTTTGAAAATGTATTCATTGGCGACACCGTAGCGTCTTCATCGCGCACCGAACCACTATCTACAGTAAATATCGACGAACCTACCCTGGCCATGTACTTCATGGTGAACACTTCGCCGCTTGCCGGACGCGAGGGAACGTTTGTAACTACGCCCAAGCTGAGAGAGCGCTTGTACCGCGAGCTTCGCAACAACGTAAGTCTGCGCGTGGAAGACACCGACTCGCCGGATGTTTTTAAGGTGAGTGCTCGCGGCGAACTTCAGCTTGCCATTCTTATTGAAACCATGCGCCGAGA
>CAZGHI010000014.1:41736-44528 GCA_964525565.1 uncultured Hyphomicrobiales bacterium
GTTTCGCGTCCGGAAGTTTTGTTTCGCCGTTTGGACGACGGCACAGTCCTTGAACCGATCGAGCACGTATTGGTAGATGTTCCCGCAGAGTACAGTGGAACGGTAATCGAAAATCTTGGCAGGAGAAAAGGCGAGCTCACTGCCATGAATCCTGGAGTGGACAGCATACGGTGTGAATTTAATGTGCCCGCCAGGGGTCTGATTGGCTTTCGAACAGAGTTCCTTACCAATACCAGAGGTCTGGGAATCATTCACCACACTTTCGCTGAGTATGCGCCATATAAAGGTCCAATTTCCGGACGACTCCGTGGAGCGTTGGTTGCCATGGAAGGGGGAACAACCACCGCCTACGCCCTTGAATCCATACAAGAACGAGGCACGCTCTTCATTGGACCGGGAGTAGAAGCTTACGAAGGCATGATTATCGGTGAGAATAGCCGCGAAGAAGATTTGGCAGTGAATGCAACACGAACAAAGCACCTGACCAATATGCGGAGCAGCGGATCGGACGGATTGGTACGACTGGATACCCCAAGAAATATGTCGCTAGAACAGTGCATTGAGTTTTTAGAGGACGACGAACTACTGGAGGTAACGCCGGTTTCCGTTCGTTTGCGAAAGAAAATTCTTGACACCACAATGCGTCAACGCGCCCGAAAACGCGAGGCAGCAACCACTTGATACGTACTCTCTTCGTTCGGATACTCTTCGGTGTATGGTGTGTACACCCTGCGGTCGGTACTGAACCTCTCCTCTTGTCGTATCGGTTACCGCAAGGACTGGTAACACGCTATCAGGCTCAGAGTACGCTGAAGCAGAATATTTCTGTTCTTGGCCGTAACGTGTACTCCGAGGTTGTAACCAAACTTCCTTTCTCCTTAACTGTGCGTGAGTCCGTTTTACGCAAAAGCACTCTGGACGTACAATGGGGCAACGGAACAATAACAATCAAAGCGGCTGGGGAGAATGCTGCAGGGAGCGCAGATAGTGTGATAAACATCTCAACTGCCGATCTCCAACAGCGAGTAACGATTTTACCTACCGGAGACATTGTTGACTTCAATACCGATGTAAGTGGTCGTGCTCGCGACCTTTCGATGGTAGTTGCTTCGGCTAAGGTAACGGATCGTTTATTCGTTAGGTTTCCCGCTCACGATGTTTCTCCTAATCAAAGCTGGACTGTTCTCATCTCCGATACTTCCGTTTCCGATTATGGCATGGGTAGTGTTATCACAAGCGGAACAGTTGTGTACACCTACCGCGGCATTGCTGATACCCTTGGAAAGAAATGTTGGAAAATTGATATTTCAAGCAAGGGCATTACACAGACCGGACGCCTTACTGGCGCCTCTATGGAGTTTACGCTCCATGGCACCGGAACACTTACCGGCTATACACTGCAGGACCAGAAAACGGGCTTGGTTGTTATTTCAACGTCTGATTTTGAAACCAACGTTACCATGAATACAAGGTCTGCACAAGATCCCTCACAGGATGTGAGCGTGCCCATCCGTTCAATCGTTCGCGTTCATGTTGAACGTATGGAAGGTAAGTGACTGTGAAGGGGCTTTGGCACATTGTCGTTATTTCTGCTCTGTTCTTAGTGCTCGGGTCACCATGCGCTGTTAGTCAGATCCAGATTCAACCACAGTTCAGTCCCCCACCACTTGGCTCTGATACCCTCTGTTTCCGGTACCAATTCTACCCAGCCGACACACTCGTGTACCGCATCGAAGCAGCAGATAGTATTGCTATCGTTGGCAGCCCAACCATCCTTCGCATCCGCAACGAAATTGTTCAGATCATTTGCGATTCCGTACAGGATCAATCATTGTACTTTCTACGGATCAAGTGGATAAGGGCCAGTGAACGTTCCATTACCTATGCCGACACTTCTGCACGATCCAGTCATCCATGGACGCAGAAGACTATTTATCTGGCTATAGACTCATTGGGACATCGGCGTATGGCATGGAACTCCGATCCGTCGTCAGCAATGATTGCTCCGGGAGGTGCATTTCAGCCGATGTTGTTACCACCACTTGATACATCGTGTGGCCGACAAAACCAGAGTTGGTTATATCAAGACACATCAGTATTGGCCGAAAACGGATCGCCATACCCGGTTGCCGCATACTCATGGTTATGGCGAGTTCTTGACTCCGTAGATACATTAGGAAAAACGTACAATCAAATTCAATACACACTTACAGGATTAGGTACAGTTGGACTAACTGCAACACAAACCTCTCTCCACATGCGGGCTGCAATTTCGGGTTATGGAAAACTCAGCATGGAATCGGCCACACACGTACTATACCACCTCTTTGCAACCGTTCAGGCAAAGGTAGAGATTACGTTGGCCAATGGTTCAGTACGCGAAGGGAACCACCATACAACCATGAATATGCATTTGGTGGAGCTACGACGTTCACAACATCTGCGCTAAACCGTAACTTACTACAACGTCTGGCCGTAGTGCCGACCTTCTCGAAATAAAACTCTCAGTTTCAATGCAGCAAGCATATTTCGTCTGTGTTGGTTTCTTACTTGCATGTACGGCCGCCTTTGGCCAAATGCAAGGCAAGCTTACTCGCTATACCCTATCCGATTGTATTCGCATCGGTCTTGAGCGAAACTTCGACATGAAGCTAAGTAATGCCAATGCCCGCAATGCAGCCGCCGGACTAACAGCGGCATTTGGCAGCTACCTGCCTAGCGTCGGCCTGTCGGCAAACTATTCCCGGCAACTTACCAACCTCCGTCCACAGCTATCGTTCGTAAACGGCATA
>CAZGHI010000014.1:44561-62032 GCA_964525565.1 uncultured Hyphomicrobiales bacterium
ACCCGTTGGCCAACAGCTATGCACTGAATGCCAGCGCAAACTGGATACTGTTTAATGGGTTTGCTCGGGAAGCACAATACGATGCTGCAAAAAGCTCCGTGGATGCAGCCGAAAATGAAGTTCGTGCCCAGCGCCTCTTCGTTGCCTACCAGATAACCAGAGCTTATGCAAATGTGCTTCGCAATGCTCATCTCGTAGAAGCACAGCGAGAAGCATTGGCACTCTCACGCACATTGTACGACCGTGTGAAGGCGTTGTACGACAATGGCCGGGCACCGATCACACAATTGCTTTCGCAAGAAACCGAAGTCGCCAATCAGGAAACTGCCGTTGTGCAAGCAGAGAACACACTCGAAGCCGCAAAGATTGACCTGCTTGTGCTCATGTGTGTTGACCCATCCACCCCTGCAGATTTCGACGATACGTCAATGCCGGCTGATGTAAAGCAGGCCGATGTTACCCAGTTCCGTCAAACAATTGGATCGGAGAAAGAATCCATCGCCAGAGCCGTTAACGCCAGGCCGGACGTGAGGGCTGCCCGATCGCGAATGGAAGCTGCAGAGTCCAGCATTACACAAGCTGCTTCCGGATACTATCCAACACTCACGGCAAGCGGAGGATACTCGTGGAACAACTTCGAAATCTCGAATTTCGATACACAAGGTCGCATGTTTGTTGGACTTAACTTGCAGGTGCCAATTTTCGACCAGTTCAGAACAAACAGGAACATCGAACAGGCCCGATTCTCGCTGCAGCAAACAAGCATAGACTATGACCGACTGGAACAAAACATCCAGCAAAATGTTCGGCGTGCCTACCTGCAGCTTACAGCCGCTGAGAAAGGTCTCGAGATTGCAGAGCGAGCAATAATACCTGCAACTACATCATACGATGCAATGCAAGCACGCTTCAACGTGGGGGGGGCAACCCTTGTAGAAGTGCAGCAGGCAAACTATCAGTTAATCACAGCGCGCATAAATCGTATTACAGCCATGTATGCCTGGCTGGACGCCAAGGCCTATGTGGAATTTGCAACCGGATTGTTTACTGAACCGTAATCATGGCACAAAAAAAGAAATCCCGACGCAAGCTCGTATTCGTACTGTTCGGCATCCTCCTGCTGATTGCCGGCGCAACAGCTTGGTTTATTACTAACCGAACTCCGGATGTAGTTCTTGTCTCTGCCGAAGAGGTAGGCACACGGACAATTGTTCAAACGGTGAATGCAATAGGCAAGCTACAGCCCGAGTTTATGGTCAAGGTTTCGTCGGAAGCAAGTGGCGAAATAGTGTTCCTCGGTGCCCGCGATGGCGATACCGTGCAACGTGGCGACCTTTTGGTTCGCATTCAACCCGACCTTGTTGAAACGCAAATGGAGCAAGCTGTAGCCGCTGCCGAGTCATCCAGATTGGCAATAACGATTGCCAAGGCGGAGGTTGAAAGAACAGAGGCCGACTTCAAACGCATCTCAGAGTTATATAAAAAGGATTACGCCACCCGCGAAGAGCTGGACAGGGCAAAGGCGGCATTCGAGCAGGCCACAGGTCGTTATACCCAGAGCAAAACCTCGTATGATCAGGCACGAGCAGCACTAAAGCAAACACAGGCTACGGCCAGCCGCACAACAATCCTGAGCCCTATGTCGGGTGTTGTTACGTTCCTTGCTGTTGAACGTGGTGAAAAAGTTGTAGGAACTGCACAAATGCAGGGCACGGAAATCATGCGTATAGCAGATCTGCGCACGATGAATGCTTGGGTGGACGTGGATGAAAATGATGTGGCCTTACTCTCCGTTGGCGACACAGCACGAATTCGAGTAGATGCACTCTCAGGAGAAGAGTTTAAAGGGGTGGTGTACGAAATCAGCCACTCCCCCAAAACCACGGGAACTGGCACACAGGACGAAATCGTGAATTTCCAGGTACGCATACGCCTTCTCCAACCAGATAAACGGATGCGTCCGGGCATGAGCGTAACGGTTGATATTGAAACGGAAACCCGAACGGATGTTTTGGCAGTGCCGATACAGGCTGTCACAGTGCAAAAAACAGCAAACACCAACAATGATTGGCGCGTTTCGGAGCGCGGCGCGGACAGCAAACGTAGGGAGAACGCACCCCAGAGTATTGTATGGGTTACCGATGGAACTACTGTTCGAGCCAGGCCAATACAAACCGGTATTAGTGATCAAGGCTTCATTGAAGTGTTGAGTGGCCTGAAGAAAGGAGAGCGTGTGGTTACCAGCCCCTTTGCAGCCGTTACCAAGTTGCTCTCAGACGGCAGCATGGTAAAACTCGAAAACCCAACACAGAGAAAAGCACGCTTCGAAAAAATGAGGCAGGGGCAATGATCATTGCAATACAAAACATTGCAAAAGTGTATGAAATGGGCAGCGAAGAAGTGTATGCCTTACGTGATGTATCGTTAAACATTGATACTAATGAGTACGTTGCAATAATGGGTCCCAGCGGCTCCGGTAAGAGCACACTAATGAACATGATCGGATGCCTGGATACTCCAACATCCGGCTCCTACCTCTTTAAAGGAGAAGATGTACGCACAATGTCGGACGATGAACTGGCCGAAATCAGAAACCGCGACATCGGTTTTGTGTTTCAAACGTTTAATCTGCTGCCGAGGGCAACTGCACTACACAATGTAGAACTGCCCTTGGTGTACGCCGGCGTCCGATCTACAGACCGACGCTATAGGGCTGAACAAGCATTGCAACAAGTTGGACTAGCCGACAGAATGTTGCATCGTCCGAATGAACTTAGCGGGGGACAGCGACAGCGCGTAGCAATTGCGCGTGCCTTGGTTACGAATCCAGCCATTATTCTTGCCGACGAACCAACGGGCAACCTAGATTCACGAACTGGTCAGGATATAATGACGCTGTTCGAGCAGCTATGGCAGAGCGGTAATACCGTAATTCTTGTAACTCACGAAGAAGACGTTGCCAGACATGCACGACGAATTATTCGGCTTCGCGATGGATTAATTGAGTCGGATGATGTTACGCATAAGTGAACTATCCGAGTCCTTTCGAATTGCACTTTCAGCACTCCGCTTGAATGTGTTGCGATCAGTGCTCACAACGGCAGGTGTGGTTGTTGGCATCGTACTCGTGGTTGTCATGGGATGGACAATCAAGGGGCTGGATAGTGTCTGGGAAAAAACCATAGGAATTATCGGACGCGACATGCTATACCTTGACAAGTGGTCGTGGGCCGGCGGGCATAATTGGCGAAAAATGGAGCACAGAAAGAACATCACCTTGCTGCAAGCTGAGTTGCTCAAGGAACGCATGGAGAGCGCCGAGCTTGTGATTCCACTAGTTAGGAAGTGGAATGGTAGCGTTGCCTTTGGAAACAAGCAGGTGATGTGTGGGGTGCAGGGTACAACAGCAGAATATGGCCTTACTCCCGCAGGCACCACAGAACAAGGCCGGTGGTTCACACCGGTCGAAGATCAGCATGGAGCTGCTGTGGTTGTGTTAGGGTATGGCATTGCAAAGACCCTCTTCCCCGAAAAAAATGCCGTCGGACAAACCATAAAGGTTCATGGTGTTCCCTTCACCATTGTTGGAGTCGTTGAAAAACGCGGCTTTCTGTTTATGGACTTCATAGATAATCAAGTGTTCATCCCGTTGGTTGCATTCCGTTCTGCGTATGGCTTATACGATAAGAGCTTTTCGATTGCCGTGAAAGCCGGTAACGAAAGGCTGCTGAATATTGTTCGAGACGAGGCTCGAGGCCATATGCGGGAGATCCGCAATGTTGCACCCGACGGGAGTGATGACTTTAGCATAAATGAAATGGAAGCATTTGATGCTCAGGTATCCAACATTCGTGTTGTAATATGGCTGGTTGGAATTGGACTTACGATCTTAGCTTTTGTTGTTGGTTCGATTGGCATCATGAACATTATGTACGTGAGTGTTACGGAACGCACCAAGGAGATTGGAATCCGTAAGGCTATCGGCGCACGGCGATCGTCAGTGTTAATGCAGTTTCTTGTAGAGAGTGCGCTGTTGTGCGCCCTTGGTGCGCTACTTGCCTTACCAATTGCACAGTTGATTGTGGGCACTGCATACTGGATCGCTATAGGTCCGTTGGATCAGGAATGGATGTCTGCCGTGAGCCCCCTTATCCAACCAGACTTGTTATTAATAGCAATGGTTGTGGCGGTGGTCGTTGGGGTGCTGGCAGGGTTACTGCCGGCGTTGCGAGCTGCACGACTGGATCCGGTGGAGGCATTACGCTATGAATAGCACTACAGTAACCAGGCGCGTACCATGAATGTATCTGAGTACATCCTGCTTGCCATCGATGCTGTGCGGATGCACCGGCTCCGCTCGAGTCTTACCCTTCTCTCTGTGGGAATTGGAGTGTTTGCCATCATTGCATCCAGTGGAATTACATCTACTCTTGCGAACTCATTAAACACGCAACTAGCCGACCTAGGTGAACACAGCTTCCTTATTCAACGTACGCCGTCAATGACATTTGGTGGCAACTGGCGGAAGTATTTCCGACGCAAACCAATCACGCCTGTCCAGGCCGAAGAGTTTCGCAATCGGCTGTCATTAACCCATTTGGTGAGTATTAGCAATACAGCTCCGGGATATACCGTAAAACGCGGCGAGGCAAGCACAAATCCCGATGTATCACTCATCGGCATAGACCATATGTACTTTGCCGTAAATGCGGTAAGTATAGAGGAAGGTCGTGCCTTTGTTGAACAAGATGTTGTTTTAAATGCGAGGAATGCAATCCTTGGCACTGATGTAGTTCGCGCATTATTTCCCAACGAAAATCCCCTTGGTAAACGAATCACACTAAAGCACCAAGAGTTCACTGTGGTAGGTGTTATGGAAAAAAGAGGAGGGGTGCTCGGACAGAGTCAAGACAATCGTGTGCTTATCCCTCTCAGCGTTTTTGTAAAATATTATACATGGAAGTGGGATGCTAGCGTTGATATTGCCGTGAAAGCTGCAAGTAAAGACGCTTTACCGGCTACATTCGACGAAGCAATCGGTGTTATGAGGCTGCTACGCGGTGCAAAACCTCATGAAGAGAACGACTTTGAGATAGATACCAACGAAGCGCTAACGTCACAGTTTGCCAATCTGAGCAGCGCCATCGTAGTTGTTGCATGGATTAGCGGCCTAGGGGCGCTGCTGGCAGCAGGGATTGGAATAATGAATATGATGCTCGTAAGCGTTAAGGAAAGAACAAGAGAAATTGGTGTTCGTAAGGCACTAGGCGCTAAACGCAGGTGGATAACACGTCAGTTCCTTATTGAAGCAATCACGCTATGTCAGCTTGGCGGCATTACTGGCGTGATTGGTGGAATTGCAACAACGTGGATCATTGGAACAGTTATTCAGACAACAATAATGCCATCCTTGAACATTATCTGGCCATGGGAGGCCGTCTTGTTCAGCGTGTGTGCATGCACAGCCATAGGACTTTTGTTTGGATGGTATCCCGCTTGGAAAGCTGCACGCCTCGATCCTATCGAGGCCTTGCGCTACGAATAAGGGTTGCGGATGAAACCAATCTGTACTCACTAAACATTGGCGGTAACGGTTATCTTGTTACCTCGGCTGCTCTGCAAAAAGAACGTACCCACACAGATCATCCAAAACATGGGTGCCGGCGTTGAGTTCATACGAGCGCAGGTACTTTCCGCTTATACTGTAGGCTGCAAGCTTAACACCACTACATTCATCGCTAATCCAAAGCACAGCCCCCTTCTCATTCCAACCACATACCCTCCAACAGAATGACGTCGCATACTCCTTGGTGACATCAACAATGTCGGTAGGCATCCCAATTTCACATGCTCCAATGCTTGGAGGTATGCCGAATGGCTTTCCGTGGAAGTCGCGCTCGATATAGGGTATGCGAATACCGGCCGCAATGGCGGGTGAACTACCTGTTGGACACTCCGCGTTCAGGCGGGGATCAAGACCCGCAAGGCTATTGCTTTCAGTGAAGGGCAGGCCCTGCGTTGGTACACTTGTGCCCGCCGATGGATTATACCAGAGATTATGCGAAACCGTAAATGTTGATGGTGCTGTATTAGCACCAATATTAACTACTGTGCTGACTACGTTAGTGTATAGTACGATGTTGTTACGGAAAGTGTTTTCTCCACATGGTTGGAATCGTTCAACCGGTTCCACCGTTTCCTGAAGAATCCGAAATACCCATCGCTCCGGATTTTGAATGAGATTGTTCACAACCTCTACACGAACGCAGCCAACAAATGCAACGGGTGCTAAGCTCCCTTCTATCACATTCAGAAACACTCGAATGTCTGCTGCTTCGAATGGTGCATCAATCGGACGGAAAAACTGCAATCCCGTGCTACCTCCGAGGTTCAAGGTGCGCTGTCCGCAATTCGTAAATCGGTTCCTATAGATATCAATGTATTGTGTGCCACCTTTTGCCTGTATCGCATTCGAACCCATCGAAGTAAATATGTTACCGCGGATAATGCCGCGATGGCACCCTACCATGTCTATCCCACTTCCACCCGCACTACCATTGGAGAATATACAGAGCTGGACAACAAAGTCGTCCAATCCACTCAGTTTGAGCAGGTCGTTGTTTCCGGTAGCAGCCATATCCTGAAAAGCAACATTCGATATTTCTATGTGGTGTGCCGGTGTTTCAATTGTTCCTGCATCGTCAATATTCATACCATTACTGGTCTGACCCGTGACCGTGAAATTTTCCATTCGTATGTAGGAACAGTCCGAAAAGTGCATTGATTCCGACCCTCCGAGAAATCGTACAGCGTCTCGGTCGGCACCAACAATCGTAATCCACGCATTGGATGTTCCATGAACGTCCCTGATAAAGAATGTTCCGGTATAGTCTCCGGGCAGTATCAGTATGGTGTCGCCCGGACGTGCTGCAGCACAAGCTTGTTGTGGGTTGGTGTATGTCTGCCCTGCCCCAACAACAAGGGTTGATGCCGTGGATACCTGAATAAGAGCAGCACACAAGGCCATCACACAGAAAAGGAATTGCATACTCAGACCCTTTCAATCAACTTGAATGTTCATCGCAGAGTTGTTTGCATCTTTGCGTGTTCCCGGCGCAAAATATCATTCTGTAACTCAGCATCGTATCGGCCAGGGGTCGTAACCAGACTTGCTGGAAGGCAGTGCCAGAAATGTACACCCATCTCATAACACCGGAAATCGAGGAGTTGGTTGCAAAACGCGATTTTGCAACCATTCGCGAGGTATTTGAAGACTGGGCACCGGTTGACCTTGCCGAACTTATTGCCGAGTTGAGGGAGGAAACGCGTGCGGTGGTGTTTGCACTGCTACCGAAAGACGTTGCAAGTGAGACGTTCTCTTACTGCGATTTTGAAACGCAGCAAGAGTTGCTCCATGACATGGCGCGTGAGAATGTAGCTGAGATTCTCAATGCCATGAGTCCGGACGACCGCACTCAGTTCTTTGAAGAACTTCCAGCAAATGTTGTTCAGGAACTCATCAATACGCTCAGTCCCGAAGAACGAAGCGTTGCTCTTGCGCTGTTGAACTGGCCGGAAAACAGTGTAGGTCGGCTGATGACGCCTGACTATGTGATTGCAAAGAAGCACTGGACCGTTCAGCAGGCATTGGACCATATTCGCCAGTACGGTAAGGACTCGGAGACGCTCAACTACCTCTACATCACCGAGCATGGCACGCTCGTGGACGATTTACACATTCGAGAGTTGCTGCTGTCTTCGCCAGATCAGTACATCAGCGACATGATGGACTACAAAGCTGAATCACTCCTTGCAACCGATGATCAAGAGACTGCAGTTGCGTTGTTCCGCCGGCTGGACCGGTTTGCGTTACCGGTTGTTGATGCAGACAATAAGCTCCTTGGGATTGTAACTCTCGATGATGTTCTGGACGTTGCCGAGGAGCAAGCCACCGAAGAGATGCAACGTTTTGGTGCGGTGGAAGCACTCGACGATCCGTATATGGAGGCATCTATATTGGATCTCTTCCGAAAGCGTGCGGTGTGGTTGGTTGTTCTCTTTCTTGGTGGCATTCTCACGGCATCTGCTCTCACGTACTTTGAGAACATCATTGATCGTGCAGTCATCCTTGCCATACTGCTACCGATGATCATCAGTAATGGTGGTAACAGTGGTTCTCAGGCTGCTACACTCATCGTTCGTTCGTTGGCGTTGGGCGAAGTAACCCTTAATGATTGGTGGCGGATTGTCCGTAGAGAAGTAATAATCGGCCTTATGCTGGGAACACTGCTGGGTGCACTCGGATATGCACGCATCGTTGTGTGGGGCATCCTTGACGACACCTTTAGCACTACTACGCTACTTATTGGTCTGGTAGTCTTTTTGTCGCTTATTGCAATCGTAGTTGCAGGAACCTTAAGCGGTTCCATTCTTCCGCTGTTAATGAAACGTCTTGGTTTCGACCCGGCTGCATCGAGTGCACCATTTGTTGCAACGTTTAGCGATGTGACCGGAACGATCATTTACTTTACAATTGCAACGCTTATCTTAGCCGGCGTGCTGCTGTAAGCCCGCTGTATGCAGAATACAGAATAAGCATGGCGCTCGTTAACGCTACACCTCCAACGAGCATAATGTCCGGAAATGGATGCACCATTGGCGCCTTACCGGTAATTTCTAATACAAGCAACGTTCCGTGACCAACAACGCTGGCACCTGCCAGTGCAACAATTGCCGGTACAACGATGAGCGGCACCCATCCAATCGACCACCGCCGCTTCGTCCTCGAGCCAGCGCCAATCCTGCAGGTACCAGTAGTGCCGGCCCCGCCATCAGGTAAAGTCCCATGAGCATAAGATCGCCTTCAAGAGCGTGTGCACGGCTACCCCAAATAAGCTGAGCCCACTGCAATAGCGCATAACAGCCACCAAACGAAAAGATAGCAACCACCATCCACCGTAAAACCTTCCCCAACGCCGTTTCTGTTCTGACATATGCCGCTGCTCCAAAGGCTGCCAGCAGCAGTCCGTACGGTGCGGCTAACCATGATGAGTAAGGCGATTCTAATGCAATTAATACAATCCCATTAAAAAGGATGAGCACACCCGAGGCAAGAGCTGCCGGACCCAACTCTCTAGTAAACCGTCGGGCTGCGGGTAGATTCGGTTCATCGGCTGCACGTACCATAACTGTTTTCACATCAGCGCTTGAGCAATATAAAATGTTGTTGCCGATGCTCCGTACGCAAGCAGAAATGTTATGGCAAACGCTAGAGCAGGCCATCGCCACGAGCCTGTTTCCCTACGCATGATGGCAATTGTACTGATACATTGCAACGCATATACGTAATACACCAATAAGCTCAATCCCAGCGGAAGCGGCATCACTGTTCGAAGCACATCCCGAAGAGGGCGATCAGACTGGCTGACGTCGGCGGCATAAACCTGACCCATTGTGCTGATGAATGTTTCTCTTGCAGCATAGCTGGAGAGTACTCCAAGAGTAATCTTCCAATCGAATCCCAGTGGCGCAAACAAGGGCTGCACTGCTTTACCAACGTCAGCGGCAAAGGATTGTTCCAATTGGAGATGTTGAGCCTCGACAGGCGAAGTCCCGGGTGGAATTTCGGCCTGGGGCAGCGCCGTGAGTGTCCATAGAATGATCGAAAAACTTACTATTACTGTTCCTGCCATAACGATGAAATCACGCGTTCGCGTTACCATCACAGCAACCAGACTCTTCCATGTTGGCAGCCGATACGCAGGAAATTCAATGAGAAACGGAACCACAGCTCCTCGCAGTGCTGTGCGCTTTAACGTAAGCGCAACCATCAGTCCGCTGAATGCACCTAGCACGTATAACGATGCAAGTATCAGTCCGGGGAGCGACATCCATCCCCACAGGTACTGTGCAGGAATCACAGCACTGATGATAAGAACATATACCGGTAGTCGTGCTGAGCAAGTCATTAGCGGCGCTGCCATGATGGTTGCCAGCCTATCCCGATACGAGGGTATGATGCGGGCCGACATAATGCCCGGTATTGCGCATGCAAACGATCCCAGCAATGGGATGAAGGATCGTCCTTGCAGTCCGAAAACACCCATGGCTCTGTCCACTAAAAACGCTGCACGAGCCAGGTAGCCACTCTCTTCCAAGAATGTTACTAACAAGTTCAGGATGAGTATTTGCGGAAGAAACACCAACACTGAACCAACTCCGCCAACAATGCCATGTGAGATGAAGGAGGTGACAACGTGAGGAAGTGGCAGTGTGGTGACAATATCCTGTATGGAACCAAAGCCCCTTTCGATCACCTTCATGAGTGGGTCTGCCCATGTGAAAATGCTCTGAAAGAACAATGCCATGACAACGAGAAACACCAGTGATCCCCAAACAGGATGGAGCAGAACGGAATCGAGGCGGCGAGTGATTGTATCGGCAGCACCCTGCTTCACGAACTTTTGCACAACATCGGCTGCCCACGCATATCGTGATTCAATCGAGGTGAGATGGCTCAGAGGTTTTGGTACCGGAAGGGACTTCGTCAACCCTGCCCGAACATCGGCAATGCCAAGTCCTTTTGTGCCAACGACGGGTGCAACAGCAATGCCAAGCTCATGTGCTAGTCCGATATCGTCAACCCCCCCCCCTCGAGCGCGCAAAGAGTCCACCATGGTCAGTGCTGCTATCGTAGGAATACCCAGCGTAGAGAGTGAAGAGAATAAGACCAAGCACTTCTCCAAATCCGTAGCACTCATTACGGCAAGGATGATATCAGGCTTGGGGATGTGCCGATGTTGTCCACGAAGAACCTGTACTGTAAGCTGCTCGTCTTCCGATGTAGCATCAAGCGAGTAAACGCCCGGAACATCAATCAATTCAATAGATATTCCATCCTCTTCTATTCTGCCAATGATTGGTTCAACGGTAACGCCTGGGAAATTGCCTACCTTTTGTTTTAGGCCTGTGATAGCGTTAAACAACGTGCTTTTGCCAACGTTCGGAGTACCAACAACTGCAACTGTAATAGCCATTAGTTACCTTGCTCTACACTCTGTAATTCTTGCCACTCTGGTTCAGGAACAACAACAACCGAAACATCTCCAAGCCGAATGCCTAGAGTGCGGGATGGTAACTGAATCTCCATCGGTCCGCCAAACGGCAAACGTCTCACTATGGTACATTGCGTGCCAACCAGTAATCCAAGTTCCCGGATCCGTTGCAGATGTACTGCATTGCCGTTCATAGCAACAACACGAAGTGGCACCGAGAGCGGAGCAGTGTGCAAAGAAAATGGCATGATCAATAGCTGGTTAAAGAGGGTACGAATCTACGCACCGGAGACCGATGGTTCTGTGTACATTGCATGGCAACACATCCCCGTGAACTGCCGTTACAGTTGTTGCTTTTATTGGTGACGGGTAGAAGGTATGGTACACTCGCTTTTCATTGACTTTAACTCCTACTTTGCTTCGGTGGAGCAGCAGCTTAACCCTGGTCTGCGCGGTAAGCCCATTGCAGTGGTACCCGTTATGGCCGACACAACGGCGATCATTGCTGCCAGCTACGAAGCAAAAGCCTATGGCATCAGAACGGGCACAAGAGTCTTCGAAGCCAAACGGCGGTGTCCGGATCTGATGTTCGTTCAGGCCAGACACGCTGAGTACGTTCGTTTTCACCACAAGCTTGTGGAGACAGTGAACACCGTGATTCCGGTAAAGCGAGTGCTCAGCATAGACGAAATGGTGTGCGATCTCCTCGGTCGGCAACGCATTCCCGATAACGCCCGAAGTATTGCAACTACGATAAAGCAAACTGTTTACAGAGTTGTTGGTTCAGAGATGCGGTGCAGCATTGGAATTGCTCCGAACGACTACCTTGCGAAAACGGCAAGTGATATGCAAAAGCCCGACGGCCTGGTAACAATTCTGCCTGACGATTTGCCTGATATTCTGTTCGGTCTGGAACTTCGCGACCTCGTGGGAATTGGCAGGAAAATGCATGATCGTTTGTACAGGGCTGGTATCTACACCGTTCAGCAACTCTGCATGTCTTCGAAAGAAACACTGCGCAAGGTTTGGGGTGGAATTGAGGGCGAACTCATGTTTGCCCGTCTCCGCGGTGAACCGGTACCATACACGGAAACAAAGAAGAGCAGCATTTCTCATGAACATGTGCTCGAGCCGCTTCTGCGCAATCGCGATGGCGTTGTTGGTGTACTTCACAGACTTCTGCAAAAGGCAGCAATGCGTTTGCGATCATACGGTTTAATCACGTCGCAAGTAACGGTTACCATCAAGTGCCGAAACGGCGAAAAGTGGAAACAATCCACGAACATCACGGCAACACAGGATTCGGTTCAGCTTACTCAGGTGCTTACCAACGCACTACGCGATTGGGAAATGCCTAAGTCGTCGGTACCAATAAAGGCACGGATTGAGCTCACAAATCTTTTGCCGGCTGCATCGGCTACCGTGCCACTGTTTTCGTCTATAGGCCCTGCCCGTGAACTCCTGAACGAATCTCTCGACAAACTCAACACAAAGTATGGTAAAAATACGGTGTACATTGGGCCTGCCTGGAATGCCTTAAGCAGCGCTCCAATGCGCATAGCATTCAACCACATTCCTGATATCGAAACCGACGAAGACCGGACTGAATAACACCACCCTGCCTCACACATCAAACCAAACGGTGTGTAGCATGAGCCTGTCCATTGCGTTGTGGAGGTAACCGCGTACGTACGGCTGAAGAAAACGGTAGTCTTCATCATGGAAGATGAGTATCATTGGTGCCTGATCTATTGCAATCTGCTCTGCCTTTCTATACAACTCCATTCTCTTTGCACGATCAATAGTGCCAATGGCCTGTTCGAAAACACGATCGAAGTCGGCATTCACAAAGCGTGTTGAGTTTATGGGACTGATGCCGGTTCCCGTGGGAACCAGCTTTCCGTAAAACAGATTCAGGAAGGTTTCCGGATCCGGATAATCAGCAACCCATCCCAGTCGGAAGAACGAGGCTTGTCCTTGATCAATTTTTTTAAGGTGCTGTCCGAATTCAACCTGCTCCAGGCGAACATGTACGTTCAGATTCTCCTGCAGCATGGACTGTATTGCTTCCGCGATCTGAACGTTTCTCCCTCCCCCAGCATTGAGTTGTAGCGTTATCTCAGGTAGCCCCTTACCATTTGGATAGCCTGCCTGAGCAAGAAGCGTTCTGGCAGCTTCCGGATGAAAACGGTACCCCCGAACGGCACCATACTCATAACCAGGCATGGACTGTGGAACGATTCCATGTTCTGCAGGACCCGCTGCCTGACCACGCAACACATATCGGATGATTCTCCGCCTGTCAATAGCCATGTTTAAGGCCTTTCGAATGCGAACGTCCTTAAAGATGGTGTCGGTGCAGAGGAAACCATAGAACTGCGTACTCAGCGCTGGAACGTGCAGTAATGTAAATCGAGAGTAGGCACCTTTTGGTTGTTTACGATGATCGACAAGTTCCGCAAAGTACTCGTTGGGGATGCGGTACGACTCTTCAAGATTGCCTGCTGCAAACTCCAGCAATTGCATCTTATCATCTTTCACAAACGAAAATCGAACGTGCTGCAGAAACGGAAGTCTGTTACCAAATTCATCCGTTTTCCAGTACCGTGGGTTTCGTTCGAGGATGAGTACTCTGTCTGGCTCCCAACGAACAAATCGAAACGGACCTGTTCCTACCGGGTGTTTAAAAAAGTTTTCCCCGTAGGCGACAACGGCTTCCGGCGGGTGAATACCCATTCCCGTAAGAGCAAGATAGTGTTCGAAAGGGGCAAAGGCAGACGTAAGCCTGACCTGAAATGTTGAATCATCTACAACGTGAAAACCCTCAACATCACGTCCCTTCATGTTGTTGGCTCGCTGTGCAGCCTGCCGCGAAGCTTCGAAGTACTCTTTAGCGCCAACAACCTTATCACGGAAATAGCCAACGTTCTTTGATTGAGTTCTGCTGTCGCAAACACGCGTTAGCGAGAACTTAACATCGGCAGCCGTTAATCGCCTACCTCTGCCGTTCGGGAAACAGGGATCGTCGTGGAACCAGACGTCCGTTCGCAGATGATAGGTGTAGGTTAAACCGTCTTCACTCACCTCCCACTGCTTGGCTAGTTCAGGTATCAACTGAAGATTTGTATCAATACTTACTAGCCGATCATAAATATTTTGAGCTACGTGGCTGCTGGTAACGTCATTAATGAGAACCGGGTCCAGCGAACTCACCTCTCCCACCTCATTAAGTCTGTACACACCACCATACTTCTTGCCACCGGCTGCGCTCACGAACGTGCCTTCCGGCTTTCCCGGTTCTGTGCATCCAACCGTTACCAGCACCGTTACAACCAATAGGAAGCCATTTCTCATGGCTGGCCACCGATGTACGTTACCGGGTGTTGCTAAACAGGCATATGCAAACATCAGCGAACCGGCGTTTCAATTTCAATTTGTACGGTACGGGAATACGAACGTCCTTCAGGTGTGTCGTTGTCAAACAGCAAGCGTTCTGAGCCAACGGGTTCAATGGTAACCCGCCCATCCGGCAACCCCAAAACCCGCTGTGCTTCTACACACCGTTTTCTAGCTAGATTTCGATTGTATTCTGCATTGCCCTGCCGGTCTGCATACCCAACGATGCGCACCTTGCTCTCTGGTTGAATTCTGCTTTTTACTCTATCCATCACTCGTTGGTTTTCGGCACTGAGTTGAGCGGAGTTGAATTCAAACACAATCAGGGAATAGCGTTCTATGAGCTTACCGCCTTCTTCCCGAGATTTCATAAGCTGAACCGTAACGTAGTCAACATCAATCGTGTCCGACACGGTCTTCTCTTGTCCAATCTCGTTTCGAACGGTAACAGAGGCTACAACAGGCTTATTGTTCTTTGGTCGCGCCCCATTGGCTGCATCCCAGTTTATCGGAGTTGGGCGTCCTTCGCCTTTGCTTTCCACCAGCTTGTTTGCGCCTTGCCGTATCGAAGCGTCCCATGTGGCAATATCCTGTCCACCCGTTACCGATGGCTTTACCGTAAGGGACTGTGGAGATACAATCAAGTCTTTGTCTTTAAACTCCACCGGTTCAAGAATTGATGGATCGTTGCTGGTGATCTCCACACGTCTATTTTCAGCCTGGCCGTCGGCAGTTACCGGATTTGCCGGACTAGCCGGTAGCAAGCGCCACTGAACCTTAACCTGCGACTGTTCAAGACGATACGATGCCGTAAGATAGTCGCGCACCGCTTCTGCCCTGCGTTGAGCAAGTTCACGGTTGTTCTTTTCTTCGTCCAAATTGTCGGTGCACCCCGTAACCGTTATTACGGCCGAAGGATTCCTTGATAATCTATGACCAATAACATTCAGCAGATTTCGATACACATCAATCTGATCGCGCGACAGATCCATCGTTCGAAAATCTTTGGCCTGATCCTGATCCAGAAGGATTTGCGAGGTAGAGTCCAATGAACTATTACCGCGTGTAAAAAATACCTGTGGCAGCAGCGGATAGTTTTCAATCACATCTAACTCTTCTACGCGGACTGTATCAACTCTTCGCATCTGCCCCGCTGGGTCAACAGTTTCGAAGGTCAATGCTATCTCAGGAGCAAAGGGACGCGGAGTTTCACGCACATAGGACTCGCGAACCCACGTTGTAATATACCGGAAGTCGGCTTCGTTGCGGACGCTGTCTTCGTACTCCCGCTTGGAGAGGAATACTTGATCTCCGCGCAGATTCGGTTTTTCAACAATAACAGTATCACGAGATATTACTGTGTCTCGTATGATTTGCGGATCCTTTGGTGTATAGACACCATATCGTAACGAAGCGCCAAGCTGGAATGAGCTTACCGACCAATCCACAGAACTCACCTTCGTGAGTGGGATGTAGTAACGAACTTCAGGTACTATCGAAATCCTGCCTTTTGTTAATAGTTCGTAGCTCAAACCCAGAACGGCGTGCATTTGTAAAGGCTGTTGATCCGGGATTGCTCCTGCGTATTGATTCCGAATAGCCGATCCATCAAGAAATGTATATCCATCCGGAGAAAAAAGCGTTTCAGCCTGGTCGTATGAACTGTTCATCACGTAGCCGCCGCGCAGACCACCGGTGAGCCAGAAGAACTGCAACACACGATAGGCCATTGTTGGTTCAAGTACAACCATTGGTAGCGATGCTGAAAGTGAGTGCTCGACTTCGATGTCGCGACGCTCTTGTGTTGGTAATGGCCCATCGGACAGTACTGGTTCGTTCCCGATGTCTTCCTGCCTTTTCAGCGTGCCGCTCATGGTTGTAAACCCCAACCGCGACTGAAATCGCAGGTCACGCATGATCGGAATTTCGAAAAGACCGGCAATTACTGGAACCAACGCTGTTGCATCTCTGTATTCAGTACAACACGAAGGCACGCCGGGAAGTGCTCCAAACGACGCATTGTGCAAGTTGATTCCAAGTGCAGCGTACGCTCCTACAAAGTAACGCAGATACAACGTCCGGCCGGTACCCTCTTCGGTGAGCGTTTCCTGTGCCGAGGTCCCCCATGCACCTACGGACAGCATTATGATGATGAGAGCTTTAGAAAGTTGTCGGTTTTCAGCCATCGTGGAAATTATTTGTGTGTCAGTGTACAACAAGTACGGTAGCCATCCGCTGGCGAGTTGGCGTTGAAAGTCGAAGCGTGTACATGCCAGATGCAAGAGAACGCGAATCAATCATGAAGTGCCGCTGCGGGTCGCCCTGCTGATGGGTAAATGCTGTGCTGTAAAACGTTGCACCGTGAACGTCAACTAATTCAAGAGTATGAATTCCTTTCTCAAAGACATCAACAAGAACGGTGAGCACATCGGTAACCGGAGAGGGCTGTGGTTGAATGCCCAATATTCCGGCTTTCGTTACCAATCGTTGTCCGCCTTCTTCACAGATATCTATTTTCAACCAGCCGTCGCGTTGCCTCGTTGTGTACGTTGAACCTGATTGCGACATTTCTGCAAATGCAATGTCGAGATCGGTGCTATCCACAGAGCCTAATGTTGCCTGTCCGATAAGCTCAAACAGCACCGTTTCCTGATCGGTGATGGTAACATTCGTAAGCTCGACTTCGATTTCGGTAATTCCTCCGGTACTAACGTTTCTGAGAAGAACTCCGGGCGATACTCGTTGGATAACGAATAGCGATGTAAGATATCGGATGATAAGCCTGCCGCTTGCCGATACCGACGTTGCTGCACCGGATACTATCTGAGCACGCACAGGAATCACCAGATTGTCTTCTGAAGGCAGCACCACAATCTGCGGCATCCTAATCTCGAACTCAACATTCAACCTTCCGGTACCACTCAACGCCACTGCTTTCACATCATCACATGGTTGGTCGAATGCAATCAACAGTGTGTCGGTGTAGGACGCGACCTCGAACGCGATCTCGACACGCCCCGA
>CAZGHI010000015.1:0-1232 GCA_964525565.1 uncultured Hyphomicrobiales bacterium
GACGCATTCCACATATACCAAACAATTTCTGAAATAGCAGCACCTATTCTGTTTTCCTCTCGTTTAACACGAACTATGCTTACCGATGTATCAGTACAGGATGTTAGTTTACACGAGTTGTCAAAGTATGCATTTATAAAATGATGTTCCAAATCAGGAGTTGCAGGATTGCGACGAACACGATGAATTCGATGACTATCCGCAATGTAGATCCACCGTTCAGAACCGACGCCGTCCACTAACCGAAACCGAACCGAATCAAGATGCACTGTTGTCCATTCTATTCCGTTCTTTTTTCCATACAATATCTCTGACTTCTTATGTAGAATTAAACAGTCGTTCCCAGGGAGAACTACCAAAGTCGGTGCCTCTAGATTGCTGTCGAATTGTATTGTCTTCACCCATTCAGCATTGAGTGCATCGTTGTGCCAAACTGCGGAGTACGTTAGAAAGCTCCGAGAGTCATTATCAAACTGTAATAGCCCTAGTGGCTTCGTCATCACATCGTCGGTTCTGAGATTAATTAACTCAATGTCTTGTGCTCCATAGGTGAAAACAGGAACCGTGTGTGCGCTGTCTTTAGGGTGTCCCACAATGAATGGGCGCCCGTTGCGAGCGGTTCCAAGAGGGCCATCATATAGTCTATCGGTAGCAATTGATAGCGATGCCGGCGCTCCCGCATCACCTAAACGAATTCGTCTGTTCTTATCGCCGACTCCGTACCAATAACCATTCTGCTTCTGAATCATTAGCCCCTTTAGTAAGCTAAGCTCGCCTACCGTATCAAACGATTGACTTCCACTCAAACGATATACACCAAGCATTTCGCCTGCAATCGAGAACACTGTAAAGTATAGTCCATGGGATGTTGGATCAGTAATCTGACTAACCATATCAATTAGGGCCCACTGACCTTGTATCAACAACGGATTCAATTCAAGTCGTCGCAGTGTTCCTGGATGACACAAATGCGCATCCGTAACATCTTGATACACCATCGCTATCGTTCCATCAGCCAAAACAAATGATCTGATGTCCGTTTCTTCCGCAAAATCTATTTGTGCGGTCGAAATAACACGTTCCTCTGTTAGGTGCGTTGATTGAACTACGCCAGTGAACCTGTTAACAGTCACCATCGTATCACCGACGATAGCGAAAGCTCCAATTGAATCTGGAGAAGTCAGATGCTTTCCTCTGTCAATGAGGTCAAATCCGGAATCGGATCCTGTAAT
>CAZGHI010000015.1:1254-33418 GCA_964525565.1 uncultured Hyphomicrobiales bacterium
CATCATCATTCATCACTGCGATGCGACCAGATTGAGTTCTTACTGGCTTTGGTAGGCGTTTGCCGATAGATTTCCATTCACCATCACCACCAGCTACGTACAATGTACCCTTCAAGTCTTGAACGGCGATCACTGTCCCATCACTCAATACATTTGTTGCATAACAGTTTGGCGGAAGGGCTAGGTTTCCTTTGTACTCCATATTCGAATCAAACTCAACAACGTAGCCCCCTATCATCACTACGAGAAATCCTTCCTTCGACTTTTCTACTTGCAGCGGTCTTGCATACTCAATCGTTAACGGGCTCCACTGTTCATAGGCTTGTGCGTGTGCGATGCGCGTACTAAGCTGCATCACAACGATAGAGCTATATAAAGGGAGAAATCGTAGTATGTTGCAAACGCTCAAGAACCGCATACGTTAATACATCCGGGAAAATTCGCAGGACAGTTTCCAGAGTTTACCCATTGGCAATTCGTGTACTCTACTGTAGGCGTGCTATTGCAATCATCAGAGACGTATGATAAACACGCTTGGCACTGACGTCGACACTCGGGACTGTCTGAACAGCCCACGTAGATTACGGCAACAACTTCCCGGCCATACCAGTTGATTACCTGAGTTGTTTGGGTCTGACATGACGCAAACAATGTTTCAACAACATTGGTTAATGTTGGACAAGGTTGCAGTCCAGATTCTTGGTGGCTAGCGATAACCTTCTTGCTAAGGAATGAAAAAAGACCTGGATGGTCTGTTACTACTCCGTGACAGTCGGGATCAACTAATGTGACTTTTTTAATTCGAACCTGAAACATTTCTCCATGTGTACGATAGCAGTACTCCACTTGTAGGGAGCAACAATTCTCTCCGTACATCATTACTGTACTGCCGCTATGCCAACCTGGCAGGCATGATGCACCTTGAGTGTATGCCACATGGGTTGAAATCAGAAACGTTGCAGTAATTACAGCCAAGCCGATGCCAAGCTGACGGCAGACGGTGGTTAGACAACGACACAATAAAGTGATCATATCACTCCTCGGATAATGGTATTTCTTCCCCGAGGCGTTTCCCCGAGGCGTTTCCCCGAGGCGTTTGGAACTTACAACATCAACTACCAATACGCAAGTATTGATGCGCACTGATTCAATCACTTACGTAACAATCAATGTGCTGGAAGTTCTCGACTACACACCATTTGTCACACTCTCGGTGGCAATACCTACATACAGGTACAGGTTACGTCGGACATTCTGAATTGCAAATGCGTTCGTAAAGGTTAGAAGAGGTACATGATAGTTGCTGGTGTGGTGGGGAGGCAAGGGCACGCGGAACCCGGTAACCTGTCGGTGGTGGCGGTGGGGGGGGGGGGCGTTAGGGCGAAGGGTCCTGATCGGTTCCGTTTCACCTCTGCGCTCCGAATACCTACAAACCTCGGCAAGGCAACGACGCGTTTCCTCCGTATAGAGCGTACATGTTACCCTAGTATCGTAAATGAGTGTGCCCTGCCGTATAATGGAGATACGTACACGCACCGCATCATTCCCTCTTACCTCTCCGCTAATCCTGCTAGTACCTGCATGATCATTGTGGCCGCTAACTTCGATGTGCGGCCATCTACGTCGTGCGGAGGGCTTACCTCCACTACATCGAACGACCGGAATGCAGGGTTCCTCGCAGCTTCTCGCAGCATTTCTGCTATCTCATGCGGCATAAATCCGTCCGACGATGGAGCGCTAACGCCCGGTGCATACGCAGAAGCAAAGGCATCCATGTCCAACGACACATGAAATCTATCTGCTTCTGCTGCCTGTTGTACAATCTTTTCATGCGCGCCGCTGCCCCGTGCCTGACGCAAAAACAGCGCTACAGCACCGTGCTGATTCAAGAAAGAAAGGTGAGCAGACGAGACGCTGGTTTCCTGTAATCCATACTCAATAAAACTACCTTCCGGAATTAATTGACCGTAGTCTGTAAGTACCTGCCGAAATGGAGACCCACTGTGTGCTTTTGTATCGTCAATCAGCGGACGTACGTCGGCATGTGCATCAACGTTGATCACACCAAAAGGTTGTCCACTTGAGCCGTATGCCTTAAGTGTTGGCCATGCGGTATCGTGCCCCCCCCCTAGTACAATAGGCACTATCTGACTGCTAATCAGCCATTGTATAACGTCGTAGGCTTCGTCGTGAATTTGCTCTAGTGTTTTTCCACCCGTAATCACATCGCCAAGGTCTGCAATGATTAATCGCTGCTGTTCAACAGAGTGGATTATTGCTGCTGTCGCCATACGGTATAAGTATCGTCGAATTTCCGATGGCGCTTCAGCAGATCCTGGTCTGCCTCCATTGCGCTCTACTCCTATATGCTGTGGTACACCAAGAACAGCACAGCGGATAGCATCGGATGTCTCCAGCACTTCCATGGGCAAGAGTAAGTTGCCTAGTCGTGGATCATCCGGATGCGAAGAACGATAAATAGCGTCTGCGTCAACAGGTCTGAGCGTATGTGTTGGCAACACTGTTCTTGCTACCTGGTAATCTGAAGTGGTGTAAATGCCAATGCATGCTTCGTCTGCACAGTTACGTAATACAGCCCGCTGGCAATGTCCGGCACGTTAAACTGCAACTCGTCCGACACGGCCTCATATCTCACGCTGTGCACTACCTGCCCAAGCATATCCGCTATCATTACAATCACGGGCGATTCGGTATTGTTTGCAAGCAATAGGCGTGCAACACTTCCAGTTACGGCAGGGTAGGGAGCAACTGCTATCTCCAGTTGCCGCGCTTGGTATTGGGTACTCTCAACACTGGTTGCACCCACACTACCTTGTAATCGTATCAGCTTAATTGGATTGCGTTCGTCATTGCTATACACACGCGCCGTTCCGGAATTCGTGCCCACATCATCTCTGCTGTACGTTACGGTTACGTGAATGGAATCGCCTTTAACAATTGTTCGCGGGAGTGTAGCGCTAACAGACGTAATGGAGAAGGCAGCTCTGATCTGCGAGATGTTTAGGGAATCAATACGCAACGGAGCATCTCCAACGGCGGTAATGCTGAATGTTTGTTGTACAGGCTGAGGTGTTGCTGTTACAAACCAGACTGTATCGGCACTTGTTGAGATCGTTGGCTTTGGTGCAACGCTAAACTGTACCCATGCCGTGTTGCCAAAGTCAGGATTGAACGATCGTATAAGATTTCCGTTGCTCCTAAACTCTAAGCTACCGCTGCCAAGCTGATTTCGGAGAAACCAAAAGTCCAGTCCGTAACCAAGCTTGTTTGTTAAGCGGTATTCGTAACATCCGTAGTCAAGGTTAAATGTATCAACCAGCAATGTTTCGCTTGGAAGATTGCTGCCTCGCTTTATTGTTTCCCCACCAATCTTTCGCAGCTCCCACTCATACTGTTCCTCGGCATACTTATTTGTCCGTAATGCAATCTCCAATTGTGGGTAGTACACGTTGGTAAGAGAGTACTGTGTGCTCATGCTGTTATTGGATTCGTACTGGTCTGCTTCCGGGGTTGTTAACTGTACAGTAAACGTATGCAAGCCGTTTGTGGTTGGCCACTGTGGCACGGGCAGAGCAACGGTATCACTTTCCATGAAAGAAAGATTACCCGTCCACTCGTATGTCTGCTCATCGCCACCATCGCTGCTCATTGCTATTGTTAGTTTGGTAAGGGGCTTGGAACCACGGTTACGAATAACTATAACTGGTTGGCCACAAATAGGATTCAACCGACTATAGTACTCCCAGTTGTTCGGTGCGATAATGTCCACCATTTCGGCATCCACCTGGTGTGTTGCAGGACCGTATCCAATAAGGTGAGCTGCTACTTCCCATCGCCCCCAATTCTCAGATGTTGTGTCCGGCTTAATGCCATAATCAATTGTAACACTCGATTCTCCGGCGACGTGACGAGTTATGTCGTATTCATACAAATCCACCGGAGCGCCCGGGCACCATCCTGTACGGTCAACCAGCCATGTTCCACCTTGCGGATATACAGGATTGTCTCCGCATTCCTTCCACAACTTCCATGTAAAACGTTCCTGGCCGTCGATGGCAAAGAAGTGATCGCGCGGACAAAACTCGGCGCAGTTCGTTGGATTACTAAAATCATGTCCGCTTGTTACTGCTCTCAGTTTGAAACTCTGTGCCTGAGGATGCAGGGTTACGGTAACGGGACTAAGCGATGTATTGTTCAGCACACTCGGAAAATGCGCACTCCGATCGTACCACAATTGATCAATTTGCTTCACTTCACGTGCGGGAAGCCCCTTAATCATCACAAATGTCATATCTAGCAACTCTTGCTGATTGCCTGCCGAGAGCGTTACGTTGTTGCGTAAAAGCGGTGCAAAATCGGTGACGTCGAATATCCACTTAAAGCCATTCGGACCAAGGTCTAATCCAATGCCATACGGCGTAATGAAGCGTCCAAGTTCGAATTCTACAACCGGATCATAGAATGTTTTAACATCTCGCTGGAGCGTTACCGTAGGTGTGACTTGAACAGAATCCACCTGTAGTCCAACTTCGTCTATAATTGGCAACCATCCGGCCTCATACACGACTATAGTATCAGAAGCTGTGCCAGGGTAATCGGAATCAGTTGGTCTGTAGATTCTTGACTGAACTGGCCTGTTGTATCGTACTAAGGATGTTTGTCTTTCGGATAGCGACACATCAACGTCTTCACGTGCTGTGCTTACAAACACCGCTCCTGAATGAAAAGCCATTGTCGGGCGTGCCGTATTTGTTAGGGTAAGGTATCCGAGTTGTTCGAGCATCAGTATTTCATGCACTGGCAAGCCGTGCATCGTAGCATGGCGTCCATAATCAGAAATATCGCGCAGCCTGCCATCAGCAAGTATGTTCTCACAATTGTAGTATGCCTGAAGGTTTGCATAGTTGGGATGCAGGGCATCAGTTTTTCGAGACATCCAGGATCGTATCGTTGCCTGATCCAATGCTACGTTCCACACCTGTATCTCATCCAGCAAACCTGCAAACGAACCCGAACCACCGCGACCGATCAAGAATCTCGATATACCCTTCATGGACTGTTTCTTACCTGTCCCTTCTACAAAGAGTTCGCCGTCTAGATACACTTTCATTTCACCGGTTGTTGCATTCTTTACAAATGCCCAATGACGCCACGAACCTTCGAAATCGGTCTCAATAGCAGATTTGTAAATTCTATCGGGACTAGCCCCTGGGGCAGCGCCGGCATCCCAGTACACATTTCTGTCTGACCATGGCAGGTGGGCATTTAGCACTCGTTGCCCGTTTGCATCATAGGCTTCGAATACGCTGTGATTTTTTGGAAGTGAGACAACATCACCATATGCCCAAAAGCAAATCGTTACCTGATCATTGATGCTGCTTCCAATGTCGGCAGGTACTTCAACCAGATCTCCTTCAGTAAAGTACAGTGCCCGACGCGATGCATCGTCAATCAAGCCCTGTACGGGTGTGGCACCCGATGCCAATCGGACTGATGTAGGTATAGACAAACACGAAAACTCAACTATCAGGTTTGAAGCACCATCCCAGGAGAACGCTTTGTCGAAGGGAATGTTAACCTCGCCATCATCGAACGTAACGTCTCTTCGAACTACTGTAGTTAAGCCTTCTTCGCGAAGGGGGGGGCGAAGAGACGTTGTTGTACTGTTACCAAGCCGTACTGTAAACAAACGCGCCGGTCCCGAACTATCAAGTGCTATCAATCGTATGGCGCTAAGAGGTCCTGCCGTAAGCCCTGCCGCAGTAAGTTCAGCAGCAGTTATCATAAAGCGAGCACGGCTCCCTTGTGGTCGGAGAATTGCCGCATTTGCTTGATCCTGTGAACCAATGCTAAGCCATTCGTATTCAGTTGTGCCACTGACTGTTGTTGTCCGGTATCGTCGCTTTCTCGGAGTTGGCGTTGTCGTATATCCGAACGTTGCAGGTGTTGTACCTCGAACAACGTAGTTCACCTGCGATACTGGTGTTGAATCAAACTGGCCTGTGCTGTCGGTAAGCACGATGTACGTTAGGTAGTCCCACTCTCCGCAGGGGTACTGGTCCTGAGTAGTACGTGGATCACACTTTAGAGTGTATTCTAACAGAACCTTTTCGTACTGCTGAGGCGGTGGAAACATCCATGTGCCGGAACGTTTGGTGATGTCGTTAAAGGTGATTGTCTTCACCCGTATGGTGTCGCCTGCTCGTGCAAACCAAGGATAAGCAAGCAAGCTTATAGCGATGCAGACAATCAGATTCAAGGGGCTGTGGTGTAAACGCATAGTATCCTCCGGACCCCGAACTTACGTTTTTCGCCGACACTAATGCTTAGCTACGCCACCGTCCACATTTATTGTTTGACCGGTAATAATCCCGGAAGCCGGCAACGCCAGAAAGGCTACGACATTAGCGATATCCTGCGGCTCATCGGCACGATGAACGCTTTGTGCGGGAATAATGTGCTCAAGCATCGTAACGCCTACCTGACCCTTATTGGCATTTTGGGTAGCTGTAAGACCAACACTAATCGTGTTTATGGTAACGCCATATTTACCGATCTCCGAGGCAAGCGATCTGGTGAGACCAATGATTCCCATTTTTGCTGTTACGTAATGAGCCAGATACGGAGTTCCGAGCCACACTGTATCACTGGAAAAGGTAATGATGCGTCCGAAACCTTGTTTCTTCATGGTTGGGAGTACTGCCTTGATTGTATGAAATGTTGTATCAAGGGTTACTTCCAGCGTGTGTTTCCAGTCTTCAAACGAAAGCAGGTCGAAGGGTTCTTCGTTATAGTATCCAACGTTATGAACTAAGATGTCTATAGTTCCATACGTATCGAGTGCATGTTGAGCCACGCGCTGAGCTTCGCTGGCCTGTGTAAGATCGGCCTGGATGCTCACCACATCGGCTCCATCTGCTCGCAGCATGTTTGCTGTTTCGGATGCATCTTCGACATCGGCAATTACAACACGTGCGCCTTCCTGCGTGAGTCGTTCACAAAAGGCATAACCATTGCCCACAACGGCACCGGTAACGATAGCAACGCGGTCTTGTAAACCACGCTCGAACTTGGTAATCTTCATGTAGTGGGATTACGATATGATGCCGAGTTCTCTGCCGGCATCATGGAATACATTGAGAATCTGATCCAGATGGTGGTCTTCGTGTGTTGCCATGTAGCTTGTGCGTAGCATTGAAAGTGTTGGCGGTACTCCAGGAGGGATAAATGCATTGACAAACACACCGCGGTCGTACAGTTTACGCCAGAAAACCATCGTTTTTTCTACGTCGCCAAGCACTACGGGAACAATGCCTGTTCGGCTATCCATAACCGTGAAGCCCATCTTTTTAAAGCCATCACGCATTTTGTCGGCATTAGCGAGCAGCTTGTCTATGCGCCATGGCTCGGTTTCCAGAATATCAAGGGCAACTAATGCAGCCGCCACGGATGCAGGTGTTGGCGACGCGCTAAATATCAGTGCCGGGGAGTGGTGTTTTAAGTAGTTCATCACCCGCTCCGGGCCGGCCACAAAACCACCCAGTGAAGCAAAGGTTTTGGAAAAGGTACCCATGGTAAGATCGGTTTGGCCTACCAGTCCAAAGTGACTGGCTGTGCCCCGACCACCAACACCAACTACACCGGTAGCGTGTGCATCGTCAACCAGAATTCGTGCTCCGTAGCGGTGTGCTACGGCAATCATGTCGGGGAGGTTTACTAACTCTCCACTCACACTGAATACGCCATCGGTAACAACCAAAATGCTCGAACCTTCGGGAATCTTTTGTAGCACTCTCTCCAGGTCGTTCATATCATTATGGTGATAGCGTAAAAAGTGTGCAAAGCCCCCTTTCGCTAACATCGCCCCGTTTATAATACAGGCATGATTTTCTTTATCACTCACAACATAATCGCCCTTTTGGGCAAGTGCGGATATTGTTCCAAGAGCCGTTTGGTAACCGGTGGAGAACAGTAGAACATCTTCATATCCTAAAAATGCTGCCAGTCGTTGTTCCAACTCAACGTGGAGTTTGATGGTACCGGTAAGGTAACGTGAACCTGAGCAGCCGGTGCCGTATTTGTCAATGGCATCTTTTGCTGCTTGTTTTACGCGAGGATCGGCTGTGAGGCCGAGATAGTTGTTTGATCCGGCCATGATTACATCACGACCCTCCAGTTTTACAACCGGACCTTCGTTTTCCTCTACTGGCCTGAAATATGGATATAATCCCTGCTCTTTTACTTCATCGGCACGGGTGAATTCGAAACACTTCTGGAACAGATCCACTGAGTTCTCCTGATAAAAAAACTGTCCCCACAGCCAAATAATCGGCGGTTGAGGATTGTGCAAATATCGGGAATTGCTTGCTGGTTTTTTTCTATACCGTCACGTGATTGCGCAAGAGCATTTTCGCCGTATGTTCCGAATCATGTTTCGGCACCTGATCACCGTTCCTGGGTTTTCTTCGGCACCTAAGGATATTGCCGCAGGCATCGTGGTTTTTCTCGTTGCCCTTCCATTGTGCTTAGGCATAGCCTTAGCTTCGAATGCACCTCTTCTGAGCGGCCTGATTTCAGGTATTATTGGTGGTACTCTGCTGGTGCTTTTCTCCGGATCGGAACTTAGTGTTAGTGGTCCGGCGGCCGGTCTTGCCGCTGTTGTTGCTTCTGCAATCCACACCTTGGGAAGTTTTGAAACGTTCCTTGCTGCTGTGTGTATTTCGGGTTTGCTTCAGGTTGGATTCGGTATCGTCCGCGGTGGCATTATCGGTGAGTTTGTTCCAAACAGTGTCATTCGTGGAATGTTGGCAGCGATTGGTATTATCATCATTGTTAAGCAGATTCCGCATCTGGTGGGGTGGGATGTTACTAGTGCTGCAGACGTTGAGATGTTCGAGATGTCAAGCTGGAATGCTTTCGATAGAATTCAGCACCTAGGGGCACATATCGAAGAAGGGGCTTTGGTTATCGGTCTTGTTTGCCTGTTGTTTTTGATTCTCTGGGAGATGCCGTTCAGAAAGCGCATTTCCGGGACAAAACTGATCCCAGGTCCGCTACTCGCTGTTGTTCTTGGTACCATATTAAACGAGGTGTTTGCTGCTGTAAGCTCTCCCCTTGCAATGGCAACAGGCTCGCCGCACATGGTGCAGATTCCGTTGCTCAGCGAAGGAGCACGCTTACTTACTACACCAAATCTAGGTGCATTACTCACTTCTACACAGGTGTGGTTTACAGCATTAACCATCGCCGTTATTGGTAGTATCGAAACCTTACTTTCCATTGAAGCATCGGATAAGTTGGACCCGCAGAAACGCATCAGTGATACAAACCGCGAACTGATTGCACAGGGAATTGCAAACACCACGTGCGGACTGGTCGGTGGACTGCCCGTTACATCCGTTATTGTGCGCTCGTCCACAAACATCTATGCCGGAGCACGCACTCGTTTGTCGTCGCTTGTACACGGCATTCTGCTCGCACTCGCAGTGCTTGCAATACCCGAGTTCATGAATCATATTCCAATAACGAGCCTGGCTGCCATACTTATTACGGTTGGCTACAAGCTTACTTCACTGCAGATTATCCGTGAATCCTGGGAACGAGGATGGGACCAGTTTATCCCATTTGGAGCTACCATTGTTGCAGTAGTTGCTACGGACCTCCTCACCGGAATTGTGCTTGGTACGATTGTCAGTATGTACTGGGTAATTCGGGCCAATAGATTCTCGGCAATAACGGTTCATAATGAGAACAACCTGTGGACTATTACGTTCAATAAAGATGCCTCATTCATTAACCGATCGGAACTGAAGCAGGCACTGCGCAACATTCCCGATAATGTTTCCGTTGTTATTGATGCTTCACGTGCTTCGGTAGTTGATCATGATATTTACGATACGATTGGTGAGTTCGCTCAAGCTGCTACGTATCGCGGAATAACCGTAGAATACAATCGTCTTTTTGGTAAACGCAACAACACTACACTACGGAGGGATAGTGGAAGACATTGAGCGCCTGCTCGAGAACAACAAAGCCTGGAAAATGAAGAAACTGACTCTGAGACCTGACTTCTTTGAACGACTTGTTGCTAATCAGTATCCAAAATTTTTATGGATTGGGTGCTCCGATAGTCGAGTACCGGCAGAAGACATCACCGGCGCAGAACCCGGTGAGCTTTTTGTTCATCGTAACGTGGCAAACATGGTCATACACACAGACTTTAACCTCCTCGCTGTTCTTCAGTATGCAGTTGAGGTCTTGGGTGTGCAGCACATCATTGTTTGCGGACATTATGGATGCGGCGGCATCCGCGCTGCCTTAACAAAAAAGGATCTCGGTCTGATTAATAAGTGGCTCCGCCATATCAAGTGTATAGACTAAACGACAAAGAGCTGGATGCAATCACAGATCATGAAGAAAAAGTGCGTCGCTTGGTTGAACTAAATGTTATTGAACAGGCACATAGGCTTAGCGATTATTCATTTGTTCAGAAGGCCTGGAAGAAGGAGCAGCGGCCCTACATTCATGGTTGGGTTTATGATATCGGAACGGGGTTGATTAACACACTTAGCTTAATCAAGCCTGGGGAACACAATCATGATATTTATGAATATGAACTGTAAGGATACGTGGTGAAATCTGCAACACAGGGCGACGTAAGAGAGTTGTTCTATGCTGTGGTTCAGGCACGACAAAAGCTTGTTCAGGCGTTGCGCTCCCAAGCACACAGGGTGTCTGATTCATATGTGTTTTCAGCACATAACATTCCACAACTGCGATTGTCTGATTTGTTTGCAGGCCGTTCTGATCTGCTGGTAGTTCATAACATGGGTACATCGTGCTTATGGTGCACTTTGTGGGCGGATGGATTAAACGGTCTCCATCGTCAATTAGAAAGCAGGTGCGCCATCGTGATCATGTCGGCCGATTCTCCGTCCGCACAGAAACAGTTCGCAGAAGGTCGTGGATGGACAATACCCATGATATGTGACCACGAAGGCACGTTTACTTCCGACATGGGCTTTGCGGAGCAAACAAATGGTCGTTGGAACTACATGCCCGGCGTTAGTGCTTTTGCTCGAGACACAGACGGAACAATCACGCGAGTTGCAAGTGATGCATTTGGTCCGGGTGACGTGTACATGCCCGTGTACCACCTTTTCGATCTGTTACGCGATGGGCAGGCTGGCTGGAAACCGCAATACACGTATAACAAACCTATCGACATTTCTCTGCCATAAGGCTGTCTGGTTTTTACTGTAAAACCAAATCACCCTATGCTGCTACATTTATGCTACCAAACGAGTATTTCGACTATTTCACCGAGCTTGCCCATAACAATAATCGTGAGTGGTTTCACAAGAACCGCGACGTCTATGAGAGGTATGTCAGGGAACCGTTTCTTCACCTCGTTCAGGACCTAATGAATGAGATTCGGGCAATGGACCATAGTGTTCAAGAGTATGCCAAGGATGCTGTTTTTCGCATACACCGAGACATCCGCTTTAGCGCAGATAGGCGTCCATATAAGGAGCATATGGCAGCTCATATATCACCCTTCGGTCGGTCCAATACGGCTGCACCCGGATTCTACATCGAGGTCCGTGCTACCGGTGGATCTGTTGGTGGTGGCGTTTACCAAGCATCGAAAGAACAGCTAACACTTGTACGTGACCTTGTAATGCATGAAAACCAGACTCTGCATAGGCTTGTACAAGACGCAACATTCAGAGCATACTTTCAGGATGGCATCGTTGGCGAGAAAAACAAAGTGCTTTCTGCCGAGTTTAAAGAAGCCGCTAAACGCGAACCACTATTGTATAACAAACAGTTTCTTTGGTGGACAAATGTTCCAAAGACCTTACTCACTGAAAACAATGCCGCACGCGCACTAGGTGAGTACTACCGTGCGGCAAAGCCCATTTCAGATTTCTTCGGCCAGGTATTTACCACTACCTGAATACTAGAATGTGTATGTAATGCTTCCTGTTACTTGTCTGCGAAGGATTGTTCCACCAAAGATTTCGTAGTGCTCGCGATCGAGAAGGTTAAATACATTAACACCTAAACGCAGTTCGGGCAACACAAAGTAGCCGGCATTGAGATTAACAACAGCATACGATGGAACGAAACCTTCAAAGAGACCGGCAATCCACTTGAAACCCTCAACGTAACGAAGTTGAATACTGGCATCAAATGCTGCCGGTACGATATACTCAGCACCAACGTTGATTCGATGCGGGCTCGTGTTTGGAAGAATCTGTTGTTGCTTGAGTTCATTGTCTTTCACCGTTACGTCAATGTAGGCATAGTTTGCGCTGATACTCAATTCATTCGTAACAAAGTACGTTGCCGCAAGCTCTGCCCCCAATTCATCCACAACTGCAATGTTTGTTGGAGCAATAACAAGTGCTGCAGCGTTCTTGTACATGCTTAGTCGTGAGGGGAAGTTCGGATTAATCTTTGCTAACTCAGCAGCCAGCACGGAATCGGCAACAGCATTGTACTGTTCATTGCCGGTATTGCTCCTTACCGGTGGGAACACTTCTGGTGCAAGCCCGCCTAGCGGAACTGATATCAGGTCTGTACGCCGATTCCAGTATCCGTTTACCTCAACAAAGAATCGCTCAGAAAGAGAACCCCGATATCCTATCTCAATAGAGTGCGCCTTCTCGGGTACGAGTTTTGGATTGCCAAGGTTCCACTGAGCTGTTTGTCCTAACCCCAGGTTACTCTGAACATCTGTTCCAACAATTGCACTGGTAATAGAATCAACACGTTGCTCCACAGGAGCTAAGTTTACTGGCAATCCTGCAGGCGACATGCGATAAAAATCGGCAAAGCTCGGGCGCAAGAAAGATCGGTTATAGGTAAGCCGGAACGACTGTCCGGTAAGGGGCTCAAACACAAGTCCAAGCTTCGGAGAAAGTTGGGTTTCTACAATGTTGGAAACGTCAAGACGGAGAGCTCCAACAACCTTGAGTGTTGTCAGAGCCTGCCACTCCCCTTGTGCGTAAACTCCTGTGAAGATACCGTGTTGGTCGTCGGGATCGAGAAACGTAAGCGGTGTTTCTCCCGCTGGTGTTGAGTAATCAATGTTGGTTTTCACGAATTGTTGATCATGCTGTGCGCCAACGATTAACCGAAGTTTGTTGTCGAGCATCCAATCATTCCATTGAGCATCAATGGTAATAACGTTGGATTGTTCTCCCGATGTAGCACGTGCGTTGTACACCACCTGTGCTTGTGGAGTATAACGTTGTTGCCATCCGGCTTGTACGTTAAAACGCTCACTATTGTAAGCCAAGCGGGCGAATGGACGCGACACCTCTTGAATGAGAATGCGTCCGGTCTGATTTACATAAAATTCATTACCACTGTTGGAGTAACCACCTTCTACAACAAACCGTTGTAGAGAGTCAAGATTATAGTCAATTCTCGCTGTTCCAACATACGCATACGGTCTGCGTGCTTCATCCGTTAGTGGCCGAACATCATGAGCAATGCCGGCATATTCTAATCCGTTGTTTGGCTTAGTACTGTCGAGTAGCCGACTCACCACAGAGTAGTTAAGCTGGCGGGATGCGCCTAGAGTAATCTTATACGATAGGTCGCCAAACTCACCTGCATGCCGTATTGCCCCTTTATAGGTTTCCCATTCACCACCCATGAGTGTAATACGAGTGCCAAGAATATCTTTCGGGTCTGATGTACGAATATTTACAACACCATTGTACGCATTTGGACCGTACAAAGCAGAGCCCGGGCCACGAACTACTTCAATGGACTGAACATCACCAAGAAGAGACGACAACGAATTCCACTCATTCAGATTTATGAGAGGTGTTGAAGGATCTCTACCGTCCACAAGGACCAACATTCTTCTGTTAATCGAAGCATTGAATCCACGACTGTTAATATTGAAATCATTTGCTCCGCTTTGCACAACGTCCACGCCTAGCTGATGTTCCATGGTTTTACCAACCAGTCCATGACTGGAGGCAATTTCGATTTGAGCGGGCGTAACAACGCTAATTGCTGCAGGTGCAGTTGTAAGTTTCTCGGCTTGCCGAGATGCGGCATAAACGATTACATCGCCCATGTTCTTGTTGCTTTGGAGCAGTAGTATCTCAACCTCTATCTTATCTGATGACGTTTCAAGTGGAAGGGATATACTTTTTGCATTCCATCCTACGTGTGAGGCTTTAATGGTAATCGACTTTTCCGCACCTGCGTAAGTAAAAGTGAAGGCTCCGGCCTTGTCTGTACTTAGAACCTTGTTTAAGGCTCCAACCGATACGGTTGCACCTGCCAGAGTCGTTCGGGTAATGGAATCTTTAACAGTTCCGGAAATTGTGTACGTCTTTTGTGCGAGCACAGTATTCGTATTCGCTGCAACGAGCAATACCAATAGAAACAGTACGGGTTTGGCCATAAGAATCTCAGATGAGTGATTAAACCGACCGGTCGGTCGGCGACACAAACCTAAGCACTGTTTACCTTGAAACACAAAAAAAGCGGCTTGCATTTTTTGCAAGCCGCTGGGTTTGGTTCTAAGCTCTTACTGGATCAGAATTGTGTGTACGTAGTTACTCCCCTCGCGATCGGAAGCAACAACGCCATAAACACCTGCAGCGCAATGCTCAACTTTCAGACCAGAGGCACCACAACTACCATGAGCAACCTGCATGCCACGAAGATCATATACAGTAATGAGCATAGTGGGTTCTGAGCAGTACACTGAACCGCCTGAGTACCAAATAGCTACCTTGGTATTTGTGTATTCGTGCACAGAAACTGTGCCGCGAATACCTTCAAGCTCCATAACATACGCGTCTGTACAGGAATCCACAGAGTAGCGCAAAGCCCCCTTAGCCAAGCCATCCCCCGTCATGCGTGAAGGGTGAAAGGTAATGGTAACATCCAGAGGATCTGCGTGCACGAGTGGTGTTCCCGCAGTTAGTGATGAACTAAACGGTCCTGTAACAGTAACATTCTGAACCACAGCCTGCGAAATACTTCCTAGATCCGGAACTATCTGAACATCCTTGGTTTGATCGTCTAACCCGGGCGTTACCGGATCAGTAAACCTCAATGTATCAGGCATAGTCATGGTTGTTGAGATACCATTTAAAGTAATTAAACAAGCAATCTCCGATGTACAGTTTTCAGCCTGGAACACAATATCGAGCGTGTCCGTTAATGTCCCTTCAGGTATAGATGTGCGGAGAATCAGCGTCACGTCTGACTTTTGGCCCGCTCCTACGATTACAGGTGCTCCCGGAACCTGCACAAAAGCACCTGGAATGCGGGACTTCGCTCGTAGAATGCTCAAGGCCTTACCTGTTTGATTGTCAACAGTTATAAGAACAGTGGTATTCGATACCGATGTACAGCTTACAACGTTGATACCCGGTTGAGAAATTACATTCTGAGACACAGTAAATTCTCCCCTCCGACCAACAAGAGCTACTTTCTGCGTAACGCCACACACTTTCTCTTGGATAACCAATGTATCTGAAATCGGCGAAACCAGCGGCATGGATATTTGGATGGGTAAAAGGTGATTGGTGCCAGGCATAACCGTAACGGGAAAGTCCTTCGATGTAGCGGTAACAGTTTTTGCAGTTATTGCTTCGATCACCACTGGTAAAGATCCCGTATTGGTAATAGTAACCCAGGAATCTGCAACCGTCTGACATGCACCCAACGAGCCAATGTCAAGGGTAGCTGGTGTGGCAGAGAATCGAAGGTTGTACACCTTTACAGTAGCCGATGCGGAATCGGCACAACCCTTTGAATCTGTAACCGTTATCCAGTACGTTTCTGTAGAATCCGGCGAAACAATCAGTGAATCTGACGATTCCGGGAGTACCCCACCAACATTCCTCCAACGATATGTAAAAGGCGGCGTTCCGCCAGTGACGGTTGGTTTTAGTCTAGTAATTTGGGTGGCACATACACTGTCAACTGGACCGGCAATCTGAACCCGAGGCAGTGGGTTAACATACACGTTCGTCATTGCTTGTGCATAACAACCTTTTGCATCCACAACATCCAGATAAACTTCTGAATTCACGTCTGGTGTAAACGTGTAAACGTTTGTTGTGGAGGGAACATTTACTCCGTTTACATTCCACGTGTATGTTTTGGGGTTTGTACCACCTGTTATTGTTGCGACGATTGTAACGGAATTTCCTTTACATACGTTGTACTCTGCCGGCATGGTTGCCTGTACGTCGGGATTAACAACAACATGTACCGTATCAACACTGATATAATTCTGATCATCAAAAACAGTGAGGATAAAGCTGGTTGTTGTTGATACTGTAAGTGTTGGCGTAAGCGACGTAGAATCATCCATATCTTGTCCGGGACTCCACCGAACACGATACGGTTCTACACCTCCACTTACGCTTCCCTGCAACTGAATCTCTTGTGCTCCACACAGAACCATGTCTTCTCCGGCATTCGCTACTGGTACCTCCGATTGCGGCATGCATTCTGCAGATGCAATAAAGTCCGACATGAGTTCGATGCATTTCGGATGAAAGGTTAGCTCCTTGCCTTGCACCGTAAGGTGGCAGTAGCTCATTATTGTTCCCTTCACCGGTTTGGTTCCGGTAAAGCAGGAACCCTCGGCAGTATAACATGAATCAATTGCCGGTGTCCACGTGCAACTGTGTGTGTGTGGCGATCCTACATTGTGTCCAAGTTCATGTGCTGCAACATCCGTATCCCATGCATACGTTGTTCTAGGGTAAGTAACATTGCTATTCAACCCACTTACACCATAACCTTCGCTTGTGTTACACAACCCATCCAGATAGGCAACACCTCCGATATTGTTGATACCGCTAAACAAGTGCGCTACCGTTCTATTTACATTTCTGTGATTATTTCGCCAGTACGATCGAAATTGCGTTAAAAGCGAGCTGGATGTAGTACCTGGATATGGATCGGTTGTTGTCCACAACGTCCAACTATTGATTTTTATGGCTGCTCCCAGCTCACGAACATAAATTTCGCTTACTGCAGCTATCACAGCTTCGGCGTACTCGGTAGCTGCAGTGGCACTATTACCGTGATCCTGGTAATACGGTGTATCACCCTCGAGAGCAACGAGAATTTGTTTCAAGGATGCCTGAACGCTACTGGTTTTTTTTCCTGGTTGTTGTACTCTGCGAATGCTTACTGGATCGGTAGCACTACATATCCATGGTTCAGGCGGATGTACAGCGTTATGTGGAAGGACAATACAGACTACTGTTTCAGGATGTACCTGGTTGGATAGGGCATAGTGCTTGGATGGCAGTTGCGCTAAATGGTACGTTTCTCGCCCAGTTTCAATCCGACCAAATGCGCACGTTGGGTACACGGCAAGAACAACATGCGATCCGGGATACTCGCGTACTGAGCCTTTTAACAACAAGCTTGACGGACGTGCAATGTTCTCGGGTCCAACGTCTGACATTATTCTAAGCTGGGCATCGGGTGTGAACACCTCGAATCGCTCAAGATCCAGAGTTACACTCTGTCCGTTCACTAATACAAACTGTAATGTCGTAACACCTCCAATAGGCACCGACTGCCGTAACATGGCATGTACGTTTCTATCAACAGTGAACACAGGCGCATCTGACGGTACCGAAGGCAATGCCCCGTCAAACTCTACAGTTCCTGTCACTTGATGGAAAAGAGGTTGTTGATGGTTGACTTGTGCATAACCAAAACCACAACTCAACATCAGTAAAACAAGCGCGTACAATATTGTCTTCATGAATTCTCCTTCACTCTCGGCTGCAAAGACCCGACAGTATCTCAATCGTTACGAGGTTTCAGTCATTAGTATCAATCGTCATGAAAAACGACCTGAAACTCTCCAGTGTCTGTGAAAAATACGTCGAAACCGGGTATCCTGCGTGTCTCAACATACTCGTCGGTTCCGCAATTAAATACATGCTCAAGTTGCTGGATGTTGATCCCGCTATCCTCTGTAAGTCTGCATCCACGAAGAAAGGTTTGCGAACATGACGTTTGAAGCTGCGCGATCAGGGACTTATCTACAATGGCGCCATCTCTAGTTATTGCAAGCCAGATGGCTTCATCTTTGAATTCAACGTCCGTATGTACCCACAAAGCCATGAGAGTAAGATCTGAAACTCCAACGTACGTGTACGGACACCGCACTAGCTGGTACAGTTCTATAGACTTGGGAATCTGACCGGTTGAATCGGCATACCCAAGACTGTTCAAGATGGATTGTTCATCATTCACTGGCAGACGCTGCATCTCTAACCAGCGCTTCTTTGGCTCAAGAAGGTCACGTTCACCGATCGGAAAAAGGGGCTGTAAGCACGTGTCGGATGCTGCAATCGACGCAATCAGAAGTAACGTGAACATCATTCCGGCAAAATATCACTTCTGATGTGTTCACTACCCGGACATGGCGCGTGTAAAAGGTTGGAGTTACCGCTGTATACAAAATGTCCGCTGACCAGTTCTCCCGTCCGCACTAACAAGAGCGATATAGGTTCCCGATGGCAGATTCTTTACGTCAATATCAACGCGCTCACATGTAATAGAGCGCTGTTCGGTAACAACCGAACCCGATAGATCAAGTACCTGAACAGTGACATTCGTTTCGGTATTCAACTCCAACGGAATGGTAATCAGGTTGTTCGCTGGATTTGGGTAAGGAACGGACCTAACAACATCTGTCGCCCCCCGTCCGTGGATATCAGGGTTGGAAATCACAAGCACCCCATCCAACATGGCCAGGTACACATTCCCATGGTTGTCGGTTACCAAATCCGTTACCAGATCGGTTATCCACCCATACGATCTCTTTGACTTTTGTGGCTCCTGTCGGACCTGATCCTCTTCGATCAAGGTCCGAGGTGGAAAAAACGGCAAGTTTGCATCGGTTGCGCTTGCTGCTTTCACATGTCTGTAGCATGAGAGAGAAGCCGAGTCTGGTGTACGTTCTCTGATATGTGAACACCACGAATTGGACTCCCTGGTGGTATCTGAGTCGGTAAGACGGTGCAATCGAATGTGCTCACCCCCAACTGTAAGTTTCTTTAATCCTTGTAGCAAGTCAGATTCTGTGGTTACTTCATCAAATTCATGATAGCAGTATGCTGCTGTTTTTGTCTCAAGATTCACGTTCAAGACTACCGAATTCAAAATCAACTGCACCTCACTGCCGCTGAACACAGAGCTCCCCATATTCACGAAATCGTCGGGAATAGATGTAGTAACATTCAGCACGTTAGTACGAATACCTGTTGAACAGTCTAGAATATCTGCGCCATCTTGGGTTATCAGGTACATCACATTATTGTACATCTCAGCGTCGAGAATCTGGTAGTCTTCATACATTTCTTGTTCCAATGGAACAGTCAGCGCATCGGTTCCACTGCTGTTTGTTCTAAGCTGCTTCCATTCATTCCCATCAAAGCGTGAAATTGTTCCGTTTTCCGAAATGGTCCACATCACGTTGTTCATATCAAGGAACAGTCTTACAACTGCCCCGGGAGCAATTCCACAGTTAGATGAACTGTAGTAGGTAACTCGTGCATTCTCTATTCCACTAAATTCAAGTTGCCCGCTACTGTTGCCGTCAGAATCAATATGGTTGCTTGTTGATATAACGGAAACCGGAGAGTCTTTCTTTGTTGTCCACGTGTACAAAATGCCCCCCATTGCAAACCAGGTCCGTTCGCCAACAGTAGCTACACGCGTTCGTAATTCATACTCCGGTCCACATCCTTCGCATGCCAGTAGGTTAGTCATGCTGCCCATCAATACGAAGAACACCAATGCGATGTAACCAACCATGTCTCCCCCGAACTGACATTACGAAAAACTTTGTTTTGTGAGCGACATGACTTACATGCCGTAGTTTTCGTGTATGACAGACATAACGGTTGCAATTATTACCTTAAATGAGCAGGAAAACATTAGAAGATGTATAGAGTCTGTACTTCCAATAGCAAGTGAAATTCTGGTGATTGACTCGGGTAGTACTGACGGTACGGCGGAAATTGCTTCAGCGTTAGGAGCACGCGTTGAAACATTGCCCTGGAGAGGTTTTGCAAGTGCACGAAACCGCGGTATTGAACTAGCCTCCAACCCTTACATTCTTAGTATTGATGCCGACGAAGAGTTGAGCGCTGAACTACGAGCAACCATTATACGCGAAGCCGAAGGAGGATTGCACGGCGCCTACACAATGAATCGGCGATCGCGCTATGGTGATGTATGGGTACGGTTCAGCGGTTGGTATCCCGATGTTAAACTTCGACTGTACCCGAAGGATGGAAGTCGGTGGGTGGGCGAATACGTTCACGAGAAGGTAGTACTCAGAGCCGGCACACCGATAATGCACCTTACCGGTGATCTGCTTCATTATGCCGTTCGCAACACGGCTGAACACCTGAAAAAAGCCCGCCATTACGCTCATTTAGGTGCAGAAGACATGCGCGTAAACAATCGTTCCGTATCAGCGCTGGCGCCTTTTATTGCTGCACTGACAAAGTTTATTCGCATTTATCTAATCCAACTTGGATTTCTGGATGGCGCAATAGGCTGGCACATTGCAACGATATCGGCAAAGAGTGCATACTGGAAGTATCACTGGCGACGACTTTCACAAAAGGATGTGGCACAGTGACACAGCCAACGGAAGCTGTACACATTGTGCATATTTCCACGCAACAGTCGTGGAGGGGAGGGGAACAACAACTTGCTTACCTTGTAGAGCACCTGAATCAGCACGGTGTTCGGCAACACATTGTTTGCCGGTATGGAGGATCGGTACATCATTATTGCAAACAGCATCGCTATACTCATACCACAATTCCTGCGCGCTCGGCACTGAGCCTAACATCATGCGCAACGATTGCTTCTGTATGTAAACGTATCCCCAACGCCATCGTGCACGCCCATGATGCTCGGGCACATTCGTATGCCGTACTTGCCGCTCAATTTATGGGCCTTCGCTCTGCTATTGTTGTGTCGAGGCGTGTGGAAACTCCGGTTGCATCGGGCTTTTTCTCTGCTGCAAAGTACAACCATCCATCGGTGAAATGCATAGCATGTGTTTCCGAGCATGTACGCAGCATCATGGCATCTTCAATGCGTAACACTGATAAATTGATTACGATCCACGACGGTATCAACCAACATCGTTTTTCTCAAATACGGCTGGGAACATTACGAGCCGAGCTTGGCCTGGACAACACAGTGCCGCTTGTTGGTACTGTTGCTGCTCTAGACCCGCTGAAAGGACTTGAAACGTTTATTAATACAGCGGCCATTCTTCATTCGGCTGACAGCACAATACGATTTGTTATTCTTGGTGAGGGTGCGCTTCGCGCTGAGCTGGAAGCATTGCGATCGTCCTTAACGCTTGAGTCGATTGTATTTCTTCCCGGTTTTCGAACCAACATACACGAACTGTTGCCGGATCTTGACGTTTTTCTCTTCCCGTCACGATCAGAGGGTCTTGGCACCAGTATTCTCGACAGTATGGCGGCAGGCGTTCCTGTTGTGGCAACGTCGGTTGGCGGAATTCCGGAACTAGTTCAGCATGAACGAAACGGTTTGTTAGTTGAATCACATTCCCCCCGCGATCTCGCCGATGCTGTTTTGCAACTCCTCCGAAACAACACCATGCGTGCGACCATTATTCACGAGGCTCATCACACTGTTCAGCGTTTTGATGTAAGTGCCATGGCGAATCGTTACCTTCAGGTGTACAGATCTATCATCTCATCAAGTAATTGAATTGCATCTTCAACTCGCTTCGAATAGAGTAGTCCGCGTGACTTATTGAGCATGAGCTTTATGTACAATTGTGCATGTGGTTGTTGCCACCAGTACCGACCTTCATCACTGCCTAAATGAGCACTTTGATAACGTGACAATATTGAAAGCCCCTTATCAGCCATCTCGATGTTATCCTGTGCGCGCGGCATCACTGCCGATAACTCAACGTAAGGCCAAACACTATTGGGATACTTCTCCATAAGATCCAGTAAAACCAGTCTCCTCTGACCAACTGGAAGAACACGCGTCTCGGCAACGTGGTCGCGCACCTCATCGTGGAATGGATTATTTGCCTCTGCGACAACATCATCATGTTTGCCGTCAGAATAACTCTTTGGCATCCGCTGCTGCGGTTTCGCATTGCGTTTATGTTGTTCATCAATTGCATCCAAATGGAACCCATTGCGAACAAGTTCCACAATGGAATTGAATAACCCCGGAACAACTTCGTTTACCTTTGTAAGAAAGGCAACATGCTTGGCTGCCCTTGTGAATGCTTCTTCAGGGGGACGTCTGCCTCGCTTAGTTTCGTTCAACAGAACGCGAGTGAAAGCGGCATTAGTATTTGTAATCATTTTTATATGATGAATCACATCTTCATCAATGCCGCGAAGAGCAGATGCGCATAGCGCCTGAGCAAACAGTACAGTCTCACTAACTAATGGATGCTGCTGCGAAGGAAGATCTGACATTAACTGTTCGAAACGATTGCCATTATTCTGTACATCATGCACACATATGGTGTGAATGAGCGTGCACACTACCTCGGCTTCGAAATCAGGACTCTGTGGGGGCATGTGGCGCAGTATTGCAGATATTACCTGATCATCATGAAGTACCTGCCGGTTAACGTATGCCTCAAGTCCGTCAAGAACTGCCTCTTTCGAATCGTCAGTACTTTGTTCTTGTTGAATCTGATGTATAAGGTTCCAGAGTGCAACTGAATTATTAGCAGTTCGTAAGGATTCAACGATTGAGGAATTATCAATTTGTTCAGTAACCATGTATCAAAAATACAGGAACTTCGTTTACCACATACTACCGGACATTCTCAACCAGAAATCGTTGAAACATTCATGAGCACAACATCACGTTCGTTAGAATTTTACGAAGAGCAACCTTCGCCTAAGGGAATGCGCATGGTTTTTACTGTCGCTTCCATAACAAGTGTAATTGCAGGGATCGTGGTGATCGTTGTAATGCACGTGCAGGGTCCTCCCATGCAGATTTGGGAATGGTTTCTATACTCACTTATCATTATCGTACTACCGATTGCGATCATGTTATGGCTCTGGTACGGGCGTCAGGAAGTACAGATTTCAAGAGAGGGAATTCGTGTACGCCAAACAGCATTGCCGATGAAGCCACGGATAATTTCATGGAATCAGGTAACGGGCATCACCGTTCGCAAACTGAATACGATAGGAGAATTTGGGGGTTGGGGGTATAGATATGGGTCGCGCCGAACGTGGGGATTTATCTGGGGAGGCAACCATTGCATTGATATTCACCTGGTAACGGGTAAGCGACTCGTAATAAGTGTGATTGACCATGAAGGAGCAAGAGAGGCGCTCGAGATGTTTAGCAGCGCAAGTAACCCATGATCAGGCTATAATCTGTGCCACATGTTGATGTTGGCAAATTGTGCGCATTACATCAATAGCATGGCTCCGCAGAGTTCTATCGAAAAATACCAAGCCCCTTGTAAGTCGTTACATACAAGGGGCTTAAGGATTTATCTGGTGGTCAGGGAGGGAATTGAACCCCCGACACGAGGATTTTCAGTCCTCTGCTCTACCAACTGAGCTACCTGACCCGAAGGGTTGCGAATATACGGAATACGCTTAGCACCAACCGCTATTTAATGCAAGAGAGCAATCACTGTACGCTCTGACTGGTGAAGGTCAACCTGTACGTGAACACCTATAGATTGAAGTGTGCGAACAAATCCTTGTATGGCCAATTCAATATGTCCGGGCACCGCATGAATAACAACTTTTGGTTTACCCTGTTCACAAATCTCCCGAATTCGGTTAAGAGCTTGTTGTGCCGATAACTCGTCTTCGTAAACAGAGATACTATACTCATGTTCGGCGTCGTGTGTTGTGATACCCGCAGATTCAAAGCAATCGTGTGTGCGAACATCGTTCTCTGTTAATGCTAACTGACGCGTAGGAATATCGCACCTGTTGAATACCCTTGGTTCTCCTCTCCAGCAACATCTGATGTGTATTGTGCGTGCGTCGGCGGGTACAGCAACGGCAACTCGATTGTCGAAGCCGATCGAGGCACAAAGATCATTCTTGCAGTTGTACATGGTTGCGATAATTACCGGACGGTGTACATTGTTGGATGCAATGGAAATGCTTTGAACAATCGCACGTGGTGTAGCAAACAGAAGCTGTGTTTTTCCGTTATGCGTTCGCTCGAAAAGCAGGCCGGGACCAGACAATGCAACCAGTTCTTCGTCAGCTTCCGAATTAAGTCCCAATCCCAAGTTTGTTGGTTCAAGCCACCGATGCACCCTCTGAACGGGATAGAAATGACACGAACTAACATAAATATCCTTGCCTCCATAACCCGGCCAAGAGGAACTCGTAAACCACATACTATCTCTGCTAGCACGTACACTTACATTATCTGCATATGGCATTGGTCCACACGGTGTGGAAACTATTTGTTTCCCAACTCTCTGAGTCCGTGAATGTGCCTTAGGTGGTGCTGTTGGTACAACATCCCATAACGTGCAGCAGGCATCCCACAGGCCGAGCTGTTCTTGTGCTCGCCCTGCATCCACTGCTCCCAGGGTAGCCAGCTCTGCCAACTGCTTCCGGAGTTCCAGCCGCTCCGATGGTGTTGCAGATGCCCATGCATCACGCAGCCGAACCAATTCCCGTGTTTGCTGTATTGTACCTTGAAGGGGCTGCTGTGAATAGGTTGCAACCACCGCAAATAACAATACAACCATTGTTCTGAATGTGATAAATGTCATCATACACATCCGTAAGAATTGCGAATTTGCTTTCCCCAGTAGGAGGATCGTTATGCGCATCGTCACAAAGTATCAAAGTCAAAGCGGCTTGCAAAACACAGCACTATCTGTGATTATACTTCTTTCTGTTGTTCTTGCAGGGTGCGGGCTTTTAGAGTCGGATAGTGAGGATGGGAATGCCAAACTTGGTGGAAGTACATCAACTGAGTTCACCAATATTGGCGACCATACGGATGTGATCATCAACCTGAAGTACACTCATCCAGCGTTTGAACGAGTTCAGGATAGTGTTGTGGTAGTTGCGAATCAGAACGGCGACGTAACATGGTATGCGAAGTTCCGGTTCGATACTGTAGTAAGCAAGACCCTCGACACAATACTAGGTATGCAGGAACTGCCGGCCGAACCTAAAAAGGCAATTCTCGATGCCCTACTCCAGCGATATGGCGCTACGCTAGATACATCAGATAAAGACAATATGTGGATATCAGCAACGCTAAAAGGGCGTGTTACAAGCGAGGGAATTCAGGAGTACGTCTCCAGCGGAGGCGATCTAAGCAAACCGTTTACCATTGTCCGCTACAATGCTAACGTTGGTGATGTGTACAGATTTAAGAGGCCAGACGGCGTAGAGGTAACGCGAACAGTTACTTCGAAAAGCACTACTGATGACTATCCGATAGCATTCTGGTTAATTAAGGTGATTAAGGTTGAAGAAACGTCGAATGACCCATTCATAAAAAAGATCACGTACATCACCAACCATAAGTTCGGCTTAGTCGGGATTGAAATCGAGACGATAGATGGATTTAAAACCAAGGTTGGATTGTGGCCTCCCAACCTGTAGCTACCAAGGTGTCCAGGCAACAGCTACAAGAGGAAAAACGACGGGGCCGGGAACAAGAGCCAAGCCAAAGTCCATAGCAACTGCTGTATTTGCCTGCCGCAACCCCATATAAAGCATCGTGTTAGACGGGCGAGTAAGGTCCTGTGCCCAGAGTTCTCCAACAAAGTGCAGGTCATGAAATTCCGGAAATCGCGTATCAAGACTGAGCGCCGCTCCGATGGTTCCGTTCTCATATGCGAAATTGAACGGAGCAAAGAAGTTGCCACCACTAACCGTGTACACATCCTCGCCGGCGAACTTTCCAAAGAACATGGTGCTTGCTTGCGTGCGTTTACCTGTCCACGTTGCTACACCGTATATATGACCCATAAAGTTCACATCATTTAGCCAGCCAACGTTAATGCCAAGCGCATAATATTGCCAGCCGTCTTCTACAAGGCCTGCTTCACTTTTCGCGAGGGTAAGTTTTCCGTTAATTGCAGATACCTGATCGGACCAAGGTATCCCTGGAATCAAAGTACGGCCGGCAGTGATGCTTATGTACTCGGAAATGCCAAACCCGATATATGGAAACACACCCTCAATGAGACTGGCAAAGTGATCCGACCGAATAGGTTGTGCCGTTGGCATGATAAAGCCGCGATGCCGATGACGGTAATGATCATCCATTGATCCAATCCAATCAATTTCTTTAGCATATATTTTTGCTCTGCCAATTACGGCATTGATTCGAATGTATGTGCCGTCAGAGTCTGAATCAATGAGTGTTACCGGACCGCTGATCAGATCGCCATTCGTAAGTCGGACAATGTATGTTACGTCATCAAAGAACTCCATCCTTCCGAGTTCTTCGTTTGTTAACGCGAACAAACAGTTCTGTGTGATGAGCCAAACAATCAACCAAACGATGTGATTACGCATTGCTTAACGCCAACTGTCCACATGCTGCATCAATATCGAGTCCGGATGAACTCCGAACCAGCACCTGCACGTCTTCTTCACGTAGTCTATCAATAAACCACTGAAACCGATCCGGAGATGCCGGCCGCAGATCAGCGGCAATACCGGTAGGATGTGTAAAATCAATGTCATGAAAAGGTATCAGATTTATCTTGGTTGGTATGCGACGGGCGATGCGGCCAAGCCTGCGTATATCATCCAGCGAATCGTTAATGCCTGAAAAAACGATGTATTCGTAGGTAACACTTTTTCGCGTTTTACGGTAGTAGTAATCAATAGCATCTAGTAGCACGTCGAGTGTCCATTTTTTCGCAACGGGCATAAGCTGCAACCGTTTCTCTTGTGTAGTTGCATGAAGACTAACTGCAAGTTTTATGATTCGGCCTTCATCTGCCATTCGTATAATACCTGGTACCACTCCTGCCGTACTCAGAGTTGTTCTTCGTGGTGCTACCATGTTTGTTCGCTGGTCATTCAGAATTTCAGTAGCTCTCATCACATTGTCGTAGTTGTTCATGGGTTCACCCATGCCCATAAAAACAACATTGGTGATTGGTCTTGAACTGTGGAGTTGAGCCTGAAGATACTGATCCACGATTTCACCGCTGGTTAGATTTCTGGCTCGTTTCATCGTGGCAGTTGCACAGAACACGCATCCAAGATTGCAGCCCACCTGCGTACTTATGCAAAGGGTTCGTCTGCGTGGATGTCCATCGGCTTCCACCATTTCACTTGGTATAAGAACACTCTCGATAGTCCGGCCATCGTACAACTCAAACAAAAATTTCTTCGTGCCATCTCCGGACTGCTGAACTGTCTTCAGAGTAACACTGTTATACCGATAGTGCTCTTCGAGGTCGCCTCGAACCTGTGTAGGCAACACAGCCATCTGTTCAATGCCTGACACACGCTGAACATAAAGCGCATCATACAACTGTTGTGCTCTATACTTCTTGAGCCCTCTATCCACTACAAGTTGCTCTAATAGTGAAATGGGCAGGCCCTTTAACTCCGGTTTACCGGTTGTATCGTTACGTGCTGATGCCATGTTCAAAGTTACTGACTACAGATTTTGGGTATCGTTCATGTAATTAGAGCTCTGTGCTCATTTCCGCCACAACACGGTTTGCAACGCTTGCAGCAAGAGCAACACCCATTCCATTACATGTGAATGCCGACCACAGATGTGGCTTCACTTGGTGTACAAATGGCTTCTTATCCGGCGAGAAAGCCATAATTCCGGCCCAGCGCATATCCACAATAGACTGACTCCGTTCCTTGCTGAACTGGGGTAGGATGATTGAATACAGCAAATCTTCAAGATAGTTCTGAATGGTTTGCGTTACATTCATTTCCGTTGTAGTCTCTTCTGCAATGGCAAGATTCCGAGCCCCCCCCAACAATACTCTGTTCCCAACATTGCGGAAGTACACATATCCTTTGTTCATATGAACAGTACCGTGTAGTGCAAGGCCTTCAATGGGCTTTGTTATAAGTATTTGGCCGCGTGCCGGAGTAATGTTGGCTGAGGGAATAAGCTCATTCATCCAAGCATTTGTACATACAACAACAAGCGAACTTTTAAGATGATGAAAACATTTGTCGTTCTCATGCTTCTGTATCAGAAGCTCCCAACCATCGTTGCATTGTTCGATTGCAACAACCGTACCTGTTATTTGGGGAACACATAAAAGGTGCTTTCGGAGCTTTCCACTGTGCAGTGCCCCTTCGTACGGTGTTCTGATAACATGGCGAACACTGTCGGACAGTCCGAGGAAAGATGCACGATTATCGTCTCTAACAAAAGGAAGGGTGGGAAAGAGATCACGGAGGAGCGAGTTTACTTCATCAATTCTATGAAGTGCAGGGTCGTCCGCTGTAAAAATCTCATGACCACCACACTGTTCATATTCAACAGCTTGAGGATGTACTATTGAAAGAAGTAGGCGTAATCCCTCCACTCGTTGCCGAACAATTTCATATGCAGTTTGTGGTCCGAGGGTGTCTATGTCAGCAGCTATTTCGCCTACCGATCCAAAACATGCGAAACCAGCATTGCGAGTGCTTGCACCATAGCCCCCTTCATTTCGTTCAACGATCACAATTGAACAGTGTGGCATTTGCCGCTGTAAAAACTGAGCAATACAGCAACCTAAAAGGCCACCACCTACGATTGCTACGTTGGTGGTGGCCGAAGCGGTTTTATCCCAATACGACGGCTGCGTCATGCCACAGCATCTTCTTTCTGTATGGTGTGCTAATTCTGTGTTGAAGCCTGGCGTGGAGTACCAGCACTGATTGTTTGGTTGTTAAAGATGCAACTGTGTATGGTAAGATGTTCCCCTACCAAACTCGGATTTGCCATGTCGTATCCCGGCGGGGTTGGATTGCTTGGTGATGACGAGAACCCAGCGGGCCAGTGAGCACGAACCTTGCCTGTGCAATATCCTTTGATTCCGGCAATAGTACCGTTGGAATTCCTGCGAACTTCGGTTAATACAATTGACCCTTCTACAGGGTAGTACACAATTCCATTTTGTCGAATAATCACACCCTGAGTTACGATTACGTTGGGTCCGGAAGACCAATTAATCTTTGTTGGCTCAAAACTGTATGTGCCGGGTGTTGTTGGAATACCATTGGCAAACCGAACAATCAGATCAGGATCAGCAAATGGTGAAATCATCGTTACATCAAATCGAGCCTCTGCGTTAATGATTGAATCAGCCATCATGTGCACGTTGGTCATGCGAATACTATCACCCGCAAAAATCATTTCGGCTGACTTTGTAAGTGCAACGGGGATATTCAGGTTTCCAACAGTGTATCGGATAACAAGCTCTGATCCCGGATCCGGACCCGATGGACCTTTCGTGCAAGATGAAATGCCAACCAATGCTGTTGCTGTTATGATGATGATGCTTACAAATCGTTTCATGGTTTTCTCTGTTAATGTAGTCGGAAATGGTGGTTAAAACCCAAGCGAAAACAGATACGACACACCAATGTGCGCACTTGCTGTTGTTAGGTTAATTGCCGGAAGCGTTGCATAATTGTTTGGCCGAACCCCGGTCGATGTGGTTTCATGTCCATAAATATATTGATCATCCTCAAACAGTCCGGTAAACATGTACCGTGCAAGAATCTCTACGTTCAGCTTACCAAGCTTCGTTTCCCAAACATTAATCACTCCTCCTAATCGAACATCCATTGCAGTGCCGACGAGGATGTCTTTGTCAACCGCGTATTTCGTGTCCGATCCCTCAGGATGCCAACGTTCTCCCGACATTGGGAAGTTGAATCCAACCCCGAGCAACACGCCTGCCAGATTTACCTGGGGTGCGATGGTAAAGTAGGTGTACCGCTCTAGAAAGTAGCCTTCCCAGTTCTTTTTGTTATCGTAGAATTCGTACGGGCGGGTTCGTGTTCCAACGGAGCTTACACCAATATCGAGCCGTGCACCCAAATTGGAACCAGCACCAAATGGTGCCTGAATCACTGCCCCGTAGGTCGGCAGCGCCCAAAAATCTGGATTTACCTTTCTTCCTTCGGCATTTTCAACGGAAATGCTGCCACCAAACGCTCCAATCTGCACGCCAACACCAATTTGGTACGCAGGATCCGAAACCACCGGAACCTGTTGATCTGATCCGGCGGAAGTCATCGTTCCACCATCGTTAATGTTCTGCGCCCCCAGATTCACACTAGAGCACAGAAGTGCCGCCAACCATATCCCCCGAAACATTCAGCCCCCTAAAAAACATGAAAAGAATACTACCATTTTACGGAATTTATCGTCGGTTTGTGTATCCAAGCCCTGCATACTGCTGTAACCCCTTGGTAATCGCAGGGTTCTTGTAACCAACGTTTGCATCCTTGTACATGACTTACGAGCTACTTTCGGACGAAGAAATCTTTTCTCTGGTCCGCACAGAGAATAACGAAAAGGCCTTTAGTGCTTTGTACAGAAGGTATGATAAGCGTATATATTCATACTGTTTGCGGGCCTTGGGCAATGTAGAAGATGCGCAGGACGTGTTTCAGACCGTGGCACTTACTATCTACAACAAAAGGGAATCATTTCAGGACGGCTCGTTTGCTGCATGGCTGTTTACCATCACGCGAAACACATGTCTGAAAGCAATTCGGAATAGAAAACACAACACAGAATTAAACGAGGAGATCCATTCATTTGAGTCCATTTCTGCGCATTCGAACGACTTTCTTTTGAAAGAAGCGCTCTACAAGGCCATAAAAACCTTGCCAGACGAGTTTAGGGAAGCGTTAGAACTCAGATACTTTGACGATCTCTCGTACGAAGAAATCGCTGAAACACTGAACATAAGCATTGCTCTCGCTAAGGTTCGGGTGTTTCGGGCAAAAAAACAACTATTGAATGTCCTCTCCCCGGTATTGGAAGAACTACGATGACCAACGACGAACTACTTGCCGGCTATCTGGATCGCTCGCTAAGCGAAGATCAGTTGCTGGAATTTGAAGCCCGCATGGCCAATGACCCAACATTTGCTGCTGAAGCAAAAGACTTGGCAGCGGTAGAGAAGCTTTTGGCAACCAGCGCTCCAAAGGTGGTACCACCGCCTGGCTTTCTTTCATCCGTAGAAGCCACCGTTGTAGCAAAGATTGCTGCAGGAACTGCCGGTGCTATTGGGCTTGGCCATCTTGCCTCGAATATGTGGGCCTGGATCATTGGCTCCAGTACTGTCTTGATCGGAGCCGGTGGAGTGTATCTAGCTATGACTTCACATACTCCCAAAGCAGAACCAGCCTCTGCCATTCCTCAAAAACAATCGGCACATCAGGAGATTGCGCCATCGCTTCATCTTCCACCAGACAATGCGGCTGAACCCGTACCTGCTCCGAGTACACCTGGAACAAGCCGAACAGTAACATCGGAAGTACCTACGGCTCTCCCTGAGCGAACTCCAGTTCGCCGTTCCGATGATTCACGAACGATTGCTACAAACTCCTCGCCCTCTGCATTGGAACAGCTTGTCAGTAAGTATGAGCAATGCACTTCTGAAGGAACGGCTATCAACTGCGCCCACCTTGCGTTAAATATCGGCATGCAATACAAGCAACGCGGAGAACTGAACAACGCTTTTCAATTTTTTGAACGTGCCCTTATCCAAGCACGCTCCGCTCGAACTGTGCAACAACAAGTGCAGGCACTTACGGAAATGGCTCGCATCTCGCGTGCCACAGATGATGCCGAGTCTGCCCGGAAACACTATCGCAATGCTATTGATTTGGCTGAGCAAAATGGACTGCCTTCAGAGCAGCTAACTACAGAACTAAACGAGCTGGAATAACTAAGAAACCAAAGCAACTACTCTTCCGATATGTACACTTCCGCATGCTCAAATAAATGCGTCTCCGGAGGATGTAGGCCTCTGCGAAACCATACATCAGCTCCAACCGGAAAGTAGGTAGCCGGAACATTCACTATGAAAGAGTCGTTTGTTCTCGACGCTGATGGATAAACATGTACT
>CAZGHI010000015.1:33445-56681 GCA_964525565.1 uncultured Hyphomicrobiales bacterium
TGTAGGCCAAACATGTCGGCGTCAGACGTGTGCAGCATCTCGGGTCCGAGCCATCGCAACACATGCGTTTGTGGTATTGGTTCGGACAAATAATCAGTGGCTGCACTTCCAACAAAGGATACAAAACCTGCCTTGCTACTTGCTTTGGCTCCCTCAACATCTGTAACATGAAGCTGAAAATAAATAGGGTCGGTAATCTCTTGATTGCCAGTGATACTCTGATTCATATCCCAACGGATGGTAACCGGCACCGGACCGGTGCCCGACATTTCTCGTAGTGTTGCACTGTCTCTATGCAAGACAAGCTGCCACGACTTAATGCTAACTTCATTCACTACATCCGGACGAATCTGTACTGTGGGAAAGTGCTGTTCAACAATGGTGTCTGTAGCTTGAATCGGCTTGAGCAGACTTTTTGATTCGTCTATTAGGATTACCCAAGGCTGCTGCGATTGTTGGCCATGCCGAACGTCGGTACCGATACGCTGTGATTGTATGCGAAATACACTCTCCAAGTAATGTTTAATCGCATGAACTCTCTGTCGGGCCAACGCTGTTCCAACTGCAGTTCCATCGTCATACGATACTAGCTGTATCCGACTTGTAGCTACTGTGCGCATTCGTCGGCCAATAACATTAAGAACATGGTACTGCCAATGAATACCACCTGTTAGCGCATGTTCTTCCCGAAACGCTGATGCTTCAGAACCCCTAAGCTGAACATACCTAAGCGGAATATCTGCCGCTCCATCGTCGAATACTACTAACGGAAGTATCGGTACAATACGCGTTCTCCGAATTGTTCGGGTAGTGATCCTGGCTTCTGAACTAACTGTTCCATCCGATTGTTCAAATGCTAGTGTTAGTGATGCACTAAGAATGGAAGGGGGCTTGGGTTTATACCATTGGTAGCTTTCTTCAACAACAACATGTACTGTGTCTCCACTCCTACTCTCTAGGGTGGTGCTTCTCGCTAATACAATACTGTCAGTAGTAACCTTCGTGCTCAAAAGCACAACAGTGTCGCGTTGATATACTGTGTCGCGTGGTACTTCAGGATTCTGCTTCCAGGGAAACCACCGAAACTGAACTTCAGCAACCGGTTGGACTGATGTTACTGATATTGATTGTTGCCAGGATGTTAATTGCGTTGTAACTCCGGCAGCAACACCTGCATACAATGTACGATACCGGTTTAACGGCACATGATATTCAACACGGCCATGGATACCAACAACAAATGGCGATGCATTCGGCAGTGTTCCCGAACCGGTAATCTGTTGTAAACTACCATCCACAAACGTTAAATCGGGAGGATCGGCAAACCTCATGGTCTGCGTATAGTTCTTTGATACTGCGTATGAAAGTGGAATACCAACTGCAAGAGCAAGGTCCGGTTCAAATTCATACCGCAAGAATGGTTCTACGGAAATCGTTTGAATCTGAACTGCGAGGTCATGCTGTAGTAGAGCATTGCGTGTTGCACCGTCTGGCGTGGTAATTGTTGTTTGCTCTTGCGATCTGTACAAGAATTGCAGTGGTGCATATACTGCTCTTGCCCCAAAACGAAAACGATTATCGTGGTCTAGGGCTGCTTCGTACCCTGCGTATGCTCTTGGCCCCCATTCCATATGTAACGGCTCAAATCGTAAAGGATCGGGCGGACTGGGAAACTCCGGAGGCGACGAAAAGCCTTGCAATGGCAATACACCGACTATACCCGCGCCACCCAGAATACAGTTGTCCTGCTGCGCAGTTGTTACGCAAGCAAATACTAAGAAGCAAAGGATAGCAAGAAGCCGAGAATGAAGCTGCTGCACCCGCGAATTTACTCGACAATAAACTGTCGTGTTACGCTAAATATCTCCGTACCCGATACGCCGGTCATGGTAAGATTTACAAAGTATGTTCCTCGCGGCAGAACAACATCCGAACCTGACCCGCTACCTACAGTCCATTCACGCACACCAGACCGCACCGATGGCGTAAGGTCGGCAATACGCTGTCCGGTAATTGTACTGATCACAACTCTGCCCTTCTCCTCCTGAACATTTTCAATTCGCAGCACACTTCGGTTAACCACCGGATTAGGTACGATGGTTACCGATAACGCACCTTTCAGAGGGTTAACATAACGTGGTGTTCCATTGCCGTACGACCAAACGTTTAACACATCTATACGTCCGCTCGCATTCGTCCATGTGCGTATGATATCTGGTTTTACTCCGCTTGGCTCACTGCTAACTGCAAGTGTTGTAGCTGAAGCATCTCCCATTGCAATAATGCCACGTATTGTTGCCACGGTGGTTTCTGCAGATCCGGGTTCCATGATAACGTCGCTACGACGAATGTTAATGGAAGCAGAATCAAGGGAAAAGCTTACTGTATGTTGATCGTCGGGAATGGGCGCAAAGACTGTCGGGTTATACCCAATTGTTGCATCAAAATCAGTAATGGTAACTAATGTATCAAGAGTGTCATCCGAAAAACATCGCAAGGTAACTGTTACCGTATCACCTATATTTCCTTGTACTGTATCGGCTGCCAGCACCACCGCTATCGGTCGTGGACGCATTGAAGTGACAACGGACAAGATTGTGCTATCTACTATTGCTCCCGCATGCAATCGTCGGATGACGAAGGTTTGTGTAGCCGAGGGCGTATAAGTCCGAGGTGTAGCTGTTACTGTGAGGGGTATTCCTTTCGTTACCACGCTACCCATTGAAACCCGAGCCGGTTCCTGAGTTTCTGAGTGTATTGCGTACTCAAATGATATGGATGGCTGAACCGGGAACTCCACAAACACCTGCTGCTCAGCAGAATCAAGAACGTTCAAGCCAGAAAACGCTGCTTGTAACCGCGGCGTTTGTGTTACCGAAGTTCCGAATAGATAAACGGTTATTGTATCAACGGGTTTCTGCTGTGCAGACATTCTTACGATTACGATGCTGTCTTTAAAGACTCCAGAATGTGTTGGCTTAAATGCAGCCCCAACCAAAATTGAATCCGGAGGTACTGGGATTGGTTTCCCTTCGGCATTTACATAGAGCCTGAATGGTTCTGCCGGACGATATAAAAGTTGATAGTTCGATCTAGCGACTGGTGTTTGAAGCACCCGAATGCGTGCTGTCGTATCACCCGTGAGCAACGTACCAAAATCAAGATTTTCTATCCTACTCTCATTAATACCTACTCCATGCAGGATAACCATGATTGTCTCAACAACATCTGACCCGCTTAGCCGCTGGATGTACGATGTGTCTCTGAACGGACCGGGGTACTCCGGCTTAAACGTAAAGAGGAAAAAAGCGGTGTCTCGGACCTGTGTTGGCGGACCTGGCAGGTACTGGTAGAATGGTGGTGGCAGTTGTTCTGGCACAAACCTCCAAGACTCGTCTCTAGCCAGTCCGGAACGAGCGCGAACAAACGTCGATGCGCTGTCGCCTATATGCACCTGTCCAAAGAATCGGTATTCCATACGTTCCAGGCTGTAACCCAAACCGGTTAAACGGAGCCGAATGGTATCAGCGCTCGTAACTGGCAGGCGAACAAGGAAAATATCCTGTGAAACCTGTCCGGCCTCCTCCGGCTTGAACAGCGCTGTAAGAACGAGTTCACCATTCCTAGCCGTGATAATGTTTGTTCCTGTTGATAGCCTAAACGGACTTTGCGGATGCGGCAGCGGTTGGTATTGTGCCCCGTCGGTAACACCCCGGACGATCTCAGTTTGAACTTCAGTGTCGTTAACAAGTGTGGGTGGAAAGGTGATAAATACTGTACGAAGACGCTGTACTTCGTCCGCAAGCACCTTGCTCGCAGAAATTCCAACTGCGAGCACAAGAACCCATACCGCATTCTTTAATTGCATGTTCATCGGGCACCGATAACGTCTGTGTACAACCCATTTCTCATCAGAGAGTTACACTCATGGTCAATAATGTGTCAAGGCTTCGAACTAGATGCATGGAGAGTACAGGTATCGCCTGTCCAGTGTTGCTCCTGCACGATGCCACTACCCCGCACACGTACTTCGTACCCGGCGTCGTGCAGAATACTAATCGCACGTCGAAGCACCATCCCGCGAACGTCAGGATGTGCCTTTTTTTGATGAGGGGTTATTCTGATTTGAATAACCTGACCACGTTCAACCGACGTTCCGGCTGACGGAGCCTGGTGCAGAACAATACCATTGTCCGATTTGTCTGCAAGACGAAGACCTAGCTTAGCAAGTATGGTGTCGGCCGTAGAGGGACGTAGCCCGCGAATGTCCGGCACCACCACAGAATCTGCCGCTGCAGATGCAGCGAGGGATTGTTGCTCGGTTGGGTTGAGCGTAATCATCGAAAGCGACTTTTGAACAATGCGCCGGAATATGGGTGCTGCCGTTGTACCTCCGTATATGCTTGTTGTGGGTTTATCAAGCAAAACAATCATCGCAATCTGCGGACGCTGCGCTGGATAGAATCCAACAAACGATGCTGTATAGGCAGACGTTTGTTCATAGCTCCCCAGAATAAGTTGTTTAGACGTTCCCGTTTTACCTGCAATGCTCAGCCCGGGAATAGCGGCCTTTACCCCAGTTCCTCTCTCTACTGCGCCTATTAACATCTGAGTAACCTTCTTTGCCGTTTCTTCCGAGATCACCCGCCGTACCTTTTGTGGTTCAAAGCGCGCAACCACCTTGCCTGCCGGATCTGTTATCCTCTGCACGCACCGAGGTTCCATCATCTGTCCACCGTTTGCAATGGTAGCATAGGCGTTGAGAATCTGAAGAGCCGTGCACGACAAGCCATAACCATGAGCCATGTAGTTTTTTGTACCGAACGCAAACTGCGTGGGCTTCTTCAACAGCCCCCTTACCTCACCCCGAATGTCAATGCCTGTAGGTATTCCGAATCCGAAATCACGAAAGTACTTGTAAAAAACACGGTCATCTAAAAGCTGTACACTGGAAGCAAAAGCAACATTGCTACTCTGTTCAAGGGCTGACTGTAACGTGGATTGACGCATCGGGTGGTCGTCACGTATTACGTATGGTCCAAGATGGAGTGTGCCCCCATGCATGTTTACGGTGTCGCTGGGACCTAGCTTGCCTTCTTGTATGAGGGCTGCAGCCGTTATTGCCTTTACAGTGGAACCAGGCTCGTACTGATCTGTAATGGCGCGAATCCGAAGTGCATCATTCGTTGTCAAGTCCAGTCTTAGTGGGTCGTACGACGGGTATGAGGCCATAGCCAAAATGTATCCGGTTGTCGGTTCCATAGCAACAATGGTTCCACTAAGAGCACCACTCTCGGCAACTCCTCGAGCTAGTTCTTGTTCAACTACTTTCTGGAATTCAATGTCTATCGTAAGCGTAAGGTTGTTTCCATTTTGCGGACTTCTTCGTTCGGGGTTCACGCCAGTTCGAAGTCTCCCTCTGCCATCACGCTGCATAATCACAAAGCCAGGGCGACCGCGTAAAGCGTGATCATACTGAAGCTCAAGGCCAGTAACGCCGTTATTATCCACATCGGTAGATCCTAATAGTTGTGCACCTACCGTTCCATATAAATAGTTACGTTTGGGTTCTGTTACTCGTATAAGACCGGGATCTTTGAGAATATCGAGATCGGGAAACAGTGCGGTATTCACGCCACGAGCAAGCCACACAAACCGCCGTCCTTTTGTTCGGAGCTTGGCTAAATATTCGTTATCACTAACACCAGTTGCACCGGCAAGAAGTTGTGCGATAAGGGCCGGTTGTTCAACAACAGTCGGGTCAGCAGCAAAGCTTGTGGTTCTGATCATCCCAACGATTTCACGATTTTTTCTGTCGAAGAAACTACCCCGTTCGGCCCGTAGCTCTACCTTACTCTCGTACTGGCGTTTTGCTACCTCTCGATATCGCGTGTGGTCCACCACCTGAACCCAAAACAATCTGCCGAGTATGATGACAAAGCCAAAAACAAAGAGCAGCAACAAAAGTCCGGCTTTCCATCGAATTGGGTCGTATGGTTCCGATGATGTCAATGTACAACTACCGGTGCTTCCGGTGGAGGAATCATTCCAAGTTTTTCTGTTGCTATGCGTACAACTCTGTCGGCGCTTTGTAATCGGAATGTTTCCGTTCGCAAGCTCTTGTTGAGAGTTTCTAAAGAGTCGCGTTGCTTGCGCAGAATCTCGGTTTCATTGGAGAGTTTATTCACTGCAATCACATTGCTCACATACAACACCGTTGCCGACGCACTAATGAAAAACAATGCAAACAGGCTCCAACGGTTTAACAGTCTTCGCTGTTGAACAATTGCCGTTGGTTCCTTGCCAATTGCTGGTTGTGTTATTCCTTCCGATGGTAGCCCCTTATCCTGCACCATGCATCCTTTCTCCGTGCTATCGTACTTCTGCACCTTCGCCGATTGATAGGTCGGCAGGACGCACCAGCGTAAGCTGTCCGCTACTGTTTGAAGCAGCCAGCACCATACCCTGTGATTCTAGTCCCATAAGTTTAGCCGGCTGAAGATTGGCTACAACCACAACCAATGTTCCTACAATATCTTCCGGCGAATAGTGCTGTGCTATACCAGCTAGTATCTGTCGCTTTTCTGTCCCCAAATCAACAATGAGCCTGAGAAGCTTCTTTGATTTTGGTACTGGTTCAGCGCTCAATACTCTTGCCGTTCGCAGTGATATCTCGGAAAATCTATCTATGGTTATCGTGGGTGTTGTGTTGGCATCCTGCGATTCGCTTGGTCTTGCCAAAGCCACGAGCAACTCGCGTTGCTGCTGAACAACGGAATCCTCAACTTTATTAAAAAGTATTCCGGGGTCGGTTACAACCGTACCCGGAGCACATGTTTTCGAGTATAGAGTAGTCCATATGTCCGAACTGGATTCGTTAACACTACCAACACGCGCGGAATCTGCAAACATCAACTGCATCTTTGTTGACGCCACCGGAATAAATGGCGCAAAGAGAATAGCAAGCGATCGAATGGCATTAACGCAAACGTATATCGTGTGGGCGGCACGTTCTGGATTGCCGGTAATGTCTTTCCATGGAGCACGGTCATTGAAATACTTATTCGCAGCACGCGCAGCATTCATGGCATTTGTTGCCGCATCGCGGAAACGAAATGCATCTAACTGTCGGCCAACCGATTCCATTGCTGTTTGTAGTGCTTGCGACAGCGCTTCCTCATGATCGCCACTGGTGTGCTCCGCTTGTTGCGGCACAACACCGTTAAAGTATCGTTGCAGGAATTGTGATACTCTGTTTACAAAGTTTCCCAAAATAGCGGCTAACTCGTTGTTTGTTCGCGCTTGGAAATCGGTCCACGTAAAATCGCTATCCTTAGTTTCAGGCATATTCATTGTGAGAACATATCGCGGAACATCCACGTACTGCGGGTCCGGAAACCTGGAAAGATATTCGGCAAGGTCTATAGCCCAATTTCGACTCTTTGAAAATTTCTGTCCCTCAAGATTCAGAAATTCATTTGCCGGAACATTCGTTGGAAGGATGTACCCTTCCGATTCCCTCGTGTGTAATAGAATAGGAAAGATGATTGTATGGAATACGATGTTGTCCTTACCAAGGAATGCCGTATATGCGGTGTTGGTGTCCATCCACCATTGCTTCCACGCCTCTGCGTTTCCTAAATGTTCAGCCCACCGTTTTGTTGCCGAGATATAGCCCAGAACTGCCTCGAACCAGACGTATAATACCTTTCCCTCGGCCCCATCTAGTGGAACAGGAACTCCCCATGGCATATCACGTGTTGCAGCACGCTCGGCAAGACCTTGTTTTAACCACGATCTGCTTTGTTGCAGAACGTTATCCTTCCATTCACCGGCATGCGCCTCGATGTACTGTTCTGTCCATTCTTGAAAAGCATTTAGCGTAAAGTACCAGTGCGATGTTTTCTTAACAACGGGAACCTTGCCCGTAACTACAGAGCGCGGATTTTTTAGGTCAAGCTGGTTGTAGTAGGCTCCGCAGTTATCACACTGATCGCCTCGAGCACGATCGAATCCACAATTCGGACAAACTCCTTCTACATATCGGTCCGGCAGAAACATACCTGCCTGTTCGTCAAAAAACTGATCTTCTTCCTTCTTGGTAAGCAACCCATTATTGAGCCAAACAGTAAAGAATTCCTGTGCGGTTTGCGCGTGTAGAGGGTCCGTGGTGCGTCCGAACACGTCAAAATCTATCCATGCTGCACGTAATGCTTGCTCATTGGCAACATGGTATCTGTTCACAAGTTCTTGTGGGGTTACACCCTCCTTCTCTGCTGCTATGGTGATTGCTACCCCATGTTCATCAGATCCACAAACGTACAGGGTTTGCCGTCCTCGAAGCCTACAATAGCGAGCGTAAATGTCGGCAGGCAGTGTACTGCCAACAACATTTCCCAAATGCGTTATACCGCTAGCATACGGTAACGCGGATGTTATAAGGTAGCGCATCACTCAAACATTACAATATCGGTTGCGATACGTCGGGCCGTGGCCTCATCAGTGAATCGCTTGATTATCTCGAGAGAAAATTCCAGTGCAGTTCCAGCTCCTCTACTCGTAATAATTCCATTGTCTTCGACAACACGATTCATTGAGTATTTATAAGATTTGAGTTCATCGGCAATGCTTGGATGAGATGTTACCATGCTACCGCTCTTGAGAAGTTCAAGCTCATGCAGAACAAGAGGAGCTGCACAGATAGCGCCAAGTGGCTTACGAGCTGCCCTGTGCCGAGCAAGAATCGTGCGGAGTGCTTCGTTCTCAAGAAAATTCTGAACGCCTTGTCTGCCTCCCGGTAAAATGATAAGGTCGAATTCGTCATCGTCTGCAATGTCGTCAATGGCCATGTCGGGCACGATACGTACGCCCCGAGAGCAAGTAACCATATCGCCATCTCCGGCAACGATGACTTCAATACCGGCTCTGCGAAGCATATCAATCATGATAACTGCTTCCATCTCTTCGGTACCATTGGCCAGTGGAATCAAACAAGTCATGAATGTTTTAATGTCCGTGTTCTTCGTGATTAATGAGCGTTGTTGGTGTGTTTCCGAGTTCGGGCCGCCGAATTAAGCCCCCTTCATGACCGGTTTTTATAGACTGACCCGTAGCAGCCAGAGCGGCTACGATATATGCCACCAGTACAAAACGTTGAACAGATTCTGATTTTGGTCTGTTGAACATATGTAACGCTGCGAATACCAGTGCAAGCGATGTTAGCGTGAGAGCCAACTCGGCTGCCTCTTCATGTTGGTGAATCTGATCGTGACTAACACCGGCAATCTGTTCGACGCTTTCCTCGGCAGCTTCACCGGTGAAATTCGATGGGTAGATGGTAAGCGCCGACACGATGTACACGACCATGCCGGTTGTCTTTACAATCGGATTCTTAAAAATAAGACTGGCAACAACGACCAAAAGGCCAAGAGCTGTGCCAATTATTGGAATATGGTTAACTAAAAGATGCATCCATACCGGATCCATAACTACTCCCACTCAATTGTTGAAGGGGGCTTCGACGAAATGTCATAAACAATTCTGTTGATTCCCCGCACTTCGTTAATAATTCTGCTGCTAATGTTTGCCAACACATTGTACGGAAAGTGAAACCAGTCGGCAGTCATCCCGTCGGTGCTGGTCACCGCTCTCAGAGCACAAACGTACTCGTACGTGCGCTCATCGCCCATTACACCAACCGTTTGCACGGGTAGTAACACGCAGAATGCCTGCCAAATCTGATCGTATAAACCAGCCTTGCGAATTTCATCAAGATAGATTGCATCGGCCTTTCGTAGAAGATCGGCCTTCTCCCGTGTAACGTTGCCGGGTATGCGAATTGCTAGTCCCGGACCGGGAAAGGGGTGTCTGTTCACAAACCACTCGGGAACTCCAAGTGCTCTGCCAACAGCTCGCACTTCGTCTTTGAATAGTTCCCTAAACGGCTCGATCAGCTTCAGATTCATTCTTTCCGGTAATCCGCCAACGTTGTGGTGTGTTTTAATTGTCTGCGACGGACCCTTTACACTTACACTCTCGATTACATCGGGATACAATGTTCCTTGGGCAAGAAACTGAGCATCGCTAAAAAGTTGTGCTTCTTTTTCAAAGAGGTCAATAAATGTTGTTCCAATGATTTTTCGTTTCTGTTCCGGATCGGTCACTCCTTCCAGACGCGACAGGAAGAGTTCAGACCCGTCCACAAGATCAACACTGAGTTGAAAGTTTTCTTTAAACAACCTCACGATTTGCTCGCTCTCGCCTGCACGCATGAGTCCACTGTCAATATGAATACAATGAACACGGTTTCCCAATGCCTCGTGTAAGAGCACTGCAGCCACGGTGGAATCCACGCCGCCACTTAAGGCACAGATCACCGATCCATCACCAACGTGTTGACGAATATCTTGTATTGCAGATTCAATGAACGACGCTGCACTCCAATCCGGCGAACACCCACAGATGTCCACAACAAAATTTTTTAGGATCGTTGAGCCATCTGAGGTGTGATGCACCTCCGGATGGAACTGCACTCCCCATATTCGTCGTTGTTGATTCCGCACTACACATATATGTGCACTCTCCGTGTGTGCGATAACATCGAATCCATCCGGCGCTTTCGTTAGATGGTCGCCATGACTCATCCACACTTGAGTGGTTGTTCCAATGTTCTTGAGGAGGTCTGAATCATCATCAATCACAAGTTCAGCCCTGCCAAACTCACGTTTTGCTGCTTTGTCAACGGCGCCGTTCAGGTGCCAAGCGATGAGTTGCAGTCCGTAACATATTCCAAGAACCGGTATTCCGAGGTCGAAAACATCAAACGATGGATGAGGTGACCCATCGGCATAGACACTCTGCGGACCTCCAGAGAGAATCAGGCCTTGCGGATGCAAGCCCTTTAGCGCTTCTCGGCTGATTGTATAAGGATGGATTTCCGCATATACGCCTATCTCACGAACCTTTCGTGCTATGAGCTGGGTGTACTGCGATCCAAAGTCAAGAACTACAATTCGTTGTTGATGGGTCATTCAAACAAGTTGGTCAGATTAAAGTGATAAGCAATACCGATACCGCCGGACATGTTTTTGGGGTTAAGATCCGGATCTACTAGCGCATCATCCTTAACCTGTCCGGTTAAACTGTAACCAAACTGGACAATGGCGCTTAACCTGCCGGTTGGTGTTTCCCAAACCGGTATCATTCCACCAGCGCGCAACTCAATAAGTGGCGATGTAAGGTTATCGGTTGAAGTCGAAGTTACAATCATAGATCCCGATACATTGGAAATGTCAATGCTCGTCGGAAAACCAAAAGCTGCGCCAATCGTAAACCCGCTAAAGAAGAAGGAGGGGGCTACGATGAAGTACTGCGTTTCCGTTACCAACGTGTTTTCGTCATTAGCAATGCTCTCGCTTTCCGGGCGCATTCTGTAGGAATACGTGGCAAGCCCAACATCGCCCATCAAACCAAGATTTGCACCTTTGTTAAAAAGCCAGAGAATATTCGCTGTTATGTCGGGCATTGTGTGAATATTGAATGCTGTCTTTTGTCCGTCAGGGATGTTACCAGCATTTAAACCTCCTTTAAACATCAACGTCGGACCAACAAACAACTTTTGCGATAGCGCGACATTGGTTGTAAGAAGCAACGCCGTTACACAGTATACAAGCGTTCTCATAAAAAGCCCCGAATATGAGTGTTATAAATCGGACTCAAAGTAGTCCAGTTCTTTACCGTACGTTTCTTTAATAATTATCCATCCCAATACAGCAATGGTAAGCGCAACAGCGCCAACAATAAGTGCACTGCCGGTAAGAGACTGTGGTGCGAACCCTGTTGAACCGATACCAGGTATGGAGCCGGTTCGAAGTACATGAAATAGAAAAAGGGCCGGAACCAGTCCGCCACGAACAAAATTTGGTACGGTTGTGGCAACCGTTGCACGAAGGTTTGTTCCAAACTGCTCTGCGGCTGTTGTTACGAATACTGCCCAGTAACCCGTTGCAAAACCCAGAAGGGCACACTGTGCATAAATCAAGTCGGCTGACCTGCCTGTGCCTGTTGTGTACATCCAGACGCTTATAACGGTGATACAAAGAAAAATCAAAACCGATCGCTTTCGGCTTCTTAACAACTGGCTTAGTAGTCCACTTGCCAGATCACCTGCAGCTAAACCGATGTATGCGAACATCACAGCCCTTCCAGGCACCACCAATTCTGTTGTTCCCGTAGCTGCAGCAATTTCCGGAGAAAACGTCACGAGAATTCCGATTACATACCATATAGGAACACCGATGGCAACACATGCAGCATACAGTATAATGCGCTTCTTTCTGAAAAGCATCAACAAATTGCCGCGCGAAATAGGTTCTGACGCCGATCTGCGAAACATGCCGCTTTCATGGAGTCGTACCCTAAGCACCAACAATCCCAGCCCCATTATCCCTCCTGCAATGAATGCCGCCTGCCAATTGAATATGGCGTGCACTCCGTATGCAGCAACGGCACCAAGGATGCCCATCGAGGCTACGAGTGTTGTTCCGTAACCCCTAGATTTTGTAGGCATTACTTCCGATACAAGTGTAATTGCCACTCCCAATTCACCTGCTAGGCCGATACCGGCAAAAAAGCGCAGAACAGCATACATTGGTACTGATGTAACAAAAGCGTTTGCAATGTTCATCAGCGAGTACAATAGGATTGATGCCATAAGTACAGACAGTCTTCCTCGTTTATCGGCGAGCACACCGAACAGCAGGCCTCCAAGTAGCATCCCCACCATCTGGGCATTCAGAATAAGCTCGCTGGCATCAAGAATCTGTCCGGATGGCACACCGATACCTGCCAGGCTTTCTAGGCGAACAATGGAAAACAGAATGAGGTCATAGATATCGACGAAATAGCCGAGACCACAAACAATAATGGTCATCATCAACTGAGCGCCCGACTGATACCGTATTCCTTGCGGCGCTTCTGTATTCGGGTTTACACTCATGTGCTTTCCTGAATGTCTAATGTGGTGAACGCATCGGGAAGAAGATCGCTCAGAAGGTATCTCTTTTCTTTACCGCTAACTGTTCTGCACACGATGATCATGTCTTTGGAGCACTCATAAAGTACTTGACGGCAAGCTCCACACGGTGAAGTAGGGTGCAATCCGGATGTTACAATCACGCAAGCAACAATAGCACGATGCCCTTTGGCTGTAGCCGCTGTCACGGCAGATCGTTCTGCACACTGCGATAAACCATACGAAGCATTTTCTACATTGCATCCTGAAAACATTTCACCACTGTTGGCAACAACGCATGCTCCAACATGAAACTTGCTATACGGCGCATATGCATGTTCGCGTGCCAGTGCGGCTGCGAAAATGGCCTTCTCCAGGGTATCGTCTGATAGTGGCGTTGTAGGTTGCATTGATGATAACAACCAAAGATACTGCACGTATCCGCAGGCTCCTGCTTCAATGGTATTCCCGTAGTGCCCGTGATCTCCCCTGGAGAGTGCCCAATGTTTCGCCATACATGGTTTTCATTTCGGAGTGTATGCTCCAGCAAACGCAGGCCGATCGGGTGGCTCAGCTCCTTCCCCGATTCTTGGACCTCTTCCCGACAATTGAACATCTAAGTGCGGCCACGCCTGCTCAGGTGATCACCGCATGGAAAGGACTTGGCTATAACAGTCGCGCTCTGAGACTTCGCGATGCTGCCCGCTTTATAATGAACGAGTTTAATGGCATCATTCCTAGCTCTGAATCGGACTTGTTACGACTACCCGGCATCGGAACATATACTGCATCGGCTGTTGCATGTTTTGCATTTGGGGCACGGACTGTGGTTGTGGACGTAAACGTTCGGCGTGTGTATTCACGGCTCATGCATCGGATGGACAGTGTTTCAGATCTCTTGCCCGCAGCCGATATCCTTCGATTTGCAGAACAAATTATTCCCCGCAAGAATGTTGCAACCTGGCACCACGCCGTTATGGACCTTGGAGCTGTACTGTGCAAAGCCCGAAACACAAAATGTCACGAATGTCCGCTCCAACGTGAATGCCCGTCGGCATTTCTTCGTCAAACATCAAAGCGCTCACAGAAAAAATCGGAGCCCATGTTGCTTGGCGAGCCACGGCGCTTGTGGCGCGGACGCCTGATTCAGAAACTTCGGGAGGCCGGCCCCAAGGGGCTTACCCTACGCCAATTGCTGCCTCCAACAGCAGCAGAAAGTCGAAGTCTTGGGCAATGGAAAGCTTTGCTTGCCATGCTGGAACGAGATGGCCTTATTGTGCTTGGAAAACGTATTCGTCTTCGCGACAACTAGAATGTGTACGACAATCCACCTGTGATCATGTTAAACCGACTTACACCATAGTCCACGGCCAACCGCAGAGGCCCAAACCTACATGTTGCACCAATCGTCCACTTAATGTTTGTGTTGCCTGCACGCACGGTACTCACCTGCGGCTTCGTATCGCCTGGCTGCTCGGGAGTAGGTACTGCAGGTTCACCGGGTGCTGTTGGTGGTAATAACCCTAGCTGAAGCTGTACTTCTTGTGGGAGTACATATGTGTACATGGTATTCACGTCAATACGCTCGTAGTTGATGCCCGAATACACAGCAAACACATCCAACCATTCCTTACTGACGTGAGCATTAAAACTCCAAATGGTTGCATCTGCATCAAGTTTACTTTCGGTAAACCCAACGGTATTCGTAAGGTTCGTGCCTTGATATACTCCCTGAATAGCAAGGTCAAACCAACGCTCGGGAAAGTACTGAGAAATGCTGTGTCGTAATCCTACACCCCAGAATGAAAATTTACCAACATTTTTATCAAATTCAACGGGTGGAATAAAGCGTAACAAGAGCTCTGTTCCCATGAATGAGCCTATTTCAACTTGGGGGACTGCGGCAATCAGTGTACTAAGATCAACTCCAGGAGGTAGTGTTAGAGCCGTTGGCAGCGTTAGCTGTAAGAGCAAGGAGTCGAGTCCCGCTCTTGCTGCGCTGTCTAGCAGTTTGTACTCCTGACGATTGTGCAGTAGTTCTCTCATTTGATCTTGGCCTGGCAAACGCACCTGAGCATCGGGAAGAAATCCAAAGAGAGTTGCTGCTCTATCCGGCAATACAAAGTAACCAGAATCAACAGCATCGCGTAGCAGTTCCTGAATGAGCGAAGAGGTTAAGCCCAACGTATCTTGGTAGGTTGGCTTTATTGTGTACACAATCTTTCCATCAATAAACGATAGCTGACCATGCTGTGCAAGAACAGCAGCAACGTCTGCACGCGGACCAAAGTCGAGTGTGGGATTATACCATTTCATGTTGTCAGTAATATTCCCCATCATCCCATTGATGCTTACGCGGAAATAGAGCGAATCATTAGATGGAATAAATGCCTGATCATAGAATCGTGCATTCGACGTTGCATTGATGGCATTTACCATAGGCTGGATGTATGGTACGGCATTGCTCTCGAATAAATCCTTCGTGATTGTTCGAGTAACATCCACGGCAAGCGGATTCCACAGTTGTTGGGCAAGTACTCCCGATACAAGAGTTGAGAACAAAACGAATACTACAGCAATACGCATATCACTTCGATTTTTGTGAGTTAACGAAATACCCGACGACTGAACAGCACATACAAGGGGAGCGCAACAACTACGAGCAGCAGAATCTGAACGATATCTATTGCAATGCTAAATGCTAAACGAAAAATCCACCAAGTGACCTTGATAATTACATAAGCACAGACAACTGCAAGGAGAAGGCTGATAAGTTTTTTCATGTTTGAGATACGTTGTCAAGAATAGAGGCAAGTGCCAGCGCTGCGTTTCTGCGCTCGTATTGTGCAATTGCAACCTCGTCGGGTGTGGCAATTGGCGTGCCGTTTCGCCAGCATTCGATTGCTTCCGAAAGAAACAAGGCTATATCGGCAATATTCGATCCCGAAATACAGCGTCCGGCCTGCGTTTCTGTTATCAACCGGTGAACGGCACTCCCTTCAGGCGCTATGGCAAGAATTGGTCTGCCTACTCCGAGGTACTCATACACCTTCCCGGGAACGATCTCGGCGCTTTCTTTAGCATCATCAACAATAAGAACATTCAGCTCCGACTTCATAAGGTAGCTGATGCTCTCTCCGTGAGATACATATCCAAGTACTTGAATGGATTCAGCAATGGTGGATTGCTGAAACATCTGTTCAATATCAGTTCCAAACCGACCTGCAAACTGCAGCTTAATTGTGGTGGTGGTAATCGTTCCCTTCGTAACCAACTGTTCAAGTGCTTCAATCAATGCCTTAGGTGTGCGGTGTCCGTACAACGATCCGGTATATGTAATCGTGAATCGTTCGTTCGGTGTATAAGAAATGTCCGGAAAGTCGGCACGATCAAATCCGTTGGGTACATGATACAGTTTTTGCCTATCCAGCCAGGGCATTTTTTCGAGTGCATCGGTAATAATGCCATTCCATGCACATTCAATAGCTGTTGCACGCCGAAATACGCTACGCTCAAGCATTCTATCAATCGCTGCGGGTAAAAACCAACGGTCAGGTGTTGTCAGAAAATTTGTCCATGGATCTCGAAATCCGGCCACCCAAGGCAAGCCTGTTTTCTGTTGCACACTTCGTGCAATAAGTGCACACGTGTACGGAGGCGAAGAGCTGTACAAAGCAGAAATGTTATGCTGTTGAACGGCAAGCAATGCACTGCGAGTGGCTTTTCTCCACCAGAATACTCGTGCATCTGGAATAAAGAATGTTGCGCGAATACAATGAGCAACGTTTTCCTTAAATCCTCGTCGCTCGCTTGCACTTTTATTTACGTTTACGTCAACGGCAGCCCCTTTCGATCCAATAAACTTCCTGTACAGCGAATACGGTTCTACAATCGGAACGCGGATAACCGGCACGTTGGCTGGTATTTGTTGCAGAAGCGACTCATCGCGAGCGGGAAAATCGCCATTCTCCACTGTCAGTACAACGGGATCCCATCCGCCCTGACTAAGATAGGTTACGTGTTTGAGTACACGTTGAACACCAGGACCGCCACCCGGCGGAAAATGGTATGCAATGACCAGTACTTTTTTTCTTTCGCTCGGCGAACTCATTGTTCGGTTGTAGGTGCAACAGTGAATACAAGCGCAGCTTCCATAGCAAGTGATGCTACACAGGGTAATCTTCGGAGTGCTGTGATCTCCATTGTAGGAATCGGCATGTTATACTTCCAGCGGAATACCGGACGCAGCCCAAAGTAACGCTCCGATAACACCTGGAGTCCGACATCTCTTGCTGCTGTGATAACGCTTTGCACGCTGCACCGAATCTTGTGAAGCCTGCGAACTTCTTCCTGATTAACTATATCGCCACTCCTGATAACACGATCAAACAGTCGCGTAGGTAATAAGTGGATAAACGGTACCTTTCCCAATGGTGTACCTAGAAGCTGCTGGTGACCTCCAAAAGGAGAAGTGTACGGTGGAAATGTGAGCATCAAGGTTGCCGACGGTTTCATAATTCTTCGGATTGCCTTCATCGCAGCCGCAGGATCGTGAAGATGTTCGATTACATCGCGAAGAACAACTACATCAAATCGTTCCTTCCACTGCTCCGGTATGGCATCTCCGATAACATCATGTGTTGTGACCTCTACGGAAAGTCCGAGTTCGCTTAATAATGGTCTGGACACTTGGTCAAGCAAGGCACCCTCTATGTCCGTACCAAGAGTGTAGGCACATCCATATTCTGCAAAAGCGGCAATCACTCCTCCTTCGCCACATCCAATTTCACATACCGATGCTCTTGCTGGAAGCGCACGCAGTTGCTCCAACCATGGAATAAGAGTGTGCTTCGAAAGTCGGTATTGCATCCGGAAATTTCGTCGTGTTCGAGGATGCCGCTCTGACCTATCAATGCGGTCTGCTAAATCACCGGAATGTATTTCTACCATGGATGCCAAAAATACAGTGGTAATTTCGGCCTATCCTATACTGATCGTCAAAGAAGCATGCTCTATTCCATTATCATAGCTGTCTATAACCGTCCAGAAGAGCTCGGCGAGCTTTTAGCAAGTTTATCGCAGCTTACATATAAGCAGTTCGAAGTAATTGTTGTTGAAGATGGCTCTGCCATCACCAGCGAGCAGGTTTGTGCACAATGGAGAGGCTGTCTCACCATTCATTATGTTACAAAAGACAACGGCGGACCTGGCCTGGCTCGGAACGTTGGCTGTATGCATGCGCATGGCGACGTGTTTATCTTTCTCGATAGTGACTGTACCGTTCCTCCCGAATGGCTTCAGTTTGTGCACGAAGGAATGCAGAAACGTAACCTCGACGCGTTTGGCGGACCAGATCGAGAGCATCCATCGTTCCTACCCATTCAGAAGGCTATCAGTTATGCCATGACTTCGCTGTTCACAACAGGCGGAATTCGAGGAAGTAAACGGAGAGTGGGTGGAGCTTTTCATCCACGCTCATTTAACATGGGTATTAAACGAAAAGTGTATGAGACTACGCGTGGTTTTTCGGCTATGCGCTTTGGCGAGGACATTGACCTAAGCCTGCGAATCATCGAGGCTGGTTTTCGTGTTGACCTTATCCCTGAGGCATGGGTTTACCATAAACGTCGAACTGATTTAACGAAGTTCTACCGACAAGTGTTCAACAGCGGAATGGCACGGGTTAATCTTACATATCGCCACCCTGGAACATTAAAGTTACTTCACTTCTTTCCGGCAGCATTCGTAACGTACAGTGTCTTTGCCATTCTTTACAGTCTATTTGTGCCACTTGGTTGGTATTCGCTGGCACCCTTGATTATGTATATTCTTATAATACAAGTTCACGCTACTCTACGATATCACAGTTTCTCGATTGGCGCTTTGAGCACGTTGGCATCGGTTGTTCAACTCTATGGATATGGTCTGGGGTTTATCACCGGTATTATTCAGCGCTCCGTACTTGGAAAGCCTGAAGGCTGGATGTTCAGCAAAACCTTCTACAAGTAGTTTCCGGACCTAGCGTTAAGGATAGCAGGAATTGATGAAGCATTGCTATCATGTTGGTTGGTGCGATGTGGACTCCGAAGCAGGTGTACACAGTGCAACTTGCTGACGGACAGCCATGAGCACGGTTTCTACTGCTAAAAAATTCATACACTGGTAGTCCTCATGTATGCACTGTTGTTTAAAGTAGCAGAAGCATTCTTTCTCTGGTTCAAGAATAATCCCTCTGCCGTATAACTCAAATTCATACTTGTTAAAGATGTTGTTGAACAACACCAAGCGCTTTCGTAGGGCAAGCGCCACGTGCATTGCCATCGTAACCGCTGAAACAACAACATCACAACTGTTTACAACTGCACAAAACTCTCGCAAGGGATAGGTTCCATGATAGTAGGCTGCCGTTTGCTTGGCCAGATACTCATTCCTTAAATGTTCAGCCGGACCACCTAAGAGTACAACACGATATCCTTCGTTGTGTAGGTGGCCTATTAGTGCATACCATGACTCTATTGGCCACTCTCTTGAAATCCATCGATCACCGCATCCTGTGTTGAGTCCAATAACAGGACCAGTTCCAGGCAGTGTAAACGGGCATTCACCGGGAGGGTCTATTTCGTACTCCTCTCCGTTAAACTCAAAACCACAGATGTCGAACATTTCCTGTGGGTACGAACGAGTGTTTAACTTGCTCACATCATCGAACAGGCCGGTTGCGAACTTGTGATGAGCAAGTTCATTTGCCGGTGCAGGAACGCCGTCTTTTAATACAAACCCGAATTTCTTTTTTGCGGAAACTTTGGAGGCAAGTGCACATGCATGCAAATCCTTGTCCAAGTTGATAACTACATCGAACTCTGTGTTTTCAAGAAGGACTATGGTTTCGAGTGAAAAGGAAAGACGTTTTGCAACAGTACTCGGAACGATTTCAGGCGTATTTGTTAACCACCAAATGGCATGCAATGGATAATGAGATCGAAGGGGGCTTAGTAATGCCGTTGTGCGAATAACATCGCCAACAGCACCAAGCTTAATCACGAGAATTCTCCCTGAGACCTTCGAATACCAGTTACACTGTTGGCAGTGAACACCATGTAGTTTGTGCGGTGTACAAGGAACGTCGCCTCTGAAATACAGGCAGTCCGAATGTATTTCGGGCAGAAGGTTTTCCATGAAATCTTGGAGTCTATGGTATTACAACCGAACCTGAATCATAAAGGTAAAGTTCAGATGGTGAACAAACGTTTCTGATCCTTCACCAAGCTTAACCGCAGTTAACAGCTCACCTCTACCACCTTCCGACACGGAACGTTGATCACGGCCGATGAGATTCATTACCCCATAGGCTACACTTGTGTTGATAAATACAGGGTAATAGAGCTCACCTTCGACACCAATTCTAGCCATTGCTCCAAGTCGCGTGGCAGATTCTTTGCCATTGTACGTCCAAGTTGAGTCATATCTGGGTGATGTCTGCGAATTCCAATTACGAGACGTTATGTTATTGGGTTGTACAAACAGTGGACGGATTTCTCCGCCAATGTACGCTCTGGCAAACGCCAGGGGAAACTCTACAAACGACCATTCGAATCCAACCATTGAGCTGACGAGTGTAACCTCGTGGCGTACCTGTATTCCTGATAGTCCGTCAGAGCTACTCTGCGTTCCTGAAAAGGAAAATACATCCAAACCAATAGGTATTCGAAAGTACTTTTGTTTATCAAGATCCACATACCCACGAATACCCCATCCTACCTGGACACCATCTAGTGCGCCTCCATACGGTAGCATGGTATCGGCTGCATTCTCCGCTGTTACAAAACGATACGTTGCAGGATTATCGTTCGTAATCCAATCTGTACTCAATCCGGCCGCAACTCGGAAGCGAATTTGTGCTTGAGCAATACCTACTGCTCCGAGAACAAGTGAAATGAGGATCATTTTCTTCATGACAACCGCTCCCGAATACTATAGCGAGCACGCTCCAGGTTGTTCTTCACAATCAGCTCGCCTATAAGTCCGATAGAAATGAGCTGAACGCCTACAATGATCATTGCTATTCCGAATAGTGCTAGTGGTCTGTTGCTAAGTGCAGTTAATCCAAGCGCCCATTCAACCACCAGATATAGGTCTGTTGCAAAGCCAACCAAGGCAAATAGAGTTCCAACTGTGCCGAAAAAGTGCATCGGTCGTTTTACAAAGCGCGTAGTAAAGAGTACGGTTAACAGATCCAGAAAACCTTTCAAGAATCGGCTCATACCGAATTTTGACGTTCCAAACTTGCGGGGATGATGCTGAACAGGAATTTCTGTTACACGAAAGCCTTCCCAGTGAGCGAGTGCCGGTATGTATCTGTGCATTTCACCGTAAACCTGAATAACTTCAGTTACTTCCTTCCTATAAGCCTTTAGTCCACAGTTGAAGTCATGCAATTTCAAACCAGACATAAGCGATGTTACGCCATTGAAGAGTTTAGACGGTATTGTTTTGTGCCAGGGATCGTAACGCTTGCGTTTCCAGCCTGATACAAGGTCATAACCCTCTTCAAGTTTTGTTATCAATGCCGGAATTTCCGATGGGTCATCCTGAAGATCTGCATCCATAGTTATCACATAGTCGCCTGATGCATTTGCAAATCCAACTGCAAGTGCAGCGCTTTTGCCATAGTTGGTGCGAAAACGAATGACGGTAAATCGTTGGTTCGTTGCATGAATGCGTTGCAACTCAGAAAAAGAACCATCCGTACTGCCATCATCTACAAACACAACTTGCCAGGAATTCGGAGATACTCTGTTTAAAACTACTGCAAGTTGCTGACTCAATTCTTGCAACGATTCTTCTTCGTTATACAGTGGAATTACAACACTAACAGATCCAGCTAGTCGGGTAGAATGTTCATGCCGACGCCTACGGTCTCTGTACCGTGCACGATACTGCACTTTATTCCGCTGATCCCTGACATGTTTTTCCGATTCATTCATCTGATCTTGGATGCTATCTTGGATAACTACTGGTGTAGGATAGGGTACCTAAACACACGGCCTTGAGTGTCCGTTACAATCAAACTATACATTCCTGACGATAATCCAGCCATGGAAAAATTCAAAATCATCGATTCACCAAGCTGAACCATATCTTTAGCATTTTCTAATCCGGGTACCGTCATTACGGCATTTCCGTGAATGTCATACAGAATCAGACTCGATACGTCATGTGGCAGCCCGCGTATTTCTCCGTTTTCATGTATCGGATGTGGTACGATTGTAATGCTGGAATAGTTTGCTTCACGATGCGTTTCGTTAACGGCATTGTTATCATTTACAGAAATTGTTTTGGCATTGTACCAAACAATGATCTTAAATCGGGTGAACGCTGGATTCACTGTTTGGAACATTGAGCCTTCCTGGACTTTAACGGCCACAAAATTGTCAGGAAAGTCAGAATACCCATCTGTTACCCAAACGGAGTCCATTTCTGGTGGCAATGGGCCAGGCCATCGAATTTCTAACGAACCTCCTGACCAATTCACGCGTACATCGTAATCTTCTCGGTGTTGTTCGCCAACTCGAAGTTTTCTGTATTCTTTTGGACTTAACCAATATGTTTCGGTGGTTGGAGCAACAGACCAAACGTAGAATATATTGCCCGGAAGTGGTATAGAGGGTATTTCAGTCTCTCCAATTTCTGTATCTACACTGTCAGATCCATCAGGATGTGCTCCCACGAGAAATGGAAATGTCTTTGTTCCCACGGGAGTCACATTTCGGACTTCAACCTGTAGTTCAGGTTTTTGAGCCACTGCAACCGTGCCAGCCAAAGATAGAAGCAAGAGAAGTTTCATAGACATTGCGAATAAAAAAGGGCAGCAGGATCACTGCTGCCCTTTTACTTAGTTCATTTTCATTAACGAACCACGGTCACCGTGCATGTTGACACGTTGTTACCGTTTGTAACTTTCACGATGTAACGACCCGCTGCAAGCGCTGCAGCATTGAGTTGCACATCATAAACACCAGCGGCTTTGTTTTCACGTGCCAGAACATCTACGCGTTGGCCTACCATATCGAATAGTTCCACAACTACTTCACCGGTATTTTGTACACCGTAGGTTACTACGGAGAGGTTTGTAGCTGGGTTTGGAACTACGGAAACAGTTGAGTGTCCGGCAACTACATCTTCACCAAGTAGGCGAACACTTTCTGTGCGTGGATCCGTTACGAC
>CAZGHI010000016.1:0-27352 GCA_964525565.1 uncultured Hyphomicrobiales bacterium
GGTAGTGGAGGTCGTGGGTTCAAATCCCGCCACGCCGACGTTAATCCAGCTAATTCAATGAGTTAGCTGGTTTTTTTTTGAGTTGATTTTTTACTGCCGTTTACGTATCAGAACCATACTTGCCATGATTCCTGTTCGCTACATATCATATGCCGGAAAACACTGTGCAATTGAGTCTTACTTATCGCCTTCGGCTTCTAATTCAACACTCACCGGGTTACTCATCATGTCTTGCTCCCACGAGCAACGAAAAACACCGTCTCGTCACCTACTATTTGCTGGAACTGTATTGAGCATGGGGTATCTCGTTGCTTAACATTTTCATTTTTTTGCCGATCGAGAACTCGTGGTTGTGCTCAGACATCATACATGATGTGGTCGGGGCTGGTATTATCCGGACTATGTATCCTAGATGGTAAGACCTTTCCGTAGGATTGTAGGAGTAGTTCATCCATTGGTCTCGTTGCTGCTCGTATAGCTCCCTCTGCACGTCTGTTACCTAGAATTCATCAAAACGGAATATTCATTTCCAACATTGATACCACATTATCCATAATTCGTCGCTTTTATGTGACGAACCTTTAAACTATGAGAGATTGCACCATTTCTGAAAACAAGGGCTTCTTTACTGAACGTCTATCATAGCAAACGTACACACGACAACAGCATCAGTTCTCTTTCTACAACATGATGCATCTGCACATCAATGTGATCCTGGACTCTACTCAGCCACGACAAAGTATAGCCAATCACAACACCGGTCAGGATAGCACATTATTACATGATTCGGCAATTGAATGAGTTGTGCACTGTACTATAGCACCAAGCCCAACCTGTGTATGCATCAGGTTGGGCTTGGCATTGTTCCCCTGCGGAAATATTACTGCGCTTTTGCTTCCGCAACGCTTGCCTGGTTATACGGTGTTACCAGCTTCTTCAGAGCGCTCGCAGCCTTCCGCGCAACCACGGCATCTTTCTTCTTTGTACTGTGATGAGCCGCATCGAATTCTGCCCACAATCGTGCCATCTCGGTATAAATTTCCTGCTTCGTCATCGCAATTTTCCTTTTAGTATGAACTGAATGTTGGGTAATACTACGATTTTTTGGTCATTGCGCATATATGCCTACGGAATTTATGGACCCTAAACGTTTAGCGTTCCACCCGTTCCGGACGATAGAACAGGGCTTCGGTAATATTCAGGTGTACGTTATCCGTGGGTTATGCTCGCGCTGCAACACCAAAGCAACACACCAATAATGCCGGTGTTGGATTCGGTTTTTTCGTTAAGAGTCCATACTTTAAACAGTAACCTCACTATCAATCAGATTCGAAGTGTTTACAATGAACCAATGTCTCCGTGAAGTGCTTATAGCCCGATATTGCGCGGCTGCGATGTTATTCATGTTTGGTGGAATTCACATCGGCGCACAAACAGAATTTGCTTTCGAAGCTGTCGGTTACAATAGAACAAATTCATGTGTTACCGTTTCTGCCCGAGGTTTACTGGCGCTAAGTTTTGTGTCACCAGCGCAACAGGGCTATCGCATTGGCGTTGCTTTCTCTACCGATGACGGTAGTACGTGGTACAAACACGACAGCATCGCTCACATGCGCGCAAGTATGCTGGGATTGCAAAGAAGACCGATGGTGGTTTCGAGCAGTGCTGATGTTCTCGTATGCGCATACGAAGACTCCAAGATTGGCGATCAGATGCCCAAGGTATATGTTACTCGAAGCACCGATGCAGGCGCAACATGGTCGCCAAGCACGGCTGTTGTACGCGGTGATCAGGCAGGAATGCAGGACTTCTCCAGCCTTGCTGTTGCACCTAACGGGAAACTGGCAATTGCCTTTATCTCGAATGATGCCGTGGACCACAAAACGTACGTGTACGTGAGTACATCAAGCGATGAAGGTGCGTCGTGGAGTATTCCTGTACGTGCTACACCACCATCGTGGCAAGGGCGGGCCTGTGAGTGTTGTATGACGTCGGTAGCATTTTCCTCAAGCGGCAAACTCGGTGTTGCTTTTCGGGCCAATCAGAACAACATTCGCGATATTCACCTTGCGATTTCGGATGATGGTGGCACAACTTTTTCTGATCCTGTAAAAATTCAGAATGCTCCGTGGACGATTGGTGGTTGTCCGGCAACCGGACCACACTTGGTGTTTGATGGGAATGAAACAGCTCACGTTGTATGGCGCGACTACCGTGATGCGGTGCAGATGCCAATTGTCTATTATGCCCGATACACTCAAGGTACACCCGCCCCACCGGCAAATATCGATCTGAGTTCAGCAGTTGCCATGGATGCAGAATACCCATCTGTAGCGGTGAGTCCGGACGGAAGCGTTGTTACTGTTGTCCATGAAAGCTCTACCGGGGTCCGGCTCTGTGCCGTTACAGAAGCATCGAACGTATTCTCACAGGTTATAGACGGGCTAACGATGCAGAATGCAAGCTGTTACGCTGTGTACACACCATCAGGCTCAACAGTAGTGGCATGGACTACAAACAGGAATGGAGTATTCGATATTGCGTTGAAGCGAACGGTAACATCGGTACAGGAGCAAATTGGCCCAACACAAGATAACGATCAGCGTTTACGAGATCACGAGACAGCACTTGTGTTCGGTTTGGATGGCCGCTTTCTATACGCGATCGGCAGTGGTGGCGATTTAACAGATGGACTAGCTTCCAGCGCTCGCATAGGGATTGCTGTGATCTACGCAAACGGAAACCCAAATCGCACCGCTGTGATTTACGGTGGTCAGAACTGATACCTGGTCACGTGTTTTCTGCTTACTTAGAAATTCAAAACAATCACTCTCCGAGTGCACACAACCGATCCATTCTGGATAGCGAGAACAATCATTAGTCCCGGTTCCAGTGTAACGACCTGTGGGTTTGACCCAAACTGTATAGTGTCGCCACCGGATACTGGAAGTACTTTGGTGGTGGATTTGCTTCGCATTTCGCCTGCAGACTAATCTTCTACCGGCCCGCTGGATGCCGAATCATCGTTTAGTACCCGGTTAAAGCACCAATTAGACAAAAACAGCTTTCGGCGATTGATCAGAAACTCCGACAAGGCCCTTTGTGAGTAACTGGAACCATCCTGAGAAACAGAAACTTTGGCGAGAATGAATCAAACGATATAGCGTCGCCCGATTCCGTTCTCGACCTCATCACGAATCCGGAATCCTGCGAAGCCGTTTGCAAGAGTGAGTCGCATTGACCAAGTGACAATGCTCTCAATATGTACACTCTCGCCTTGGATATGAGAAATACAGGCACTATTGTCCACCGGTTGTCCTTGAGAAAATGACCCCTGTACTGATGCATTGGGAGCTGAAGGCAATAAAAAAATTGGACGGTGTAAGAATTTGTTTAAATCATCCAGCCGGCTGATTCATAATAGCAGTCAAAGTGTTTACTTGGTTGCCATGTTGGAGATCAGTTGCGAAACACTCTGCCAGATTGACCATATCAATGTATGGTTTTTAAACAACTTTACGGGTGAATTCAATGGCACCAATATCATGTTAAAGGCAACTCAAAGTGCTATGACTAAAGCACGCAACACTAGATTCATCCTAATGCCCCGCACCTTCCAGTACCTGTTAACAGCTATTCTGATTACGGCACTGAATGCTACGTGTTTTGGTCAGTTTCCATGGCTGCCGCTTAACGGTCCGAACGGTGGGGGCGTTGATCACATTGTTACCGTAGGCAACACAGTATTCGTAACAGAGCGCACGCGCATCTACCGTTCATCCGAACAAGGGAACACATGGAAGGACATTGGACTTGTCCGGTCATGCGACCGTATCACCGCATTTGCTACAGTCGGTGAACGATTGTACATAGCATGCAGTGACGCTATCTATGTAAGCACAGACCTAGGAGGTACCTGGAGACAGCTCGACGAGACATTCGATCGGATCAGTGCCATGGTTGTTATAGACTCTACTCTTTATGCGTCAAGCTATTACGACCTACAGATGTCAACCGATTTCGGTGAGAGCTGGACGTCGATAAAAGATTATGCCCCTACTAGTCATCCGTTTCACCTTACACACAGCGGGTCGCATCTGTTTTTAATACACAATGGGCATTATATGTCGGCCGACCAAGGCCAGACGTGGAAACAGTTGGACGATTCTACAAAAAGGCGTTTCAATACATTCCTGCTTGATGGCAACAATCTTCTGGGCGGATCGGAACAGGGATTGCACATCAGCACCGATCTTGGAACTAGCTGGACACGTATTGGTAACGAACTGCAATCAGAGAATGTTGTGCAGTTGGCACAGTTTTTCAACCACCTGTATGCCGTTACAGATCGAGGAGTGTTCAAGTCCGTTACAAACGGTACCACTTGGGAGAACGTTCTGCAATCGGTTCGAATCAGCGCTTCCAGCAGGATCGTCAATTTGGGCAACCGGTTACTGCTTAGCCACAACAAATATGGCATCTATGCCTCGGAAGACAACGGTGAATCATGGGCACAATCGAATAGTGGGATAGTAGCAACAACCGTTCGCGACCTTTTACTGTATCAGAACAAACTGTTTGCGGCATGCGATATCAACGGTTTGTCTTTTTCCAACAATTTCAGACACACGTGGAATGACATTGCATCATTCAAAGATATTGGGGTTAAATGTTTAGCCGACGCCGGTAAGAGCATCGCTGTTGGCACAACCAGCGGTTGGTATTATTCAATTGATTCGGGACAGACGTTTACCAAACATCAGGATGCCCATACTTCACAAACAACGATCCATGCTATCGCGTACCAGAATGGCTTGTTAGCCATGGTCGTAGGTCAGCGATTGTGTGTGCTATATAAAACTGAAGATGATGGGGTCACATGGAAGTTTCTGAACAGCACCACACTTCCATCGGTTCCAACCATACACACTACGTACAACATAGAGAATCAGATTACGATTGAATCCGGAGTAGTATATGCCATCACAGACGGAGGTTTGTCCATTTCTGAAAACGAAGGAAAAAGTTGGAGAACTGTGGACGCTTACATGTTGAGGTCTGATCTTCCGCACGCATTCACCGGCGTGGGTGCTCACGGCAGCACCGTAGTAGCCGCCGCGTGGGGGGCAGTCCAGTATCGTTCACTCGACTTCGGTAAAACATGGACGGTGCTCAGTCGCCTCGAGGATACAGACATTCGCAGATTTGTTCGCTACGGCAACGGCTTCATAGCCGTATCCTCAACAATTCGATACATCGCCGATTCTAGCACCCGTTGGATTGATATTTCCGATGGTATGACAACGGAATCCTTTAGCACTGTAGTAGTTACAAATGGGTACATGTATGCTTGTGGCATAAGGAGTGGCGTATGGCGCAGGATGCTTTCGAGCACCTCGAATGTTGGTAGCACCCTGCTGTTCCCGCCGTACTCTTCGGCAATCTCATTGTGGCCAACGCCAGCCGTCGGTTTTGTTACACTCCGATTACCGGAAGTCACACCATCGCGCCAGGCAACCATAACGTTTTACAGTTCGATAGGTAGCAAAGTCTTTGAGCAAACAGCCGATAGATTGTTAGAGGGCGATCACTCACTAACCATAAATACTCTGGAACTACCAAATGGGTGGTACACCGCAGTAGTAACCGTTGGCAACCAAACATTCGCAGCGCCCTGTTTAGTTCAGCACTAGCAGCGCATGGAAAGTAGAACGCCACAAGCCATCCGGGTTGGTGTTATCGTTGCTGACGATGGCGGCACAGTTTCCGGAGACCGGAGTGAGCCTAATGCAGTAATTGCCGATACCACGTACTTCACGTTGATCTGTACCACTCCCTCCAAGTGCACGGAAGCACCGATATGGAGATGGTAGCAGACACGTTCTATCCGAGCATGGATCACAAAGTCTGGTTCGATCTGGGCCTTGATTTATAATTAGAATTCATTGGCAGCTTTGGCGAATGCGTAATTCACAGGCAGTGACATTGCGTTATTGAAGTGCACGTGCTGTTGAACCTATCAAGCCTCGATCGTGGTACGGTCTCGTGCAAACTATCCAACGAACAGTGCCGGGAACATTAGCGACCCTGCATTGTACGTTGACCGAATTGGCGTTCCCGCTCCAAAGTAAAATGTTCGGTTAATGTAGGGATTCCGGTTCTGTACACAAGTAAACGGATTACTAATCTGCAATGGCGTATAGTTTGGATGGCCGCTTTCTATACGCGATCGGCAGTGGTGGCGATTTAACAGATGGACTAGCTTCCAGCGCTCGCATAGGGATTGCTGTGATCTACGCAAACGGAAACCCAAATCGCACCGCTGTGATTTACGGTGGTCAGAACTGATACCTGGTCACGTGTTTTCTGCTTACTTAGAAATTCAAAACAATCACTCTCCGAGTGCACACAACCGATCCATTCTGGATAGCGAGAACAATCATTAGTCCCGGTTCCAGTGTAACGACCTGTGGGTTTGACCCAAACTGTATAGTGTCGCCACCGGATACTGGAAGTACTTTGGTGGTGGATTTGCTTCGCATTTCGCCTGCAGACTAATCTTCTACCGGCCCGCTGGATGCCGAATCATCGTTTAGTACCCGGTTAAAGCACCAATTAGACAAAAACAGCTTTCGGCGATTGATCAGAAACTCCGACAAGGCCCTTTGTGAGTAACTGGAATCCGCTTGATAGGCAAAGAGAAATTTGGGCGAGAACTCATCAACCGATGTTGTAACCGTATCACCTGTTTCTGTTCTTGATTTCATCACATATCCCGAGTCCTGCGTTGCAGTCTGCAAAAGTGAATCACATTGTGCTGTTAATGTCTCCGTTGCAGTGAAAAGGAAGGTATAGGCTAGTACAACACCTACAACAAGATCGTTAGTTCTTTGCAGATATGACATGGCTGGACTCCAGATGGTGAAATGCCGACTCATCTGACATTGGAACATAAAAAAAATGAAATCTGCAAGCACTATGTATGCACACTTTACTTTTTTTGACAAATAGTCATCATTGACAAAGTGCTTACAGAGTTGCTCTTAAATGTTGCGCGATGCTCCAGCGGAATCAGCCCTGCCGCTGTCGTCACCCCATGCTACAGATACAACGAAGTAGTGTGCTGCATTCGATAACAGCGCAGTTCAACCATGGAAAAACGACCATGTCAATACTTCGCAAGGCAATGCTTGAGTATTTGGTCTGCGTGGTAAATGCTTTTGAATGTGCATACACAACATTCCTGGCTCGAGCCTCAATACTCTTACAACGTGGGTTCTTACCCTGACTACGACTACCTAACCATTACAATTGCCCCACGCCACAGCCCCTTTACCGGCACTCCCTCAAACACACTTCACCACTGTGCTCTACGGTAACGTAGTTCGACGGCTTATCCGTCCAGCAACCACTATTGATGTAACGAATGTTGTCTAACTGTACATCCGTTGGTTGATGCGTATGTCCGCAATGAACTACAGAGATGCCACTATACTTTCTCCGTGCATAGGCTGTGGCATCCTTACCAATACGGTCGCTTAGGCGAAGCCAGGTTTTGCTTTTTTGTTTGATCCATCGGCTGAAGGTGTGGTTGGGGTCAATCTTTTGTATAAACAAATACAATGCCGATGCAATAGCAGTGATAATAACTCTATCGGTAATCCACTTGTCGAACTGATGGCCATGAATAACCAAATGTTTTACGCCCCCTACTTCGAACACATACTCCTCGTGAACGGGCACTCCGAGCAAATGGGAAAGAATGTCGCTCACTCCCCCATCATGATTACCAACAACCCATACAACCTCGATTTGCCTACGTGGGTTGCTCATTTTTCTAATGTATGACAAGAACTTCCAGTCGGTTTTCGACAGGCGCTTAAAGTTCAGATCGTCGAACACGTCTCCGTTAAGAATCAGTCGCTGGTAGGTGTGCGCACGGAGCAGTGCCAGTAGTCGTGAAGAACGCGACACATCGGAACCGAGATGGATATCGGAGATGATAATGGTGTTTACGTCTCCGTGATATTCCAGGGTAAGTGCACGCGTTTCGGGATCAGCATCGAACTCTGCTGCTACCTCGCGGTCAAGCACCAGCGTCGTCTGATCCTTCAGCAGTAAAGGGTCGGAAAGCATAGGCATGTTGCTCGAAGTAATTCGTTGGGAACGGTTGTCCAAGGCCGTAGCCCTGAGGCTTGCGCTGTTTGGGAAAATACGCTGTTCCAAACATCCAATCCCACACCGCCAGCTTTGTGCCAAAGTTCTTGTTATGGGCTTCGTGGTCGGTGGCATGATGCCACCGGTGCATTTCGGGGCCGTTAATCACATACTGCAACCATCCGCTCCGAACATCTACATTCGAGTGGATATACATCCCCCATACGGCATCAATACATCCTTTGATCACGGCCACCTCTGGCGATGCAAACAGAACAATCGGAGTAAACTCAATGGTCTGGTTGATGAGTATTTCCAGCGAGTGCGAACGGCTTCCGCTCAGCCAATCCACATCCTGCGTGCTATGGTGGGCTTCATGCGTACGCCAAAACCATGCATTGTTGTGCTGGAAGCGATGAAACCAATAAATGTAAAAATCATGAAGGATTACGAAGAGCACTACCTGTACCCACAATGGCAGTTCCCGAATCAGGGATACTCGTTGGAAAGGGGCTAGGGCATCCACAACTCCAATAAACCCGAAAATTACCAGTCCGAGCACGTAGCTCTGAACAATGGAATACCAAATGAAGTCGTTAAAGAATCCTGGACGCAATAGCCGCTGCGACGGAGTGTACGGTATGATGCGTTCGAGTAGTATCAGCAGAAATGCCGATCCAACGGTAATGCCGCTCGTCCACCATACGAGAGAATGTTGTGCATACATTCTCGCCAGTGCGTCCAGGATGTCCGTAATCATACTTTCATCTAAACTGTTTCTACTGACGCTATCCTACGGAGTTTGGCACGCGACTTCAGCTCGCTGTCGTACACGCGTTTAATACCATCGCCTAAGGCGATTTCGATGTCGCGGATGTCTCGAACCATGCGTTGTAATCCGCCCATTTCAACAGATGCTGCTTGATCCGTTCCCCACATGGCCCTATCCAGGGTGATGTGCCGCTCGATGAAGGATGCACCGAGAGTAACGGCAGCATACGTTGTTGCCAGTCCGGTTTCATGTCCGCTATACCCTATCGGCAACGTTGGAAACTGTGTCCGCAGAGTCGTGATCATATTCAGATTTAGTTCATCGGATGGACACGGATAGGCCGAAGTACTGTGAGCAACCATGAGCTTGACGTTGCCGAGAGCAGCGATGGCCGTTTCGATCTCGTCCATTGTGCTCATACCGGTAGAAATCATAAGCGGTTTTCCGGTAGCCACCATTGCATGAAGCAGATCCAGATCGGTTAGCGAAGCAGAGGCTGCCTTGAAAAACGGAACGTCGAAGTTGTTGTTCATAAACGCAACAGCTTCTTCGTCCCAGCAACTTACCGTCCAGTCAATGCCCTTGTTTTCGCAGTGGCGAGCTATCTCGGCATACTCATCCTTGCCAAACTCAACTTTGTGGCGATAATCAATGTAGGTCATGCGTCCCCATGGAGTATCGCGCTCGATATTCCACTGATCTTTAGGAACGCAGAGTTCCGGTGTTCGTTTCTGGAATTTCACGCAGTCGGCGCCGGCCGCTACTGCTCCGTCAATCATGAGTTTGGCAATGTCCACCGACCCATTGTGGTTGATGCCAATCTCGCCGATAATATACACGGGATGTCCGTCGCCAATCATCCGATTGCCAACCAACAGTTCACGTGTGCTCATACGTCCTCCGAAATGTGGTGATAGGAGTTGTTGAACAAGTGAATTACCAGACCGTCCACCCTCCGTCAACCAGAAGGTTGTGGCCGGTCATGTATGCGGACGCATCGCTGGCGAGAAACACCACAGCCCCCTTGTAATCAGTAGGCTCTGCCATGCGTCCGAGCGGTGTTCGTTGTGAATAGTTCTCTATAAAGTAATCGGCCTGCTGATTGCGCACCCCCCCCGGAGAGAGCGTGTTCACACGCATGCCGCTGCCACCCCAATACGTTGCAAGGAACCTGGTAAGCATTACTATGGCACCCTTGCTTACGGGATATGCAGCACTCTTGTAGAATGGCTGCGTACCATCGGGTAACTGATATATGCGTTGATCTGGAGCAACAACGCCGTACGTGCTGGCAATGTTGATGATGCTGCCCGATTGCCGTTGCGCCATGTGAGCACCAACAATCTGACAGCACAAGAACGTGCCTGTTACGTTCACATCCATCACCCTGCGCCACAACTCAAGCGGGTAGTTTTCGAACATGCTTTCCGTTGCCGCCGACAGCGGGTTCTCTACCATGTCGTTCATCGCAGCGTTGTTCACGAGAACATCTACCCTACCAAACTGGTCAAGTGTCGAGGCTAACAACTCCTCAATCGATGCCTTGCTTGTTACGTCCAGAGGTACCTGATACCCTTCCGCCGGACCTGCCGACGTATCGGCGGCAATAACGGTGGCGCCCGCTTCGATTAACGCTGCACAGTGCTGCACGCCAAGAAGTCCATTTGCACCGGTAACAATGGCCACCTTACCATCCAGACGAAACGATTGTGCAAACGTGCTCATACGGAGTGGCCTACCATTCGCGGTTTGGTATTAAAATTTCCAACTTTCCGAAAGACAGGCTCCATAGGACGACCTTCAAGCAGCATCTCTACCGTTCCGTTCTGAACGGCCTCGTGCAGTTGTTCCAACACCTGACGGTAGCTTTCAAGGGTGTGGTGTATATCAGACTGCTCATGCGAAAAACACATGTTGTGGAAACCGCCCCACAGAACGCCTCTGCGGAGCAGCTCTTGCTGCATGAACGACTTGAGCACGAGCGGATTACCAACATCCGGAGAAAAGGTAATCATGCTGCGGCATGGATATCCCTTGGCAGCAGTGTAGTCCAGGCCAAGGCTCTGCGCAATCTGATTGTATCCATGGATCATCGCTGCTCCCCGCTCGGCTATTGTTGCAATCACATTGTTCGCTTGCATGTAGGTGAGTGTAGCCTTTGCTGCTGCCAGAGAGAGAGCCTCGCCGCCAAAAGTGGTAAAAAAGAATACATCGCGCTCAAACATCCTCATTACGTCGGCCCGACCGGTAACAATGCTCAGTGGCATACCGTTCGCGACTGCCTTACTAAAACAGGCCAGGTCTGCTCGAACACCAAAGTATTCCTGCGCCCCCCCCATGGCCAGACGGAACCCCGTCCACATTTCATCAAATACAAGGAGTACGCCGTGCTCATCACAAATGCGCCGGACTTCATGTAAAAATGATTTCTCCGGCTGATCGAAAACGGTAGGTTCAAGAATTACACATGCTACGTCGGACCCAATACTGTCCAACAGGCTTTCGATGTTGTTATAGTGGAAGGTATAGGTAAGGTCGCTGGTTTGTTGCGGAATACCTGCATTGCGATCGGTGGTGGCAATGTACCAGTCATGCCAGCCGTGGTAGCCACAGCACAGTACAGTGTCTCGTCCGGTATATGCACGCGCTACACGAACGGCAGCCGATGTTGCATCGGCACCGGTTTTGCTGAAGCGCACTGCTTCGGCGTTGGGAACGATACTGGTAACGAGCTCGGCTACCTCAACTTCCAACGGATGTACCAATGAAAAGGTAATCCCCTTTTCAAGTTGTTCACGAATAGCGCGATCCACTTCGGCAAAGCAATATCCCAGCACCAATGGACCAACGCCCATCGTCCAATCAATGTACTCGTTGCCGTCAACATCCCAGAGTCGGCACCCTTTGCCTCGATCGGCAAAGGCCGGTGCAACACCACGCACGTGCTGTCCTTGCCCTTTAGCCAGTGTTTGAGTTGCTGCCGGGATCAGTCGTTCTGCCTCTTGAAGCAGCAGTGCAGATGCACGAATGGATGGCAGGGGGCTGTTACCCGATGGTGGTTTCAACATGATGTTTCCTAACAGTGTTGTCAAGTGCAGTGCAGATGCGCATGGCAATCTGATGTCCGGTAAAACCTTCTGTTTCGAGCACCTCGTTGAGTCGCGCCGGCCTGAACCAACGTCCGTCGAGTGCTATGGGCAGCACTGCCGTCATCACTCGATGCTTTACCATGATTTCGCTCAGAATGCTGTACAGTCCGCCAACCTTAAAATGATCTTCCAGTGTTACAACCAGTCCACTCGAGAGCACGGCATCAAGCAATGCAGCTACATCAACAGGGGCAAGTGTTCTCAGGTTTACAACACGTACAGTTACTCCCATACGTTCAAGCTCTTCTGTTGCCTGCAAAGCCTGACGGAGCAGCATACCGTATGTAAGAATCGTTACTTCATGAGTCCCACGGGCTGCTTCGTGCACAATTTCGGCCTGACCAATGGCAAAGGTTTCGGAGTGGCGAACCGATGCCGGTAGGGCGTTGTAGCGGACGTAGAACGGACGACCACTGAAGATGATATGCTTCATTCCGATACGCAGGTCTTCTTCATCTGCCGGACAGAACACGCCAACGTTGGGCAGCCCCCGCATGAGAGCAACATCTTCGATGGCCTGGTGTGTTGGGCCATTACCATCGGACAGAAATCCGGGAACCATCCCAACCATCACAACCGGAAGGTTCGGAAGAGCTACATCGTCGCGGATAAATTCAAACGCTCGCATTGTGATAAACGAGGCAAGAGCATGTGTCACGCAGATACGGCCGCGTAGTGCCAAGCCTGCCGCAAAGCCAATCATGGTCATTTCTGCGATACCAACATCAAGGAATCGGTTGCCAATCAGCGGGGGAAGATTGCGCATATGACCACGATTCTCCGCCGTGATAACCATTACGCGATCGTCTGATTGGACACAATCAAGCAGTGTCTGTTCGTAGGGGATAAGCATGTTCTGTGTTGAGATTGTCGGTTACTAGCGAACGATGAGCGTTTCGGATGTTATTGTGGCCTGAGCTTCGCCGTGCAACTCAAGAATGAGATCCTGAACTTCCGCTTCACTGAAGTTGCAGAACCAGCGGTCTGCACGTTCGGCAATCGAAGGAACACCATGACCTCGCTGAGTGTTGGCTATAACGACAGTGGGGGACCCGGTAGCGCATGGTTTCCATGAGCCAAGTACAGAGTGCATGGATTCAAAGTCGTGGCCGTCAGCGGAAAACACCTTCCAACCAAAAGCTTCAAACTTTGGCGCAAGAGGTTCTAACGGGATGAGGTCTTCGGTACGAAGGTTTGCTTGAAAGTGATTGCGATCTACAATAGCCAGGAGGTTGTTGATGTTGTGTGCCGATGCCGTTAGGCACGCTTCCCAGATGCTGCCCTCATTCAGCTCTCCGTCGCCAAGGATTACCACAACCTTGCCGGAGCCCCCTTTCAGCTTAATATCATACGCAATACCCAGTCCAACGGAGAGAAGGTGTCCGAGTGAACCACTGTGAAACTCAACACCAGGGATAGCACGATTCGGATGCCAGTACACGCTATCCGATGCGCTCAGATGATTCTGCAGCCGCTCGGGCGGAAAGTAGCCCAGCTCGGTAAGAACACCATACAGGGCTGGCACATCGTGCCCCTTCGAAAGCAACAGGTAGTCGCGGTTCGGATCGTGCAGCGTATCCGGAGAGATGTTAAGAACATGATAGTAAAGGTACACGAGGATGTCGGCACATGACAGTGAAGCACCTGTGAATGCGCCGCCATTGCTGGACATCCGCAGTATGTGCTCCCGAACCCGCAGGGCAACAGAGGCAAGATGGTCAGTGTTCAGAGTATTCATTGCATTGCAGGAGGATATGTGCGCGTTTGGTCTGCTGTTATGGTTCGCAGGTTGTGCAGGTGGTCGCGATACCAGTTCACGCCAACAAGGTGAGAGTTGATAGCTGCGATTTCGGGCCGACGTTCCATGAGGTCTAATACGTCGTGCATTCCAAAGTTGGGCTTCAGGTGGTACAGTTCGTCGTACACCGACTTGATAAACATATAGTCTTCTGCGTAGTCAATCGTCCACCGATGAACCATGCTGTAATCATTACCGTCTTCGCACATAACATTGCGCATACGAATGGCAGGGTTGCCATCCCACAACCATGGCGTTGTATGCTCCCGTTCGTGGGGTTGTACGGCAAGGGCGTGCGCCCGACGGAGTGCATCAACCGACATTACCTCTACATCATTGCCATCGGGATAGGTTGGTGGATGCAGGTTGCTCACATAGTCCACGGTGTTGCTATACTCCAGGTAATCAGCAATCACACGGTCAATAATTTCAGGGTCTATCAGCGGACAATCCGATGGGATCTTCACAACCACCTCTGCATTGGCATTCTCTGCAGCCTTTACATGTCGGTCCAGCAGATCCGTGGGGTGACCACGATAGTAACGAATGTTATGATGTTGGCACAGGTGGGCCACCGGGTCATCAGCCGGTTCTATGGTTGTTGCGATAATCACTGACGTAGCCAGCGAGCATCGGGACACTCGTTCGTAGAAGCGAAGCAGAAGCGGCGCACCTGCAAGTGGTAAGAGGATTTTTCGTGGAAGACGAGTAGAACTTGTTCGTGCCTGACAGAGGATCACAACATTGGGTATGTTCATCCAGCCTGCCTCCATGCAAACACGTCCGGCACTGTGATGGAAGTTCCGGAGGCATCCAGGACTTCCTGGCATACCTCGGCAATACGAGCGGCAGAAGTACCATTGTTCTGAATAGGGCACATCCGGCGCAGCTCATCAAGCGGGAAGTCGCTATACACATTCTTGCCGAGGGCGATACCCACGTACACCACCGTTGAAAATTTCGTAACGAGCGTATCACAATGCGCTATCATCGGGTTAATGTCGCAGGAGTGATAGACAAGCGCCTCAGGAGCCCACAGTTGAATTTCGCGTTCGGCACGCGGAATGATTTCGTTTGGATGGAGCTTAAAAATGAGTTGCCGGCCATTGGCTATACGCTGAGCATTGAGTATCGTTTTCCGTCGGTTTTCATACTTAAACGTCTCACGTGCATCAGAAGTAGCAATCAACACATAGTTACTATGTTCAAACGGTAGGCGGGTGTACTCGATACAATTGTCAAAATTTGGAATGCCGGTAACCACAATCTTCTCACTGCGTACACCCTTAATCACAAAGTGGTCGCAATATCCATTACTGGCAACGCACATGCGCGCACAAGCATCGCTCAGGCCAAATGTTGACGTAGAGGCAAGGTAACGTGGCAGTTTCAGCAACTTCACAAGGTGATAAGCAAAATTCTCCGGATCAGTCATCCCTTCCTGAACCAAGACAATGCGTTTATGACGGATATTCTTTGGCAACACCATGTCGCCTGCCATAACAACTAAGTCGTAGTTGTGAAGCTGGCCGCCAAGATCCACCTGAAGCCCCCTGCTCCGCAAGTATGCTATCGAATTCTGTTGATGTTTAAGGCCTGCCACGGTGAACTCCAGCAGACCTTTTTTCTCCATCACATGAAGCCAGCCTGTTGTGTATGCCGGTGAGAACCACACATCGTGTTCACCGAGGTGGGCTGCAATCTTCACCATCATTGTCGTCTGATTCAACGATCCCCCGATAAGGAGAATCTTTTTTTGTGCGGCCATTCAAATGTGTGTTGATAGTACAGCAGAAAGAAGTGGCACATTCCGTTCAGCATGTGCTGTAGTATTCTGTTTGCGAAGTTCTATCCTGGGTATTACCCTGGAATAATGGCAGTATTACCAGAGCGTGATGGGGATAACATTGTGTTAAATAACGTTAATATCCTGCATGTGCCACCACCGATGTAATCCGCTTTGCATGGTTCCCCGAGTGTATGCGACTCACAGCACAGGCCCGATCGGCCAACAGTTTTTTACTTACCGCTAAGCTTATTATTTAAAATGAACTTAACTGCGGTGATCCATTGTAACAACTTTCGTCGTATTATGTGCTACTGATTACGCCGTTAATCTTATAAATCTGTACCATCTTACAGGGAGAGCGTTATGAAACACACCTACGCAGTTCTTTGTTTCATCGCTTCCGGCATGGTTGTATTTGCCGGACCCGAAATCCCAACCAATGGGAACGAGAATACCATCTTACATCCAAGTGCGGTAATTGTTCAGGATCATGCTTTCGGTGGATCGAAGGCTGACGTTATCACGTGCATGAAGCGCACTAAGGACGGCTTATATGTTGTTGGAGGATGGACCACTTCTGACGACTTCGGAAGCCTGTTCGGAGGAGGAGAAGCAGAAACACCCGCACAGAAGAAGGATGGATTTGTTGCAATTGTGTCTGCCAATGGTCAGGACTTACAATCGTACTATCGAATAGCTGCTACGAACAATGACGTTGTGTTTGACCTCGCTATCGGCAGTAAAGGTGAGATTTATGTGGTTGGTTCCACGGACTCGCCAGACTTTCCTGTGAAAGGCTCAACCGTTGGACAAAAGTTTGGTGGTGGTACTGACGGATTTCTCATCTGCCTAAGCCCGGATCTTTCGCAGCAAACGTTGGGAATTTTATTGCCTGGTAACGGCGACGATGTTGCCAGAGGCGTTGCCGTTACGTCAACCGGTAACATCGTTGTTGTGGGTTCTACATCCTCAAGTACGGGGATAACTGCCGTTAAAGTTGCCGACGACACCCTGCGTGGAGGAACAGATGGATTCGTTTATATACTGAACTCAAGTTTGCTGTATGCAGATTTCTTTACTCACATAGGTGGCTCAAAGAATGATGTCTTTAATAAGGTAGTACTCGACAAGCAGAATGCTGCTCTCATATGTGGTACAACCTATTCATCAGACTACTATACCTTTCCGAAAAAAACGCGAATACCTACAGGTGGAGGGGGTCGTGGAGGTAAGGAAGAGGGCGGAGATGAAGGGGGCTATGAAGAAACCGGTAAAAATCCATACAACCACATTTTTAATGGAGGCGAGACTGACGCAATCGTTGCCAAAGTAACGTCGGCCGGCGACCTCGAATACAGCACATACTTTGGTGGTTCAGGTGCTGACGAAGGGGTTGACCTCTTTGCCGACAGCGAGGGAAACGCTGTTATTGTTGGGAATACAACTTCACCGAATCTGCCTGTTGAAAGCTCGGGAACCAACTATGCAGGTGGGGGTGATGCGTATCTCGCAGCAATTTCGTCCGATGGATTGCGATTAAGTGGCGCAATCTACCTTGGTGGCGCAGAGTCTGACCAGGTTGCTGCAGTGGTTCAGCATACCGATCGCACCGGCGCTATTGTTGGCGTTTCGCAATCCACAGATTTCCCTGTAAAAGGGATTGGAGCAAAACCACTTATTGCAGATCCATCCAGCGGATTTCTTGCCCTCGTAAACGTAAATACAATCACGTTTTCATCCGGACTTAACATTCGAGGTATTGAGCAACCGATGTGTGCTGTTCTGGATGCTCATAAAGATGTTGTAATGGCAGGCACCACCCAGCTACCACAGCAGCCGATTACTGACGATGCCACCGTTGATATGTTCATAGCAAAATGGGCATTCGGTGTGCTGAACTATGCAGGTCCCTTACCCGCGGATGCACTGTGCGCTGGAAAGAGTGTTACTGTTCGGTGGACGGCTGAAGGAATTGATATTCAAGAGCCGGTGTCAGTGTGGTTGAGCGAGGACGATGGCGATACTTGGACGGAAGTAGGTTCGAACATCAAGTCGCGCACCTATACGTTCAACCTGCCAACATCCCTATCAACTGATGCCACATGCCGTTTTGAGATACGCGGATTACGCGGTCACACCGCCCAAAGTCCAGTAGCACTCACCATAGCTGCAGAGCCGGTAATTTCAGAAAGCCCTGTTTCCATTGGGTTGTGCCCTAACGAAAGCGGAGTTTTATCGGTAGCTGCCGCAGGAAAGGGAGCAACATATCAATGGAGAAAGAACGGACAGAACATTGCCGGTGCAACGTCTGCCGATCTAAGCATTGCTGCGGCAACTGAATCAGATAATGGACTGTACGATGTAGTTATTGCTAACACCTGTGGTACAGTAACATCAGAAGCTGCTCACGTGGTTGTTTCATCACAACCTCACATTACAGAACAACCCAAAAGCGCTGCTGTTGAGCTTGGGCAGACGGTCACATTTTCTGTAGCAGCATTGGGGCAAAGGCTAAAGTATCAGTGGCAACACAATGGTGTGGCCGTTGCCGATGCAGATCAGGCAACGTTTACCATACAATCTGCTACCGCATCTGATGCCGGTGAATATGCCTGCGCCATCACCTCCGATTGTGGTACGGTAACAACAGTGCCAGCTACGCTTTCCATTACCGGCATTAGCAACGTAGAGGTTTCGGAACTCAGTGATGCCATGCTTCGCGTTTATCCCAACCCCACTAACGGAATTGCAGTGGTCACAGCACCCGTATCGAATGCTGCGCAACGGATTTCAATATTCGGCTTGAGTGGACAGGAAGTCTATTCCTGGAGTGTTCCTGCCAACTACGATCAGCAGCTTATACTGCCGGCAGGCATTCTATCTCCCGGACTTTATACGATTGTCTCGAATGCAAATGCCACCATCACGAGTTCCCGGTTCGTTGTAGTGCCGTAGTGGCGTGGAATAGGTTACTGAGTCTCCGTAAACAGCTATTTACCAACACCAACCCATGCATCTTCATTGGAAACAATGCATCTTGCATGGGTTTGTGTCATTTTGCCATGAATATTAGGCTGCGGATTATTTTTTTTTTGAGATGTAACCGACACGCCGGTCAGGATGTTTATTGGTGTTGGAACTTTAAAGATTATTGTCGTTTTGACAGGATAACACGTACAAAAATGTGTTTACCCACGTGACTTTGAAGGGCTTTGGAACAATTTTTTGGGGAATTTTAGGAGTTCGTACATGAGGTTGCTGCAACTGACTGTCGCAGTTATTGTGCTTTGTGTTCAATCGGCACTGGCAATGCCGAAAGCGAAGGTGTTCATTAAAAATGATGGCAGGTGGCCGTCCAACGTACTGTACGTGGCACCATCAACAAACGGCATGGTATTCATCACCACTACCGGCATGAAAATAGACGCGCGCACATCTAACGGGGCGAATGAGACATACCGAACATTGGTTTCTTACGATGTGATTGGATCGCGTGGTTCATATTCAGTACAAGAGCAACGGAATCCATCAACGCCAACCGTTACAGTGGTTGGTCCGATGCACCGCAATTCCTCGATGGAAACCTTTTCCGAGGTAATTGTTCGGCATGTGCTCCCGGGTATCCACCTGGAGTATGTCTGGGAGGGTGATGCCGTCCGGTACAATGTTATTGCAGAGGCAAATGTTGGCATCCCGCAAAACCTATTTCAGGTAAGTGGGGCCGAAGCGCTTACCACAAATCGGCATGGAATATCTACACTGCTGCCAACGGGTTCAGTAACAATGACCAACATTGCTTCGTTCCACAAAGGTTCAACAGAGCAATTGAAAACGCAGTGGAAAGCCGCAGGAGATCGGTTTGGGTTTAACGTTAAGGATCGTGTGAACAGTCAACCATTGATCATAGATCCCGTTGTTAACATTCTAAGTTTTGGCGGCAATGCTCAGGATCACATCTCCGGAATGAAGCGGAAAGCCGATGGAAGTTATGTGATTGCAGGCTGGACAAAGTCAACATCGTTCGATGATCTGCCGGAAGGAACATCGGTGCCAACAATTGCAGGTATCGACAGTTGGGTAGCACTGGTTAGCTCGGATCTGGAAACGGTTACCCATATTACGTTTATCACAGGCTCGAAAGACGACAAGATTTTGGATGTTGCTTTGGACAGTAAGGAACAGGTTTGTCTGACAGGCGAAACCACTTCACCCGACTATCCCAAAAAGGGAACAAGCATAAACCAAACGTTCGGGGGGGGTAAAGATGCGTTTATTACTGTTCTCTCGGCCGACCTCAAGCAGCATATCATGGGAATGTTTCTTCCCGGCAATATGGACGATGTGGGCAACGCCATAGCAGTTACCACAAATGATAATATCGTTGTTGTTGGACAAACAAACTCCCCAACCGGTATCCGGGCTGCAGTAAACTTCGACGATACCCTACGCGGCCTGACCGATGGATTTATCTACATGCTGAACCCCAGCTATTTATATGCTGAGTTTTTCACATTTGTTGGTGGTACCGGCGCAGATGGTTTTCATCGGGTAGCCCTCGATCGTAATAACAACATCATTGCATGTGGCACAAGTACGTCGGCCGACTATTACATCTACCCACGCAAAGTCTTGATTCCGGATGGTTACGACGATTACACAGGAGAACCTAAGTATCGCGAGAGCGGCCGTGACCCGTATTCTCCCCTTAACTCGGGTGGTGCAACCGATATTGTGATATCAAAGTTCAATGCAAGTGGCCAACCCGTATTCTCCACGTACTTTGGTGGTGACGGAGCCGATGAGGTAACCGGTGTTTTCATCGATGCAGAAGATGCAATTTTCTTTGGTGGGAACACAACATCAACCAACCTTCCGGTAGGTTTAGCAGCACCATATCAGGGTCAAACCGATGGCTTCATTGCACAGCTTAGTGCCGACGGATTCCGAATCAGCGGTGCCTCGTACATAGGCGGGTCACGTAACGACATGATTTACGGTATCGTGCGGCAAGGTCCGGGCGTTGCTGCCGTAACCGGTATAACAGAATCATCGGCATTCCCTGTTGTTGGCTCCGGAACTATAGGTACCTCCGGTTCTGCTGTGAATGCCTTCCTGACCGTGTCTTCGCTTTCAAGCATTTCATACTCCACAATGCTTGGCGCTCAGGGCTTGCTAACACCAACCTGTATTGTTACCGATATTTACGGAGATGCAACAATTGGCGGTGATTTCCAGCCATTGGCGCAACCACAGGCAGGCGAAGCCTCGAATGATATTTACTTAACTAAGTGGGCCTTCGGAACACTCAACTATCAAAGCCCTAATCCGGGTGAGTCGCTATGTGCCGGTAGCAATGCTGTTATCCGATGGATTACAGAAGAGCTGGACCTGAACGTTCCAATGTTTGTTGACTTTAGTACAGATAATGGAGCTACATGGACACAGGTTGGTGCCGATATTAAAGCACGAGTATTTACCTACACGATACCTGCTGATATCAGTCTCTCCTCGCAGTGTAAGTTCAGGGTGCGCACCAATCGCGGCCATCACGCGGAAACTCCCGGAATTCTGAGTGTTGTCATCCCTCCGTCTGTAACAGAACAACCGGCTCCGGTTGTTAGCTGTGTTGGTTCGTCAGTGACCATTTCCGCTGAGGTAAACGGCACCAATCTATCCATTCAATGGCGCAAGAACGGACAAGACATAGCCGGTGCAACATCTGCATCGTATTCGATTGCAACTGCTGACGCCGGTCACTCCGGTGACTACGATGTTGTGATTACTAATGGATGCGGTTCGGTAACCTCCAGCGTTGCCCGCGTTGATATAACCGATAAGCCACTCATAGATCAGCATCCCGCATCAGCAAGCTCACAACCCGGAGCAACAGTTACTCTTAAGGTCGTTGCTCGTGGTCCGAATCTCAAGTATCAGTGGAAGAAAGATGGTTCCGATATCTCCGGAGCTACCAACAGCGAGCTACAACTTTCCAACCTGAGCGGTAACGATGCAGGCGTGTACGTGTGTGTTGTAACGTCCGACTGTGGTACGGCAACAACAAACGAGGCAACCGTAATAGTACTTGGCACAAGTGTGCAAGAAACAGCATGGGCTGCAAATGCTACCATCCAGGTGCGGCCTAATCCCGCAGTCTCCGGCTCAGTGATTTTGCTTCCGCCAACACAACGCACAACAACCCTTACCATCTTTTCACTCGATGGTGCCAGGTTGTTCAGCACCATTGTTCCAGCCAGCGAAAGCATACAGTCGTTACCCCTTGATATTAATTCGCTGCCAAGCGGAACGTACAGAGTACAGTTAAATGGCTCTGTAAGCACACTGGGAACAACGTTTATCGTTAATCGCTAGCGCAACCAGTCGAATCAGGAAAGGGGCTTAGGTTAATACTCAGCCCCTTTTTCTTTTCGGGAAACGCATACACTGATTTGTTAGGTAAGGGGCTTGGGTTAATACTCAGCCCCTTTTTCTTTTCGGGAAACGCATGTATTAACAGGTCAACATGTCTTATTTGGATTTAGTCCAAGTTTGTTTAAATTGAATTGTGAATTCTTCTCTACGCAGTAATCGTTCCCGTCCGTGGGTAATTGCAGAAAGTGGCGCTGTAATCATTTACCGTTGCGGCGAGTGTGGTGATAACCATGTGGACGTTGGCACGGTAAGCCTACGATTTTCTTCTGATGGACTCGAGCGATTCTATGAGTGCCTCGTATGCCTGTCTGCCCGCGAACCATTAACCAGTCTTCGCAGTGTACGAACGCGACCCTGGGCATTTGGATTTCAGGGCATGCCATTTCAGGTTGTGCTCTCCGACGCTGAACTCGGCAATCTCGTAACTGCTGTTGAAAGCGCTGTTCGCTTGTTAAAGAAACTTCAGTTGGGAACAGAGCTACGTTGCAAGAACTAGACTGGTGTCCACTCGCTGCGCTTTTAACGTAGCTCTACCTTTTGTTCAGCATTGATTTATGTGTTTATCATCGTATAATTGCGATTAACGATGGGTAGTCACCAATTTCTACTCCCTTATGCGAACACGGTATCAAGAGTTCCCCCCTTCCGATGTACAGCTTGCTACAATCTGCAAAGCACTTGCACACCCCGCCCGTGTTGCAATCTTGCGATTCCTTGCAGGAACAAACGAGTGTTTTTGCGGCGACATTGTAAGCCATTTGCCACTTGCACAGGCAACTGTTTCCCAACATCTAAAGGAACTAAAACAAGCTGGTCTTATTCAAGGAACCGTTGTAGGTCAGCGCGTGTGCTACTGTATAAACCATACCGAATGGAAAAAAGCTCAACAACTATTATCACAACTGGAATGTCTATGAGTTCGCCATCCGAAACCATTAAACAACAGATAAAAGAAACGTATTCGGGTATTGCGCTGCAGACCCGCGACGAAAATGCCACATCGTGTTGCGGCGTTGGCGGCTGTAGCACTGTTGACTATGCCGTGTTTGCGGCTGACTACTCCGGTACGGAAGGATATGTACCGGAAGCAGACCTCGGCCTTGGATGTGGACTCCCGGTAGAGTTTGCACAAATACAAAGCGGCGACGTTGTGGTAGATCTTGGAAGTGGTGCCGGAAACGATGCCTTTATTGCACGCGCCATAACAGGTGCATCCGGACGCGTGATTGGCATTGATATGACCCCAACAATGATTGAAAAGGCTCGCAACAATGCCGAAATATTAGGTTTCACCAATGTAGAATTCCGCCTTGGCGATATCGAAGACATTCCGATGGCCTCGCAGATTGCCAAGGTTGTGGTTAGCAACTGCGTTCTGAACCTGGTCCCGAATAAAGTGGCTGCATTCCGTGAAATGTACCGTATCCTAAAACCAGGCGGACATTTTTCCATAAGCGATGTTGTGCTCGTAGGAGAATTGCCACCTGCTATTCGAGAAAGTGCAGAAATGTGGGCCGGCTGTGTTTCCGGCGCTATCCAACGCGACGAGTATATGAGACTGCTTTCTGATGCCGGCTTTGTTGATCTTACCATCCAACAACAAAAAGTCATAACGCTTCCGACGGACATTGTACAGAAGTTCCTATCTGAATCCGAAATCAGCGAATACCAGCGCAAAGGAATTGGGTTGTTTAGCATTACAGTGTATGGACAACGACCAACATCCGAGGCACCTTGTGGACCACAATGCTCCTGTTAGCATTTAAGGCGAAGTGGTGACGTTGTTGTTTGGCTATCTGTGCTTCGTTAAATAATTTTTTTTGATGATGTGGAACTCATCTCAAACTGCAGCGTATCTGGCGCTCTTTGATAACTGCACGTTGAGAGTCATGAATAACACTGCTTTAATTATTGGCGCCGGTATTGCCGGTCTTACTTCAGCAATTGCCCTGGAACGAAAAGGGTGGAAATGTACCATCACCGAGGCTTCGCCATCAGTGCGCACCAATGGCGCCGGCATCGTACTCGCTGCAAACGCCCTCCGTGCGCTTGATGCGTTAGGTATTGCACATGAGATTGCTTCCCGCGGACATGTACTCACACGCATGAGCATCCGAACCGGATCCGGCACCGTGATTACAGAAATCGACAGCTCACGCAACCATTACCCTACGGTTGCACTATCACGATCGGAATTACATTCCGCTCTTCGGATGGCTCTTGGCGCAACACAAATTGTCCCCGGAATGCAAGCTGTTAGCGTTAATACAGACGGCGCCGTCCAAACCGTTACGTATGCAAACGGCACTCACGTGAGCGCCGACCTTGTGGTTGTGGCCGACGGTATCCATTCTTCCTTGCGACGCCAGCTCGTACCACAAAGTACTCCTCGATATGCAGGATACACCTGTTGGCGTAACGTGGTGAAGGTTGCAGACCTTGCTATTACTGAGTCAACCGAGTACTGGGGACGTAAGGGCAGAGTCGGCATCGTTCCTCTAGGGGGGGGGAATGTGTACTGGTATGCATGTGTTAATGCCGCACAGCAGGCAGAATGGGCCAGACAGACAACAACCACCGATCTTGCACATCGCTTTGCCGATTACCATGCTCCTGTTGCCGAAATCATCAGTGCTTCGTCTAACGAAACACTGATCTGGTCTGATATCTCAGATATAGCACCTCTCGATCGGTTTGTGTACGGGAATACTGTTCTGGTTGGTGACGCTGCACATGCAACCACACCCAATCTTGGTCAAGGTGCCGGACAAGCCATTGAAGATGCGGCAACACTTGGTTTATGCATTTCTGCTTCGGCATTGCACGAATCGCTGCTTCACTTCGAACACCGAAGGGTGCCAAGAACACGGCGAATAATTATTGACTCGCGACGATTAGGATGGATGGCCCAACGCAGCAATCCTCTGCTTGCCTGGGTTCGCAATACCCTTGCTGCGCATATACCCGCTCCACACATTGGCGAAGAGCCCATGCTTCAAAAGTCGGCATAATGTAGTGTAGCGAAGTGTAGTACATTGAGTATGTTCGTGAAAACGTGAGTTATAATGTTTCGGTTTCAGCCCTTCAAACACATACCAGTACTTTCACGGTGTTACACTCGTAATGGTTGTTTCATGTACGGTGCCATCCTACTTTTTGCCCTACTTGCGCAGATTCCATGTGATGCACAGATGTATCAGCAGGCGATTCGCTTTGTTCCTCACAAAGCAAAAGAAGCTTCAGGATTTGCAATTAGCGGATACACGGTGCTAGACACTGCTGCCGGGGACATCAACGGCGATGGCTTTGCCGACATCGCTATTGTACTGCGTGATAACGATCCGCAAAAAAAGGTTGCTGACACAACCCTAACGCGTAGCGAACCGTACAACAAAAACCCCTTCATGCTTGTTGTTGGTATTTGGGATAGCGTAGATAACGGATACGATCGAATAGTTGCAAACGATCAGTTCATACCGGTTCTGGAGTCGAACTTTTTGCCGGCATATAATGAAAAGGAGAACAATCTCTCCATCTCCAAAGGCGTTATCTCCATAACCACAACAGCCTTTGCTACGATGGGAACGTGGAACATTCGAACGTCAACACTAAAATTCCGTCTTTATGGTACGTGTTGCCGCCTTATTGGTGCAGAGATTACAGATACAGACCGTGCGTCAGGAACTATGGAGTCTGTGAGCGCAAACTATCAGACAGGAAAAGTAAAATTCACTACATCCACGATTGGTTCAACAAAAGAAAAGATAACGTGGAAGAAGCTTTCCGGATCTGCTCCTCCTTGTTTGCATGAAATGGTTGATGCCCTTGCTTTCGAGCCACAAATTCAGTAACAGGCAACAATCACAACACAACCGTACGCCGGTGGATTACCGAACAACGTGAATATTAAACATCGGTGTCTGAAAGGCTCCGTACAACCGAATCCACAGAGGCAAGAACATTTCCGTCCCCCGTGCCTGCAATATGTTGCCAAGATCAATAATGTTGCTGTCCGCCCATCCAAACGATTGCGCGATTTCGCGACAAATTGTTTTTGCATCGGCGTCGTTGCCACAGATAAACAAGTCGTGAGGTTGCGACAGCAACTGTGGATGTACCATGAGTGCAGCCGTAAGTGTATTAAACGCCTTTACTACTCTGAGCATTGGAAATGTAGTTTGAATCTGCTCTCCTAACGACGTTGTATTGCATACCGTCAACGACGGAGGAAACCCTTGCGAAAAGTCGAGCGGATTGCTGACATCAATAAGAACCTTGTTGTGCAAATCGGTCTGATTGCATGAGTACAGAACATCCAGACTTACCTCGCCCGTGGTGCAATTAAACAACACCTCGGCATGGCTGGCACAATCGGCAAAGGTTCCAATCCGCCCTTCGCCATAGACCTTCGTTGCCCATGCCTTTGCTTTCTCATTGGTTGCCGAGCGTGATCCCATCATCACGTCGTGACCTAATTCTACCAATCGAGTGGCCATGGCATCACCCACCGACCCCGTTCCCAGTACGCCGATCTTCATGTTCATTCGTATAGTGGTAGAACCTTATGCGAAATTATCGTATCAACGAATAACAACGAACAACGTGTACGATCGAACCGGCTGTTCTACCATGTGGGGGTTGCGATGTTGCTACCACTGTATCAGTGCCGACTGCATGGCAGACCCTGTTGTTGCGACGATAATGTACACACCTCTTGCCAACGAAAGCGCAACCTCTCGTACTCCATCGGGATTCACAACATTGGTGATCTCTGATCCGTCAAGCGTAAACACACGTACCTGCGTTGGCGGTTGTTCTGCATGAATCATGAGCGTTTCCTGATGTGTTTTGTGGACACGCAATGTACCGGCCACCGGTGGTTGTTCGGATACCTTCACAATGTTTTCTATCCGCAGGCGCACATAGCCTTCGTTGGTGGCTATGTGAGCATAGCCGTCATCGGTGAAAACGATATCGTTGATCACCGGGAAGCCAATGTTTAAGGGGTCTGCAGTAACCCAGGTGACGCCATTATCGTTGCTTACCTCTATCCCATACATAGGATGTACTGCCATGACCCTTCCGTCGGGCATTGACACAAAACGAATTTCGGTTTCCGGTAACAGCGGGCGTTCCATAAGGTTGCGTACAAACGTCCAGGTACGTCCGTGATCGGTAGAACGATAAATGTATGTATTCGACAGTCGTGCATAGTTGGCAAACAGGCTTGGGTCTGGTCTAATGCCCCTTTCCACAAA
>CAZGHI010000016.1:27427-41404 GCA_964525565.1 uncultured Hyphomicrobiales bacterium
ATGTAACATAGGCATTGGGATCAATCCCGGATGACGTTCGTAGCCAGCTTCTACCATTGTTCGTTGAAATTGTAATGCCACCAATCAGACTGTCACGCTCTACGCCATTGGTATCAATAATGTACGTACCCCGCAAGCCTGCTACCAGATTGCCATTCGCAGCACGAGTAATATCACCTATCGTTGCCGGTACCTTTTCGCCATTGATCATTGCACTTGGCCATAGATCTCCCACAGGGTGCCACTCCTTCCCTTCGTTAAACGTATAGAACACCTCGTGCATTCCAACAACAATTACGGTATCAACACGCTTGATAAAGCGAACGGGCCGATGCAAAATCGTATCGATGAATTCCCCATTCAATGAAAAAGCGCACAACGCATCGCCACTCGTCCAAATGGTGGTTGGAGATTGAAACAGAATGGAAGACGGACCAAATCGAAAGCGATAAGCACCCTGACTGTCTTCGCCAAACGTGATACGCGACCTCGTAAACATTTGTCGATAGTTGCTTGGCAGCGTAATCTTATGGGTAAACAACCGTGGAACGGCAACGTGCCAATTTTCCCGGCCACCATACCCATACAATAGTTTGTCGAACTCGGTAAGAGCAGCCATTTGTTCGCTGCCCGTTACGAACAATCGCTTTACTCCGATCCAGGCATCACCCCACTGCGGATTTCGCGGTATATCATTAAACAGTTGCCAGGTAGCGCCGGCATTACTCGTCCACAAGAGCTCACCGTGCGTTGGCGAAGCCCACCACAATGAATCCGAAATCGGAATCAGTCGCTGAGCAGAAAACACCATGTATGTACTGTAATTCACCGGCAAAAGACAAATCGGTCCAACACGCCTGTATGTATGAACCGAACCTGTTGAAACGTTGATCACTGTATAGCGGACGGAGCCGGCTTCGTCACCTTCAGGAACTTGAGTGGCAAGTAATATTAAGTTCTTGTACATGCCTGCATCCGAGACAGCCGTGTACTCGCCGGTATATGGCGGTATATCAACTATGGTGAATCCCCCATGTGTGGTGTACTGAATAATGATACCGTATCTACAGAAGAACAATGCCAGCGTGTCGTTCACTCTCACCGACTCATGCACCTGTACCGGCAATGTTTTCTTCGATGTTGGTTCGAACACCTCAGAAATCGTAGTAGTGTCGGTTGATTGTGGATGGAAGTAATAAATTTTTGGATTAGGCTGACCTCGTACTTCTGTTTGTACAATGGTTCCATCACCCATTCTGTAGTAGCGACTGGTAGATCTGTGACCTACCAACTCCATTGATCCCGTACATGGGTCATATTCTCTCGATTGCAATTTCGGACCATCTATTTGAATTCGGTTCGGTTCTACTTCATTCAGCGTACCCTGGGACTGATATCGAATCGAGTCAACAAACGTTGACCAGTTTCGCCCTCCGTCGCAGGAGCTTAAATAACCAACTCCCTCAATACCATAAAGATGCACGTCTGCAAACAGTACATTCGGTCTGTACATCCGAATCGGCACTTCCCATCTGTGTCCCATACTTTCCAGAAATGCATCTTCAAACAACCACTTGAATGAGTCGCCTGCATCCTCAGTTATAATGTTAACCGGAATCTTCTTGTACACATTGCCGGTAAACAACCAACGCCCTTCGTCGTCAATCTGCCAGTGTGTTGAAATGTCGGCAAAGAACATCCTATCCTCGAAGATGGTTTTCCACGTCTTCCCGAGATCGGTGGTGAAGTAGGTGTCATACGAGCCACCGTCGAACAAAATGCCGTTGCGTTTGTGGTCAACAACAAACTGCGACGACCCACCCTTCAGGCGAAAATATTTAGGGATACGCATCAGCCATTCCGGTTCCTGTCCGGCTGCTTGGAGCGTTATCACAACCACCATCAGTACACTAAGCGTGGTTTTTCTCATTGCAATTCCCCTATCTAGATCCAACGACAACAAACGTCCGGCGTTTGGCTACGGTTACACCTGCCTGCCAAACTTCGGAACATGGCAATTGCACTTGTTATATGCTACCGGTATCAGATGCTGCCGGTTGCGGAACACTCCGTGCCAGCAGGTACACGGCAAACATGAGCGCTGCAGCCGCGACAAAGGCATATCGTACCGGAACGTGCGATACAATTGCTGAACACAATATGGGACCGGTGAAGTTACCTAACAATGTTGAACTACTGGCAAGCCCCATAATGCCACCCTTTCTCCCAACCGGAGCCCTGCGTGTTAGTTCTGCATAGGTTACCGGCAGAAGTGCGCCAACTGCAAGGCCGATAATCACCCGTAACGGATAAATCCACCCATACCACCAAACAAAGGCTTGAAGCGCCATCCCGATGGCAATAATTGCCGTTACGGATTTCATGGTTTTCCGATAGCCGATTCTATCGCTCCGCTTCCCCCACCACGGTGCCACGATTACTGTGCAAATGCCTACAATGCTCACGGCAGCGCCTGCCAACGATGCCAGCATTTCCTGCGGAGCTCCTAACTGTTCAAGGTAAAATGGAAAAATCGGCGCGGTAAGCACAACAGCGGCTTGCCCAACAAATAACATAAGCAACAGCGTTCGCAAGCCAGGATCTCTCAGTACAAGTACGATGTTCTTTCGAACGCGACCACCACGTTTTGCCAGTTTTCTGGTGTCTTCATGTACTCGGGTAAGCACAACAACAAAGCTGATAACACACAGAATACCAACCAGTATGAATGCTCACCGAAAACCGAAAACGTCGCCAAGCGTGCCGCCAACAAGCGGACCCACAATGTTCCCCGCACTTAACGATGTCTGAAGTGATGCCATGGCATATCCTGCATGCTCCGTAGGTGTTTGTGCACTAACAAATGCATTGTTCGATGCAACAAAACCACTTGCAGCACCTTGCAGCAAACGCAGCAGCAACAACACTTCAACATTGGGAGCAAAACCCATGAGCGTGACGGTAATACCCAACCCCAGAACGGCGCGCAATACCATGCTCTTCTGCCCATACTTGTCGCCAAGCACACCCCACAGCGGCGTTAACAGGGCAGCCATCACAAATGGTGCAGCGGCAATAATACCCGACCACGATGGAGCATCGGCTTCCGGCACGCCTAGTTCACGGACGTATAGTGGTAAGAATGGTACTACACCACTCATGCCAATCATGGCAATGAACTGCGACGTCCAGATTGCTCGGAGGTTCCGTTTCCACGGCTCAGAGGCCACTTCTACTCCGCATAAAGAGCCACGCTCCGATACCTGCAACAAGGATGGCAGCAACATACTGCCACTGATCTGCCATTACCATCGGGTAAAATGCTATCACAAAGCCAATGCCATACAATGTGCCACCGAGATGAGCAATGTGTCCGATGTTATCGGCTTGCCGACCAGCACCCACAATGGTGTACACAACGAATGCACTACCCACAATCCACGCAGGCACAGCAATGGGAATGAAGAAAACGTAGATACCAAGATCAGGGAATAAAGCAGTTGCCCCACCAATAACGGCACAAACGCCCCCACTTGCGCCTACAGCTCTGTAGTCCGGCTGATTGCGGTGAACAACTAAACTTGTAAACGAAGCAACAACAATGCCCAAACAGTACAACAAGGCAAACCTCCAGAGGCCCATTACATGTTCCATGAGCGATCCGAACGACCACAGCGCAATCATGTTAAACAGAAGATGCGCCCAGTCTGCATGAACAAAACCGGATGTGAAGAGGCGCCAACTCTGACCGCTGCGCAAAACAGCATCCACACTAAAGAGCAACGTGGAATACAAACGGGCATTCGAGAACGACACTACCGATACGATAGACGTTGCGGCAATCAACAAGAACGTTAGCGTTCCAATATCCATGGTTTACACACAAAAGCCGATCTGTGCGAAAAACCCACAGACCGGCTTTATGGTTGTTGCTGGTATTATCACGGTTAGTTTGCCATTATCTGAAAGGGGGCCATGGCTTCGCCCGATTTAACGCGTAGGTCTGCTATCCGACGCATCAACTCTGACGCTGCCTGCTGCATGGCCCGATCGTCGTTCATCGGGTACTTGCTTTGCAGCGCTTCTGCTGCTGCCAACGCTTCTTTGATGTTGCCGGCACGTTCGAGTTTGATAATCTCAACCTCGTCTGCTAAGTAGTTGAACACCGGTTGCCGCGATAACGTAAAGAGCTGCTTGTAATACGTTGAGGCTTCGTTCCACTGCCCGAGAATAATACATGCCTCGGCAGCATAGCGTTCCGGTAAGGCATTGGTATCGGTTTGTGGCTCTGCCTTCTTCAGATGTGGTTTCTGAATGAGAATCCTTGCGCTCTCCAGCGCACGGGCTGCCAGGGAGCGCGCTTCGGTAGTATCATGGCAGACCTCGGCAAACTTTGCCATCTGCAATTCAAACCCTACGCCCATCGGGAACCTGTCCAGCGATAGTTTCTTGTTCATGGTACGCAACACATCGGCCGCACGGGTGGTATCCTGCACGTCGTACAACAGATACGTGGCATATTTGTAAAAAACATTACGATAGTTCAGCACGTAGTTGCGATGCACGTCATCGTAGTATGTAGGTCCACCACCAAGGTTTCTGAACTTAAGCCCCTTATGCGGCTCTTTGTAAAACGTGTCGTCGTCCAGGGAGTTCATAATGGAGGCTTCCATCGCCTGCCGGTCTATTCCTTCTCCAATCACTGATGTTTGTTTTACCGGGCACACTCTCAAACACATCCCCTCCAGGCGAACGAACTCTCCCAGGCCAACAAACTCATCGGCCCACTCCGGCGAACCTACCGACGTGCTGAAGTACACCGGACGTTCGAACTTGGTTTGTTTTACGATATCGCGAACGAGCTTGTGCTGTACGCCTATGAAGTACACGTTACGGCCGCGTTCATCCTGCTGCTTGCGCGAGCCTCGGAACGTCCACCGGAACACACCGGAATTGATTACCGTTGGGTCGGTGGTGTACTTAGCCATAATCTCCGGACGCACCGGCACTTCCACAACTTCTTCGTAGCCCATCTCGTAGCTGAGTGCACGCGGATCGTCTTCCGGCACGGTAAGCGACTCGTCCGAGAACGAGAGTGGGATCTTCAGAGCGCCATGCGGACTTTGGTTTTTAAGCTGTTCCACATACCATGTTGTTTGGCCGAGCGAGAGGTTTACGATTCTCACGTCCTGTCGGACGCCGGCAACATCTTGCAGATACCACACGGGGAAGGTATCGTTATCGCCGTTAGTAAAAATAATGGCATCCTTATCGGCGCTTTGGAGAATGTTGTAGGCATAGTCGAAGGCCATATAGTTACCGGCCCGAGAGTGGGGTACCCACCCTTGCCAGGCCATATTGAAGGGTACGGCAGCAATGAGCGCCAGGAAAGCCCCCCCCATGGCAGGAACGTTTTTGCGAAGACGTTCCATAATGGCAAAGGCGCCAATTCCTATCCACATTGCAAACACCATGAACGAGGCCACATAGAAGTAGTCGCGTTCACGTGGTTGTGGGTTCTGCTGATTCTGCTGCAGGGCTGCCAGAACGCCTGTCATCAGGAACAGGACCAGATTAATAGAGGCCATGCGCGGATCGCGCTGGAAGTGAACAATCAGACCAAACAGACCAACAATGAGCGGAATGGCCCAGAAGTTTATAGGCCAGTGTTCGGAATAACCAATCTTATGCGTCCAATAGTCAACGTCGGCTTGCGACGTTTTCAGCGGAATGTAGGCCGGCGCATCCTGGCGGTCGCTCACTCTTCCGCTAAAGTTCCAGAAGAAGTACCTCCAGTACATGTGGTAGAACTGGTAATCCAGCATGTACTTTAACTCGCCGGCCGTGTTGATCTTGGTTTTTGAATAGTCAGGAACGCGCATCCGGTTGCCATCTTTGCGCGTAACAATCTTGCTCTGAATTTCATTCCACTTTCCTGCGTCGAGGTAACCCCGTCGGAACCGAGGGTCGCTCTGGTACCGGCGTGGCCACATGGGCGCTTCGCCGTACTGTTCCCGACCAAGGTAGGAAACCAGCTTGGCAAAATTGTCGGGCTTATTCTCGTTCATTGGCGGGTTGCTGTTGGCGCGTATCATGATGTGTGCATACGTGCTGTAACCGAGCAACATCAGCAGAACGCTTGTTGCACTGAGCGAAACAATACCCATATTCCTCTTCTTGGACCAAAAGGCAAGGTAGGCTGTGCCGGCAATCAGCACCAGCCCAAGTACTACCATTGCCGGGTTGTCGGTAATGGGATACTCGCGGGCATCGGACTTAAAGAACGGAAACGTACCTGCAAAAAATGCCGGCAGCTTCATGATGATGAAGTTGTATATCACATAAAGCAGCCACGCCGACGGCACCTGTAATCAGCAAACCTTTTACACTGTACTGATACTTCCGTACATACATCAGAAGTACAATGGAGAAGATGGTAAGCACGGAGAGCAGGTGAACGCCTACGGAGAGGCCAATGAGGTAAGCAATGAGAAGCAGGTAGCGTTCATGCCCCGGTTCGTCGGCCTTCTCGCTCCAGATCATCATGATCCATACAATCAAAGCCACAAAGAGCGAAGATGCAGCGTACACCTCGCTTTCAACCGCATTAAACCAGAACGTGTCGCTAAATGTATATGCCAACGCTGCTATAAGCGATGCGCCGTACACCAACAACATATTTGCTGCATTATCCAGGGCATCGAGGAAAAAGTGTCTGATTACCTTTTCTGTAATCAAGTACAACAGCAAAACGGTAAGTGCACTGGCTAAAACACTGAGCATGTTCACACGCCAGCCATCGTCTCCGAACGGTATCAGATGAAATACCTTGCCCATCATCAGAAATAAGGGGGCTCCCGGCGGGTGTGGCACCTGCTGCTGCACGGCGGCGGCAGTAAATTCACCGCAATCCCAGAAGGGCACGGTTGGCTGAACAGTAAGGGAATACGTAACCATCGCCACCGTAAAGGCAAGCGCAGCAAACGCATAGTGAAGCGCACGACTGTTGTTCATACTCAGATTGGATGAATTTGGAAACAACGAATTTAGGCATTTACCGGATTGTGAGTGCACCGGATATGCTAACGGAAGGTGTGCTGCAATGCTGCACGCATGGACTGTTAGCTTTGTTCTGCATACACGGCCAACAGACCATGGCGAAAGCTACCTATAACAACGCTGCACCAATAAGGCCGGCATGGTTCTGAAAAAATGCTTGCCGAACGGTAAGCGATTCTGCAACTGTGGGGAGCGGAATGTGCCGCAGTGCATGCTCTGCAGCATCCATAAGAACCGATGAATTGCTCAATCCGCCACCAATAATCACTGTTCGCACGCCGAGCACTGCTACCGCCGAAGCCAGCGTGCTCCCCAGTATGTGCCCCGCCGTAGAGAGCACAATCCTTGCCTTGCTCTCGCCACCGTCGGCACGCCTGCTTATCTCCATCACATCGTGCCCCCCCCCATATAACCGCATAATGCCTGCCCTACCAACAATGTCTTCCAACTTAGTTGCCTCGTGGACGGAAATGGCCATATGGTCTGCCAACGGCTCGTACCACACCGGTTTCATGTGACCTATCTCTCCGGCTTCGCCCATGTGGCCTGTGTATAGAGCACCGTTGAGCACGAGGCCACCACCAACACCGGTACCCAGGGTTACATACACAAAATGCTCAAGCCCCCTGCCATGCCCTGCACGCAATTCCGCAATGGCACCACAGTTGGCATCGTTTTCAACTTGGATCGGCAACGAGGTGCCAATCTGCGAGCTTTGGCGAAGAGCACCGATAAGATCAACCGACGTCCACCCGGGTAGGTTGGGCGGACTCTGCACGCGGCGCGATGTGGGGTGCACAATGCCGGGAACACCGATACCCAGGCGTTTTACCTGAGGAGTCCGATGAAGAATGGTTTCGGCAATCCGACAAATGCGTGTTACAACAGCATCAACCCCATTGTGGGCAAGTGTAGGGGTTGACTCCTGCCACACAATCGCAGCTTCTGCAGATGTAGCGGAGACTGACACTACACCATATTTAATGGCCGTTCCACCTACGTCAATTGCGCCAAGCATTTACAAAATTCGGAGAATTCTGAACCGGATGCACATTGTTTTTTGGGTACTAACGTAGGTCCTTCCCGTACAGGGTGGTGCCGGTAACAGAGTAAAAAGCCTACCAATTCAGAAAAAATTTCATTTCAGATGTCTGAAATTTTTTGTACCGCTTGCATCGTACGAAAAATTTCGCTATTTTCGGACATGTGAGTCTGTTATCTCTAGGAGGTTGTCATGAAAACGTCAGTTGTTTTTCTCCTGCTTTTGCTTTGTGTTCAACCACATGGTTTTGCTCAAAACGAAAACGAGCCCGTTGCCGGTCGCGCTTTGGATTCTGTAAAGGTTCCTGAGCACTATACGGAACAAGTGCAGGCAGGCTCGGTATTACAGTATCTTGTTCGTGCTGATGTTTGGGTAACTAAACAGTCAGGCGTTCGCATACCCACAACGTTAACTCTGTATGTTCTGGATACCGATCGCAGCGGTAACGTTCGAACTAAAGCAGTTTTTCAGTCCGAAGAGACTACGCTAAACGTTGACCTTGTAGAAGTCCGCAAACTCGGAAGCGTCCCTTTGGTGGGAATACGGTACTTACCAAAGCTGGATCCGTTTGAAATGGTCACTGACCGGTTCGGACGTTTACTCCATACGGTAGCGTCTGCGCCGGTACCGGGACCGGTAACTGTCGATATGTACACGGAGAATAAGGTAACGGATTCGGAGGCAGGTGAACGCGAGGGTCTGCCATTCCCGGTACATCTGATATTTGCAACACCGTACAATGTGCCTGCTGATCTTGTACAAACGGGCACTACCACGGAAGACACGTTGCTGGTACGCGCACAGTTTCAGCGTGTAGGTGTTAGCTACAACAACGTTGTGCACCGTCCGGAAGCCATGCTCTATGATACGCTGGTTCGCAGATTAACGGTTGACAGTGTTGTTGTGCGTGGCGGCAATGCATTGGCCTACGTAAGCATGGTTCTCAGGCGCTTCCCGTACACAGGCGCCAGAAGCGTGAGCTACGTGAAACTTGTGCGAAACCTTGCACAAGGTGTTGTAACCGAGGTGGAAGAGCAGTCGTTCCGTCTCCTGAGTAGTGGTAAGGTAAAACCCTTGTACGAAGGATATGCCCGCCTATCGTTTGCTTACTTCAAAGACGATGTAACGGAAGAAACTAAAAACAGTCCGCCACGATGAGAATCCTTACAAAAAAAGGAACGCTCACCGAGCTCGTGTTTGATGATGTATGGGCACGTTCGCAGGAAGCGAAGCGCCTGGCACCACTGACGAACTCAGATTCCTGCTGAATTACAATTCAGTGTACGTTACGTAACTGTTTGTTGCATTGATATCGTAAGCAGGCGACCCACCACCACCACCGGATCTTCGCGCTTGTAATTGTATGGTGCCGTTCACAGGAGAATACAATATGCCGGTTATCGTGGCCTTCGTTGCAGTTCCCGTTACACCGGAGATAATCTGTACATTGTTGGTCGACTGATTACCGGTTTCACCATTCGATGTGGAAAAGTGGAATACAATTTCAGGTGCAGCCACAAATTCTACCTGGACGTTTGGATTACCGCTACCTGAAGTTTTCACGGCTTCTACAACGAAGGAGACTACATACATCTTCCCCGCTGTAACCGACATGGATAGATCAGTAACGTTACTATACGTGCCGGATGAAAAGTTTTCTGTTGCAGACTTTGTTATTGTTGTTGAAGAACTAGAGCTGCTACCAACCGAAACCCATTCCAGTGTTGCACTTGTTGCCGTTGGCACAGGCGAAGCAGCAATGGCAAGCACCTCACCAGCGGCGCCAATCGTGGCCGGTAGCGTATAGGTAATATTGTTTGCTTGATCCTGAGCTACCAATGCGGTAAACTCTGAACCCGATGGCTCTAACAGACGCAGTTCCGTACCGGCTCCGGTCTGTATGGCATTTGTTGCCTCCAGAAGTGTGGCACGTACCGTACTGTTTGCAATCAGCTCTACATCATGCGCACTTGTGCTGCCAATTCTATTGTCTGTTGGCCCTGCTGATGTGAGATCGTTACCACCTAACGCCCACACATTCGTTGTAGTAAGTAATGTGCCCGCCGAGGATGGGAGAGTGAGATTAATGTTGCCGGTTAGCGAACCGGGACCATTGATCTTAATCTGGTATCCCGATGATGGATCGGTAAGGTATATATTCTTGGTTATTACCGACTGGGCTTGCATACCAGCATAGCCAAAGACAAAGAATGCTGCTGCTGCAGCAATAAAGAAGCTGTGTTTCACTTTCCCTCCCGAATGTTTTCAAACGTTGCAAAGCACATGCCTATATACGGGGAATGCAATGCGCAGTACATAGCCCCCCCCTAGTTCTTGTATTACATATTGGCCGCGAACATACTGCTACTTCTCCCCCCCCCAATCAGTATTCTTACTGAAATATTCGATTTTTTTATAGTTAGTATTTCCACCTACTGTACAATACTCTTCTCCGCAGAGCTGCTTACACTTACGAAACGTAGGTTGTTATAACAACTACGTATGTGCTATTACCCTAAGGCCATTACTACGATGTTCGATGGAGTTCGAGTATGGCATACCTTAACGACCGGCAACATCCCCTTCATCGGCCACCAACCTACGTTGGTCGTTTAATTGTGTATGCCTATCTTTGTGGCTCGTTCTTTTTTTACTCACATTTTGCCCCCATTCATGTGGGGAGCTAGGGATACCAATGAAGTATAACGGACCCAAAACAAAACTCAGCCGGAAGGTGGGTTTTGCCATTGCGCCGAAGGCGCGAAAAACGATGGACCGTAAGCCGGGAACACCCGGGCAACACGGCAATGCGCGCAAGCGACCAAAACAGAGCGACTACGCAAAGCAGTTGCTCGAAAAACAGCGCTTACGTTTACAGTACAACATTCACGAGCGTCAGCTTACCAATACAATGAAACGCGCCTCCCGCGTTAAGGGCAATAAGGTGGACGTGTTGGTGCAGCTCCTGGAGCAGCGTCTTGACGCTCTTGTATTCCGCGCCGGCCTTGCCCGCAGCATCTACGCTGCACGGCAGTATGTGCGCCACGGCCACATTTCGGTAAATGGTGTACGCGTAAACATGCCTGCATATGCAGTGCAACCCAACGATGTTATACAGGTAAAGGAAAAGAGTCGTAAGCTGGAAGCCTTTCAGGATGCCATTCGCTCGTCTGCACCTCCACCATACCTGGACGTAAGCAAGGCCGATTTCTCTGCCAAATTCCTTTACCTTCCTCCACGCGAAGAAGTACCGTTGGTATGCGAAGTACCTCTGGTAATTGAGTACTACTCAAGGTAACGGGGTCTTGTTCGGTGTTCTGCCGCTTTGCAGAACACTGCCCTCCGTTTAGCTTGTTATTCAACACGTGAACATTGGTGCGCAACACCTTTTTATTATCCGGCAACGGTACATGAAAGGGTGTTGCGTTTTTTATTAATGCCAAGCAAAATGAACATGGTTCAACCTTCGCCTACGCTACAATAGGCAATGTGTGCCGTTACGTTCTCACTGCATAATCATACGCCATACCGCAGTCGTATTCAACTGGGTTACCTTATCAGTAATTTGGCTTGCAGGTACCGTAAGTTATGCCAGCATTGGTCACTATCCCGGCCTACGCTTGTGGCCGGCTCGTCCTGACTTGCTGGTGATTTGGGCGCTGAGACCTTAGTGGTTTACGGGTTTATTGCGCCAACGGCAAACTGCATAGGCTCGAGGTCAATGGGGGTCGTTCCGTTATTAGTAAACTTTATGAGCACAACGCAATCAATCGGTGCCCATCCATAAGCAGGGTGAAGACTACCGGGCATTTCTCCGGCCGGAGACACACTAATTGCTGCGCCTGCTACAATCCCTGCAACGTTTACTTTGGCAATGAACGAGGAACCCGGAACAATCAATGGCAGGTCTAGTTCCGTAAACGTGTGTACTACTTTTGGTGTTCCTGCGCTCACAGGATCGGTATTCACACTCTTTAACGGTGGTGTAACTGTACCTGTTCCGTTCATGGTAAGAGTTTCTGTGGATCCCGGCACATCAAAGCTAAGAAGCGCTCCGTTTGGTGTGCCCACCGCACGCAACTGAAGCAGTGTTGTTTCTCCCGGCGCTAACAAAGGAACCTCAGGCAACTGTAAAATAAAGTTGCCTGAGGTGTTCGGATTCTGTACTTCAATGCTACTCTTGCCATTGCTAAGGATTAAGCCTGTTGTTACTACACGCTGCGCATTCGCCACCACAGCCGTAGCAAGCAACGCTATCGCTAAACAAAAGTACCGCATTGCACCACCCCTGATTATAATTTATTTGTTGTCGGGCGCTGACGGTGCTATTGCTTTTGTATTGGTTGCCTTTACTGTTGTCGGTTTTTTCTTTTCCACCATACCCGGTACTTGTTGATTATAAATGCAATCCTCGAAATCAAGGAAAGCAGACATACGGCAACTCATCTCTATCGGCTCGTCATATCCCTGCGTTGTGTTGCTGCCTTTGGTGGTCTTGGTTACCTTATTGGAGGCAACACCCGATGGTTTTTCAACCTTTTCGAAGGTCGGTGTTGGCTGCGGAATAAAGGTTGAACAATTGCGCATGGCGTTAATCATGTCGCGTGCACAGAGAGCATCACCCGGCAACGATTGTCCGAATACCGATGTTGTGCCAAAGAACACCAACATGGCAGAAAAAACTCCAAGTGTTTTAACCATACGAACTCCTAAATGTAATGTGTTTAATTTCATGGTTGGTAGGGGGCTTACGGTTGCGCTGTTACAGAAACAATAAGCCATCTGTTAAGTCCATTATGCCAGATCGCATGGATGAGAACTGTGGAGTCGGACCCAACAGTGGTATAATCAAAGATGTCAGCTTCGTTCCTTATGATGAGATCATCGACCAAATCTGAATTTGAGACTACTAAATACAGCAACTGGCCATCTTGTGTTCCGTCTGGTAATTTCACAAAGTTGTCGGGCGCGGTGCTAACAGTAGCAACCTCCCGAGTAAGATATGTAGCGTCAATTGGTCCCAACGATGTGCCAGGTGCAGCCGCGGAGGTGATTCCTGTGACCGCTGTTCCGGGGGCAAGAATCGTAAAACCATTAATGGTCGTTTCGTCTCCCGATGCATTGCCAAGGGTGCTATTTCCATCTATAGTCAGGTTGCCTGTACCTTGGAACGAAGTTACAGCGTTAGTAACATTCACGCCCACTGTAGTTGCATCTACATTCACACCTGTTCCGCCGCCTGCATTTGTTGCAACGGCGGTAATGGCTGTTCCACCTGTACCGTTAGCGGAAGCTACAAGGGCCTTACCCGAACTGCCCGGTGCATATGCGGCAACGCCATAATCGGCTGCCCCGGTTAGCGTAGTGTATCCAACTACACCCGCACTAACGTTGCTTGTGCGAATTGTGGTTGCAAGGGTGGCAATTTCTGCATCCGAAGCACCAGCAGCTCCACCAACGCCTATGTTAGAAGCGCCATTCCGTGCCGTACCCATTACGCCAAGGTTAATACCATCGGTATTTGCCGTATTAGCAAACGATTGTGTACCAATGGCCATAATGTCTTGTCCGCCGTTGTCAGCCGAAGCATACAAGCCGGAAACCGCTTTGGTAACGTCGAAGCCGGACTGGGTTCCATTAAACACGGCACGTGACTCGATGCCGTATGCAAAGCTTCCATTCGAGGTTGCAGTAGAGCGAATGCCGCGAGGAGCGTTTGCGCTGCCGGTTGAATTGGTTGCAATAGCATTGATGGCGCCACGTGGCGATCCACCCGTATAATCAGTACGCTCTACAGTTAGTTCCCAATCTGCAAGTGCAGCAGTGTTCACACCTAAATTGCCCGTAAGACCATCAACCGTTAGGCTGTTACCACC